>JBIQKP010000195.1:0-1921 GCA_044506405.1 Lysobacterales bacterium | reverse complement strand
GTCATCTGGCTCGAAGGGTGGCTGCGCAACTATCCCGGTACGCTGCTCATGATCGCGCACGATCGCGAGTTCCTCGACCGCACCGTCGGCCGGGTCGTGCATCTCGAGCACGGCAAAGCGCAGATCTATACGGGCAACTACTCCGCGTTCGAAGAGCAGCGCGCGGCGCAGCTCGCGCAGCAGCAGTCGATGTACGAGCGCCAGCAGCGCGAGATCAAGCACATGATGAGCTTCGTCGAACGCTTCCGTGCAAAAGCGAGCAAGGCCCGTCAGGCGCAGAGCCGCATGAAGGCGCTCGAGCGGATGCAGCGCATCGCGCCCGCGCATGTCGACTCGCAGTT
This sequence comes from Lysobacterales bacterium, assembly GCA_044506405.1. Taxonomy (GTDB): domain Bacteria; phylum Pseudomonadota; class Gammaproteobacteria; order Steroidobacterales; family Steroidobacteraceae; genus Steroidobacter. Next base: position 1,580 of record JBIQKP010000195.1, on the reverse strand, counting down.
CGAGTTCACGTTCTTGCCGCCGCAGAAGCTGCCGCGCCCGCTCCTCACGATCGAGAAGCAATCAGTCGGCTACGGCGAGCGCATCGTGCTGAGCTCCATCAACTTCACGATTCAGCCCGGCGATCGCATCGCACTACTTGGGCGCAATGGTGCGGGCAAGTCGACGCTAATGAAGCTGCTCGCCGGCGAGCTCGAAGCGCGGGAAGGCAAACGCACCGAAGCGCGCGATCTTCGCATCGGCTATTTCGCTCAGCACCAGCTCGAACAGTTGCGAACGGACGATTCGCCAATCGGGCATCTGAAGCGGCTCGGCGGTGACGCCGCGGCACGGGCGACGGAGCAAGAGCTGCGCACATTCTTAGGCGGATTCGGGTTCAGCGGGGATCGCGTGTTCGAGCCGGTCGGCCCGTTCTCGGGTGGCGAGAAAGCGCGACTCGTGCTCGCACTCGTGAGCTACCTTCGCCCCAACCTGCTCTTGCTCGACGAGCCGACGAACCATCTCGATCTCGAGATGCGACAGGCGCTCGCCGTCGCCTTGCAAGATTTCGATGCGGCGGTCGTGCTCGTCTCGCACGATCGGCATCTGCTGCGTGCGTTCGCAGATGAGTTGATTCTCGTGGATCAAGGCCGCGCGCAACCGTTCGATGGTGACCTCGACGACTACGCGCGCTGGTTCACGACGCGCGAAGCGGAAGAAGAAGCGGCGATCGCACCCGCGGCACCGACGAGCGCGGAGCAACGCAAGCAGCGCAAGCGTGAGGAGGCCGAACGCCGCGCGCGGTTGAGTCCGCTCAAGAATGAGATTGCGAAGCTCGAGCGCGAGATGGCGCGCTTGCAGAATGAGCTCGCGCGGATCGAAACCGAACTTGCTGCGCCGGATCTTTATGAGCACGCCGCGAAGGCGCGGCTGCAGGAGCTGCTACAGACTCAAGGTCGGTTGAAGCGAGAGCTCAGCACTGCGGAAGAAGCCTGGCTGACTGCGAGCGAGCAGTTGGACGCCGCGATGCGGGAGGATCAGGCAGGCTGATACTTTCGTGCGCTCGCGAGCCGAGGCCTTCCGAAGCATCAGTGCGCGAAACGATCTCCAGGAAGATTCTCTCGCAGGCGTCTCTGCGAGCGTATTTCCTATCTGCGCGAAGTTCAGATGGATCCCCGCCCTTCGCGGGGACGACGCACAGTAGCGCGCAGTGAGGGGAAGAGCCGCACCTGCTCAGAGACCGTGCGCACTTGCAGAACATGCTGGGCAGTGTTCAGCGATCAGCGCTTCTTGTCTTCGCTCTTCGTAAGCTGCGCATCGACGAGCGCATCGGCGGCCGTGACGAGAAAGAGGTGCGGTCCTTCTTTGCCGAAGATGTGCGCTGAAGAGAACGCGCCGTCGATCAACATCACGATCTGCTCGGTGAGCGCCTGCGGGTCGCGCACGTTCAGCGGATCGACGAGCGCGCGGACGCGTCGGCGCAGCTCTTCCATCATTTCGCGAGCGACCAATCTCCCCGGATGCTGAGGATCCGCGAACTCCGCGGTCACGTTCATGAAAGGGCAGCCGCGATACTTCGGGCTCGTCACGAACTTCACGATGC
>JBIQKP010000092.1:0-12341 GCA_044506405.1 Lysobacterales bacterium | reverse complement strand
GGTGGCTTCGACTGGGCCTCGAAATGGCAGCACGCACTTACCGCCGGCGTATTCGGCACGATGATCCTTGCGGTCATGACGCGCGCGTCGCTCGGCCACACAGGGCGCCCGCTCGTTGTTTCGCGAGCGATCACGGTCGCGTACGTGCTGTTGACGCTCGGCGTCGCGGCGCGTGTCTCCAGCAGCATCGCACCGCCCGAGTACTACATCACGGCGGTATGCATCGCTGGCGCGGCGTGGACGTTGGCCTTCGCGCTCTTTCTTTTCATTTATGCGCCGATCCTGATCAAGCCGCGCACCGACGGAAAGCCTGGATAGGGGCGGGGCGACTGCGGCTCAACGGGGCGTTTCAACCGGAGGACTCGAATCGATGAATGTCTCAACACGCGCCGTGTTCGCCACCGTGTCTTTGTTTGCACTCTTCACGCTCGCAGGCTGCAGCGGATCCGAATGGCCCACCGAGGACCCTCACACAGCATCGAACGCGCATGCGTACGACACGAACCACGCGGATCATTCCGCTGTGCTGACGCCACCCGAAGGAGAGCTCTGGGCAACGGATGCACCGCTGCGCGAGGCTATGACACGCGTGCAGGCCGCCGTCGCCGAAGCCTTACCGGCGCACGAGAGCGGCAGCTTCGATCACGTGAGCGGACTCGCGTTGGCACAGACGGTCGAACGCGAAGTGGCGTTCATGATCGAGCACTGCAAGTTGCCGCCGGAACCCGATGCGGCTTTGCATGTGCTCATCGCGCGCATGTTGACCGCGGCAAATCGATTGAAAAGCGCACCTCCCGAAGCAGATGCCATTCCGGAGCTCACTCACGTGTTGGAGGAGTACGGCACGAAGTTCGACCATCCTGGCTGGCTCCGCTAGGCCTAGCCCGCCTGAAACACACGGCTCTCCCGCGGGGCATAACATAATCGTTATCGATTGATCACAGGTATTAGGCTTCTCGCAAGTGCACATGTCTATACACTCCGGGCCAGCGGTCAGGCTTCTTCCTATCAGAGGTCTGACCACTTAGCTGCGTCCTGGCCGGATACCGACGCAACTGCGCGCACCGTCGCGCACTCGGCGTCGGAGCGATTGCGCTTTGGGAATAAGAATCTGGCCGGACCACGCAAGCATCGCGGCACATTCACGACAAGCTTGGGGGATCCGGATGAATACGACACGACGCATTCTGGCGGGAGGGCTTGGCATCGCGGGGCTGCTCGCCGGAGCCAGCACCGTCAACGCGCAAGCCAGCGACGACGCTCAACTCGATGAGATCGTCGTCACTGGCTATCGCGGTACGCTGCTCAATTCGACGAACGCGAAGCGCGAGTCCGTCGGCTTCGGGGAAGTCATTTTCGCGGACGATATCGGCAAGCTGCCGAGTCAAAACCTCGCGGAATCGATCAATCGCATTCCTGGCGTCAAAATCGCCCGCGATGTCACGGGCGAAGGCCGCCAAATCTCAGTCCGCGGTCTCGGTCCGAGCTTCACGAAGATTGTCCTCAACGGCAACAACATCGCCGTCGCCGCCGACGGCAACATGACAGGCACGAACTCCAATCGCGAGATCGATCTCGATATCTTCCCGACGGAGCTCTTCAGCAGTCTCGCGGTCTCCAAGACACCTACGGCGGCGCATCTCGAGGGCGGCACGTCTGGCTATGTCAACTTGCGAACGATGCGCCCGTTCGACAATCCGGGGCAGAACTTCCGCCTGTCGGCCGAAGGTGCGTACACGGAAATTAACGAGAAGGTCAGTCCCACGATATCGGGTGTGTATTCGAACACGTTCAACGATCGCTTCGGCGTACTCGTCGGCGTGGTTACGAGGCGAAAAGATTTTCGTGTCGACGGCTATGAAACGATCGGTTACTCGGACGGCTGCGTCACGGATTACACGGATCCGACGAATACGAATTCTGGCTGCGATGCCAGCGGCGCGTGGGCAGGCCGCAACCACTACATGTATAGCCCGTATGCAACGGCCGACTTTGTAGCGGCTCACCCTGAGCTCGGGTTGGCTGTCGGCGACAGGATCGACCCAATCGCGACCTCCGGCCTCACTCGCGATGAGCTCGACCGCGGCATCCTTCCGTATCTCGGCCGCGGCGTGTACACGGTCGGCGATCGCAACGCGACGAGCGCGTTGGCGTCGTTCCAGTTCAAGCCGAACGACGACATCGACGTGGCATTCGACGTTCTGTACGCGGAAACAGATCGCAGCTTCGACCGTGTCGAGGCCAACAACTGGGGTCGGCGCAACTATCTGCATCTAGGCGCGGCCTGGATTCCCGAGAACCTCACGATAAACTCGGACCAAGTCATCACGAGCGGTACGCTCTACAACGCGCACGTGTGGGTCGGCCATCGTGCGTATCAAGAAGATTTCGACTTCATCAGCTACATGCCGAGCGTCGCGTGGAACATCACCGATACGTTCAGCATGAACTTGTCTGCAAGCTACACGGAATCCGAGTTCGAGCGCGACGAGCCTTACTTCTTCTACATGAGCCCGGCAACGACCGCCCAATTCAGAACGTTGGGGGACGTGTCGACGTTCAACTACACCGCCGACATCTCACGGGCGGATATCGGTTGGAGATGGGACGACATCCAGAACGACCAGATTCGCTTCCAACGCAACTTCCGCGAGACGGAAACCAAGGGGTTCCACGCAGATTTCGCGCTTGGCGATGAGCCGGATCGCACAGGCATCAAGTTCGGTCTTGCTTACGACGAGGCGTCGCGAGACCTCGAGTTCTTCGGCGGCGGGAACAACACGGCTCTGAAAGAGAATCATCTGTTCCCGTCCGATGCTTACGCAAACATCGGCAACTACATGCGCTCGTCACCTGTCTCCGACTTCGGATCCGTGTTCGACAGCTCGGCGGGCTACTCAGGCATCGCCATCCTCGACATTGGCCGAGTCATGGACTCGATCGGTTACCACGACTTCGTGCCGACAGAATCCGGCACCGGCGATCAGTTCGGACAAGGCGTCGGCGGCATCGCAGAAGAAGTGTACGGCGTGTACCTCGAAGGCAATGCGGAAGCGGACCTCCTGGGTCGGCCGCTGCGCATGAACGCAGGTGTGCGCTGGGTGAGAACGAAGCAGACGCTGACGAGTCTCGCGGGAGACGGCACGGCTGAAACGGAAGCGGAGTACAACAAGTTCTTGCCGTCGTTCAATGCAACCTACGACGTCAGTGATTCCGTGAAGCTGCGCGCCAGCGCCTCGCGCACGATGACACGTGCGAATCCGGGCGAGATGTATCCGAACTCTGTATGGACGTCCTCCGGCATCGATACGGCTCGGGCCGGCAATCCGAATCTCGAACCGTTCGAATCCATCAACTTCGATATCGGCGGCGAGTACTACTACGGCGAGCTCGGGTACGTGAGCATCGGCTACTTCGAGAAGGAGATCACGGGATTCACGCGTAACGACACGGTCGATGTGCTGTTCCAGAATCTAATGCCTTTGTATGGCCTCGACACTTCGAACCTGAGCGAATCGCAGCAAGCTGCGCTCGCCTCTTGCGGAGGACCCGCGTCGTGCACCGTGCAGGTCAGCACGCGGACGAACGTTCAGGGCGCCGCAACACTCAGAGGCTTCGAAGGCATCTGGGTGATGCCGCTCGATTTCCTCGTCGACGGACTCGGCTTCAATGCGAGCGCGACGAAGATCAAACAGGAAGCAGACGACGAGGCGTCGATCATCACCGGCATTTCGGATTGGACGTACAACTGGACCGGTTACTACGAGAACGATCTCTTTCAGGTCCGACTCACGTACTCCCACCAGGACGGAGCGATCTCATCGGGCTTCCAAGGCTACGATGGCACCGGCGGTTTCCCCGCGCGTCGCATTCGCTCGGATGATCGTTCGCAGGTCGACTTCTCGGCGAGCGTGAATCTGCCGTCCGTCGGCGATCTCGACCTGACGCTCACGTTCGACGGATACAACATCACGAACGAGCCGGTGAGGAATCTGTTCGAGCATCCGAATTTGACGTACGACATCTTCTATCCGGGTGCGACGTACACGATCGGCATTCGCGCTGCCTTCTGAGTCGATCGACTCCTTTCGGCACGATGTTGCGGGACGACTGTGTAAAACAGTCGTCCCGCTTTCTTACGCTCCCGATCAGGGTGACCTTTCTGGACTGCCCGGCGTTGATCTTCTTCGTGTATCGTCACTCACGCTCCAATCGCGTTGAGGTGAAGCGTCGTGCCCAGTCCTCCCATCATCATTACTGCGTCCCAGTGCAGGGCAGCTCGTGCGTTGATTGAGTGGAGCGAGACTCAATTGGCCGAGGCGTCCGGCGTAGACCTGCAAGTCGTCCAATGCCTGGAGGCACGGTTTCGTCGACCGAGCGCCGATGAGCAGCGGCGCATTCGCATCGCACTGGAGGAAGGCGGCGTCGTATTCATCGCCGAGAACGGCGGGGGCGTCGGCGTTCGCCTCAAGTTCAACCGGAAGGAAGTGCGTGCAATCAATCGATGGGAAGGAGAGGGCGGCGCGCCGGGCGATGACGATGTCTGGTAGGTGCACGCGCGATCTCGCGAGGAAGCTCCGCCTACATCGCTGTTCCCATTGGGTTGTCGATCTTCACACGTGCAGGTAGAACGTCTCCTTGATCTCTTCCATCACCACGTAGCTCCTTGACTCGGCGGAAGCGGGCAGGCGCTGCAGAATGTCGCCGAGCAGCCGCCGATAGTCGTTCATTTCGGCCAGCCGCGCCTTTACGAGGTAGTCGAAGTCACCCGAGACGAGGTGGCACTCCATCACGTCGGGCATGCCATCGAGCTCTTTGCGAATCTTCTCGAACACCGCATCCGATTTCGCGGAGAGCTTGATCTCGAGAAAGACGAGCAACGTCTTGCCGAGCGCTTGGGGCGACACGCGGGCGTGATAGCCCGTGATCACCCCATGTCGCTCCAAGCGGCGCACGCGTTCGGCGCACGGCGTGGCCGACAAGCCGACCTGCTGCGCGAGATCGGTAATCGAGATGCGGCCATCGCGCTGGAGGATGTCGAGGATCTTACGATCTACCCGGTCGAACTCGTGCATAGACGTCGTACTCGCGAAGTACCCGGCAAGGTACGCGCCTATCTTAGCGCTAACAGTGGATTTCACTGCCCGCGCTGGCCACGCGGTCGAGATTCCAACGAAAAACACTGCCTGGTGGAGTTCTTTGGCGGGAAGTCACTTCCTCCGAGTTTCTAAACTGCTTGCATCTCTTTCTTGCGAGCAATCAAGGGTATGCATGTCATTGTTCTAGGCGGCGGTGTCATCGGCGTAACGAGCGCGTGGTACCTCGCGCGTCGTGGCGCGAGGGTCACGCTCCTCGATCGGCAATCCGCACCCGCGCTCGAGACGAGCTTCGCGAACGCCGGACAGGTCTCGCCCGGCTACTCCACGCCCTGGGCGGCCCCGGGCATTCCCCTCAAAGCGATTCGATGGCTGTTCGAACGCCATGCGCCGTTGTCCATCAAGCCGGACGGCACTTGGTATCAACTGCAGTGGCTCGCGGCGATGCTGGCGAACTGCTCCAGCGAGCGCTATGCGATCAACAAGGAACGAATGTTGCGCCTGGCGGAATACAGCCGCGACTGCTTGCGTGCGCTGCGCGAGGAAACGGGCATTCGCTACGACGAGCGTTCCGCCGGCACGCTGCAACTCTTTCGCACGCGCAAGCAGTTCGAGGCGGCGGCGCGCGACATCCAAGTGCTCGACAAACTCGGCGTGCCGTACGAGTTGTTGCCGGCGAATCAACTCACTCGCGCCGAGCCCGCGCTCGAGCGAGTCACGGATCGACTTGCGGGCGGGCTGCGACTGCCCAACGACGAGACCGGCGATTGCCATCTCTTCACGCAGCGTCTCGCGAACGCCGCGACAAAGCTCGGCGTGACGTTCATGTTCGATCGGCGCGTCGACACGTTGGAGATGCGCGCGGGCCGCATCACGGGCGTGCGCTCGGGCAATGACCTGTTGACGGCGGATGCCTATGTCGTCGCCTGCGGGTGCAGCTCGCGCGAGGTGCTGCTGCCGCTTGGCTTGAACATTCCGGTGTATCCGGTGAAAGGCTATTCGTTGACGCTCCCGATCGTCGATGCGAACGCAGCGCCGGTTTCCACGGTGCTCGACGAAACGTACAAGATCGCGATCACGCGCTTCGACGATCGGATCCGAATCGGCGGCATGGCCGAGCTCGTTGGGTACGATCTCAGCTTGCCGGCCCCGCGTCGTGAAACGCTCGAGATGGTCGCGCAGGATTTGTTTCCTGGCGGCGGAGCACTGCGCCAAGGACAGTATTGGACAGGGCTACGGCCGATGACGCCGGACAGTACCCCAATCGTCGGCGCGAGCGAGTATCGGAATCTCTTCATCAACACCGGACATGGCACGCTCGGATGGACGATGGCGTGCGGCTCGGGCCAGCTCATCGCGGATCTCGTCACGGGGTACCGTCCCGCGATCCGAACCGAAGGCTTGGACCTATCGCGATATCGAAGAGCGGCTTCACCGCGCGCGCGCATCATGGCGCCAGGGGAGGGCGCGGCATGACTCGCCCGTCGCAGATCACGATTGATCTCGATGCATTGCGCGCGAACTATCAACTCGCTCGCCGCGTCCACGGAGGACGCGCGCTCGCGGTGATCAAGGCGAACGCGTACGGCCACGGCGCGCTCGCATGCGCGGACGCACTCGCTCAGCAGGCCGATGGCTTCGCGGTCGCGTTCCTCGAAGAAGCGCGCGCGCTGCGCGAAGGCGGCGTGCGCAATCCGATTCTCGTTCTCGAAGGCGTGTTCGATGACGCCGAGCTCGAGCTCGCGGCCGCACTCGATCTGTGGCTCGTCGTGCATCACGAAGAACAGATCGCCATGTTGGCGCGAAGCCGTCTCGCGCCGCAGAGTCTCAATGTCTGGCTCAAGATCGATTCCGGCATGCACCGCGCGGGGTTCGATTGCGCGCACGCGGAGCGGGCCTACACACGGTTGATGAACACCGGCAAAGTCCGCTCCATCACACTGATGACGCATTTCGCGTGCGCGGACGCGCCACGCAGCGCGATGACCCTCGAGCAGATCGAACGCTTCGATGCCGCCACTCGGAATCTTCCGGGCGATCGCAGTTTGAGCAATTCCGCCGGCCTGCTCTGGTGGCCGAAGGCGCGTAGAGATTGGGCGCGTGCCGGCCTCATGCTGTATGGCATTCCGCCAGAAGGTAACGAGCTCCCGCAACTTCAACCGGTGATGACCTTCGAGAGTCGCGTCTTTGCAGTACGCTCGCTGCAGCCCGGCGAGCCGATCGGTTATGGCGCGACGTATGTCGCGGAGCGTCCTATGCGCGTGGGCGTTGTCTGCGCGGGGTACGCGGACGGCTATCCGCAAACGGCGCCCTCGGGAACGCCGATCGCAGTGGATGGTCGGCGCACGTCGCTCGTAGGTCGGGTGTCGATGGATATGCTGATCGTCGATCTGACCGGGATGCCAGACACCGGAATCCACAGCAAAGTCGAGCTCTGGGGACGCACCGTTCGCGTCTCGGAAGTCGCGGCCGCGGCGGGCCGCATTCCGTATGAGCTCGTGTGTGCTGTTCGACGCGCTCCTATCGTGTATCGAGAGATTGCGAGCGCAGACTCGGAGCAAGAGGTTGCGCCGCGCATCGCATCCAATCAGAGCGTCTGCGCCGGCTGACTCGAATCGGAGACCGGTGCCGTACTCGAGGCACCCTCGCTCGGTGTCACTCGCCAAACGGTGTTCCCTAAATCATCCGCGACAATGAGCGCACCGCGCGGATCGATCGTCACGCCGACAGGTCTACCGCGAGTCTTGCCGTCATCGCGCAAGAAGCCCGTCACGAAGTCGATCGGGTCGCCGGCCGGCCGACCGTCGCGAAACGGCACGAATACGACCTTGTAGCCGGACGGCACGCTCCGATTCCAACTTCCGTGCTCCCCGACGAACACACCGTCGGCGAAAGACCCGCCCATCGCGGGATTGGAAAAGGCGACGCCGAGTGCAGCGACGTGCGAGCCCAAGCTGTAGTCCGGTCGAATCGCCGAAGCCACTTTTTCCGGATCCTGCGGTTGCGCTCTCGGATCGACGTTCTGTCCCCAATAGCTATACGGCCAACCATAGAAGCCGCCTTCTTGCACCGAGGTCAGATAGTCGGGCACGAGATTCGGGCCGATCTCATCGCGTTCGTTCACGACCACCCACAGCTGATCCGTCCCTGGTTGGATCGCGAGTGCCGTCGGATTGCGCAGCCCTGTCGCATACGGTTTGTATGCGGCGCTTTGCGGATCGATCTGCCAGATCATCGCGCGATCGACCTCAGCCGCCATGCCGCGCTCGGTGATGTTGCTGTTCGACCCGATGCCAACATAGAGGAATCGGCCGTCGGCGCTCGCGGTCATCGCCTTCGTCCAGTGATGATTGATCTGCGAGGGCAAGGCGACGACCTTCGTCGGCGCTCCGCTCGCGCGTGTCTGCCCGTCGCGATAGTCGAAGCGCACGAGTGCATCCTGATTCGCGACGTACAACGCATCACCAATCAACGCGAGTCCATACGGCGCATTGAGGTTGTCCGCGAAGATGCCTCGCGCTTCGTAGGTGCCGTCGCCATCGCGGTCACGAATGAGGGTGAGTCGATCGCCGCCCTCGACGGAGCTCTTGCCCATGCTCTTGATGTAGCCGGCGATGACGTCCTTCGGACGCATCACGGGCACATCGCCGCCGCCAGAACCTTCCGCGATCAGAATATCGCCGTTCGGAAGCACGAGTGTCTGCCGCGGGATCTTGAGATCGGTCGCAATCGCTTCGATCCTGTACCCGTCCGGCACGGAAGGCAGCTCATCGCCCCATTCGGCGGGCTTCGCGATTTGCATCCTAGGCAACAGCCCGCGCTGCGGATCGGGCAACTCAGGATTGGCGCCATACTGCGGAGCAGGAACGTCGCGACTACAACCGGACAACGCGATCGCGAGCATGCCGCTGAACAGAACTGCCGAGCGCATCATCGCACCTCCTCGGCATGAACACCGGAATACCCGACCCAGGCGGCGACGAACGCAAGCAACGTCACGACGAGGGATAGATACAGCCCCGCCGGCATCGTGGCCCATGCGTCTTTCCCGTGAACGAGCGCGTTGATGAACCCGAGCACCCACATCGCGAGCAGCGCGACGACATAGAGGACCGGCCGACCTCCACGCACTCGCGTGCGAAGCATGCCGATCAGCGCCCACAGCAAGGCGAACGCACCGACGAGCAGCGCGCCTGCGATCAGCCAGGCTGAGAAGTTGATCCACTGAATCTCGAAGCTCGCGCGATACGCCAAGTCGCTGAGCAATGCGCCGAGGAACAACGGGAGCGGAAACGCAAGCAAGATCGCGTGTAGGGGGTGGAGCGGTCGCAATCGATCGCGCGCGGGTACCGTGGCCACAGCATCTCCTCTCGGTTCGAACACTCTGGGTGCTTGATCGATAAGGAAGCGCCGCCGAGATAGTTCCGAAGTCGTTGCAGCGAGGCGTAGAGCCAGTACGCCTTACATATATGCATGCGCGGACAGACCTCATACGAGGGGATCGAAGGCCGACGAAGCTTCGCCCTTATTCACACCCATGCGCTTCGCCGCGCCGCTCGAATCGGTACACTTGCGAGCACCGAGCCCCCAACAAAGAACAAGCCGGAGTCACAACCATGAAATCACTCACTCGACGTTCGCTGATCGCCGGATCCGTAGCTGCTGGACTCGCGCTGCCCTCGTTGGGTCACGCGATCGAGGGATGCGGTCATCAGCCGAATACCGCACCAGCACTTCAACCGCCGCTACTGCTGACCGATTGGGCTTGGCTCGGGCACTTTCGCGAGGAGAACGCCACGCTCATCGCGAGCGGCGCGAAGGTCGACACGGTCTTCCTCGGCGACTCCATCACGGAAGGGTGGGTGAGAACGGATCCGGATTTTTTCGCACACGGGAACGTGGGCCGAGGCATCAGCGCGCAAACCACCCCGCAGATGCTCGTGCGGATGCATGCGGATGTCGTGGCGTTGAAGCCGCGCGTCGTGCACATCATGGCGGGCACGAATGACATCGCCCACAACACGGGTCCGATGACACCGCAAGATACGAAGAACAACCTGATGGCGATGTGCGAAATCGCGCGCGCGCACGGGATTCGGATCGTGCTGGGCGCCGTGCCGCCGGCATCGAAATACTGGTGGCGGCCCGAAGTGCAACCGAAAGCCGCTGCGGTTGCGTTGAACGAATGGATCCGCGGGTATGCCGACGGGATCGGCGCGGTGTTCGCCGACTACGCTGCCCTGCTGACCGACGAGAAGGGCGACGTGAAGCGAAACTTGGCGAAGGACGAGGTGCATCCGTCACCGGAAGGGTACGCAGCAATGCGCCCCCTCGCGGAAGCCGCGATTCGTGATGTATAGATCGCCGCGATCCGAACACGCGTCGCGCTAAGCCTAAATTGGAGTTGAATCGTGCTGACACCATCGAGATTCCTCACATGGTTTGCCTCGTTCGTACTCGTGCTGCTGTACGGCTGCTCGGACGAAAACGTGGAGCGAGGCGCGAACGCGCCGGCCGCAGCGAATGCATCGAGCACGATCGCGTTCGTTGGCGCCAACGTGCTGCCCATGGATCGAGAAGCGGTGCTCGCCGAACACACCGTCCTGATACGTGACGGACGCATCGTTGAAGTCGGCCCGACTGCCGATATCGAGGTTCCTGAAGGAGCACAACGCATCGATGCTCGCGGGCGCTGGCTGCTGCCTGGCCTCGCCGAAATGCACGGTCATGTGCCAGGCCCTGACGATGCGGCGTACGCGGAAGACGTTCTTTTCCTCTACGTCTCGAACGGCGTCACGACAGTGCGCAACATGGCCGGCCACGAGTATCACTTAGGCTTGCGGGATCGCATCGCCGCGGGTGATCTCGTGGGACCAACGCTATTCGCGGCAAGTCCTTGGCTCAGCGACGATCGAGCAGGCACGCCTGAAGCGGCCGAGCAAGCGGTCCGTGACTATCACGCGGCCGGCTTCGACCTCATCAAGATTGGCAGCATTCCGCGCGATGCCTACGTGCAGATGGCTCGCACCGCGCACGAAATCGGCATGCCATTCGGTGGGCACATCCCTCACGGCGTCGGGCTCGTGACCGCATTGGAGGCACGGCAGACCTCGATCGATCATTTCGATCGTTATGCAGAGTTCCTCGTGCGCGAGGGAACGAGTATCGCAGGGCGCGATCTACGCACCTTTGGCATCGGCCTCGCGGATGTGCTGGATGACGCTCGCATACCCGAAGCGGTCGCTCTGACGCTCAAGGCCGGGACGTGGAACGTACCCACATTGAGCCTGATCGAACACCTCGCATCGCCGGAACCGGCGGAAAAGATGATCGAGTGGCCGGAGATGCGCTACATGCCGAAGAAGGTGCGAGACAACTGGGTCAACATCAAGCGCGACGTGATCTCGCGAGACACGGTTTCTCCGGCGGACCTGCAACGGCTCGTGGACGTTCGACGCAAACTACTGAAAGCGCTGCACGAGGCGGACGCACCGATCGCGCTCGGTTCCGATGCGCCTCAGTATTTCAACGTCCCCGGATTCTCGATTCATCACGAGATGAAGATGATGGTCGATGCGGGCCTCACGCCCTATGAGGTCCTCGCGACTGGAACCGAAGCAGCAGCACGCTACTTCGGCATGCGTGAAGCGTTCGGAACGATCGCGACGGGCCGGCGCGCGGATTTGATTCTCCTCGATGCGAACCCGTTCGAGGACATCGGCAACGTGCGCAAACGCGCCGGCGTCATGGTGCGCGGGCAGTGGTGGTCCGAAGCGCAGATCCAAGCGCGGCTGCAAACCATCGCGGAACGCGTGGCTGCAATGGATGCCGCTCAGCACTAGATTGAATGCTCAGCGCCGCTCGGCACGAATCAGGGGTCAACCTGCTTGAGCGCACGAGAAACGAAGAACGCCGTTGGCCAGCCCACGAGCAGCGTATGGAAAAACGCGGTGATGTGGATGCCTTCCAACGGGTAGATGCTTCGCCCAATCGCCGAGAGCGGCAGGATGACGTAGTTCATCACGGCCAAGAACGCGATGCCATAGAGAATACCGAGCGGTATCCAATGTCTCGGGATCCATTTCACGTGACGCGCGATGAGATAGAGCAGGGCGGCCGCCGATAAGCAGATGAAGAAATGGAACGCGGTGCCGATGGCGACCATTCCGATGCCGCCTTCGTGCGCCGCTTGGCCGAATACACCGCTCGCAACGCCTTTCCATGGGCGCATCCATGATCCGCCCT
>JBIQKP010000019.1:0-67184 GCA_044506405.1 Lysobacterales bacterium | reverse complement strand
GCGCGCAATAGTTTTGAGATAGGTTCTAGTCGTCATCGACGATGATGACGGCCGCATGCCCGAGCTCGCCGACGCTCACCCTCTCTTCGATCGCTTCCAGCTCGACCAAGAAGAGCTCGGTGTTCTCGGTGATCGTATCGCTCACGAGCGGGACCAGAATCGTCGCGGTCCGCACACCGGGCGGCATGCGCTCGACGCCCGGACCGATGTCTGCGAAATCGCTGCCCGCCTCGGCGGAATTGCTCCGCAGCGCCCAGCGGAAGCTCAACGCGTTGCGCGTCGATCCGGTGCGACGCACCTCCAAGCTCACCGCGCCGTCGCTCTCGGTCACGACGTACGTGTCTTTCGCGAATTCGATCGTGGCGGGCGGAGCAGCAGGTGCTGGCGTCGGGCGCGCGGGTGTCTCGGCACTGCTCCCTTCCGCGGCGCTCTGCCCCTGCGCGGGCGCTTCGGATCGTGGCGTCGGTTCTGATGTGGCAGCCGTACGCTCGGGCACTTCTGCGGGCTTCTCCGCCGGTGTAGCAGGCTTCTCAGCCGGTGTGGCCTGCGTGTCCGATTCGGACGAAGCGTTGGTTTCGGGAGTCGCATCGCTCGGCGTCGGCGCGGGCAGGGCCGATGCGACGTCGACGCTTTGTACCGGCGGCGGAATGCGCGTGACCAGATAGATCGCAAAGGCGACGACTGCGATCACAGCCGCAACCGCTGCGAGTCGCCGCAGACGGCGCCCGCGAACGTCGTCGGGGATCGAGAGCAGCTCGGGGGGCACCGGATCGTGCCCCGATTCGCCCGTGCCGAGTGCGCCTAACAGATCGACGACATCTATCCTGCGATCGGCTCGATCCCAAGCGAGCGCTCGCTGCAGCGCATGCCATTGGCGGTGAGTGAGTCCATTGATGCGAGCTGGACGTCGTCCGTGGGCACGCGCGAGAAACGCCGAGCGACCTCCATACGGATGGCGTCCGGACAACAGTTCGTAGGCAATGCACGCGAGGCTATAGACATCATCGCTCGGGTCAGGCATGAGCCCATGCACGCGCTCGGCGCTTGCGTACGCGGGCGTGCCAATCGAGACGTTGCCGTGCTCTTCGTGCAGCTCGCCGCCTTGCGCCGACCGCGAACGCGCGAATCCGAACTCGAGCACGCGCACCTCGCCGCTCGAGGTAATCATCACGTTGCGCGGCTTCAAATCGCCGTGAACGATATCGCGACGATGCGCATGCGCGAGCGCTGCCCCGATGGAGGCGATGAGCGCGAGCGCATTCTTTCGAGCCATCGGCTGACCGTTCAAGCGACGGAGAACGCCCGCGAGTGAGTCGCCCTCGAGCAATTCCATCACAATGAAGTACGTCCGCTCGTCGCGATCGAGATCGAACACGCTCGCGATGTTCGGATGTGAGAGCGACTGTGCCTGATGAAACTCGCGCTCGAGCTCCGCAAGCGCTTCGGGCTGCGCATCGTAGTCAGCGTTCAGCACTTTTACCGCGACGTAGCGCGCGGACTCGGCTAAGTTGGCCCGATGTCGATCGAGCGCTTTATAGATCGTGCTCGATTGTCCGTGGCCCAAGACCGACAACAACTCGTAGCGCTCGCGCAATACACGCCGCGCCGGCCCAGCGGACACGCGCGGCCGAGGTGCAGGCGCTTCTCGACGACGCTGCGGGATTGGCGCAGGTGCGTGCACGGGCTGTTGCGGCTCTTGCACTTGTCGCGCCGAAGTTGCCTTGCGAATTTGCGAAGCACGCTCTGCGAACGAGACGGTACGGCGCGGTTCCGGCGGAGGCGCTGCCTCGGCGGGCTCATCATCGAGCTCCTCTTCCTCCTCGTCCCCCTCTTCTTCTTCGGCATCGCGAAGCGGAATCGGAGGCGGGACGGGAGCTGCGTCTTTCCGTGGGCTGCGGATCGCCGTCTGCGCAGGCTCGATATCGTCGGTCTGATTCGCCGCGGCGGGCAATTCCTCGATCGCTTCCTGCTTCGCGGGCGCACGCTGCGGCTTTGGGCGTGCGGCGACGCCTTTCGGCGCACCCACGGCGATCTGAGAAATCTTCGATTTCAACTCTCGAGCGAGATCGACTTCGATGCGCCCGAGACGCTGATAGCGGTCGAGCAGCGAAAGCGCCTCCCACGGCGCTTCCGAGTCGCTGCTGCACACGGATATGAAGGCTTCCTCCATATCGGCGCGGTCGCAACGACCAGCATGATAGTCATCCAGCCACCCGCCGAGAACGCTTGCCGCGCTCTCTTGGTCGCCGGACGGGTTGTCGTCGATCGACACGCTCATGGTCTCAGTCTAGAAAGCTCTGATAGGCGGGTCCACCCGAGTAAACGATTCAGCCGGAAACCGGGACGAGTGTTAGCTATGAAACGCTCGCATTGCGAGCGCCGGAGGCGGGAAACCCCACTGATTTCTCCATCCGATAATCGTCCATCACGAACCCGTTTCCAATGTCCATCACGAGATCTGCGGCGATGCGAAACCCGAGCCGTTCATAGACCTTAACGGACGGATTTCCCTTGTTGACGGTGAGCCACAGCCGAGTAAGACCGCGCTGCCGGGCGAGGTGCTCAATGAACTCCATGCAGCGCCGCCCGGTTCCCGACCCACGACTGGATTTGTGCAAATAAAACTTACTGATAAACAACTCGCCGGGCTCCGGGCCGGATTTGAGGCTCAGATAGCCAATCGGCGACGTACCTCGATCGACGACGAAGTACTCGTACCCGGTCTCGAGCTGCTCCCGAATCGCGTCGGCGCTCTGAAATCGCGCAGTCATGTAGTCCACCTGAGCCTGTCCGATGAGCGCGACGTAGAACTCGTTCCAAATCTCGCGCGCAAGCGCTGCGACAGCCTCGATGTCGTCCTCGGGCATCAGCGGACGGATGCGGAGATCTTCGGACATCGGTGGCCCCGGGAGTTGCCTAAGTGAGCTCTTGCTTCGCCCGCGCCTCATCGAGCGCGCCACACCATTTTGCGACCACGAGCGTCGCGACTCCATTGCCCACAAGGTTCGTCAGCGCGCGCGCCTCGGACATGAAGCGGTCGATACCCAGGATGAGGGTCAGTGCGGCAACGGGAAGCGGCCCTACAGCCGCAAGCGTCGCGGCGAGCACGATGAAACCGCTGCCCGTCACACCCGCCGCACCTTTCGATGTAATCAGGAGCACCGCCAACAGACCAAGCTGATCGAGCAGGCCAAGAGGCGTATTCGTCGCTTGCGCAATGAAGACAGCGGCCATCGTTAGGTAGATTGCCGTGCCGTCCAGATTGAACGAATAGCCGGTCGGAATAACGAGCCCGACGACCGACTTCGAGCAGCCGACACTTTGCATCTTCGACAGCATGCGAGGTAGCACGGATTCCGACGAGGAGGTGCCGAGTACGATCAACAACTCGTCGCGCAAATAGCGGATGAGCCTCGAGATCCGAAAGCCGTGAGCACGCGCGATCGCCCCTAACACCACGAAGATGAACAGAAGACAGGTGGCGTAGAAACACGCCATGAGCTTGCCGAGTGCGGCGAGCGACCCGACGCCATACTTACCGATCGTAAAGGCCATGGCGCCGAATGCACCGAGGGGCGCCACGCGCATCACGATCGCAACGATGCGAAACAAGACCGCGGAAATATCGTCGATGAATTGGTAGACATTTCGGGCACGCTCGCCGAGCGCATGCAGGGCGAATCCGAATAGCAACGAGATGAAGAGCACCTGCAAGATCTCGCCGGTCGCAAGCGCGCCGAGGAATGTCTCGGGAATGATCTCGAGCAGAAATTCGACGACGCCCTGCTCTTGCGCCGCCTTCTCGTACGCCGCCACGGCGGACGCGTCCAAGGTTGCGACGTCGACGTTCATTCCAGCACCAGGCTGCACGACGTTCACGACGATCAAGCCAACGATCAGGGCGAGCGTGCTCACGATCTCGAAGTACAGGAGCGCATAGGCACCGGTCTTGCCGACCGCCTTCATGCTTTCCATCCCGCCGATCCCGCTGACGACCGTGCAGAAGATCACGGGCGCGATCAGCATCTTGATGAGCTTGATGAAGCCATCGCCGAAGGGCTTCATCTGCGCGCCAAGATCAGGATAGAAGTGACCCAGCGCGATGCCGATGGCGATCGCTACGAGGACCTGCAAATACAGCCGTTTGTAGAGCGGCGTCGGCCGAGCGTCGTCGTGCTGCATGCGTCGGGGCCGCCTTGTTTTTCGTAGGTCGGATGTGTGCCGACCATTGTATCGGCCGAATTGGCCGGGTTGAAACCCGACCTACAAGGGCGCCGCGAGTCTCACGCTCGAGGCCGTGCCTGGTGTACCACTCACCCAGTGCCGACCCTCTCGCGGATCGAGCCGCACGACAATCCCAACAGAGCGGTGGAACTCCTTGCACTCCGCCGCATGACGCGAGTCCGCAAAGTAAGCTTTCACGAGATCGATCACGGTTGCTGCCGGGTCCTTGATGCTCGGCAGCTCGGGGGTGTGCGCGAAGATCGCGACGCGCCAGCTCTGCTTGCGGGCGCCTAGCCCACGCAACTCCTTGCAGAACCGGTCCATCAACAGGAGCGTCGAGCTCAGGATGTTGTCCGTGAGATCGATCGGTTGGTGGTTGTTCGTCGCGACGTACTTCAGATTGAGCAAGCCGCCCGCACCTTGCGTCTCGTCATAGACGCACACCGCGAGCGCGGCGCGTAACTCGGCAACGAGCAGCACCGATTCGCGCGCGACACGGAAAGTATCGGATTGGACGAGGATTTCGCTCTGTACGGTCATGCGTTCGCGATCATGCCGAGTTCGAGAGACTCGAAGTTGTGGCATGGTTCACGGAACGCGAAAGGTCGCTGTGGACTGACAGTTTACGTCGCTTTACGACGACGCAGGAACATGTCTATCGACTGCTGCGCGCACCTCCGAAGCTCAAGGCAGCCGTCGCGATGAAGACCTCGCGCAAGAATAGAACGAGCGCAGCCGCGAGACTCAATAGCGCGACAACGAACGCGATCGCGATCGGAAGATCGAGCTCCAATTGCAGCGCCGAGCTCACGAACAGCGCCGCGACGACGAGCGAAACCAAGAGACCGCACAACACGCAGAGCGCAATCGCGCGATTGATCAAGCTCGCGCGCTTGGATAGCACCCTGAGCCTGCTGTGGAGCTCTTCCGCCACGTCGGGTGCCGCTGTCGGGAGTGCCGATTCCATGAGCCGTGCGCGGTCGATGATGCGCCCAATGCGAGTGGCGAGCACGTTCAAGGTCGCCCCGACGCCGGCCAGGAGAAAAACGGGGGCGACGGCAAGCTGAATCACCTGCGCGACGGACATGGCGTGAGTGGGGGACATGAGTCTTCCTGGCGATTGACTGCGGTTCACGGCGCCGACCGAAGCGGCTCACAGTATCTTGCCAGAGGCCGACACCGAGCGCTTGCAACCCTTTGTGATTCTCCCGCGTCCAAAGGATGACGAAGCGGCTCACGCCGCCCCCAAGCAAACGACGCCCGGGAAACAGGCAGGAGAAAACGATGAGAACGGCCCTAGCCGCTGTATTGGTTTGTCTATCGTGGTCCGCGCATGCAGACGGCGATATTTCTAAGGTCAACGGCGCGATCCGCGTGGAAGCGGGGCGAACGGTGGGCGAAGTCTCGTCGGTCAACGGCTCGGTGCGCCTCGAAGAAGGAGTGACCGCCAATGACATCGACACCGTCAATGGCTCGATTCACATCGGTGCCCGCTCCTCCGTCGGCGAGATCGACACGGTCAACGGGAGCATCACCGTCGGAGAAGACGTGAAGGCTCGAGCCATCGAATCGGTAAACGGCGGTGTACGGATCGGAGCAAGCAGCGAGGTCGCCGGCGATGCGACTTGCGTCAACGGCGCGATCTCGCTCGGTCGCGGGAGCCGCGTCGACGGCAATGTCGAGAACGTCAATGGCTCGATCACGCTCGAGGAGGCGCGCGTTCGCGGCCGGCTGAAGACGACGAACGGCGTCATCACCGTAGGGGCGAAGTCGGTCGTGAACGGAGGCATTCTCGTCGAAAAGCCGAGCTTCAGCTTCTTCAACCGCAATAGCCGGAAGCCAAAGATCGTCATCGGCCCTGAAGCCGTTGTGGAAGGCACGCTCGACTTCGAGCGCGAGGTCGAGCTGTACGTGAGCGACACGGCGCAAATCGGCAGAGTGAAGGGCGCCAACCCGATTCTGTTCTCCGGCGACGATCCGAGCCACGGTACGCGCACGGACGACAAGGTCGAACGCTAGCTCGGCTCCGCGCGGCTGTAGACGACGACCTCGTCGCGGAACTGCCGCGCGAGGTCGCCACGGTGGGCTAGATATTCGAGGTGCGCGACAGCTTCACCGAGCGCGAGCAAGAAGTGCATGCCCGCAAGCTCGCGTCGAAAGAGGACAGGCAGCGCTTCGAATGCGGAAAGCGGCACGGAGCAGGCATTTAGGAGCTTCGCGATCTGCTTTGCGTGATGGGCGCGAAGATCGTCGATGCGCTGATGTAAACCATGGAACGGCAAACCGTGTGATGGCAGAACGAGCGTATCCGGGGGCAGCGTCCTCAATCGTTCGAGAGAAGAAAGATAGTCGCCCAGCGGGTTCGCATTCGGCTGCTGAAACATGATGCTGATGTTGGACGAGATCGTCGGCAGCACCTGATCGCCGCTGATCAGAATCCGATGCTCACGATTCCATAGACATAGATGCCCATCTGCGTGGCCGTCCGTGCGAAGGGCGCGCCATTCGCCGCCCCACTCGAAGATTTCATCGTCCTCGACCTGACGTTCGACGCGGGGCAGACCTGTGGTCATCCGGGCGAAGCGCTCCGGCTTGAACATCGGCTGTAGCACCGTCGCGTCGCTGACACCGTGAATACGCAGGAACGCTTCGATGTCCGCGCTCCTCGGCGACAACGCGCCGTACACCGCATGCGCGAGCTCCTGTGTGCGCGCCGACATCCACACGGGAATCGCGTAGCGCTCCTGCAGCCAGTGCGCGAGCCCCAAGTGATCGGGATGTACGTGCGTCACGAACAGTGCACGGGGGTGTGCGCGATCAAACGCGTTCGCTTCAAGGCGCTCCCATGCGTCTTTACACATTGACGCGGACATCCCCGTGTCGACGAGCAAATAACCCTGCGCCGACTCGATGAGCCACACGTTGATGTGATTGAGATCGATCGGCAGCGGTATGCGCGTCCACGACACGTTCGGGGCGACACGCGTGCAAGCACCGAAGCTGGGCGCCTTGATGTCGATGTATTCGATACGACGCGGATCCGACGACAACGCTTCGCCCTCGGCCGTGACTGAAGCAGGACCGTCGGCTCGGGAAGGACGTTGATCGAATTCGTTCATTGAAGCGGGTGACATCGTCGCCTGGGTATCATGAGGCGAATCGACGCGAAGGTGAAATTCCGCTGTGCGAGACGTGGAGGCGTCCCGTAGGCGCGAGCGAGTCTTTATCGGAGAGTATCGAGCCAGCGACCCAACTCAGCCCACGTTCTCGAGCGGCAGGTCTTCCGTGGCGCGTTGCTGCGCTTGGGCGAGCAGATTGAACACGCGTTCTTCGGAACGCAGCACGAAACTATTGCCGTGTTGTTGTTTCGCGAGCTTCTTCACGTGCGTGAGAATTTGCGCGATCGATTCCGCGCTCGAAGCCCCGAAGGTCTCGGAATCGAGCGCAGCGACGGAGAGCGTGAGCAAGGGAAAGTGGCGCGTCACGCCGTCGCGATCGGCTGCGATGATGTGCCGCTCGCTCGCGTGCTCCGGCGAATAGAAGTTCGGCACCGTGGACGCGAATCGATCGATCACGCGCACGACGCGTTCGCGCCAATCCGCCGATCGCATGACGACGAGGAAATCGTCTCCCCCCACATGCCCCACGAAATCCAAGCGCGCTGAGAACGTGCTCTTCAGTAATCCCGCTAAATGCAGAATGACTTGGTCCCCTTGCGCGAAGCCATAAACGTCGTTGTACGGTTTGAAGGAGTCGAGATCGAAGTACGCGACGACGAAGCGCTTGCCATTATCGATGAGCTTGTCGATCGCGCCGCGAATGGCGCTGTTACCGGGCAGCAGCGTCAGCGGATTCGAGTGCTTCGCCGCCTGCAGTTGCTGTTCGGTGATGAGCCGCAGGAGATCGATCGTTTGACCGAGGCCCAGGTACCGGCCCTCCTTCGTAATCACGAATTCTTCCGTGATGCGAGGTCTGCCCTTCTGCGTCACAAGGCGGCTCGCCTGCTCGAGGCGCAACTGCGCATCGATGAGCAGCGTCGGACTTTCCATCACCGCCGCGACCGCCTTGCGATTGTAGATCTCCGGATGAAGCGGCTTTGCGAGCAAAGAGAACAACTGCTCGCGGCGCACGACGCCCAGCGGCCGGCCGTCTCGGACCACGGCGAGCGTCAAATGCTCAGGATTCTCTCGGAACCAATCCGCGACTTCCTGCACGCGGGTATCCGGCGGCACCGGCGGCACATAGACGGCGATGTGCTCGGTGGAAAGCGTCGCTTGCGAGACGAACGAGCGCTCGAGCGACTCGAGCTGCTGTAGCGCGGCGGTCGGTGTCGCGCCAGGCCGGCCGAATAGGTGTCCTTGCAGGCGATCGAGGCCGAGCTCGACGAGCTCGCGGCATTCGCGCTCGGTCTCGACACCCTCGGCGATGACGCGACATCCCATCGCGCGGCCCATATCGAGCATCGAACGCACGAACTCGAGCTTCGTCGGATCGGCATCGATGCCGCTCACGAAGTAGCGATCGATCTTCACGTAGTCGGGTCGCAGCTCAGACCACGTTCGCAGACCGGACGAGCCGGCGCCGAGATCGTCGATCGCGATCGCGCAACCCGCCTCGCGCAAGCGCTGCGAGGTGGAGCGCAAGCGGGCATAGTCATCTAGCAGACTCTCTTCGGTGAGCTCGATGACGCAGCGGTCCGGCGGCATTCCCGCCGCTGACGCAAGAGCAAGGAATCGGGATGCGAAATCGGGCTCTTCATAGATTGTGTCGGGCGACACGTTCACGAACAACTTGCCGGCGACGCGCGAGGCCACGAACCGCCTAAATGCGCTCTGAATGCAGAGCAGGTCGAGCTCGAACTTCACGCCGCCGCGACGGGCCGCATCGAACAAGTTCTGAGGCGAGTGAAGCCAGCTGTCCGAGGGTCCGCGCGTCAGCGCTTCGAAGCCGCAGATCGCTCGAGACCGTGGGTCCACGATCGGCTGAAAGAGCGTCGAAATCCGCCCCTCGCGAACGAGCTCCATGAGCTCGTGAGTCGCAGCATCCAGTCTGCGCAGGCGCAACGTCGGGGAGTCTGGACGCAGATCGGACATGCGGAGGGCACAGGCCGTAGGGGGATTTTGCCTACGTTACTGGCCCCAAAAGGCCCCGTTCCGAGATGTGCTTCGCAGACCTGAGGCAATTCCTCACGCCTACCCGAGGGGTATGGCGCGCTTGTGACGTAGGTCGCGCCAAAGGCGATAAGGCACGCCGAGCGATGTCGGCAGGAAGGCCTCACGGGAAGCAAGATGCCTATCGGCATCAAGCAGGCCTAGCGGCACGCCAGAACGAGGGACAAATGGGACTGCGCGCGTGAACCGCACGCGGCTTTATCTGGCCTGCCGGTAGGCCTGCTTGCCGATGGAGCTCGGCTCTGCTTGCCGGCAGGCCTGCCTGCTGCGAGCAGCGAGTCGCTACGCGCACCCGGCGCGATAGCGCCTACGCTATCGCTTCATCCCGTCGAAAAACTCGTGATTCGTCTTCGTATCCTTCATCTTGTCGATGAGGAATTCGATCGCGGCGAGCTCGTCCATCGGGTGCAAGAGCTTGCGGAGGATCCAGATCTTCTGCAGCTCGTCGGCCGACGTGATCAGCTCTTCGCGGCGTGTGCCCGAACGATTGATGTTCACAGCCGGGAAGACGCGCTTCTCGGAGACGCGACGGTCCAAGTGGATTTCGGAGTTACCCGTGCCCTTGAACTCTTCGTAGATGACGTCGTCCATGCGCGAGCCGGTGTCGATGAGCGCCGTCGCGAGGATCGTGAGCGAGCCGCCTTCCTCGATGTTGCGCGCCGCGCCGAAGAAGCGCTTCGGGCGCTGCAACGCATTCGCGTCCACACCGCCGGTGAGCACCTTGCCGGAGCTCGGCACGACCGTGTTGTAAGCGCGTGCGAGACGAGTAATCGAGTCGAGGAGAATCACGACGTCGCGCTTGTGCTCGACTAGGCGCTTCGCTTTCTCGATCACCATTTCAGCGACTTGAACGTGACGGGTCGCAGGCTCGTCGAACGTCGAGGAGACGACTTCGCCGCGCACGGTGCGCGCCATTTCGGTCACTTCCTCGGGCCGCTCGTCGATGAGCAGCACGATCAGATACACCTCGGGATGATTCGAGGTAATCGAGCTCGCGATGTTCTGCAGCAGCATCGTCTTACCGGCTTTCGGCGGCGAGATGATGAGGCCGCGCTGGCCTTTGCCGATCGGTGCGACGAGATCGATGATGCGAGCGGTCAGGTCCTCGCTCGACCCGTTACCGCGCTCGAGCTTCAAGCGCTTCGTCGGATGGAGCGGCGTTAGGTTCTCGAACAGAACCTTGTGCTTCGCACCTTCCGGCGAATCGAAGTTGATTTCACCGACCTTGAGGAGCGCGAAGTAGCGCTCGCCGTCTTTCGGCGGACGGATCAAGCCCGAGATCGAATCGCCCGTGCGCAGGTTGAAGCGCCGGATCTGACTCGGGCTCACATAGATATCGTCGGGGCCCGCGAGATACGAGCTGTCGGCCGAGCGCAGGAAGCCGAAGCCGTCCTGCAGGATCTCGAGGACGCCGTCGCCGTAGATGTCTTCGCCCGAGCGAGCGTGCGCCTTCAGGATCGAGAAGATGATGTCCTGCTTGCGCGAGCGCGCCAGGTTCTCGAGCCCCATCTTCTGGGCGATCTCCACGAGCTCCGGCACGGGCTTCAGCTTCAGCTGCGTCAGATTCATCGACTGACGCGAAGCGGCGAGCTCCGATGGAGAAATGATGCCTACGTCGTCGGCATCGAAGTCGTCGACCGGCAGATCGTCGTGTTGTTGTTGATGACGGTGGTTACCGCCGCGGTCGCGATTGCCGTCGTTGCCGCGTTGGCGATTGCCGCCCTTGCCCGGACGATTACGGGCCTGATTTCCGAGATAGCCTCTCACAGTTTGCTGTCCAAAAATGCAGCCAGGTCAGATTTTCTAAGAGCCCCGACCTTCTGGCCTTCGACCTGGCCGTTCTTAAAGAGGATGAGGGTCGGGATGCCGCGAACGTTGAAGCGCGCGGGGGTTTTGGGGTTCTCGTCGATGTTCAGCTTCGCGATCGTCAGCTTGTCTTTGTACTCTTCGGCGATCTCATCGAGCATCGGCGCGATCATCTTGCACGGGCCGCACCATTCGGCCCAGAAATCCAATAGGACCGGACGATTCGCCTTGGCGATGTCGTCTTCAAAGCTCGCGTCTGTGACGTGCACAATCGTGTCGCTGCTCACCAGAAACTACCTCCGTAAAGCATTAAGCCGGCTACAAAGCTACGTTTAGCGATGGTTCGGTCGATGCGTGTATCGATATTCGTAAGTACGAGGAATGACTTCGAACGTGTTCGAGAAAATCCGGGCGGGAAAAGGACCGAGTGACTGTCAGTGCTCGGTCGGGCACAATGCCGGGCGCGTTAAGCCTCCGTAGAGAATGCCCTGAACAAATTTGTGTTGAGCCGTGCTCGTGCTCGTTGAAAACCAATCGTTGTGCGAAACATTCCCCGACGGGGGTCTTGTTTACGAGGAGCGTGGTGCCGGTAGTCCGGTCGGGGCGGGTGCGGATGAATCCGCTCTGTTGAGGCTATTAGAACCGGCCCCATTTCAATTTGCAAGCCTCCAGACTCCGCTTCCTGCACTCTCATCACAATAACCCTGAATGTCACTTACTCAATGTCCGACTCGCATCTAACCGAGCTTTCGTTCTCGAGCCTGCATCTACCTGAAAGCCTGCAGAAGGGGTTGGCCGACGCCAACTTCGAGCGGTGCACACCCATCCAGGCACAGACGCTGCCGCAAGCGCTCGCAGGCTTGGATGTCGCAGGTCAGGCGCAAACAGGTACAGGGAAAACCGCAGCGTTTCTCGTAGCGATGTACGCGCGCTTGATGCGCGAGCCGGTTCCGGCTTCGCGCAATCTCAATGCACCGCGTGCGTTGATCATCGCCCCAACGCGCGAACTGGCGGTTCAGATCCATCGCGACGCCGAAGTTCTCGGCTCGCACACCGGGCTCACGCTCGGCCTTGCGTTCGGCGGTGTCGACTATGACAAGCAGCGCCACCATCTCGAGCAAGGGGTCGACGTCTTAATGGGTACTCCCGGGCGCATCATCGATTTCGCCAAGCAGCGGGTGATCGATCTGCGTTCGGTCCAGGTCCTCGTGCTCGACGAGGCCGATCGCATGTTCGACTTGGGCTTCATCGCCGACATTCGCTACATCCTGCGTAGGCTTCCGCCGCCCGATCAACGCCTCAACATGCTGTTCTCCGCGACGCTCTCGCATCGTGTGTTGGAGCTCGCCTACGAGCACATGAACGACCCCACGCTCGTGCGCATCGAGCCGGACAAGATGACGGTCGACCGGGTGCGCCAAGTCGTCTATTACCCGTCCATGGACGAGAAGCCGCGCCTTCTCGTTGGCCTTTTGAAACAAATGGACCCGCGTCGCAGCATGGTGTTCGTCAACACGCGACGCGCAGCCGAGGATATCGAGACGCTGCTGCGCGCGAATGGTATCAACGCGGAGGCGATTTCGGGCGACGTTCCTCAGCGCAAGCGATTGCGCATGTTGCGCGATTTTCACGAAGGCACGCTTGCCGTGCTCATCGGAACCGACGTCGCATCGCGTGGCCTGCACATTCCCGATGTGAGCCATGTCTTCAATTACGATCTGCCGCAGGATCCTGAAGACTACGTGCATCGCATCGGTCGAACCGCACGGGCCGGCACCGAGGGCGATGCCATCAGTTTCGGGTGCGAAAACTATGTGATGTCCCTGCCGGATATCGAGGCGTACATCGCGCGCAAACTCCCAGTGGCCGCGGTGCCTGTCGAAACCCTGCCCGAGATCGAGTTGCCGGCCAGACGCGACCGGCCACGCTTCGGCGATCGTCGCCAAGGCAACGGACACGGACGCGGCGGCCCACGCCGCGCGCATAAGAGCCCGAGCGAGCGATCGCGCGCGCCAGTTGCACGAAAGCAAGCTGAGAAGCCCGCGACGCCACCCGCGGAGACAAGCGCTACTGAAGGCGCAGAGCCAGGACCCCGCCGCAAACGCCGGCGCAGACGGCGCGGCAATGGAGCCGGGGGCGCGACAAACGAAGGGACGCCACCACCGAAGCCCGAGTAGCGCTCCCGCCCGAAGGCCTATCGGTAGGAGGGCCTATCGGGAGGTGGTAATCAACTCGGCAACTCCCCTCACCGCCGGAAATTCCTCCACGATCCGCGCCTGTTGCGTGCTGTCGGGGTGCGTGACGGCGATGATCTGCCCGATGCCGTAGTCACGTGCGGCGCTGAGCACGGCCAAGCTGTCATCGATGAAGAGCGCGCGAGCGGGATCGAACTGCAACTCGGCTTGCAGGCGCTGCCAGAACGTCGGGTGCTCCTTGGGAAAGCCATAGGCATGCGAGCTCACGACATGATCGAAGTAACGCACGAGGTTCGTTTGCGCGGCTTTGACCGCGAGACTCTCTTGATGTGCGTTCGTCACGAGGGCCGTGCGCAAGCGACGCTCGTGCAGGAACGCCAAGAAGCGTTCGGCCCCGGGCAGGAACCGCACGTGCTCGCGAATCTCTCGCTTGAGCTCCGCGATGTCGAGCGAGAGCTCGCGAGTCCAGTAGTCGACACAGTACCAGTCGAGCGTGCCGCGATTCGCAGCGAACCGCGGCCTGAGCTCTTCGTGTGCGCGATCGAGCGCAATGCCGTGCCGATTCGCGTAACGCAACGGCACGAGCTCCTGCCAGAAGTAGTTGTCGAAACGAAGATCGAGCAACGTCCCGTCCATGTCGAGCAGGACGATCTCGATGGTGGACCAGTTGGGGCGAGGAGCCATGCGTGAGAAGCGGTTAGCGATTAGCGGTTGGCGGTGAGTTCAGAATCGAGCCGTTGGCTCGGCTCGCACACGCGCGAGACATCACATAGTTTACCTTCTTGTCGCCACGCAGAATCGCCCTACTATGCCGCACGGTCGGCCGCGAACCGAATATGTCGCCCCCCACTAACCACTAACCGCTAACCGCTAACCGCTAACCGCTAACCGCTAACCGCTTCCAGCATGTACCTCGATTGGACGACGCTCGTGTTGCTCTGCCTCGCAGGGGCGGTCGCTTGGTTTTGGCAGGACAGCCTCGCGGCGCGCGAGGTCGCTAACGCCGCGGCGATCGACGCGTGCGAGCGAATGGCGCTGCAATTCCTAGATGGCACGGTCGCGTTCGCGCGCCTTCGTTTCGCTCGCGGATCCTCAGGAAGACTCGTTCTGCGGCGCACCTACGTGTTCGACTACACAGCGAACAGCATCGAGCGCCGCCAAGGCTTCATCGTCGTCAGCGAACGGCGGGTCGAGACGGTGGGGTACGCGCAATCTGAACAGCCCGAGCCTCAACGCTCCGCGCCACGGCCCGCCGAACCCGCCCGCGTCGTACGGCTGGAAGAGTGGCGCCGCGCCGCGAGCGCTCGAGAGGACGGACCCGCACGAGACCACCCCCGCATACCCGGCGGCGAGGACTCGGGGAATTGACCCGAATCGAGTGCCTTACGTGCATCTAGTACGACTCGCAACTGCGCTTGCGGTAAAGTACGCATTCCATGAGTGAGTCCGAAAACAAGGTCGAAACGGAGACTTTCCAGCGCCTCGAACGGCTGCGGGATCTTCGAATCGAGCATCGCGACTTGGACGATGTGATTCATCGCCTGCAGATGGATCTGTACGTCAACGAAGTTCAGTTGCGACGACTCAAGAAGCGCAAGCTCATGCTGAAAGATCAGATCGCACGCCTCGAAAGCGAGCTGATTCCGGACCTGAACGCGTGAGCCGTAACAAGACGGTGTGCACCCGTCAGCGCCCCGGAAGAGACGGGTCGCCCTGCTGATCTATGCCCGAACTGTTGCGTAACCTCGCTCGCGAACTGCAGGCCCTGATCACGCCGCAGTCGCTCATCCAGATCGCCGCGATCGCGGTCGCGGTCCTCATCGCGCTGTGGGCCAGCCGGCAAATCCGTGCGACGGATCGCGCCAAGGCAGCCCTCGCCGACCAAGGCATTCGGGCGCGAATCACAGAAGCGTTGCTCATCGTCAGCCCGCATGCGACCGCTACGGTGTTGATCGCAGCATTCGGCGGGATCCTTCACGCGCTCAACGCAGACAGCCGCATCGTCGATCATGGCATCACGTTGGCCGGCCTGCTGCTGTTGATTCGGTTCGGCGTCTACCTCGTGCGCCTTTCGCTCGGGGACCGCACGAAAGGCTGGGGCAATGCGATCACGTTCTTGATCTGGGCCGTGCTCGCCTTGCATGTGCTCGGCTGGTTCGATCCGCTCGTTTCCGCGCTCGACAGCGTGGGCGTCAGGACGACGAAGAGCCGCATCACGCTCTGGTCGGTGCTGAAGATTCTCTTCACGGTCGGTGCCTTCATCCTGATCGCGGTGTGGATCGCGCGTTGGGTCGAGCGGCGGCTGATGGCAATGCAGGGTCTCGCGCTCAGCATGCGCATCGGCATCGCGAAGTTCGCGCAGACCTTCCTGATCGCGTTATCGATCCTGCTCGGCCTCAACGCGACGGGTCTCGATCTCACGACCCTGAACGTGCTGACCGGTGCGATCGGTGTCGGCCTCGGCTTCGGCCTGCAAGCGATCGTCGCGAATTTCATCAGCGGCTTCGTGCTCTTGATGGACCGCTCGATCAAACCGGGCGATGTCATCAGCTTCACGGGAACGACCGGCACGAGTACCGAAGGGTTCGGTTGGGTGCAGGAACTGCGCGGCCGCTACGTCGTGATCCGAGACCGAGACGGCGTCGAAACGCTCGTGCCGAACCAAAACCTGATCACCAATCAGGTGATCAATTGGAGCTACACCGATCCGCGCGTTCGCCTGAAGCTGCCGGTGCGCGTGAGCTACAAGAACGATCCCGAGCAGGCATTGGCGATCCTGCTCGAGGCCGCCGAGAATCACAAACGCATCTTGCGCGATCCGCCGCCGGTCTCCCGACTCATGGGCTTCAACGAATACGGCTTCGACATGGAGCTGCGGTTCTGGATCGCCGATCCGCAGGAAGGCGTGAACAACGTGCGCTCCGACGTCAATCGCATCATCTGGCGCCTCTTCAAGGAACACGGCATCACGATCCCGATTGCCCAGCGCGAGGTGCTATTCGAGATGAAGCCACCCCCGACGCGCGGCGGCGACGATGCCGTGGCGCGCGACGTTTAGCGCGTCGTGCTCACGCCACCGGCTACCGCTCTCGCCTTCCGGTTCATCCGCTCCGGCGGACCTGGCGGTCAGAACGTCAACAAAGTCGCTAGCGCAGTGCAGCTTCGCTGCGATCTCAAGGAGTGGCCGACGCTGCCGGTGCGCGTGCGTGAGCGGCTGCGCAGGCTCGCGGGTCGACGACTGAGCGACGAAGATGTCATCGTGATCACCGCGCAACGCTTCCGTACGCAGGAACAGAACAAGCGCGACGCGCTGGAGCGCTTGGAAGCGTTGATCGAGGAAGCGAGCATCGAACCGAAAGTTCGCAAAGCAACACGACCAACCCGCGCATCGAAAGAACGGCGGCTCGAAGGCAAGCAACAGCGGGCGAACGTCAAGCGCGGCCGCGGGCGCGTGCGGCTTGAGGAGTGAGGGACGCGCGCGCCCTTCGCGCTAGAGGGCGATCGCGATTCCCAACCTCAGCTGCGAATCGAGCTTTCGATCGAAGTCGAGCAGACTTTCGCCGTAGCCGTTGAAATACTGAAGCATCAGCCAGCCCGTCAGATCGCCGCCGCTCAACTTGGACAAAGGATACGAGGCACTGAGCTCGAGACTCCCGTAATCGCTGCGCGTGCCTTTGCGCATCGTCGCGGTGAAGTCCAAGCCGCCTTTCGCGCCGATACCAAACACCCAATCCACATAGCCGCGGTAGTGGCTGATCGTGGGATTCTCGTCGTCGGAAATATAGTTGTGGATGAGCGGCGCGGCGTAGGCGCGCAAACCGTCTGGATCGCCGAAGGTGAACACTGGGCGCACGTAGAGCATGTTGAAGCTGCGGGACTCATCGCCTTCCTTGCCGTTCGATTCGTGCCCGAATCCGGTTTCGACACCGAGGCGAAGCCGACCGTCGAGAAAGCGATGGAGGTCGTAGTTCGAGAAGAAGAGTCTCGGCCGATAGCTCGAATCTCTAAACGGCTTTGACAGATCGTTCAGATCCCACAGCGATGTTTGCGAGTACGACAAATAGATATCGTCGATCCACGGCAGCCGCTCCGCGAGCCTGCCCTGACCATCGAAGAGCTGGTAGCGCAGACTGATCTGGAACTTCGCATTCAACCCACCATCGCCGCCGATCAAGAAATAGACAGGTTCGTACACTGACACGGCAAGCGGCGGCGGCTTGTCGATCAATGCCGAGCGCGGCATGAAGCGTTCCGCGCCTTCCGAGGCTTCGGTCGATACCGCAGCCTGAAGCGCCTGCTCTTCTGGCGGCACCTTAGCAGCGATCTGAATAAGCAAGGCATTGGCGTCGAGGCCAGTCGACGTCAATGTCGCGACCCCTTCGGCTTCGACTGGGATCTGCCCTTTCAGCGGCACCTTCAAGAACGCTTGCGGCTCGAGCGTCAGCGAGCCGCCTTGCTCGGGCACAAACGGCAGAACGCTGATCCCGGTCGGCGTCTCGAGCCTGATGTGCAAAGGAGAGGAGAGCTCGACGACCCGGGGTTCGGAACCATCATTAACGATGAGGAGCTCGAGCTCGATCGAATCCCCTGCGGTGACTTGCGGCTGCGAGGTCGTGAGCCGGATGTCGGCGTGCGATTGCATGCATGCGAACAACGCCGCCGTTACGAACAGAAGGCGCACCTGCGCAAGCGTGGTTTGCATCACGTTTCCTCTTCGACGGACAAGCGAGCGGAAGGATAAATGATTCGCGTGCCGACATACGCAAGTGGATCGTTCGTCGCCCGCGCGAAGGCGCCTGGGTGTCGGGCGTGACCTACCGACGTCGTCCCCGCGAAGGCGGGATCCATCCGAACTCCCGCGACGATCAAGAAGTACTCGCCAAGACACGCAGTGACGCAGAGGTTAAGAAGCGGCGGATGGATCTTTTCCGCTCTAGCCGCTCGGCGTTGCTTATCTTTTCCCACCAACGACGGTGCGGCGGGCACCGGGAGGCTAACGGTCAGGACTTCTTTCGGGAGCATCGGAAGCACTGCGGCGCGGAGCCGGGTCCATCCTGAAGGTTGCCTGGCGCACTGCGCGCGGATGGATCCCGCCTTCGCGAGGATGACCCATCGCGGCACTCGCATTGCGAGTCAGCGATGGGTCACTTGCAGGATGCTATTGCGGATTTGCTCGTGCAGCACGAGCTGGGCGTCGTCGGCGACGGCCGGCAGCATGTCGGTAAAGGTCAGCCGACCTTCTGCGTTCACTCCGAGCACGTTGCGAGCGCGGAGCAGATTTAGAAAGTTCTTGAACAGCGACTTGTCGAAGAACTCCGGTGAATTGAGCTCGTACAGTAACGACATGCGCTGCGCCATGAGCTGGCATTGCGATTCGAGCACGTCCTGGCTGATGCGGCCGCTGCCGGACTTGAGCAGCACAGCGATCACGAGATAGTAGCGCTCGATGATCTGCACGGTGACGTGTGCAAGCACAGAAAGCTGCACCGCTTCCGTCGAGCCGGTAGGCGGTCTGCGCCAGAGCCCGCCGTTC
This sequence comes from Lysobacterales bacterium, assembly GCA_044506405.1. Lineage (GTDB taxonomy): Bacteria > Pseudomonadota > Gammaproteobacteria > Steroidobacterales > Steroidobacteraceae > Steroidobacter. The sequence continues at coordinate 48,255 of JBIQKP010000019.1, read as the reverse complement.
TCCATCGATTCGAGCAATCCGTGATTGGCCAGATCGTCCAACGTGTCGATCGTTCGCGCCGCAATCTCCTCTTCGCTCCAGCGCAGGAAAAGCTCGTCGCGAACGTACGGATAGATGCGCCACATGAGGCGCTGCACATCCTCCGTCCTCATGGTGCGATTGTTCAGAAAGCAGCATGCGATCAGCGAGGGAATCGCGATCAGGTGCAGCACGTTGTTGCGGAAGTAGGTCATCAGCATCGAATTCTCTTCCGTCATTCTCATGACGTCGCCGAGCGGATGCTTGAGGCGCTGAATCACACCCATTCGCTCAGCGTGGCGTACCATCGAGGCACCGTCCGCATCGGTGACCCACACGAGCGGCGAATAGGGATCCTGCCGCAGCAACGACGCATACAGCTCGACCTGGCGGATGAGGTCGCTCTCGAGCATCGATTGCTTGGGCGTCGCGAGCACCACGAGCGCGATCAGATTGATCGGCGTGACGCACGCTGCGCTGTTGATGTTCGTCATGATCCTCGTCGCGAGCTCGTTCACGGCGCTCGGCAGCCAAGCCGGGCGTTCTTCTCGCTCTGGCTCGCCGCCACGTGCATGTCTTTCGAGGACCTCGGCGAGCGCGATCGGCTCACCGAAGCTCACGTGAACCTTCCCGTAATGCTGCCGCAGCGCCGGTAGCGTCCGCAGTAAGCCGAAGATCGACTCCTTCTCCTTGGGCTTGCCCGAGAGCTCGCCGATGTAGGTCTTGCCCTCGACGAGCTTCTCATAGCCGAAGTACACCGGCAGAAACACGACGGGACGGCGCGGATCACGCAGGTAACTGCGTAAGGTCATCGACAACATCCCTGTTTTCGGCTGCAGAAGCCGGCCGGTTCGGCTGCGGCCGCCTTCGATGAAGTATTCGATCGAGTGTCCGCGAGCCATCATGAGCCCGAGATACTTCATGAACACCATTGTGTAGAGCGTGTTGCCCTTGAAGCTGCGCCGCAGGTAGAAGGCTCCGCCCTTGCGCAGGAACCGCCCGACGACAGGCATATTCAAGTTGATTCCAGCCGCGATATGCGGGATCGCGTAGCCCTTGTAGTAGATCGCGTAAGACAGCAACAGATAGTCGATATGGCTGCGATGACACGGCACATAGATGACTTCGTTGCCTTCGACGATCTTCTGTAGCTGCTCGACGTGATGCAGATCGACACCGTCGTACAGCTTGTTCCAGAACCAGGTCAGCAAGCGCGCCATGATCGCGACGAAAATGTGCGAGTAGTTCGCCGCGATTTCCGCCGCATAGTCTTGAGCCGTCGTGAGCGCATCGCGGCGACTAATCTTCTTCGCACGCATTTCGTCGGCCATCGCGCGGCGCACGGCTGCCGCGCGCAGCACTTGCGCGACGATCGTCCGCCGATGCGAGAGATCCGGGCCGATTGCGGCCGCACGCTGGCGCGCAACCAGTGTGCGCAGCTGGCGCGTGAGTCTGCGCACTGCGCGAGACGCGTCCGCGCCGTCCGCGAGCGCGGAGCGGAGCGACACTGGCTCGCCGAACTGGACGAATAAGTTGCGTCCATTCACGAGCACGGACAACGCGCGCCTGAATCGGCCCGCGCGCTCCCAGTTTTCAGCGAGCAGCACGCGCAGCCACGAGCCTTCTTTGTCCGGCGCCCTGCCCCAGAGCACGTTGACCGGAACGAGGTCCACATCGAGCGTAGGATCTGCAACGGCAGCCGCGACGAGCTGGCGAATCGGCGCGGATATGCGATGGTCGACGCGATCGCCCCAGAAGCCCGCGCGTTTCTCGAGAAATAGCACTGAGCGAGGCGGAAGTGGACGGCGCAGCGGCTCCATCGGCTCGGGCAATCGATGATCGGCGCACGCCCGCTCGAGGGCGACCACGTCCGCAACGGCGACGCTGCCCAACACATAGCAAATCGGACGGGTGTGTTGCGCAAAGCGGCGCTGCACGTCGCCGGGCACGACATGCGGCCGTGCCCACCAGGACAATGGGCCCCGCAGCACTTGCAGCCAGAGCCGATCGAATCGGTCGAGATCCGCCATGAAATGCTTCGACGTCGCTCGCGGAGCCGTCAACGGCTCTCGCTGGCCTCGATCGCTTCGTTCAGCTGCTCCGTGCGCTGCAGGGTTGTGTCTTCAACGCTGTGCGCCTTCTCCAGCGCACCGGCCATGTCCTTGAACGCCGTTTCTTCGATAGGCGGCGGCTCGGGGCGTCCCTCTTCCGAGCCGCTGCACGCGCAGACCAGTGCGAGCGCAGAGAGAAGGAGCGCCACTTGATTCGTGCTTGTCATAACGGAGCTCACTCGTCCGACCCAATGTAGGCGGATGATAACGGATCGCACGAGCGGGTCGGGGATTGAGGATGCGGACCTGCCGACATCAATCGCTAGTCGACAACCGCTTCAAGAACTGATCGAACAGCTCACAGATCTGCGCAATGTCCGCGGTGAGACGATGATCGGAGTCGAGCACGTGCAGCTCGCACTTGTACTCGCGTGCGAATCGAATCGCGTTGTCGACGGGGACGATATCGTCGTTCCAACCATGCACGATTGCGATCGGACACTCCGCCGGCACAGGCGTGTATTGCTCGTAGCCGCGCATGAAGAAAGCCGGTGCGAGCAAGAACATCCCACGCACGGGAACATGCGACGAGACGGCCGCCGAGACGTGACCGCCCATGCTCGAGCCGACGAGCACGAGATCGCCCGTCACCGTTCGGCAGAACTCCAGGAGCTTTTGGACGCGCGCCGTAGGATCGTCGATGCCGCGGTAGTCGACCGATTCGATGCCGAACCCGTGACGGCGCACGACCTCCGCCATTGCGGTGATTTTTCCGCCCCAAGGTTCGCTGTCTTTGCCGTGAGAGAAGATGACTGTGGTCATTTGCTTGGTTGACGGTTGACAGTTGACAGTTGACGGTCAGAGGAAGAGCTAAGAGCGCGAGAATTCGCGCTTCCGGTCTGGCTGTCAACCGTCAGCTGTCAACCGTCAACCCGCTCGTGATCCTGCACCAGCGCCGCGAAATCGAACGCGCTCGGATCCGCCAGGTGCGACGGCACCACATTGCAGATGCTCGAGAACAGCGTCTCGGTGCGGCCTGGATGCTTCAGCTCCCACTCGCGCAGCATCTTCTTGATTTCGACGCGCTGCATATTCTCTTGTGAGCCGCAGAGGGTGCACGGGATGAGCGGGAACTCCCTCGCGCGTGCATAGCGAGCGATCTCTTGCTCGGACACGTAGGCCAGCGGGCGGATGACGATGTGCCGACCGTCTTCTGATTTGAGTTTCGGCGGCATCGCTTTGAGCTTGCCGCCGAAGAACATGTTCAAGAACAACGTCTCGACGATGTCGTCGCGATGATGACCGAGCGCGACTTTCGTGATGCCATTCTCGGCGGCATACCGATACAACGCACCGCGACGCATCCGAGAGCAAAGACCGCACATCGTCTTGCCTTCCGGGATCACGCGTTTGACGACGCTATAAGTGTCTTGCTCGATGATGTGAAACGGCACGCCGAGCGCAGTGAGATAGTCCGGAAGCACGTGCTCCGGAAAGCCCGGCTGTTTTTGATCCAAGTTCACCGCGATCAGCTCGAACCGAACCGGCGCGCTTCGCTGCAATGACAGGAGAATGTCGAGCAGCGTGTAGGAGTCCTTGCCGCCCGACAAGCACACCATCACGCGATCGCCCTCCTCGATCATCCGGAAGTCTTCGATAGCCTTACCAACGAGCCCGCGTAAGCGGGCCTGCAAGCGCTTGAAGGTGTTGGAGGGGGACAGGACGGCAGACATGGCTCTTGAAGCGGTTAGCGGCTGGCGGTCAGTGGTCACGGCTGGAGACTTGGCTCGGAGCCATTCTACCCGCTAACCGCTTCTAGTCCTCGAGGTACTTCGCTTCCACATATCTCAGCCACGCTGCCGCCGTGAGCGCCTTATCCGTGGCGTTCTGGATGAGCTCGGGCGTGCTGAGGCGGGCGCCGTGGCTGTAAATGTTCTCATTCAGCCAGCCGAAGAGGCCCGAGAACTGACCTGCGGCGATCTCTTCGTCCAGATCGGGACGCTCGCTGCGCAATGTCTCGTACAGCTGACCGGCAATGACGGCGCCAATCGAATACGAAGGGAAATAGCCAAACGAACCGACCGCCCAGTGCACATCCTGTAAGCAACCCTCGGCATCGTTCGAAGGACGCACACCCAAACGGTCGTGGATCCGTTCGTTCCAGGCCTCCGGGAGATCCTTCACTTTGAGGTCACCGTTCAGAATCTCTTTCTCGAGCTCGTAGCGGAGCATGATGTGCACCGAGTACGTCACTTCGTCCGCATCGACTCGGATCAAGCTTCGGCGCACGCGCGTGAGCAGCCGATACAGATTCTCGACCTCCCACTCCGGTCCGGTGACTCCGCCGATCTTCTCGAGCAACGGTTTCAGGTATCTGAGGAACGGGCGGTTGCGGCAGATGATCATCTCGAGCAGCAACGATTGGCTTTCTTGAACGGCCATGCCGCGATCGCAACCGACCGGTTGGCCCCGCCATGCTTCCGGCAGGCCGACGTCGTACATCGCATGCCCCGTCTCATGCAGGACTCCCATGAGCCCGCTCAATGGATCGGTGGGAATGAAACGCGTCGTGATGCGGATATCGCCCGGCGCACCGCCGGTGAAGGGATGCTCGCTCTCGTCCAGGCGACCGCGATCGAACGGGAAGCCAATCGCCTTCATGATCTCGACCGCCAATTGGCGTTGCTTCGACGGCGGGATTCGCCCTGACAGCTCGACAGGCGGACGCGCTGCTTGCAGATCGATGACTTCCTGAATCAGTCCCGGCAAGCGCCGTCCGATCGTCGTGAAGATGCCGTCGATCTCTTTCGTCGTCAGCCCCGGACTGAACTCATCGATCAACGCGTCGTAGGGACTCAGCTTGAGCGACTTGCCGAGCAACGAGGCTTTGTCGCGCGTGAGATTGACGACCTCCTCGAGGTGCGGGGCGAACACACTGAAGTCGCTCTTCTGTTTCGCCTCGAGCCAACGCACTTCCGCGCGTGAGGTCGCCTTGGCCAGGCGAGAGACGAGATTCTGGGGCGTCGCCATCGCGTGCTCGCGGGCGCGACGCATCTCGCGCAGGTTCGCGAGCTGCCACTCTTCCAACCCTTGCGCGTTTGCTTCGGCACGATCGAGCAAGCGAGACACGCGCGGCGAGCTCACGAGCGCGTGGCATTCCGTTTCGAGCGCCGCAAGCTGTTCGCCACGAAGATCCGAGCTCCCGCGCGGCATCATCACCGCGGAGTCCCACCGCAGCACGGAAGCCGCGGTTCGAAACGCATGCAGACGTCTGAATTCCTGTTCGAGTTGTTGGTACGGGGTCAGCGCCATGAAGGATGCCGTTGTACGGATCGAAAGTGTCCATTCTACCGATGGCGCGCGCTTTCGACCTCGCAGACTGCCCGGACGGCAGCGGAGTTATCCACAAATGAAACGCGTGTAAAATCAAGGGATTACAGGTTCCGAGTTCGCGCGTTGAACCTTCTCGCGCCTCCCCTGTCGAATCTTCAGTCCTCCTGCGAGCGCATTCCTAGCGAATGCGAGTGACGAAGCCGGCGAAGATCCCCCCTTCGCCGGCTTATTTTTTGGGCGGCCTTCTCGGGATGTCGATAACGCCGCTGGACGCGCAGCCTTACGCTGCGGGCGGCTGGGCGCGCTCCGGCTTCGCGCGGAGGGACTCGATCAATTTCGTGACGTATTCCGGCGACTTCGTGCTGCGTGCGACCAGCGCATAAACGACTGGGACGACGTAAAGCGTGAGCAACATCGAGAACGTCACGCCGTAGACGACGACCGATCCGATCGCACGGCGGCTTTCAGCGCCGGCCCCCGTCGCAAGCAACAGCGGAATCGCGCCGAATACCGTACACAGGCTCGTCATGAGAACCGGGCGCAAGCGAATGGCGGCCGCTTGCACGATCGATTCTTTGAACTCGACGCCGCGGTCGCGAAGCTGATTCGCGAACTCGACGATCAAGATGCCGTTCTTCGCGGCCAATCCAATCAGCATGATGCAGCCGATCTGACTGAACACGTTGATGGAGCCGTCGGAAAGATAAAGTCCAAGCAGCGCGCCCGCAACGGCAAGCGGAACGGTCATCATGATGATGATCGGATGGCGGAAACTCTCGAACTGCGCCGCAAGAACGAGGAAAACGATCACGAGCGCGAGCACGAACGTGACGTAGAGCGCGCCGCCCGAGCGTTTGTACTCGCGCGATTCGCCGTCATAGTTGATCTGAGCGTGCGACGGCAACTCGGCGCGCACCAATTCCTCGAAGTAATCGAGCGCTTCGCCGAGCGAATAGCCTGTGTTCAAGTTGGCCGAGATCGTGACTGAGCGCAGCCGATCGAAACGCTTCAATTCGCGCGCTCCCGCTGTTTCCGACATCGTCACCAAGTTCGACAACGGCACAAGCGCGTTCGTCGCGGCGGAACGCACATAGATATTGTTCAAGTCGTTCGGCGACGCCCGGTCTTCTTCGCGGGCTTGCAGGATGACGTTGTACTCCTCGCCGCGATCGAGGAACGTCGTCACCACACGCGAGCCCATCATCGTTTCCAGAGTACGCCCGACCGCCGTGAGCGAGACGCCTAGATCCGCGGCACGATCGCGATCGATCGCGACTTTGAGCTGTGGCTTGCGCGGGTGATAGTCCGAATCGATGTTCGTAAGGCCGGGGTTCTCGGCCGCCTTGGCAACGAGGATATCGCGCCACGCCGCAAGCTCTTCGTAGTCGCCGCCGCCGAGCACGATCTGCACCGGCGCGCCGCCGCCTCGAATGCCAAGGCCGCTCGGCGTGCCGACGACGATTCTCACCGGCAAATCGGCGAGCCGACTCCGTAATCGCGCGGCGATCTCTTGCGCGGACTCGTCACGCTTATCCCAATCGTTCAACACCATGAAGATGCGGCCGACGTTGACGTCGCCGCCGCCGCCGAATGCGCCGGCGCGAGTTTGCACGCGCTTCACGGTACCGCGTTCGACTTCCTCCATTGCGATGACTTCGACTTGGCGCAGGTAACTGTCGACGTAGCTGAGACTCGCCCCTTCGGGCGCCGCGACGGAAATCCAAATGCGCTGACGATCTTCGGCCGGCGCGTACTCGGACGGGAGCACCGAGAATAGCGTGACGGCGAGAGCGATCGCCGCCGCACCGGCGGCGAACACGATCGCGGGCGCCGCGAGCGCCGCGCGCACCGTGCGCTCGTACCAGCGCGATAGCCACCGAAAGAATCGATCCGTCGCATCGGCCACGCGCCCGCGAATGATGCCGCCCGCGAAGATCTTCGAGCTCATCATCGGCACGAGCGTGAGCGATATGAGCGCCGATACGGCGATCGCAGCCGCCATCGAGATGCCGAACTCGCCGAACAATCGCCCGACGTTACCGGGGATGAACGAAATAGGCAGGAAGACGGCGACGAGTACGAGCGTGGTCGCGATGACCGCAAAACCGATCTCTCGGCTCCCGTCGACTGCCGCGATCAACGGCGGCTCGCCGAGCTCAACGCGCCTCACGATGTTCTCGAGCACGACGATCGCGTCGTCGACGACGAGACCGATCGCAAGCACCGCGCCGAGCAACGTCAGCACGTTGATGGAATAGCCCGCGATCACCATGAAGATGCTCGCGGCAATGATCGACACAGGAATCGTCAGCGCGGGAATGACGGTTGCGCGCACCGTGCCGAGGAACAGATAGATGACGACGAGCACGAGGATCAAGGCGACGACGAGCGCGTGCACGACTTCACCAATGGACTCGCTCACGACGGAAGAATCGTCGATATTGATGTCGAGCCGCATGTCCGGCGGCAACGTTGCGCGTATCCGCTCGAGCTCTTCGCGCACGCCGCGAGCGACGTCGAGCACATTGGCCGTGGACTGCGGAATGACGCCGAGGCTGATGCCTGACTGACCGTCGCTGCGAGAGATCGTACGCAGATCCTCCGCCGCCAACTCGATCTGCGCCACTTCGCCGAGTCGCACGAGGTAACCGCCCGCGCCGCGACCGATGACGAGCCGGCGAAAGTCGTCAGGCGTGCGCAGACCTGTATCGGTCCTGAGAGTGAACTCTCGATCGACCGATTCGATGCGCCCTGCGGGCAGCTCGACGTTCTCCGAGCGCAATGCACTCTCGACGTCCTGCACCGTCAACTGTCGCGCGGCAAGGGCCTCGCGATCGAGCCAGACGCGCATCGCGTAACGACGCTCGCCGCCGATGCGCACTTGCGCAACACCTGGAACGACCGAGAACCGGTCGGTGAGGTATCGGTCCGCGTAATCGGAGAGCTCGAGTGCCGAGCGCTGATCGCTCGCGACGTTGAGCCACATGACGGGGTCCGACGACGTATCGACCTTTGCAATCTCCGGCGGTTCGGCTTCTTCCGGAAGATTGCCCATTACGCGCGCGACGCGATCGCGGATATCGTTCGCGGCACCGTCGATGTCGCGATTGAGACTGAATTCCACCGTCACACGAGAGCGTTCGTCTTGGCTCGACGAGGTCATCTTCTCGATGCCCTCGAGACCGGCAATGCGATCTTCGATGACCTGAGTGATCTTCGATTCGACGACCGCGGCCGACGCACCGCGGTAAATCGTGTCGATGCTGACGATCGGCGGCTGAACGTCCGGCACCTCGCGGACCGACAAGCGCGACGCGGCCATGAGACCGATGATCGTGAGCAAGAGGCTCACGACCATCGCAAAGACGGGTCGTCGAACCGAGATGTCGGAAAGAATCATGTCGGCACGTCCGGCGAGCGCGTCTCAGCGACCTCTGCTTGGCGTACGGGCTGCCCGTCGCGCACGTTGAGCGTGCCGTCGACGATGATCTGATCGCTCGGGATCACGCCTTCCAGGATTTCGACTTCACCCGGGCGGCGACGTCCGACCATCACTTCGCGTTTGCGAGCGATGCCATCTTCGACGACGAACACATAGTGCCGCGTCTCCTCCGGCACGATTGCGCGTTCGGGCACCATCAATGCGTCACGCTCGGCACGCACGACCTTGATCGTCATGAACATGCCAGGCCGCAATCGATGCTCGCTGTTGTCGATCAAAGCGCGAATCGTCACGGAACGCGTCGTGGGATCGATTCGCGTGCCGACGCTCGCTACGCGCCCTGCGAACGTTTCGTCTGGATAGGCCGTGCTGCTCGCGGTGATGGGAAGGTCCGATTCGATCGCGGCCAGGAAAATTTCCGGCACCGCGAAATCGAGCTTCACGATGCTGAGATCGTCGAGCGTCGTGATGACCTGCCCCGGGCTCACGAGCCCGCCGACACTCACGTTACGAAGACCGACTCGGCCCGAGAACGGGGCGCGGATCAGTCGATCGTCAACGCGGGCGCGAGCGGCAGCGACGCGAGATTCGTTCGAGAGCAGGGTCGCCTTGAGCTGATCCAACTGCGCCTCGGACAGTGCGCGCGTCTGAAAGAGCTCTTGGCTGCGTTTGTACTGGCTGCGGCTCTCGGCAAGGGCCGCCTCGGCGGCCGCCAGATCCGCACGCGCTTCGGCATTGTCGAGCTCGACGAGCAGATCGCCCTTGCGAACTTGCTGCCCCTCTTTGAAATGAATCGCGGCCACGCGATCCGAGACCTTCGAGGTCACGTCGACCGATTCGTTCGCACGAACGGTCCCGAGCGCTGACACTTCTTGTGCGAACGGCTTCTGCTGGGGCTGAAGGACGATGACACTTGCGGCGCGAACCTCGCGCGGACGATCGACCGGTGCTGCGACTGAGCCGCTCGCACCCGGGCTCAGCCAGATCCACAGAACGACAACGATCGAGACGAGCCCCGCAGCGCCGATCGCGAGACCGCGGCGATTCACATGTTCAGACACTATTCCACCGAAAACAGTAGACGACAGGAGATGACGGGGGCCGTCACGGGCGGGCAACGCGCGCGTGCGCACGCATTCTTGCGCGACCGCAGGCGGTCACCGTACCGCCTGCGGGCGCTATTGCCAGCAAAGAATCGTGAAACTGCGTGCTGCGTCAGCTTCTTACAGAGGCTCCGCATCGGACGCGTCATTCACGCCCTCGAAGAGTGCAGTCGTCAAGTAGCGCTCGCCTGTATCTGGGAGCATGGCGAGGATGACCGAGCCTTCCGCCGCCTTGTGCGCCACCTTGAGCGCAGCGGCAAACGTCGCCCCGGAGGAAATGCCGCAGAAGATGCCTTCCTTGCTCGCGAGGGCGCGTGAGGCTTCGATCGCCTCCTCATCCTTGACCTGCAAGATTTCGTCGGCGACTTCGCGGTTCAGCACGCTCGGAACGAAATCGGGCGTCCAGCCTTGTATCTTGTGCGGCTTGAACTCGGCGCCCGTCAGAAGCGACGCGCTCGCCGGCTCCGCGGCAATCACCTTCGTATCCGGGCGCGCTTTCTTGATCATCTCGCCCGCACCGGTGAGCGTTCCGCCCGTCCCCCAGCCCGTCACCCAGAAGTCGAGCCGCTTGCCAGCGAAATCGCTCAGGATCTCGGGACCGGTCGTGTTGCGGTGGTACTCGGGGTTCGCAGGGTTGTCGAACTGGCGCGCGAGAAACCATCCGTTCTTCTTCGCAAGCTCCTCGGCCTTGCGCACCATGCCGGTGCCACGCTCCGCGGCGGGCGTCAGGATGACCTTCGCGCCGAGCATACGCATGATCTTGCGCCGCTCGATCGAGAAGGTTTCTGACATGCATGCGACGAATGGATAGCCCTTCGCCGCGCACACCATTGCAAGCGCGATACCCGTGTTACCGGATGTCGCCTCGACGACCGTCTGCCCCGGCTTGAGGGTGCCGCGACGTTCCGCGTCTTCGATGATCGCAATCGCGAGACGGTCCTTGACCGACGCGAGCGGATTGAAGAACTCGCACTTCACGTACATCGTCGTATGCGCGGGCGCGAGGCGATTGATGCGCACGATGGGCGTGCGGCCGATGGTGCCGAGAATATTGTCGTAGATCATAAGGATGGTGAACGGTGAATGGCGGACGGCGGACGGTGAAAGGCAAAGAAGATTGCGCGAGCGCGAGTGGAAGAGTCAACTGCAGAAAGTAATCGATAGATTCCTGGGTCTGTCACCGTCCGCCGTCCGCCGTCCGCCGTCCACTCGGATCGCGGGCGGCGAGCCACTTCGCGATGCGCTCGGGCACTTCCCGCTGCGCCGCAGCGCTCACGTAAATCCCAACGTGGCCGCCGGCAAAGGCGTACTCCGTGTAGTCGCGCGTCCCGACGAGCGCTTCGAGGGGACGACTGGCCGAGGGCGGCACTAGATGATCGCGCTCGGCATAGATATTGAGCACCGGCATTTTCACCTCGCTCAACCGAATCGGATGGCCGGCGATCTCCAAGGTCCCCTGAACCAAACGATTCTCTTTGACGAACCAACGCATGAACTGGCGATACATCTCGCCGGGCTGATCGGGGCTGTCGAAGATCCATTTCTCCATACGGAGGAAGTTCTCGAGCGCAGCGCGGTCGGCTTGTTGATCGAAGATCGCAACGTACTTCTGACTCAGCAGCCGATACGGCATCAGCGCGAGAAAGGTGGCGTTCAACATCTCCCCAGGGACGTTACCGAGCGTATCGACGAGTGCATCGATGTCGACGCCATCGCTCCACTTCGTCAAGAGATTGTCAGAGGTGCGAAAATCGACCGGGGTCACCATCGTGATGAGGTTACGCACGCGACGCGGCTGTGCGGCTGCGAAACACAAGCTGAGTGTGCCGCCTTGGCAGACGCCGAGAAGATTGACTGCGCTGACCCCAGCATCCGCCGCTACGGCCTCCACACAATGCGACAAGTAGCGGAACACGTAGTCTTTCATGTCCAAGTATCGATCGGCGCCATCGGGGTAACCCCAATCGATCAAGTACACGTCGATCCCGCGCGCGAGCAGACCGCGAATCAATGAGCGATCGGGCTGCAGGTCCATCATGTAAGGACGATTGACGAGCGCGTAGCAGATGATGAGCGGCGTTCGCACGCGCGCTCGGACATCCGGCAGCGGCGTGTATTTGTAGAGCACGACTTTGTCTTCGCGGTAGAGCTCTTCTTTCGAAGAACAGCCGACCGTGGGCTCGCCGACCTGAGATAGCGCGCGAGCGCCTTGCTCGAGCCGGCGCAGCCAGTCTGCGAATTTGTCTGCCGCAGATGTTTGGGTCATTTCCGTTTGCGCTTCTGCGAGGATGTTCGTGCTGATGCGCTCGCGCCCGTGGGGCGCTGCGCCCGGCGAGCGCGGGCGGGATTCGCCGCCTCGGCCGCCGCGAGCCGATCGCGCAACGCGCGCAGCTCGCGGTGAACCGTATTCAGCTCCGCGCGGGTCGGCAAATCGAAGGACTTGAGGCCGCGCTCGAGAATCTTCTGCTGTTGTGCGCGCAATCGAACGCTCGCGTTGCCGAGCGCTGCTTGCAATTGGCAGTACTCATCGCTGCGTGCGAGCTCCGCGTAGATGTCTTCGCCGCATTCGATCCAATGATCGTACAGCTCGCGCACGTCCGAGAACGGTCGGTTCTCCTTCGTGCGAGCACGTATGCTGCGCTCCAGCCGATCGAGCGCTTGCGTCTGAACCGCCGCGAGCTTTGCGAGGAGCTCCGCCTCGAACCTGCGGTACTCTGCCTGGGCAGCTGCAAGATCGCGCCATGCCTGCTCGTGCTCGCGCGCCAAGCCGAGCGGAGTACCGGGAAATCCCGCCCGCAAGACGTGTTCGTAGCCGGACAGCCAGGCCGTTCCCAGCTGGGTCCAAAACGCCGCGAAATCGGGGTTGCCCGAAGCCTCACCCTGCGCGCTCGAGCCGCTTCTGAGCTTCTCGCGCTGCTCGTCGATCCACGCCTGGGCCCAGTCTTCGCTCTTCTCTCCGGCGTCGGTCATATTCCACTTTGCCCTTGAATGGGGGCTTCGTATGTTGCACTGCCAAATCCAGGTGGTTAGAGTACCCGCGCATGCAACGGCGCGCGAGCGGTGCGAGGGGTCGCTCTGACGCAAGCTGGACCTCTCGTCCAGCGCCGTACGGAACAACCGCCCACCGTGATCGAACGGATCCGGGCCCAGAGCTTCCCATGAGCAACGAACGCGTCATCAAGAAATACGCCAATCGCCGGCTCTACGATGCATCGCAGAGCCGCCACATCACGCTCGACGACATCCGCACCATGATCATCGCGGGCGAGCGCGTGAAAGTCATCGAAGACAAGACGAACGAAGACATCACGCGCGTCATTCTGCTGCAGGTGATCGCCGATCAGGAACAGTTCGGGCGGCCCACGCTGTCGACGCCGGTCTTGGAAGCGCTGATTCGTTTCTACGGCAACTCGCTGCAAGGATTCCTGGGCGCGTATCTCGAGAAGAGCATCGAAACGTTCATGCATCAACAAGAAGCGGTGCACGCGCAGCTCGCTCGGATGATGACGAGCGGCCCGCTCGGCGCGATGTCCGAGCTCACGCGACAGAATCTCGAGCTCTGGTCGCGCATGCAAGAGTCGATGCTCGCGGCATTCGCGCCGCCTCCGCAGCCGAAAGAAAAGGCGAATGGCAAAGCTGAAGACGTGTAACGGAGTACTGTTACACGCCAGGTTGAGTGCCACTCGATCTCCGTCCTAGTCCCACGCTCCGAGCCGCTCCCCGCATGCGCATCGCCTTCATTGCTTCGGAAGTCGCGCCGTTCGCCAAATCCGGTGGGCTTGCCGATGTCGCCGGCGTGTTGCCGCGCCATCTACAAAACGTGGGCCACGACATTCGCGTCTTCATGCCGCTCTATTCGAGCATCGGCGATCGCGCTTCGAACGTGAGCGCCGTGGGCGCTGCGCAGAATGTACCGCTCGCGTTGGGATCTCACCAATATCGCTTTTCGATTCTCGAAGGACGATTGCCGGATTCGAACGTGCCGCTTTATTTCGTGCACTGCCCGGAGGTGTACGATCGCGCGACGCTCTACACACAAAGCGCGGATGAACATCTGCGCTTTCTGGTGCTACAGCGCGCGGCACTCGAGACATGCCAGCGACTCGCATTCGCGCCCGATATCGTTCACTGCAACGACTGGCACACCGGCCTCGTCCCCTTGATGCTCAAGACGCTGTACGCATGGGACGCGCTCTTCGCACGCTCGCGCTCGGTGATGTCGATTCACAATATCGGCTATCAAGGAATCTTCGGGAACGAGACGATCTATGACATCGGCGGAGAGGTGCGCGGCCTGTTGACGCCAGCAACCGCATCGGGCTCGCCGATCAACTGGATGAGAGAAGGCGTGCGGCACGCCCACAGAGTCACGACGGTAAGTCCCACCTACGCGCAGGAGATTTGCACGCCGCTCGGTGGCCACGGGCTCGATGCCGACTTGCGTGCGCGCGGCGACGGCGTCACCGGCATCTTGAACGGCGTCGATTACAGGGAGTGGAATCCGGCCTCGGATCGTTATTTGAAGCATCGCTTCAGCGCGGACGATCTCTCAGGCAAGGCCGCAACGAAGCGAGGCCTGCTCGACTGGTTGAACCTCCACGTCGGCGATACCACACCGTTGCTGGGAATCGTGTCGCGGCTGACCGTTCAAAAAGGATTCGATTTGTTGTTCGACACGCTGCCCGAGATCTTGGCTACGCGCGATCTTGCCCTCGTCGCGCTCGGCAGCGGCGAATTGCGCTACGAGGATTTCTTCGCAAGTCTGCAGCACCGCTTTCCTGATCGCGTCGTTTTTCACCGCGGCTATCACGATGAGCTCGCACACCTGATCGAGGCCGCGAGCGACATGTTCCTGATGCCGTCGATGTACGAGCCCTGCGGCCTGAATCAGATGTACAGCCTCAAATACGGCACCGTGCCGATCGTGCGTCGCACCGGCGGTCTGGCGGACTCGGTGCAGATGTGGGATCCAAGCTCACGCAAAGGAACCGGCATCGTGTTCAACGACTTCGATGCGGGCGGCGTGTGGTGGGCGATTCACACGGCACTTGATCTCTACAAAGATCGCGATGCCTGGCAACAGATGGTCCGCAACGGAATGGCGCAGGACTTCTCGTGGGAGCGTCAGGTGCTGGAGTATGACGCGATGTATAGGGCGCTCACGCGTGAGACGTGAGACCTCTGAACGTCAAACGCCCGAGATCGACCATCGCTTATCTGATCTTCGACAACTCCACCGTCCCGCTCTCCCGGAACGGAATCTTCTTGAACATGCTGATGTCGGTCAGCACCTTCCCTTCGATGACGTAATTCACCTTGTCCTTGCCGTTCAATCGGCTCAGCAGGCGACCGATGCTGCTCACGAAATTCGTGCGCACCGTGATGTCGAACTCGGTCTCGCCATTCGCCGGAACCACGAACGCCTTGGGCGTAACGCCCTCGGCGAAGCTGTCGCCTTCCAAGAAAAGCCGATAGTCGATGCCGCGAACCGGAATCTCCCGATCGTTCGGGTTCTGCACGTTCATGCGCACGAGAAATGTTTGGCTGAACATGTCGCCCGAGGTCATCGCGGCGCTGATGAGCGCAAGCCGCGGCGCTTCGAGTTTCGGCGCCAGGGCGCTGCAGCCCGATAGCGCGAGCAGGCCTGCAAGGGCGACGCCGCGCACGTAGTTGAGTTTCATCCAAACCTCGCACAAACCGCCGATGGCGATGCGCGCTCGCGCACCGCGTTCTTCCGGGTATCTTCTCAGAATCCAGCGTCGATCTTACTGCCGGAGCTTCGCGAGCATCTCACGAGTGACGAGCACGACGCCGTTCTCGGAGATGTAGAAGCGATTCGCATCCTCCTCGCGATTGACGCCGATTTGCAACCCGGGCGGCAGAACGCCGGCCGAATCGATGATCGCGCGCTTTACGACGCAGCCCGCGCCGATGCGCACGTCCGGGAAGATGACCGAGCGCTCTACGTAGCTGCGCTCGTCGATGCGAACATTCGAGAACAGGAGCGATTGATTCACGTGAGCGCCTGAGATGATGCAACCGCCCGAAACGACCGAGTTCACCGCCATGCCGCGGCGACCCTCCTCGTCCAGTACGAACTTCGCAGGCGGATACTGCCGCTGATAGGTCCAGATCGGCCATTGCTCGTCATAGATATTGAGCTCGGGATTGACGTGCACGAGCTCCATATTGGCTTCGTAGAACGCATCGACCGTCCCCACGTCGCGCCAGTAGTGCTGTACGCGCGTCTGCACGTCCGTAAACGGATAGGCAAACACTTTGAGCGTGTTCAGCGCCTCCGGGATGATGTTGCGCCCGAAATCATGCTGCGTGTCGGGGCGTTGAGCGTGTTCTTCCAACAGACGGTAGAGCAAGCTCGCTTTGAAGATATAGATTCCCATCGACCCGAGCGCGTACTGCTCGCGCCCTGGAATACCTTCCGGATCCTGCGGCTTTTCCGAGAACTTCGTGATGCGATAGTCAGTATCCACGCTCATCACGCCAAAACCCGTCGCCTGTTCTCGCGGAACCTCCACGACGCCGACTGTGATGTCGGCCTTCTTTTCGACGTGAGAGGCGATCATCGGACCGTAGTCCATCTTATAGATGTGATCGCCGGCCAGAACGAGGATGTGCCGCGGATGGTGCAGCCGAATGATCTCCATATTCTGGTACAGCGAGTCGGCCGTTCCTCTATACCAAAACTTGCCGAGCTGCTGCTGCGCGGGAATGATCTCGATGAACTCGCCCAGCTCGCCGCGCAAGTACCCCCACCCGCGCTGAATATGCTGAATCAAGGAATGGGCCTTGTACTGCGTCATGACTTGGATGCGGCGAATGCCGGAGTTGACGCAGTTCGAGAGCACGAAATCGATGATGCGAAACTTGCCGCCAAAGGGGGTCGCCGGCTTGCAGCGATGATCGGTAAGGGCCTTGAGTCGCTCGCCTCGCCCGCCCGCCATGACGACCGCGAGCGTATTGCGCGTGAGACGGCTCACGTAGCGGCGCGCAGCTGCTTGGCGCTGCGTCATCGCGGATTGGTCGTCTTGGGAGTCGGGCGTTACTCTTTCTTGCATTTCCTTTATCTCTCTCTTGGCGCTCGCGCGACGTGAGACCGTACCGACATACATATTAGCTGACATGAAGGAGCCGCGCGTCAGACACGTGCGGCGGCTTGCCTGCGGCGATCTCATTCGGCATTGTTCAGAACGCCACCCCTCATGCGCAGTTCCTCCCGACCCGTGAAAGCACCTGGCCTCAGGGATCCGTCCCATCTGCGCGGCAGACTCGCGAGCTTCGGCGGCGCGCTCTGGGCAGCGATGCTGACGTGCGCCTGCGCGCAGACGGCCGAAGAGACGCCGCCTTCGGAGCCTCAAGTACAGTGTCTACCGAGCGGCGACGGCTACCTTCGCGCGCGGCTCTCAGGCTCGATCGAGACCGAGCTCGACTGGTCCAACAAAGGAACGGAATGTACTGGCGCGATTCGTCCCGACGGGGGCCTACGCCTTCGATTCAGTCGCTTCGATCCGCATGCGGAAAGTACGATCGTGCTCGTCTTCGGGGTCGCGAATCTCAAGGAAGGACAATCTGCGAAGGTATTGCCCGTAAACGTGACAGTCATTCGCGAGGGCGCGGGCGAGTTCTACAGTACGCAAGGCGACGACAAGTGCATGCTCGATGAAGTGCACCAGGCACCGCTCGTCGGTCCGCCGTTTCGGGCTCGCACTTATCGTGTCGTCGCGCGGGGCTTTTGCACGGAACCGGCTCGCGCGGTACAAGGTAAAGGAGCGATACTGATCTCGCGGTTCGATTTCGCCGGCACTGTCGATTTCGAATCCGAAGACGCCCCGCAGAACCAAACGATCGCGAATCTATGACATTGCGCGCACGACAACTCGCTAGCTTTCTGATTGCAGCCCTTTTGGCATCCAGCCTCGCGACCGCGAACGACTCCGCGCAGCTCGATCGCATGTTCGAGAGCGGTACGCTGCAGATCGCGACACCCGATGCGCGGATTCATCGTTTCCGTATTTGGGTCGCTGACAACGACATGCGCAGGGCACGCGGCCTCATGTTCGTCAAAGCGCTCGAAGACGATCAAGGAATGCTGTTTCTCTATCCCACCGAACAGACGATCTCGATGTGGATGAAGAACACCTATATACCGCTCGACATGCTCTTCATCGACAGCACTGGCAAGATCGTTCATGTCGTGCACAACACTACGCCGCTTTCGCTCGACACGATCGCATCGAAGCAACCCGCTTCCGCGGTGTTAGAGCTCAAGGGCGGTACGGCCGAACGATTGAAGCTCGCGCCGGGGGCGCGCGTGCTCGCGCAAGAATAGCGTTCGCAGCGGCGCACCAGCATAAAAAATGGCGGGCCGAAGCCCGCCATTTCCGCTCTCCGCACCTCGGGAAAAGCGTCCGCTACTGACCGTACCTGTAGCGGAAGCCAACGGTGAAGAACCTGCCGACGGCTCCGGCTTGGTGGAACGAGGGGTTGTAGTTGACGCCGCCGTACGTATACGGATCGAACGGCGCGGTTTCGTCCAGAAGATTCGCGATCGCGAGGTTGACCTCCCAGTTCTCGCCGCCTTGGTAGGCGCCGTAGAAGTCGACTGTCGTGAACGCGTCGACTTCGCAGCCATTCCATACCGTGCCGTCCGGGTTGTAGACGCCGCAGACTTTGCCGCTGGGGTCCGCAACGACATACGCGCCCTCGAATGTCGTCGTCGCCCAGCTACCGTCTTCGAGATCGACCAGCGAGTCACCTTTATGGTCGATCGCATCCATCGAGCTCACATAGTTGACGGCGGCGGTCAGTGACAATGGACCGGTCGCCCACGTGAGCTCGAGACGGCCGCGATCGGACGGCGTGCCGCCCGCGGAGCTCAGCACGTAAGGTCCGTGCGTGCCGGCGTACTCGAGCGATTCACCGCCGGGCAGTTGTCGCTCGAAGCTCAGAACGTGCGTCCAGACAAGCCCCGCCGACAAGCGACCCGGCCCGACATCCATCCCGTAGCGCAGATCGAAGTCGATACCATCGGTATCGGTCTTGGTAGCGTTCACGAAGGGCGCGGAGATCGTCGCGAGATCACCGTTCTCGTCATAGAACAGTTGCGAGTTGGGCAGCCTGCCGGGAATCTGAGAGTTCGGCGCTCCGTTTACCGGCAAGTCGCCGATCACGAGCGCTTGGTCCGCAGCCACGATCTCGTTCTCACGCTTGATGCGGTAGTAGTCGATCGAGACGTTCGCGTCGCGGAACGGCTCCCAGATGATGCCGGCGGTGTAGCTCTTCGCCTCTTCCGGATCGAGATCCGGATTTCCGACGGTCAAGATGCCGATGTTGGTGAAGCCGAACGAGGAGCTGTTGCCGCTTTCCGCAGGACCGGGAGCACGGAATGCCTCTTGATACGTTCCGCGCAGCGCGAACTGCTGCACAGGTTGGAACTTGAATCCAACCTTCGGCGTCGTCGAGTCGCCATAGTCCGAGTAGTGGTCGTAGCGCAGCGCGGCGCTCAGCTCGACCATGTCGTGCACGGGAGCATTCACTTCGACATAGCCGGCGTACACATCACGCTTCGCGGAGAAACCCGAGAAGCCGAGTCCGACGATCTCGCCGCGATCCGTGAATGGAACGGGCGGCGTGTCGTTCTCTTCCTCGCGGTACTCGCCGCCGAACGCGATACCGAACGGTCCACCGGGCAAGTCGAATAGCTCACCGGAAATGCGCGCATCGAACAGCGCGACCGAGCTCTCGGGCTCACGCGTGAGCGCCGGAGAGATCGCTTCGAGTAGCTCCGGTGAATTCAAAGCGGGATCGATGCGAAACTCGCCACGATCCAGCGCATCTTGCAGCACGGGATGACGAATGAAACCGTAGTTCGTATCCGTGAGCTTGCTCTTGATGTAGCCGGCGCCCACGTCCCACTCCCAAGCTGTACCGAATTCGCCGGTCACACCGACGATCGCACGATAAAGATCCGTCTCCTGGCGTCCATTGCGCCCGCCGAGCATCGTCGTGAGCAAACTCAACGTGCGATCTTCGTCGAATGGATTGTCCGGATGCCCTGCGGGCAGAATGGTCGTGTGCACGATCGGCGTCGCCGGATCGGCCGGGTTGAACACGCCGGAGTCGTTCACGCTGCCGGGCGTTCCGATCGCGAACACTTCGGAATTGAAGTAGCCGAGCTCGGCATACCCTTGCACCGTATCCGAGAAATTGTACGTGCCCCGCGCCATGATGTTCAGGCGCTCGACTTCCGGTTGGATCTGCGAGTAGCCAATCGTGTCGAACAGACACAGTCCTGTCTGACCCGACACGTCGGGGCAGTCGAGCAGATTGACGCGATCCGTCAGACCGCCACCGGGGACTCGCACTGAACCGTACGGCGTCACCGCACTGAAGGCAGGTACACCCGGCTCGAAGAACCCGAAGCCCGCGAACGGCACAGCACCGCGACGATTGTCGAACCAGCCGAACTCGCGCAGATTGTTCGTGCCGAGGAAGCCGTTGCGATCCGTGTGGAAGATCGCGTCTTCCTTCGAGGCTTCCGCGACGAGGAACACGTTGTACTTATCGTTACCGGTGCCGACCGAGGCATTGAGCCGCCACACATCGCCGTCGTCTTGATACGAAGTGCCCACGGTGCCGCCGATCTCGAACCCTTCGAAGTTGTCGCGAAGGATGATGTTGACGACACCCGCGATCGCATCGGACCCGTAGATCGCAGAACCGCCGTCCTTCAACACTTCAACGCGCTCGACCGCCGAGAGCGGAATCGAGTTGAGGTCCACGAACGTGCGCGTACCGTCATCAGCGAGCCCATACGTCGCCATGCGTCGACCGTTGAGCAGCACGAGTGTCGAGTTCACGCCCAAGCCGCGCAGCGACACCGCGGAGGAGCCCGCTGCGAAGCCGCCGGAGAACGCGGTAGGAATCGAACCTTGATTATCCGCGGCGACGACGCCGCGAATGATGTCGGACACACTCTGTCGACCGGTGCGCTCCATTTCTTCGCGAGAGACGACTTGCACGGGCGAAGCTGTTTCCGCGTCGGTGCGTCGAATTCTAGAACCGGTCACGATGACGACTTCACCGACGTCGCTCGCGCCGTCGTCGCGAGGCACGTCCTGTGCTTGCGCGATGGAAGCAGTGGAGGCGAATGCACCGGCGACGAGCGCGTAACGCACCGCGCGCCGAATACTGAGATTCATAGACGACATGGAATTGCTCCTGCGAGAGGCAATGTGCGGAAAAGTGGTTTCAGTGCGATGTGTTGAAAGCGGTCGCGCCGCAATGAAGCTACCGACGCAAGCGTTGCAACGAGCATACAAGTGCGATTCACGCGTCAAAAGACGGCGCGCCACTTACGCAATGAGAGCAATCGCTGTAATGCCCTTTGATTTCGCGCGCGTATTGCACCGCACGTATACGCGCTCGACTTCAGCGACGCCGTGATTTGCGCGAACGCCACAGTTCACGCAACTAATACATCGTTCGCAGGCTTAAACCGTCAGAGGCTCACTGACAAATTCACCCGCTATGCGACGCAGCCTCAATAGCGTTGCTCAGCTGGATACAGCGGCTCGCCGGCGTCGCACGCCTTGCAACGTTCGTCGCTCGGAAAATACCAATCATCGCCACGGATAATCGCGCGAGATCACTTCGTCGAAGACCGAGAGATCAACTGCGCACGGCGGTCTGAGCACGTGAAAGGAACGCAGCGCGCAAAAAAAAGGGCGACTCCCGAAGGAGCCGCCCTGATTTCAACGCAGGAGTATCTTCTTAGAAGTCGACCTTCACGCCGAGACGGAAGTAACGACCCATGATGTTCGGGCCCTGCCATGCAGGGTTAAATCCGAACAGGCTGTACGCCGCAGACGGATCGAAATCCGGCTCGATGTCCAACACGTTCAGGACGTCCACGAACACCATGTACTGGTCGTTGATGCGATGCCGAGCGGTGAGATCGAGGTTCCACGTTGCATCGGCTTTACAAAGCACAGGCGTGCCATCGACGTAGGTCTGCGTCGATGCGTGCTCTGAGGCGTTGAACAAGCAGTCACCCTTGACGCCACCGAAGTCGACCGATGCCGTGTCGAGACCGCTCGTGTAGTAAGCCGTCAGCGACACAGTCGTCGAACCGAGTCGGTTGTCGAACTCCACCGAGTTCTGCCAAGCCGCGCGGTACTCCGGAGCACCCGAGCACGAGGTGATGTTGCAAGGGCTCAACGTCCCTTCGTAGCGCAACGTATCTCCGGTATCCGTCTTCAGCTCGTACTTCTGCAGGTAGGACACTTCGAGGTAGCTCCGCACATTCGTCGCACCCAGCGGGAATGTCAGGGTCGCACCGAAATCGATGCCGCTTACCGTCTGCTGATCCTGGTTCACGTACGACGATTCAATGAAGCCCAGTACCGGGAGTGCTCCCGGAAATGCCGGATCAGGGCTGCCGGCGATCACGTTGAAGCCCGGAATGTTCACGACGCCATTGTTGGCGTAGTACTGCCTTTCCGCTTCCGACGTGTCCGTGACACCCGTGATCAGTCCATCAACCTCGATCTGCCAATAATCGAGCGTGAGGCTCAAGTTCGACAGCGGCTCGAACACCAAGCCAAACGTGAAGGACTGCGATTCCTCCGGATCGAGCTCCGGATTACCTGTTTGCGTCAGACCGACGCTGTACGGACCCGTGGCATAGGCGTTCCCCCCGTGAGCAGCACAGAAGTCGGCAAACTGAGCGCAGTTGACCTGCCGAGTTACATATCCGGTTGTCGGCAAGCCGAACGACTCGTTGAAGCTCGGAATGCGGAAGCCTTCCGACCACGTGCCGCGAATCGCGAGTTGGTCGATCGGCGTCACCTTGAAGCCCAGCTTAGGCGAGAAGTTCGATTGACCCGTCGAGTACTCGTCGTAACGGCCGGACGCCATGATCTCGAGTTGATCCAGCACGGGTGCGCTGATTTCGAAGAAGCCCGACTTCACGTCACGCTCGCCTGACGTACCGACCGCGTTGATCGAGTAGTACCGAGTGTAGGGCGCAGAGTCATCGGCAGGGTTGCCGCTCGGTGCGTTGAGCGATTCTTCGCGATAGGACACACCGACCGCCGCCTGGAGCGGACCGCCTGGGAGATCGAACAGTTCCTTACCGATCGTGCCTTGCACTTGCCACAAGCGCGAGGTGTTGTAGATGCTGTTCGTGGGCGAGATGTAGTCCCACACATCGTCCGAGGTTGCTGTCGGATCGGCGAAGTTGAACGTGCCACGGGCAACGACGTCCATCACTCGCTGCGGGATGAAGTAGTTGCCTTGGTTGCGCGTCAAACCTACTTCCGAGCCGGTCAAGTTGACGGAGTAGATCCAGTCCTCGCCGAAGCTGCCATCCAGTCCCACGACCGCACGCAACGCGCGTGAGCTCGTGTCGACCGTACGCCCGTAGGGTGAGCGCAAGAACGCCTGTGCACGCAAGCCGTCTGCAGCATATGGGTTGTTGGGATTCAATACGCCATTCGTTTCATCGCATCCGGTGTTCAAACCGTCCACCGTACCGACACCTTGCGAGCAAACATACACAGGCAGGATGACGTTGTAGTTCATCATGTCCGCTGGTCGCGGCGGTGTCGGCAAGCCATTCAGGCCGATCGGCGTAAACGAGGCGAACGTGTCCGCCTTGTAGTAGTTCGCCATCGCGTAGAACTGATTCCGATCGTCGATATCAGCCGTGAAACGCATCGACAATCCGGCCCGATCGATCTCGGGTTGCAGCATTTGGAACGCGCGTTGGATGTCGATCTCACAGACGCTGAGCGGCGCCGTTCCGGATTGGTCCGCGGTGATCGTCGTCGTGGGCCAATCGCGGCAGCCCGCTTGCGGATTGAGATACTCGAACCGCCCGGTACCGGTCGCCGAACCGGTTCCATCGACCGCGTCCGTAACCGGCCGCACTAGCGTGACACCCGGGATCGAGATCAAGCCGTTGAACGATCCGTCCTCGGTCGTCACGCCGTTCCAGTTGAGGTTGCTCATACAGCTGCCGCTCGATCCGCACATGCGTGACCAGTCGGTGCTGTTGAAGGGGTAGTCACGGTCGCGTGCCCACAGAGCGTCTTGCCTCTGGAATTCGCCGCTCACGTAGAAGTTGTAACCGTCTTCGGCGAGGCTGCCGATGCCCCAAGTCGCATCGATGCGGTACTCATCGCCGCCGCCGTGCTCGGAGGCACCGAACGAGCCACCCAAGTGCATTCCTTGGATCTCTTTCTTCGTGATGACGTTGACGACGCCCGCGATCGCGTCCGCGCCGTATGTAGACGATGCACCGTCGCGCAGCACTTCGATTCGATCGATGATCGCGCTCGGAATCGTGTTGAGGTCGACGAAGTTGCGCTGGCCGTCGTCGGCGAGCGGATAGGGTGCCAGACGCATACCGTCAGCGACCGAGAGCGTCGCTTGCACCGTCAAACCGCGCAACGCAGGTGCGTTCGCGCCGCTCGCAAAGTTGAAACCCGTATTCCAACCCGTTTGAATCGTACCTGCGTTGTTCGCCGACAAGCGTTGGATCGCTTCCGAGACCGTGTTCAGACCGCGTTCTTCCAGCGCCTCCGCGCTCAGAACCGTCACTGGAGAAGGCGTCTCGATATCCGTACGACGCAGAATCGAGCCGGTCACGACGATCGTATCGATTTGCTCTCCCGAGCTCTGCGCGCTGGATATCGCCGGATAGCTCATTGAGACGGCGGTCGCGGCGCTCACTAGTAATGCGCGCCTGACAGCCAGTTCGAGCTGAGTTCTCGTCAACATTTGGTTTCCTCCTGCGAGAGGGTGATTTGCTTTCGTTCGACTTGAGTCTCAATCGCAATGCAGCCGATTGGAGACACTCCCGTGTTGTTTTGCTTGCGGCTCGGAGTGACCTACCTCACACCTTTGCAGCGAGCAGTGGTGTCGAGCTTACAACTGCAAAACGCGCATTGGAAAGCACGTTGCGTGCATAGCAGGGCCCCATGGGGGCTTCATAATGTCGTTGGATACAGGGACTTAGAGGCGCTCGGCTTGAGCACCCCGAACCCATCTACGGCGCGGTTGTATACCGTGGCGGGAACGCGACACCGCCCGCAACACGTGAAGTCGCCGCTGAGGAAGCCGATTGTGCATCAAAAGCGAGCAACCGCCGCTTCGTGACCTCTGTCACACGCACCGAAATTTTGCATCGCGGAAAATGCGCCCTTGAGCGTGTATGCAACGAATCCCTTCAGGGGCGTCGATTTGGCCGTCGGCCAAGTCCCGAGGACATCGAGCAATGGCCGCTTACACCCGGTTTGTGGCGTACGAATTTTTTTCTTGCGCGGGCCCTGAAGGAGGGTCAAACGACCTCCTTCGCGCATGAACTGCGCATCCACGGATGAAAGATTCGAGGCCCGCTTCGAACTGGTCCAAGATGAAGGAAGCGGCCGCCCGTCGCTAGGCCGCTTGCTGCCGTTGGGACAAAAAGTGCCGCAGTGCCGCGGCCGTGTGAGACGCTCGCGATCTGCGAAGGACCTCTTCGGGCGACCCTTGGGCGACAACACGCCCACCGCCCGCGCCGCCTTCCGGGCCTAAATCGATGACCCAATCTGCTTCGGCGATGACATCGAGATCGTGTTCGATGACAATCACCGAATGCCCGGAATCGACGAGGCGCTGCAATACTCGGATCAACTTCTCGGTATCCGCCATATGCAATCCGACCGTCGGCTCGTCGAGCACATACAACGTGGAGGTCGCACGGCTCGAACGACGAGCGCGAGGGTCCTCGCGATCAGGGCGCACCTTCGAAAGCTCCGTCACGAGCTTGATCCGCTGCGCTTCACCGCCCGAGAGCGTTGGGCTTTGCTGACCGAGCGTCAGATACCCGAGTCCCACGTCCTGCAGCAATCTCAACGCGTGATGAATGCGCGCATGCGCGCTGAAGAAATCGACTGCTTCATCGACGCTCATCATCAGCACATCACCGATCGTCTTGCCCTTGTATTCGACGTTCAACGTGTCTTGATTGAAACGTCGGCCTCGACACACGTCGCACACGACACGGACGTCCGGTAGGAAACTCATTTCGATTCTGCGCAGTCCCTGTCCTTCGCACGCTTCGCACCGTCCACCCGCCGTGTTGAACGAGAAGCGCGAGGCGTCGTACCCGCGCATGCGCGCTTCGCTCGTCTCGGCAAACACGCGCCGCACCGCATCCCAGAAACCGATGTAGGTCGCCGGACACGAGCGCGGTGTTTTTCCGATCGGCGTTTGGTCGACTTCTAGTATTCGACCGATCTGCTCCCACCCCTCGATGCGAGCACAGCCGCGCCACTGAATCTTCGCGCGACGCTTCGCGGTCAAGGCAGCGGCGAGATTGTCATGCAAGATGTCGCGTGCGAACGTGGATTTCCCCGAGCCCGACACACCTGTGACGACGACCAATCGGCCGAGAGGGACCCGCACATCCTCGCCGCGCAAGTTGTGCAATGACGCCTTCTTCACAACGAGGGTGGGCGTCTGGTGCGCGACGGGGCGACGCTGCGACATCGGGTGCTGCAGCGGGTTCGCGAGCAAGCGTCCGGTGATCGAAGCGGGCGCACGCTCCAACTCGCTGGCGCTTCCCGCGGCGACGATGTGTCCGCCACGTGTACCGGCGCCGGGACCGAGATCGACGATGTGATCGGCGCGCCTGATCGTCTCTTCGTCGTGCTCGACGACGAGCAGCGAATTGCCCTTCGCCTTCAGGCGCTCGAGCGTGTCGAGTAGAACGCGATTGTCGCGCGCGTGCAGACCGATCGTCGGCTCATCGAGGATGTAGCAGACGCCCTGCAGGTTCGATCCGAGTTGCGCAGCGAGACGAATGCGTTGCGCCTCACCGCCGGACAACGTCGGTGCAGCACGATCGAGCGTGAGATAGCCAAGACCCACGTCGTCGAGAAATTCGAGACGGGCATCGATCTCGCTCAACACATCTCGCGCGATATCGATCTCGCGACCCTTGAGCTTCAGCGTACGAAAGAGCTTGCGGGCTTCTAGCACCGAGCGTGCGGTGAGCTCCGAGATCGCCTGCCCTTTGAAGCGCACATGCCGCGCGATCGGATTCAAGCGATGGCCTTCGCACTCGCCGCATACCTGCGCCTCATCCTCAAACCATTCGTTCCACCAAATCTCTTCGCCGGTTTGCGCTTCGTCGAACCCGCGCATGCGAAGGCCGGTGCCGAAACAGCACTCGCACCAACCGTGTTTGGAGTTGAAGGAGAACAAGCGCGGATCGAGGTCCGCGAAACTGCGTGCACAAGAGGGGCAAGCTCGGCGTGTCGAGAAGATGTCGACGGCGGACGATCGGCGACCGCCTGCACGCAGAGGACGCTTCTTCTTCGCAGTACCCCGCTCGCCGTTTGCCGAGCGACCGATGTGCACCACGCCTTTGCCATGTGCAAGCGCCGTTTCGAGTGCAGAACGTAGCTGCGCTTCGTTGCGCGGTGTGATCTGCACGCTCGCGATCGGCAACTCGATGGTGTGCTCCTGGAATCGACTCAGACGGGGCCAACGGCTCGTCGGCAGCATCTCCCCATCCACGCGCAGGTACTCGTATCCCTTCTTCGCGGCCCACGCTGCGAGATCCGTGTAGAAGCCCTTGCGAGCGACCACGAGCGGCGCCAGCACATCGATTGTCTTACCGCGATACTGCTTCATGAGGAGCGCCGCAATCGCATCGAAGCTTTGCGGCTCGATCGGCACGTCGCAGTCGGGACAGTACTGCGTGCCGAGCTTCACGTATAACAATCGCAAGAAGTGATAGATCTCGGTGAGCGTCGCGACCGTGCTCTTGCGCCCGCCGCGGCTCGTACGCTGCTCGATGGCAACCGTCGGCGGAATGCCGAAGATGGCATCGACATCAGGCTTCGACGCGGGCTGCACGAATTGCCGCGCGTACGCATTCAACGATTCGAGATAGCGCCGCTGGCCCTCGCCGAAGACGATGTCGAACGCGAGTGTCGACTTGCCGGAACCCGACACGCCGGTCACGACGACGAACTTGTCGCGAGGCAACTCGACGTCGACGTTCTTGAGATTGTGCTCGCGCGCACCGTGGATGCGAATCGAAGAGCCAACGTGAGGCTGTAGCTTGTGGGCTGTAGACTGTAGGTCAGCTTGCGAGTCGCCCACGCGAACGCCTTCGCGGCGTCCGATACGCCATTCGCGATCCGCTTCTTGCCTGAGCGCTTTGCCCGTGTGAGAGCGCTCGTGCTTCATCACATCGTCCGGCGTACCGCAGGCAATGATCTCGCCGCCCGCTTCGCCGCCTTCCGGCCCGAGATCGATGAGCCAATCCGCCGCGCGAATCACGTCCAAGTTGTGCTCGATGACGAGCACGGAATGGCCCGCATCGATCAGGCGCCGAAACGACTTGAGGAGCTTCTCGATATCGTCGAAGTGCAAACCGGTCGTGGGCTCATCGAACAGGAAGAGCAGACCGGCCGTGCTGCGATCCTGGCGCGCAGCGCCCGAATCGGCCAAGTATCCCGCCAACTTCAAACGCTGCGCTTCACCGCCGGACAGCGTCGGCACTGGCTGACCGAGCCGCAGATAGTCGAGCCCCACTTCGACGAGTGGCTGCAAGCGCGCGAGGACCTCCGGTGCATGCGCAAAGAGCTGCACGGCTTGCGCAACGGTGAGCTCCAACACGCCCGCGATCGTGAGACTGCGCGCGCCGAGGTCAAGTGCGACCTCCAGAATCTCGTCGCGATAACGACGTCCGTCGCAATCGGCGCAGCGCAAGTACACATCCGAGAGGAACTGCATCTCGATGTGCTCGAAACCGTTGCCGCCGCACGTCGGACACCGCCCATTCCCCGAATTGAAGCTAAACGTTCCGATCGTGTAGCCCCGCTCCTTTGCGAGCGGAGTTGCAGCGAAGAGTTTGCGGATCGCATCGAACGCGCCGACGTAGCTCGCAGGATTCGAGCGCGTCGTTCGGCCGATTGGCGTTTGGTCGACGAACACGACGCCCGAAACATGCTCCGTGCCCATAAGACCGGTGTGCTCGCCGGGCACTTCCGTCGGCTTGCCGAAGTGCTTTCGCAGGGCGGGATACAGAACGTCCTGGATCAGTGTCGACTTACCCGAGCCGGATACGCCCGTCACGCATACGAGGCGCTCGAGCGGGACCGCGACGTCGATGTTCTTCAAGTTGTGCTCGCGAGCGCCAAGTAGCCGAATCGACGCACCAGCGTCGATTCGAGGCTGTAGGCTGGAGGCTGTAGGCTGTAGGCCAAACGAAGACTCTTTCTTCGGCTCCTCACCGTCCGCCGTCGGCCGTCCGCCGTTCACCGTTCGGCGGCCGAGCAAGTAGTCCGCCGTTAAAGAACCCGTCACGCTCGGCAGGTCACGAGGCGTGCCATAGAAAACGATTTCTCCGCCGCGCTCTCCAGGTCCGGGGCCAATATCCAAGATGCGGTCTGCGGCATGCATGACTTGCGGATCATGCTCGACGACGACGAGCGTGTTGCCCGCAGACTTGAGCCGCCGCATCACGTCGATCACGCGATTCATATCGCGCGGGTGTAAGCCGATCGAAGGCTCATCGAGCACGAACAGCGTATTGACGAGCGATGTCCCGAGCGCCGTCGTCAAATTGATCCGCTGGACCTCACCCCCCGACAACGTGCGGGACTGACGATCGAGCGTGAGATAGCCGAGCCCGACGTCGAGGAGGTATTTCAGACGGCTGCGGACCTCCTTGAGCACGAGATCACTCGCTTCATCGAGGGGGCCCGCGAGCTGAAGCGAATTCAGAAAGGCGCTGCACCGCTCGATCGGCAGCATCATGAGCTCGTGCAAGCTCACGCCAGGTAACTGCGCGAATGCTTCATCAGACCATTCGACACCCACCGGGCGAAAGCGCTCCGCCGGACGCAGCACGCGCTGCGCATCGGCAAACGTGCCGAGCCGATAGAGCAATGCATCGGTCTTGAGGCGAGCACCGTTGCAGGCCTGGCAAGGCGTGTAGGCCCGGTATTTCGACAAGAGCACGCGGATGTGCATCTTGTATGACTTCGTTTCGAGCCACGCGAAGAAGCGCCGCACGCCGTACCACAAGCGATCCTCCCACGAACCCTCGCCTTCCAGCACCCAAGTGCGCTGCGCCTCGCTCAAGTCGCGCCAGGGCACATCCACGGGGATACCGCGCTTGCGCGCGAACTTCATGAGATCGTCCTGACATTCCCGGTACGACTCGGTCTGCCAACAACGCACTGCGCCTTCACGCAATGTTTTGCTCTCATCGGGGACGATCAAACCGAAATCGATGCCGATCGTTCGACCGAAGCCTCGGCACGTCTCACACGCACCGATCGGCGAGTTGAACGAGAACAGGCTCGGGACGGGATCGCGATAGTGAATATCGCACTCCGCGCAGTGCAGGTCCGATGAGTACCGGAACGTAGTGATCGGCGGATGGCGGACGGCGGACGATGACAGAGAAGAATCTGACGACTCGGACGTCGCACACAGCGCGTCTTCCGTCGGCTCACCGTCCGCCGTCCGCTGTCCGCCGATCACCGCGTCCACGATGTGGACGCTCACCCTTCCGCGTCCGACTCGCAGCGCCGCTTCGAAGGCTTCGACGACACGACTTCGATCCGCAGACGCGAATCGCAGTCGATCTTGAATCATCTCGAGCACGAGGTTCTCGGCATTGCGCGAAGATGACTTCGTCGCCCGCTTCCGTTTGCCCTTGGTTTCGGGTGCGCTTTGAGCGGACTGCACGCTTCGCGAGAAGACGCGGGTATAACCCTGCGCTTCGAGCAACTTAGTGACTTCAGCCTCGGAGAAGTTGTGAGGCACGACGACCGGAAAGGTGACGATGAGGCGCGCATCTTCTCGACCCGCCGCTTGCAAGCGCTCGCCGAGGTCCGAATAGATCGTCTGCGCGGTGTCGCGGCGAACCGGTCGCGCACAGCAGCGGCAATAAAGCTGAGAAGCACGCGCGAACAGCAGCTTCAAGTGATCGTTGATTTCCGTCATCGTGCCCACGGTGGAACGCGACGTGCGAACAGGATTGGTCTGATCGATCGCGATCGCGGGCGGGATGCCTTCGATGCGATCGACACGTGGGCGATCCATACGATCGAGGAATTGGCGCGCGTACGGCGAGAACGTCTCGACGTAACGGCGTTGGCCTTCGGCATACAGCGTATCGAAGACGAGCGAGGACTTACCGGAGCCCGAAACGCCCGTGACGACGATCAATTCGTTCGTCGGCAGCTCGACGTCGATCGACTTGAGATTGTTTTGACGCGCGCCGCGAATGACGATGGTTTTGGACATGCTGAGCCGACGAAGTGATTGCGAGTCGCGCAGAACGCGCGAGCGAGGTGCGATTCTAGCCCGCACCTTTGAAGTCGGACAGGATTGAACACGGCAAAGGTGTCAGCAGCTGTCGAGTTTGCTCGACGCGCGGGCCAAGTAGGCGCTTGCCGTCAGATCAACCCTTAGCAGAGAAAATGATTTCGCGGCGAAGCGCGAAGGACGCGGTGGAGAAAGGAGACGGTTTTCGCTGAGTGGAGCCTTTTGAACAACGAACGCGTCTTCTCTCAGTCTTCGCCGCGAGAGCCCTCTACTGCGCTCGGTATGGATTCGAGCCGAGAAGAGGACGGATCTATGACCAAGGGCGGCAGCGGGCAGTGAAGCGCTGCGCAGACGGCGCGAAACAACTCGGATTCGCCGAGGGTGAGCTGTTCGTCGTGCGTCACCGTCTTCAGCATCGCTTCGACGAGTTGCTCTTTGCCCGCGGGCGCGAGCTGATCGAGTCGGCTCAGTGCGAGATCGAGGGCGGCGACCCAGTGTGCCGGCAGTGAGAAGGCGGGACGCACTCGCGGGTACAAGAGATGCATTCCAGCCTCATACGCGCGCCGCGATTCCGCATCCGAGTGATGGCCGTGCTGCGCAAGCACGGCGAACAGCACCCGCGCATCCTCTCGCACGGCTTCGAGCGACAGCGATCTCGTACGCGCAACCGGATCAACGGAGTCGCGAAGATGCACCTGCGCTAACTTCCGAAGCACATAGCGATGCAAAGAGAGTTGCCCCTCCCTTTGCAGCATGCCATTGAGGCACGCCATCAAACGCAAGCGGTCGTCTCGCGAAAGCTGTCGAAGCGCCGGGAAACTCCCGAGGAACGCCGGCAACCGCTGCTCAGGCTCGAGCGCATTCACGCTCCCTTCTAAGTCGCGGATCAACTCCACCGTTTGCTCACCGAGTTGCTGGGCGATGTATCGCCTCTGACGCTCGCGCGCTTCGCCTTCGCCATCGAGCGCAAGCGCAAGCAGTAGCGCACGCGCGGTCGCAGGATGGCGCGCGGCACGCGTAATCGTTTCGGGCAACGATTCGCGAATATCACGCGCGAGCAGTAGATGCGCGGTTGCAGGGTTTCCGACCCATGCCGCGACACCTGTGAGCGGCACGTTGAGCACGGCACCGAGCCGCTCCTTAGCATTGCTTTGCGGCCTCTCCGGAGCAGCACGCTCGCGCTGCTCCAACTGCTGCGCACGCACGCGCTCGATCTCCGCCGGATCGAACTGCGGGTCGATCGCCTTCAACCGTTCGAGCAGCGGTGGATGCGTTGCGAACAGTCGGCTCATTCCGGGGGCGAACAGCATGTGCGCGACTTCATCGACTTCGGGATGGGAAACGCGCGAGCCCGAAGAGGCCGCACCGATCTTCACGAGCGCGTTGCGAAGCCCCGTCGGATCGCGCGTGAACTGCACGGCAGAAGCATCTGCGAGCGCTTCCCGCCGTCGCGAGACCGCGGCCTGGATCATGCGGCCGAAGAAGAGCCCAACGTAGCCAATCACGAGCACTGCGAACGCGACGAGGACGATCGCGCCGCCTGCCCCTTTCTGATCGCGCCCGCGCGGCGCAACGCGCATCACGGTGCGCGCGATGATCGCGATCACGAGCAAGCCGAACAGCAAGCCCATCAGCCGCACGTTGAGACGCATGTCGCCGTTGAGGATATGGCTGAACTCGTGAGCGATGACGCCCTGCAGCTCCGAGCGATTGAGCGTGTCGATCGCACCACGCGTCACGCCGATCGCAGCGTTCGCGGGATTGTGCCCGGCCGCGAATGCATTGATGCCGCTTTCATGCTCGAGGAGATACACCTCGGGCATCGGCACACCCGATGCAATCGCCATTTCCTCCACGACATTGAGCAGACGACGCTCGCCCGGATCCGTCGTGTCCGCAGAGACTCGCACGCCCCCCAACGCCTGCGCGACAACCGCGCCGCCGCCGCTCAACGTGACGGTCTTGTACAGACTCGCGAGGCCGATGATGCCAAGGACAATGAGAGAGGTCGCGAGCAGCGTGCCTACGTTCGAGCCCATCCACTGGGATAGCGGTTGTGAGACCCCGCTCGAATGCGCCTGCGCCTGTAGGAGCACGAAGGAGACGACGAGATCGACCGCGAGCACGACGGCACACACCGCGATCACGAACAGTATGACGAGACGCCGCGAAGCACGACGAGCTTCGTCTTGTCGCTGGAAGAAATTCATGGGCAGACGCGGCTGGAGACTGGGGGCTGGGGACTTGAGCAGGCAAAGAAGTCACGCAGGGCGTGTTCTACCTCCAGCCTACAGCCCCCAGCCTCCAGCCATTCTTCTAAGAGAACTTCACCTGCGGCACCGCGCGCTTCTCCGGCGATTCGATCTCGAGCAGCTGAGCGGGCTGGAACGCGAACATCCCCGCAACGACGCTGTTCGGAAACACCTCGCGCAGGTTGTTGTAGTTCATGACCGAGTCGTTGTACGCCTGGCGCGCGAAGGCGACCTTGTTCTCCGTCGAGGTGAGTTCTTCGGAGAGTTGCATCATGTTTTGATTGGCCTTGAGATCGGGATACGCTTCAGCGAGGGCGAACAGCCTGCCGAGCGCGCCGCTCAGCGCATTCTCCGCACCCGCGAGCTGCTGAACCGCGTTCGGATCGCCCGGGTGCGCTGCCGCGTTCTTGAGCCCACTCACCGCGGCGTTGCGCGCAGTGATGACTGCCTCGAGCGTCTCGCGCTCGTGCTTCATGTAGCCCTTGGCGGTTTCGACGAGATTCGGAATCAGATCGTGTCGCCGCGTGAGCTGGACGTCGATCTGCGCGAACGCGTTCTTATAGGCATTTCGCCCGGCAATGAGCCGGTTGTAGATCGAAATGAAAAAGAACGCGACGAGGACGATCAGTCCAAGAACGATCCAACCTGCCATAGACATTCTCCGCGATGAGCTGACCAATGCGCGAGGCAAGCATACCGAAAACGCGACGCGGGAGAATGTTTACCGGCCAATTGCGGATCAATGCCGGTGACCTCGCCGTCATGCGGCGGACGCGTAGACGTCGCTTGGACGTCTACCGGTTCATCTCGAGAACAAATCGAAAATGCGGCTCAAGAGCGTGGGCTTGAAACCTTCGACTTCCAATTGATCCTGCGATCGAGGAATTTCGAGATCGGACAAGTTGAGCTTGAAGGAACCTTCGCCGTCGCTGTCCTTCGGTGCGAAGCCGATGCGCGGGGCGCTCGCTCGTGCGACCGGCCGTTGCGCAGCGACAGAAGCATGCGTGCTGGGCGCGGCGGTTCGGCGCACGGCGTGGGAGTTAGCGACGCTCATCAGGTTCCTCCAAGATGGACAGCGTGGTGAGTGATCAGCCTAGAGGAACGCCGATGTCCGTCGCGTGAGCTGCATCACGTTCGCCATAGCAGGAACGCCATTACGTCCTCGGTGTACGCATCAAAGCCGCGCGGTCGAACGCGCGCCCGCTTATGTTCAGCGCCTGTCGCCGCGAGCAGACGATATGCGTCTTGCATTCGGCACGTGGGATCTGCGAAGAACGAAGGCATGAACGCAACTCGTCGAGACTGGGTTCCGCTGCTCTTCGTCGTGACCGCGAGCCTCTGCATGGCAGCGTGCGGCGAGCGCTCGAACGAACGCTCGCAAGATACAGTTCCTGCAGAACCGCTCGTCACTGCGCCTCGAGCGGATACACCGCAAGACTTACGAATCAGCACGAACGCGGGTGGCATTGCCAGCCGCTACGCACCAAGGTTCGAAGGCAATGCGCTCGTACGCATCGACGAGCAACGTGAAGGCAATGATGGAACGCCGGCGCTCGGCGCGTACGTCTTTCAAGGCGCACGATTGATGCGCTACGAAGGCAACGCGCTCGACGGCGCAGGCGAGTTGCTCTTGGTGTTCGATTTGCAAGGCCGAGTCATCACCGCACGCCTCGACGAAGCGGCGGCGAGCGAGGCGCAGATCAGCGCGATCCGAACGCGCGCGCAGCTACTGAGGAATCACGCACTGGCGCAGCACGCGACGCGAACACATGGCAAATAGACCTACGCGGCGTTTGCCTGGACCGAATGCGCCGGCAGCTCGAGCTGAACGACCAATCCACCGCTCGCTGCATTGCGCGCGGTCACTTGCCCGCCGTGGAGTGCCAGAATGCGCCACGTAATCGCGAGACCGAGGCCGGTGCCGCCACTATCGCGATCGCGAGACTCGGCCACGCGATAGAACGGCTCGAAGATGCGCGCCAGCTCTGCCGCGGGCACACCCGGTCCTCGATCCTCGACGGAGATCGTGGCCCGACCCAGGTCGAAGCGCAGCTTCACTGTCACAGCAGTCGCCGAAGCGGTGAACCGAATCGCATTGCGAAGCACGTTCTCGATTGCACTTCTCAGTAAGCGGTGATCGCCGTCGACGATCACCCCGGAGCTCGGCACCCACTCGACGCGCTTGTTCATCGCGCTCGCCTCGAGCCGCGCATCGTCGACGAGCTCGCCCAAGAGCATGCCGAGATCCACTGGCTCGCGCGTTTGCGCCGGCTCCGCCGCACGCAGATGCGAGAGCTGCAGCATCTGCCCGATGAGCGTATCGAGTCGCTCTGTCTCGAGCTCGATTCGATCGAGCTGCCGGGAGATGTCTTCGCCAGGCCGTCGCGCAAGTCCGAGCGCGACGCGCAGACGTGCGAGGGGCGATCTCAGCTCGTGCGACATGCCGCGCAACAAGTCTTCCTTCGAGGCGATGAGGTTACGCACGTGATCGGCCATCGCGTCGAAGTCGCGCGCGAGCACGCCGAGCTCATCTTTGCGACGTGAGAACTCCTGCCCCACACGCGCCTCGAGATTTCCCGCAGCCAGGGAGCGCGCGCTCGATTGCAGGCGCTCGACGGGTTTGCTGACGTAGCGCGCGAGCCACCAGCAGACGAACCCGCTCGTAAGCAGTGCGAATGCGACCACGACGATGCGCACATCGGTCGCCGCGAGCATGTTCATCGGCCAGCTCGGGCCAGTGATCATGATCGAGTACACGGTTCCTTCGCGGTCCGTGAACAACGGCGTCAACAAGAGCGGATCGTCGATATCGCGGCTATCGAGTCGATTCTGGCCGAGGAGTCCCGCGTCCTGCAGGCGACCGACGTACTTGCGAAGATGATGCGGCAGCGGACGCTTGAGCACGTCGTCGCCGGTCGAGTCGACGATGAAGATTTCTCGTTCCTTGTACTTGCGCTCCGACTCCGCAATCCACGCAGGGAGCGCCTGCGTGCCATCGGAACGCAACAGCGCCGCAGCCTCGTTCGCAAGCTGCTTGATGTCGACGTCGACCCGCTTGATCTCATTGAACCGGTACGAGGCGACACCCGCGGTCGTGCCGAGCACGACGAGCATGGCCGCCCAGAAGGCGAGAAAGATGCGTAAAAATAGCGTCTTCATGAGCGGGCCGCCTCTGCGCGCGCCTCTCCGTTCGGGATCAACACATATCCGGCGCCGCGGATGCTGCGAATCTCGGGTAGCCCGTTCTCCCCTAATCCGAGCTTGCGACGCAAGTTGCTTACGTGCGTATCGATGCTGCGATCGTACGGCGTCAGCCGCCGCCCCAGCACTCGCTCCGTCAATGACTCGCGCGATTGCACTTGGCCAGCGGAACGCATCAACACTTCCAGCAACCTGAGCTCTGTCCCCGTAAGCCGCACCGCTTCACCGGAGAGCGTTACTTCGAAGATCGCCGGATCGAGCCGAAGCGGGCCGATCGTCACCGGATGCGCAGGCGTATCCTGATCGCGCGGCGAGAACCGCCGCAGTACCGCCCGCACGCGCGCG
This sequence comes from Lysobacterales bacterium, assembly GCA_044506405.1. Lineage (GTDB taxonomy): Bacteria > Pseudomonadota > Gammaproteobacteria > Steroidobacterales > Steroidobacteraceae > Steroidobacter. The sequence goes on along the minus strand of JBIQKP010000019.1, from coordinate 11,150 downwards.
ACGAGCTCGCGGGGGTTGAAGGGCTTCGCGAGGTAATCGTCAGCGCCGAGTTCCAAGCCGACGATGCGATCGACATCGGCACCGTGGGCGGTCAACATGATGACGGGGACCGAAAGGCTCCGGCGCAAGCGACGCAACACTTCGAATCCGCTCAAGGACGGCAACATCACGTCGAGAATCACGAGGTCTGCAGGATGAGGTTGCTCGATCAGTCGCTCGAGCGCTTCGGCGCCGTCCCGTAGCACGGAAACGTTAAAGCCCTCTCCGCTCAAGTACTCCGTCAGCATCTGCCCCAGTTCGCGGTCATCGTCGACGATCAGCAAGGAAGGAGGCTGGGTCATAGGGACAAGGGGCTCGGGGTTGTCAAATCGTTCGAATCGCCGGCTGGCGCACCCATTCGGGCCGCGAGTCGTCGGCGCCGCCGGGATGTTTACCTCGTGGTTCGATCGGGCGCAATGATCTCGCGTTCCGCACTGCGCGAGTGCATGAAGTTTTCTAAAGATAGCGATCTTCGCACCGCCACCCGCGCGGTACACGTATGCACGTCAGGGCATGAGGGTTCAGACTGTTCGCGCTCAGCGACAAATCAATAAATCGCCTCGAGCCGCTGGAGTGTCCGCTCGTGCCAGGAACTCTAAAAGATGAGGCAGCGTTGAAGAGTCAGATTTGCCGTACATCGGCAAAGTTCAGTATCGGTTCACACGAACACGGCTATTTCTGCCGGCCGCGTTTCGACAGCCATGGACTCTGTCCGGGCACACACTTGCAGGAGAGCTTCATATGAGAGAGTTGATCGGCGCACTCGCGGCCCTTTCGCTGTGTACCGCTGCCGCTGCCGCTGCGGGCGATAGGCCGCAGGTCGCGAAGGCGAAAGTCGATGCCGCCGCGTTCGCGTCGCTTGATCGGAATGGAGACAATCAGATCAGCAGAACCGAGGCGGGAGTCGACCGAAAGCTCTCCGAGGGGTTCGCCTATGTCGACACGGACGGCGACGGCTTCATCAGCCGCGCGGAATTCCTCGCACAGTCCGAACCCCAGCCCGATCCGACGTAATCACGTTCGCTCCCATCGCGAGTGACCTCTCCAGCACTCGCGGGCAAGCCGGCGGCATGACGGCCGCCGGGAGCCCTCTCGGCCAAGCGCCGAGGATCTTCCGCTAACGTTTATGACTTACGATGAGACCACCTACGACGTGGAGCATTGCTCATGGCTGTCCCTTGGCTACAGATCGTTCAGCTCGTCCCTTCGATTCTCGATGTGTCTCGCGAGCTCCTGCGTAAGACGAAATCCCCTACCCCAGGCTTCGCTCCCGACTCACCGCAAACGAACGATGAGCTCGCGGCGCGTGTCGCCGCACTCGTGGAGAACGAACGTCGGCAGGCCGAGCTCGTCAGTCAAATGGCCGAGCAAATTGCCGCGCTCGCGAAGGCAGCGACCGCACTTCACAAGCAGTTCATCTGGCTCACGGTCGCTTGCGGCGTTTCCGTGATCGTTGCGCTCGTGGCGCTCGGGATTGCGCTGAGGTAGCGAGGGAAGAGTGCCCTCCCGTCAAAGCGGGAGGCTCGAGCTCACTGCGCTGCTTTGTAGAGCGGCAGGACCCTTGGCACATTTGCCTCCAAGTCCTTGATACGCGATGCACTCGACGGGTGCGTGCTGAGAAACTCAGGCGGCCCGCCGCCCCCTAGCTTGCCCATCTTCTGCCACAGCGTTATGGCAGCATTCGGGTCGAAACCGGCTCGCGCCATCAGCTCGAGACCGATTCGGTCAGCTTCCGCCTCCTGCTCGCGACTGTGCGGCAGCGTGAACGTGACGGCTGAAACTTGGCTGGCAATCGACATCACGCTGTCGCTCGCTCCCGTCGCTACTGCGACCCCCGTCAACGCGAGTTGCTCAGCGTACGCGCGGGAGATGCGCTCGCGAGAATGTTCGCGAAGGGCATGGGCGATCTCATGGCCGATCACCGCGGCGAGCTCCGCATCGGTTGCCTGCAGTTCTTCGATCAGACCTGTGTAGACCATGATCTTGCCGCCAGGCATGCAATAAGCATTGACGTCCTCGGAGGTCTGCACATTGATCTCCCACTTCCACTGCGCTGCATCAGGACGGAACACCGCGGTGTGGGGAATCAGTTTCTTCGAGATTCGTTGCACGCGCTGGTAGTGCTGGGGATTCGTGTTGAGCGCGCCTTGAGTGCGCGCTTTGCTCAGCTCCTGCTGATAAGCCTCCTGCGCACCTTGTTCGACTTGCTGCTCCGAGACGAGCATGAGCTGCTTGCGCTCCACGCCCACCGCGCCTGGCTGAGTCGTTTGCACGGTTTGACACGCAGCACACGCAAACGCGACTGCGACTAAAAGAATGCGGCGAATGAACATCTCCAGCGCCTCGTATGAGAACGATGACTTTGAACGCGCTCCGGTACCGAGATTCCCAAGGGCCGAGAGCGTTGACCTTCTACTACGGCGTCTTGCCTTCTTCCGGCTTCCGTTCCTCCGGACTGCCGACCGTCAAATACCGCCCGAGGCGCTCCACCTGCCCCCCGAGAACTTCATCGACGATCGGCGCCCAGTCTGCGAGCGGACGATCGGCATACCCGCCGACATTGTAGGTAAACGTCACGCGCGAGCCACCGCCTGCCGCTTCGATCTGCCAGGTCATGCTGCCGTTGATCCCGAACTCCTGGAGCGGCCCGAGCGCACCGCTCAACCGCAGCGTCTTCGCCGGCTGCGCATACACGACGCGCGCATGCTCGATGCCGGCATAGAGGCTCAGCTTCTCGCAGAAGCAACCCTCCACGTACGGATCCAAGCGTAGATTGTTGGCATCGCCCGAGTACGTGTGCTCGGGATCCCACCACTTCGACACATCGGCAAGCGCCGCCCACACCACTGGCGGTGCAACGTTCGGCGCCTCGACGACGTGACGAATGTTGAAACCATTCGCCGCAGCGCTGAGTATCTCCGCCTGCGCGGAACCCGCTCCGCACAGGGCCAGTAAGATCGCGAGAACCTTTGTGCGCATCTTTTCGTCCTTCAGTCGAGCGACGCCGAATGGTAACTGGCGGACGCATGCTCCGCACGCTCACGACGCTGCCTTAATGGAATTAAGGCGAAAGGATGCAGGATAGCCCGAGGGAAGAGGACGACCATGATTGAAACGCGCGAGATCGACTATCGAGACGACACGACCACGTGCAAGGGCTTCATTGCAATCGATGCGTCGCATGCTGGGCGCCGGCCCGCCGTGCTCGTGAGCCACATGGCAGGTGGGCGTGAGGAGTTCGTCGAGAACAAGGCACGCCAAATCGCCGAGCTCGGTTATGTGGGATTCGCCTTGGATATGTATGGCGAGCGGCGGCGAGGCGCGACGCTCGAGCAAGGTCGGGCGCTCATGAAACCGTTGCTGGAAGATCGCGCGCTTCTCGCGCGGCGCATACAAGCGGCGCTCGCCGCGGTTCGAATGCTGGAGCAGGTCGAACCGCACAGGATCGCGGCCGTCGGCTACTGCTTCGGCGGCTTGTGCGTGCTCGATCTCGCCCGGAGCGGCGCCGACATTCGCGGTGTCGCCAGCATGCACGGCCTGCTGAAGTCGCACGAGCTGCCCAAACCGCGCATCAGCGCCAAAATCCTCGCCGTGCACGGGCACGAAGATCCGCTTGCCCCACCCGAAGATGTTCGCCGCTTCGAAGCGGAAATGACGCAAGCGGGCGCTGACTGGCAGTTGCATGTCTATGGGGGCACGCAGCACGCCTTCACGAACCCGACGGCGGCCAACCCCGCTGCCGGACTTGTCTATAACCCGGTCGCGGAGCGCCGCGCATGGACGACGCTCGTCTCGTTTCTAGATGAAGTGCTACGCTGAACGCATGGCTAAGAACAAAACATCCAAGACGCGCGTCCTCACGCCCAAGGTCAGTCGAGCTCAGGCGGAAGAGGCCATTCGCACCCTGCTGCGCTGGTCGGGCGAAGACCCTGATCGCGAAGGACTCAGGGACACGCCCATGCGCGTCGTGCGCGCTTACCGCGACTGGTTCTCGGGCTATTTGAGCGATCCGGCGGATTACCTCCGAAGGACGTTCGAGGAAGTCGAGGGCTACGATGAGATGATCGTGCTCCGCGATATCGAGTTCGAATCGCACTGCGAGCATCACATGGCGCCGATCATCGGCCGTGCGCACGTTGGTTATCTACCCACGAACAAAGTCGTCGGCATCAGCAAGCTCGCGCGTGTCGTCGACGGCTACGCGCGACGCTTCCAAGTGCAGGAGAAGCTCACCGCGCAGATCGCCCGCTGTATCGACGAGGTGTTGAAGCCGCGCGGCGTCGGCGTCGTGATCGATGCGGTTCATCAATGTATGACGACCCGCGGCGTGCACAAGCGCGGCGTTTCTATGGTCACGAGCAAGATGCTTGGCGACTTCCGCGAGGATGCGCGTACGCGCGCGGAGTTCTTGCGGTTCATAGACGGAAAGTGATCACTCGCGGAGCGATTTAACTAAATCGCGCGCGCGTTGCGACTTCCCCTGACCGCCCCCCTAAAGCATTGTCGGCACGCAGCGACCAGTGTGACGAAAGTCTCACTGCGTTTGCCACGCACGTCCTAGCATCATCGACAGCTCCCTCGCCGGTGCGCGGGATTCGAGCAGGGAACGAGCTTTGGGGACCGCAGCGAGGGTACTTGATGAACGCGCGAGCAGAGATCGTCGACAGCGCCGCAAGGATGCCGATTGCGCGTGCCGAACACATCTCGATAGAAGCTGCGCCCGAAGAATCCTCCCCACCCATACGCAGAGCGCGCGGCAAGATCCGCGCGACCTATTCTCTCAAGAGCCGGCTGCGCGGCTGCGAGACCGAGCTCGCCTTGCTAGACGATCACTTCCTGTCCGTGCGCTGCGCGCGCCCCGAGGGACTGCCGAAGAAGTACGACGTCGATCTCAGATTCGCGAATGCAAAACCCATTCGCGTGCGTGAGATCTCCTGGACATGGCTCGTCGTGACGATCGGCTTGATCGCGCTTGCGACCGGCGCAATTTTCTCCGTCTGGTCCGCGACGACGACGCCCTGGGAACGTCCTGGATTCATCGCGGCGCTCGTCACCTTGCTCGTCAGCGTCGGCACCTTCTTCTTGTTTCTGCGCCGCACGACGGAATCGCTGCTCTTTCGCAGCGTGCACGGCAATGCGACGCTCGTCAGCGTCACGGGCGGGATCGGCAGTGCGCGCGGCGGCAAGCTCTTCTTCATCGAGCTCATCAAAGATATCAACGCGGCCAAAGCCGCGCGACCGCAAGAGAAGCCTCAATTCCTGCGCGATGAAATGCGCGAGCACCATCGGCTACGCGAGCTCGGCGTGCTGAGCGAAGAAGAATACGAAGCGAGCAAGAAGGCGATCTTGAACGCACACAGCTAGCCCGTCGCTCGCCGCCGGACATCCTGCACCTGCAATCGCTCGACGTCGATCGTCGCCCTCACCGGTAGATGATCCGATGCCACTTTCGCTAGATCGCTGCGGTGAACTTCGACACCGACGATCGCCTCAGGCGGTCGTACCCAGATGCGCGTGAGCGCAAGCAGGGGGAAAAACGACGGAAACGCCGGTGGCGCGGGCGGCTCTCCGAAGACACGATGCGCTTCTTTCAGCGTCCTCGCACCGCGATACCACTCGTTCATATCGCCAAGCACGAAGGTCGGGATCTCCGGTTCTGTCGCGACAGCCTCGAGCACGCGATGCCACTGAAATCTACGCTCCGATCGACGGAGCCCTAGATGCGCGGCGATGACGCGCACGGTGCAGCCATTCACATCGAGATGAACATCGATTGCACCGCGCGGCTCGCACAAAGGGAAGCTCAAGTCGTGCCGACGCACGGCGAGAATGGGGAAGCGCGTCAAGATCGCGTTGCCGTACTCGCCAGTCTGGCGAATCATGCGCAGTCCGGGGATGGCCGCCATCTCGAGCACGTCGGCCAAGTACTCGAGCTGCATGGATTCGACATCGTCGCCGGGTTGATTATCGACTTCCTGGAGCGCAATGACGTCGACGCTCATTTCTCGAATGACGTCCGCGATACGCGCAGGCTTGCGGCGCCGATCCATGCCGACACAGCTGTGCACGTTGTAGGAGGCAAGCGTGATGTGGATTCGGCTTCCGTGCCGAGCGCTTCCTAACGCGCCCATCGAGCTCATCCTGCGCGCCGTCAGGCGGCTCGCGCGCCGCCTACCTCATCCGGGCGCGACAAGTTCGACGCGGAGCTCACGAGCCAGCGACGCACGAACCAGGTCGCCGCCATCAGCAGCACGAGCACGGAGCCGATCAACCAGTAATTGACCTTGCTCGGATCCTCGATCGCGGCTTGGAGCTGATCGCCGAAGACGGTCGAAGCGAGCGTACCGGGCAGAATTCCAATCGCGGTACCAAGCATGAAATGCCACAGCTTCACGCGGACCGCACCCGCGACGACGCCTTCCACGGCGAAGGGGGCGAGCGGCACGAGCCGAAGCGCAGTGATCGCGAGCAATCCTCGCCGACGCAACACTTGAATGATGTCGTTGAGCTTCGCGCCAGCTACACGTCGGACCGCGTCGCGGTCGAGCCGCTTGCCCGCGATGTAGGTGAGCCACGCGGATAATTCGATCCCCGCCATGGCATAGAGAAACCCGAGCAAAGGCCCGAACGCCACGACGGCAAACAACGTAATCAACGGCCGCGGGAACATCGTGATTGCGGCAGGCGTGTACGCAAGCACCGTTAGAATCGGCGCCCACCATCGCGAGCCGAAATCGCGCGCCCACTGCGCCACCTTGTTCGCTTCGAGCAGCTCCGCGAGCGGCGTGAACTTCCACAGCGCGGTGAGTGCTGCGACCGCGACTACGACCATGACGATCTTCGACCACGCCGGCCCGTTTCGTTGTGCAGCCGCATCGCCGTTGAACATCGCGGCAAGATCGCTCAGCGCAACGGGCTTCTCGGGATCGGCAACGCTCGCGACGTTCATGACCGCATCGGGAACGTGCGCGAGCTCGGTCAATGGCTTCAGCGTTCGATCGCTTCTTTGCAACGCCGCGATCGCGTCTCGAAGATTGCCCTTCTCGCTCACGACTTCCCTCACCCGCTCGGGTTCGAAGCCGAGATGCTCAGCGAGCAGCTGACAGCGCAAGGCTTCGATCGCCTCTTCGATATCGGAGCGCCCCTCAGCCGCAATCGTCAGATCGCATTCGGTATCGAGGCCCATCGAGCGATTTGCGAGGTTCGCCGAACCGATGCGAACGAGTGTCTCATCGACGATCATCATCTTCGCGTGAACATCGATGCACGTCCCGTCTTTGAGGCCATTGATAAAGGGATAGAACACGCGGAAGCGATCGTAGCGATCCGCCGCGCGCAACTTTTCGATGAGTCGTGTGCGCAGCGTTTGCATCGTGAGCTCTTCGAGCCAGCCGTGGCTCAGCTCCCGCAGCACGACGATGACCTCAGGTCCGTCGGGCTCCGACAAACGCGCGGCGAGCGCATCGCCCACCTTGTCGGCGGTGAAGTATTGGTTCTCGATATAGATCGATTTTTTCGCCGCGGCGATCATGTCGAGGTACATCTGCTCGACTTCGCGAATGCCCTCGGTGCCATCGGACGGCGGAGCGCTTCGCGATAGCGCCACGCGCAGGTCTCGACGCACCGACGGTTCGAGCGTCTCGGGCCACGGATCCGCGCCGCGGACATGCGCGGGCGCGAGCGTCTCGCGAGTTGCTTGCTGCCAACGTTCGCGCACGAGATCGCCCAACGATCGCGCAGCGTCGCCGTCGACCGCCATCGTCAGATCGTGAAACGGCGGATAGGGTGAGCCCTGCACGGCCCGCTGCACGTTATCGGGTGCGTGATCGCAAGTATCCCAGCGCTTGCACGTCAGATCGATACCGCCGCAGAAAGCGACGGCATCGTCGATGACGACGATCTTCTGATGATGGGAGGCGCCGACGGGATGGGTGTTGTCATACCGGAACTGGATGCGCCGGCGTGGCTTCCAGCCAAAGCCGTAGATCGGCGCCCACTCGCGATCCAGGCCGAATATCATCGGGTAGTCCCAGATCAAAATGTGAATCTGCAGCGCACGCTTGCGGCGCACGAGGTCGTTCAGGAACTTGCCGAGCTCGAGCTCGCGCCCGCGCTCATCCGCGCACAAAAGCCGTGTGCGACTGTGAAAGTCCCACCCGGTGATCAGAATGGAGCGTTGTGCCTTACGCGCGGCGGCAACGAATGCCTTGAAGTACGAATCGGCGTCGACCAAGAAGGCCGCGCGCTCAGCACGCTCGATGCGCCAACAATTCCGGCCTGCCTCGAACAGGCTTGTAGAGCTCGCGTTTTCGGACATGGACGAACCGCATAAGGGTGTCCGTCAAACGCTTGCAATCTGCGAGCGGTTCCGCGCCTTGTAGGTGCAATTGCCGTTCGGCGCACGAGCTAGTACCCGCGCGCCAGGTCCACGACCGACAACATCCGATCGCCCGCGACGTAACGTTTGACGTTCTCCACCACGACGTCCATCTGGGCCGAGAAGCCGAGATGGGAGCGCCCGGCGACGTGCGGCGTGATGATGACGTTGGAGAACTTCCAGAGCGGGTGATCCGGCGGCAGCGGCTCGGGCTCGGTCACATCGAGTCCGGCGCCTGCGATTTTGCCGTTCTCCAGCGCATCGACGAGCGCGGAGGTGACGACACTCTTACCGCGCGCGATGTTGATGAAGTACGCAGTCGGTTTCATCTTCGCGAAGAACTCGGCGTCGAAGATGTCTGTCGTTTCCGGTGTCAGCGGCGTCGCGTTCACGACGACATCGGCTTCACTCGCCAATTTGAGCAGCTCGTCCGGCAAGCCGACATAGCTCACGAACTCGGGACCCGTGCGCCCGCTTGCGCGCGTTGCAATCACGCGCATTCCCAATGCATGTCCGCGCCTTGCGATCTCGCTACCGATCCCGCCGAGGCCGACGACGAGCAGCGTCTTCCCCTCGACGAGCGTGAGTCGCCCTTCCGCTGCTTGAGGGCGCCACGCCCGTTCGCGCTGGTTTGGAATGAACGCATCGAGACGGCGCGTAAGCGCGAGCATCAAGGCCGTCGCATGCTCCGCGATGACCGGCCCCATGATTCGCTGCATGTTCGTCACGAGAATGCCGCGCTCGCGCAGCGCCGGTACCGAAACGCAGTCTTCGACGCCAGCGTTGTAGACCTGTACCCAACGAATGGATTTGCCCGCCGCAAGAATCGCGGGATTGCACGTACCCACGAGCGCGTCTGCGCTCTTCGCGAGCGAGATGGCCTCCGCTGGGCTGCTCGCGCGCAGGAACTCGACGCCAGGCGAGTCGGCTTCGAGTTGCTCCATCACCCCAGGCTCGGCACCGATGACGAGAATTCGCTTCGGTTTGCGCCATCCTGCTTGCTCGCGAAGCGGCGTCGCGGTTTCCTCGAGATGATAGCGCTCCTGCACGCTTCGCTCGGCTGCGATCGCTTCCGAGCTGGTCCAAGCCGCAACAACGGCGATGGCTGCTACAGCGATTGTCGTCGTCTTGATCATCTTTCCCCCCAAACGCACAAGGACTGCCGCGTAAGCATGCAACAGCGTGGCACGAAAAGGGGTCGAGATTTGTGGATCGGAGTGGACCGCCGCGAGCCCGAGACCTTCGGCACGCGCGACGACCCTTCATTCTTCAGACGAGGACACGCTCGATGCCGCCGTTGTTTGCCGCCTTCACGTACTTCGGCAACCAGTCCTCGCCGAGAAGGTGGCGGGCGATCTCGACGACGATGTAATCGGCATCGAGGTTTGCATCGTCGTTGTAGCGCTTCAGACCCTGCATGCACGACGGGCACGACGTGAGAATCTTGACGTCGCCCTTGAAGCCATCGGCGCGCAACTTCGCAGCGCCTGACTTCATCTCTTGCTCCTTGCGGAAGCGCACCTGCGTCGCGACATCCGGACGGCTCACCGCGAACGTACCGGATTCTCCGCAGCAGCGGTCGTTCTTCTCGATCTTCCCGTTCACGCCATCGTTCATGAGCGTGTTGACGACTTTGAGCGGGTCGTAGCTCTTGATCGGCGTGTGACATGGGTCGTGATACATGTATCGAACACCGGTCACGCCATCGAGCTTCACGCCGCGCTCCATCAAGAGCTCATGGATGTCGACGATGCGACAGCCCGGGAAGATCTCGTCGAACTTGTAACCCTGGAGCTGATCGAAACACGTGCCGCAGCTCACGACGACGGTCTTGATGTCGAGATAGTTGAGCGTGGTCGCGACGCGGTGGAACAACACGCGGTTGTCCGTAATCATCTTTTCCGCTTTGTCGAACTGCCCGGCACCGCGCTGCGGGTAACCGCAGCAGACATAGCCTGGGGGCAGCACCGTCTGTACGCCGACTTCCCACAGCATCGCCTGCGTTGCGAGCCCGACCTGCGAGAACAATCGCTCTGAGCCGCATCCCGGGAAATAGAACACCGCCTCGGAATCGCTCGTCGTGCGCGCCGGGTCGCGAATGATCGGCACGTAATGACGATCCTCGATATCGAGCAGCGCGCGCGCCGTCTTCTTCGGAAGACCGCCCGGCATCTTCTTGTTGATGAAATGAACGACCTGCTCTTTGATCGGCGGCTTACCCGTCGTGGCCGGTGGGTGCGCGGTCTGCGCGGCAGCAAAGGCGCCGAGCGCGCGATTCGCGACACGCTGCGCTTTGAAGCCCCATTCGAGCATCGCCTTGCGCGTGAGCTTGATCGTTTCGGGATTCGTGGCGTTCAAAAAGAACATCGACGCGGCCGTGCCCGGATTGAAGCGCTTCTTGCCCATCTGACGCAGCAGATTGCGCATCGCCATCGAAACATCGCCGAAATCGATGTTCACGGGACACGGCGTCACGCACTTGTGGCACACCGTACAGTGGTCGGCGACGTCCGAGAACTCATCGAAGTGACGAATCGAAATACCGCGGCGCGTCTGCTCCTCGTACAAGAACGCCTCGATCAACAGCGAGGTCGCGAGGATCTTGTTGCGTGGCGAATAGAGAAGATTCGCGCGCGGCACGTGTGTCGCACACACCGGTTTGCACTTACCGCAGCGCAGACAATCCTTGATCGCATCGGAGATCGAGTTGATGTGGGACTGCTGCATGATGAGC
>JBIQKP010000018.1:0-67317 GCA_044506405.1 Lysobacterales bacterium | reverse complement strand
GCGCGACACATAGTCGCCCACGCTCTCGCATTCCGCGATCGCCTTGCGTAGATCAGGGTGGCCCTGCAACTCCAACTTGAGATCGCACTCGAGCGCTTCCTTGACGTTCTCGCCGATGAGCAGTTTGCCGAGGTCTTGTAGATTAGGCAGCCCTTCCAAGAACAAAATCCGCTCGATGAGCCGGTCCGCGTGCTTCATCTCATCGATCGATTCCTTGTACGTGTACTCGCCGAGGCGCTCGAGGCCCCAGTTCTTGTACATGCGAGCATGCAAGAAATATTGATTGATCGCAGTCAGTTCGTTCTTGAGCACGCCATTGAGATGACGAACGACCGAGGCACTACCTTGCATCGCTGGGCTCCAACCGGGGCACGAAAGTAGTGATCTTGGCCGAGGAGGGGCGGGGGAGCAACAACTAGGGACGGATGCGCCCTTGCGATCAGGCCGCGACTGGGCGCGCAGCCGATTCCAAATGAGATTCGATCACTTCGCGAGCGGCTTCTTCACACTGACCGCAGCAGTTCGCAACCGGTAAGCGCGTTTGTACATCGTTCAAAGATCCCGCTCCGCGATCCACGCACTCGCGGATCTGGCGATCACTGATTCCATTGCACAAGCAGACGTACATCCGAAGCCATCCGTTTACAGGATGTGCAGATCTAAATATAAATGCGAATCATTGTCAATTCCGAGCTGCTGATCTGTGACTTCCCGCCATTTGACAGTAATTGGTGTGACTGCCTTCACGGGCTGTCAGCCGGAAACGACTAGACTTACGTCCGCTGGTCTACTGCTGGCGCTTCCAGCTTAATTAGCCCGTTTGGCGATACCGCGTACGTCGAGTACCCGAGGGGACTAGGTGCTCGGGAGCGATCTGCTGCGTGTGCCGGGCCGACGTAAATACAAGGAAAACTTTAGCCTGTGGCGATTCGGATATTCCAACATTACTGGCAATTGCCCTTGGCGATGCTCGCTCTCGTGGAGGCATTTGTCTTCTTCATGGCGCCATGGGAGGCAGCAGTACTCGCGTCGTACGCGGGCCTACCGATGGATCCCGCCGCTCGATTCTGGGAACGCGGACTCGTATTCGCCGCAGTCATGTTCCTGAGCATGACGGCAATGGGCTTGTACAACGCGCGTCAACGCTCGCGTCTCTCTGGTGTTCTCGCTCGCGTCGCTGCGAGCGTGTTCGGGGGCGCGATGCTGATTGCGATTCTTGCGTACCTCGTGCCGCCTCTCGGAATCACTCGCAGCGCGCTCGTGCTCTCGTGCACGCTCGCGTTCGCCGGTTCTTTCATCGTAAGAACCGTTTTCGACAAGCTCGTCAACGAAGACGTGTTCAAGCGACGTGTGCTCGTCTATGGCGCGGGACGCCGCGCGGCCAGCATCGCCCGTTTGCGCCGCCGTTCGGATCGTCGCGGGTTCATCATCGTCGGCTATATCCCCGCGGAGGGCGACGAGCATTCGGACGTGCCGAAGTCTCAGACGATTGCCGGTGATGTCGATCTGCTCCACGTCTGCACGGCACAGGAAGTCGATGAGATCGTGGTTGCGATGGACGATCGACGGCGACAGTTCCCGATGGACCAGTTGTTGGAATGCCGTTTGGAGGGCGTGGAGATCGTTGACTTGGTCACCTTCCTGGAGCGCGAAACCGGCAAGGTGAGGCTCGACGTGCTCAATCCAAGCTGGATGATTTTTTCCGAAGGTTTTCGGCAGGGCCGAATACACGTCACGCTAGAGCGCGCGTTCGACGTGGCGGCAAGTCTTGTCCTACTCACGCTCGCATTGCCGGTCATGATCATTACGGCGCTTGCGATCAAGTTGACCGAGGGTCCACGAGCGTCCATCTTTTACCGTCAAGTGCGAGTGGGACAGTACGGGCGGCCCTTTCGCCTGCTGAAGTTCCGCAGTATGCGCGAGGATGCCGAGCGCGATGGAGCGCAGTGGGCGCAAAAGAATGATAGCCGCGTCACCCGCATCGGCGCCTTTATCCGACTCACTCGAATAGACGAGTTGCCTCAAATTCTCAATGTGCTGCGTGGCGAGATGAGTTTCGTCGGCCCCCGACCTGAGCGCCCTGAGTTCGTGGAGAAGCTCAATGAACGCATTCCGTATTATCGGGAGCGGCACTCGATCAAGCCCGGCATCACGGGCTGGGCACAGCTCTGCTATCCGTACGGCTCTTCCGAACAGGATGCGCAAGAGAAGCTTCAATATGATCTGTTCTACGTAAAGAATCACAGCCTACTGTTTTATATTGCCATCCTGGTTCAGACCGTCGAAGTGATCGTCTGGCGAAAGGGTGCTCGGTAGTCGGTTGTGAGTTACCGTCCGACCGGCATGGCAGGCTCGTTAGTCGCCATGGTGCAGCACGGTCCTCGAGGCGCTTAGACGTGATCGCGGAGACCCTCAGCAGGATCGGTGCATTCAGCTACTCCCTCGCGGCGCTGGCGTTCGTGGGGCTCACCGTGTTGCTGCTCATGAGCTGGAAGGGACGTGCCGCTGGCGTTTGGCTCATCGCAGCAACGCTGGTCACTGCGTGCTGGTCAGCGCTGCTCGCACTGCAGAGTACCAATGGCGGCTTGCCCGTGCTCGCCATGTATGCCGCCGAGGTGACGCAGGACGCAGTGTGGATCGGTGCACTGCTCGTTATTGCGCGAGCGAGCGCATCTCGCAAGCTCAAGATCGTCCTGACCGTGGGGTGCGTCCTCTTGTGTGCGGCAGTCCCTTTCGCATGGCTGCTCGAGCGAGCGGGCGTGCTCTATATTGAACCCACACTGTTGTTGTCGCGCGCCCAAATGATTTCGTCGCTCGCCGGTCTCATTTTGGTCGAGCAGATCTACCGCAACTCGACCCATTCCGGGCGTCATTCGATCAAGTACTTCGCGATCGGCGTGGGCGCAATGTTTGCGTACGATCTTTTTCTGTACTCGCAAGTCGAGCTGCTCCATGGGTTGTCATTCGACCTGTGGAGCGCGCGCGGCCTGATTGTGGCGGCTGCCGTACCGCTCATCGCGCTTTCCGCCCAGCGCACGCCCGATTGGTCGCTCGATGTCTTCGTGTCGCGGCACGTTGTGTTTTACTCGACCACGCTTCTGGTCGTCGGCGCTTATCTCATCGTTACCGCTTTGGGAGGCTACTACGTTCGGGAACTCGGCGGGGTGTGGGGGCGAGTAGGGCAGGTCGTATTCTTTGCCGGCGCGATTGTTGCGCTCGTCGGCATCCTTGCTTCCGGCACGCTACGCCGGCATGCGATCGTGTTTATTGGGAAGCACTTCTACAGAAACAAGTACGACTACCGCGTCGAGTGGCTGCGCTTTGTGCGAACGCTGTCGTCACCGGAAGAGCCGGACGCCCGCCACACGGCGGTCAGAGCCATCGCGCAAATCTTATCGAGCCCAGGCGGCCTGCTCTTCCTATATGACGAGGCTAGACTGAACTTCGTACCGATCGCGACGTGGCCGAATGACACCGTTGCCCTGCAGGATGTCCAGGCTCTTTCCGAAGACGACGACCTCCCGCAATTCCTCAAGCGGACGAACTGGATCATCGATTTACGAGAACTGCGCGAATCGCCCGATACCTATGGAAACATCGTTTTGCCCGATTGGTTGGACAGGGCGGAGAACCTGCGTATCGTTACGCCGCTCATGCAGTTGGACGAGGTCATTGGCTTCGTCTGTTTGTACGAGCCGCCGCCGCCTTTTGAATTGACATACGAAGATCGCGACCTACTCAAGACCGTGGGACGGCACGTCGCGACGCACATCGCTCAGCAGGACGCGAGTCGCAAGCTTTCGGAAAGTCGCCAGTTCGAAGCGTACAACCGTCTGACGGCTTTCATGATGCATGACCTGAAGAATTCGGTGGCCCAGTTGAAGCTGATCGTGGAGAACTCCGCCCGACACAAGCGCAATCCCGATTTCATCGACGATGCGATTGCGACCATCAGCAATACGGTCGAGCGCATGTCGCGCCTGATCGACCAGCTGCGCGGCAGCAATCAACGCGAGGGGCTTGAAGTCGTGGATCTCGCAGCGGTGGCGTATGAAGCGGCCGCGCGTTGTCAGGGGCGAACGCCGCGAGCCTCGGTGCGGTGCAATTCGCCAGCCAGAGTACGTGCAAACAAAGAGCGTCTCACGTCCGTGATCGAGCACGTGATTCGCAACGCACAGGACGCAACGAGCGAGTCGGGTAGCATCGATATTCACGTGACAGGCACCGGGCCTAAAGCCAAGCTCACCGTAGTGGACAGCGGATCGGGCATGACCGGGGATTTCGTCCGTGACCGGCTCTTTCGCCCCTTCGACAGCACGAAAGGGCCGAAAGGGATGGGTATCGGGGCGTATCAAGTGCGAGAATACGTGCATCAGCTCGGCGGCAGTGTGGAAGTGCAAAGCAGTCCCGGACAGGGAACCCGGTTTTCCATCACGCTTGCGCTGGTCGAGCCTGCCGTCGGCGCACGCACAACCAGTACCATCGAGCCAGCGAACTCGTGACGGACGAGAAATCAAAACTATTGATCGTAGAAGACGACCTGGGGCTGCAGAAGCAGCTCAAGTGGTGCTTCGATGAATATGACGTGTTGATTGCGGCGAGCCGCTCCGAGGCGATCGCCCAACTGCGTCGTTTCGAGCCACAGGTGATCCTGCAGGATCTCGGACTGCCGCCGGAGCCGCAGGATGTCAGCGAAGGCATGGCCACGCTGCGCGAGATCCTGAAGATTGCACCGCAAACGAAAGTCATCGTCGTAACCGGCAATCACGACCGGGACAATGCAGTCCGCGCGGTGGCGCTCGGTGCTTACGATTTTTATCAAAAACCCGTTGATACAGACGTTCTCAAGCTCATCGTGAGCCGCGCCTTTAACATCTATCAGTTGGAGGAACAGAATCGGCAGTTGCGGCAACTGCAATTCACCGCTCCTTTTGAAGGGTTGATCGCGACCGACGATTCGATGCGCAACGCCTGCAGAATGATCGAGAAGGTCGCCGCGACAGACGTGTCCGTGCTGATCTGCGGAGAAAGCGGTACCGGCAAGGAGCTACTTGCCCGTGCAGTACACACGCAAAGCGCGCGTAAGAACGCCCGATTCGTCGCGATCAACTGTGCGGCAATTCCGGAGTCATTGCTGGAAAGCGAGCTGTTCGGCTACGAGCGGGGCGCGTTCACCGGAGCGGTGAAGCAAACGCCGGGCAAGGTGGAGCTCGCCAATGGGGGAACGCTATTTCTCGATGAGATCGGCGACATGCCTCTACCGCTGCAGGCGAAGCTGCTGCGCTTTCTACAAACCAGAACGGTGGAGAGGATTGGCGGCAGGGAAGAGATCGCCGTCGACGTGCGCGTCGTATCGGCAACGAATCAAGATTTGGAAACGCTCATTAAGGAGCAGCGCTTCCGCAACGACCTCTATTTCCGGATCGCAGAGGTCACCGTGGATGTTCCTCCGCTTCGCGACCGCCCCCGCGGCGCGATCGTTCTGGCCCATGCCTTCATGCGCAAGTTCGGCGCCTTGCACGGCAGCCCCAAACGAGGGTTTACCGATGACGCGATCGCTGCGCTCGAGGGCTATTCGTGGCCGGGTAACGTGCGCGAGCTCGAGAATCGTGTGAAGGCCGCGATCATCATGGGTGAGGGGCCGTTGATCACCGCCGAGGATTTGAAGCTCACGGAGCGCGTCGATAGTGCTTTGCTGTTCAACCTGAAAGAGGTGCGGACTCGAGCTGAACGCCAAGCCATTCAGCAAGCGCTTTCGATCACGAACGGTAACGTGTCGCGAACATCGGAGCTTCTCGGCGTCAGCAGACCCACTCTTTATGACTTAATGGAGAAGTACGGGATCAGGTCGTCGGAGCGGCTCGCGTAGGTAGACGGACTAACACCGATGGGCTTTGCCGTCGCGGCAATTGTGAAGCACCATCGGAGACGAACTCCGCTCTTATCTGATAGGCTCTGAGCACGGCTACGGCGGTGCATACATAAGACGAAAGGTCACATAGATTATGCAAGCACGTCGCACACCAAATTTAACTCATCCGCCGCACGTGGCGAGTGGTTGGATACGCATCCTGATACTTTGCTGCGTAGCGGTGATCGGGGTCGGATGCCATACGTCTGGCCACACTCAGACGAGCACGACAGAGTCGCGACCCACGCCGGCTGGACAAGCCCAGGCTGCCCCGAGCGCACAGGGCTCCGCGAACGAATACATCATCGGACCGGGCGACACGTTACAAGTGTTCGTTTGGCGCAATCCGGAGTTGTCAGCGACGATTCCAGTGCGCCCCGATGGAAAGGTGTCGACGCCCTTAGTCGAAGACATGGTGGCGGTTGGCAAAACCCCGACGCAGCTCGCGCGCGATATCGAAGGTGTGCTCAGTGAGTACGTTCGCGCTCCGCAGGTGAACGTCATCGTCAGCCAGTCGCTGAGCGTCTACAGTCAGGTCAAGATCGTTGGGCAGGTCATCACGCCTCAGGCACTGCCTTATCGCGAAGGGATGAAGGTGCTCGATGCCGTGCTCGCCGTCGGCGGGCTGGGTCCCTTCGCAGCGGGGAACCGCGCGAAGATCGTTCGCACGCAGGACGGCAAGCAACAGGAGTTGCGAGTCAAGCTTGAGGATCTGGTGAACCGGGGCGACATGCGGCAGAACCTCGACTTACGTCCGGGCGACGTGCTGGTCGTACCCGAGTCTCGCTTCTAAAAGTCACATGTACGAGCTGTTTTACAAAGTACTGGATCAAGTCCGCGGAAGCTGGCGCTTCCGCCTCTATGCATTGTTGCTGGCATGGGCGATCTGCTTAGTCGGGTGGACAGTAGTGCTCGCGATGCCTGACGTGTTTCAGTCGTCGACCCGTGTATTCGTCGATACGCGCACAGCTTTGCGCCCGGTGATTCAGGGCCTCACGATCGAGCAGGACGTGGGTTCGCAGATGAACTTCGTGCGCAACGCACTATTGAGCCGACCGCATCTCGAGAAGGTCGCCGCCGAAACCGGCTTCTTCGGCCCGGAGCACAACACGGCTGGGAAACGTCTTGCGGTCATCGAGTCGATGCTCAAACGCATCGACCTCGACGTCCAGGACGGCGGTCGCGATATCGGCATGCTGTATTCCTTGAAGTACAGGGATATCGATCGAGAGCGTAGTCTGAAAGTCGTGGATAAGCTGATCAATGCATTCATGGAGGATGCGCTTGGCGGAAAGCGTGTCGGCTCCGAGATGGCACAGAGATTCTTGAAAGAGCAGATCGGCGAGTACGAGACGCGCCTGCGTCAGGCGGAGGAGCGGCTGGCGGAGTTCAAAAAGCGCAACGTCGGCTTGATGCCCGGCACTCAGGGCGACTACTTCACTCGCCTACAGGGCGAGATCGGCAGAGTCCAACAGGCGAAGCAAGAGCTTGCGCTTGCCACTGCGCGGCGCGAAGAGTTGAACCGGCAATTGCGCGGCGACGCTACGATCGCAAGCGTGCAAGCCCCACAGCCCGCCGCCGCGGGAGCGGGGAGCGACGACATTGCATCGCGCATTCTGGACACCCGGCGGCGATTGGACGAATTGCTGCTGCGTTTCACCGATAAGCATCCAGATGTCATCTCGCTGCGCGAGACATTGGCGCAATTGGAGAAACGCCGCGACGACGAGATCGCCGCGCTGCGTGAGGGCCGAGGGACACTGCCGGCGAGCGCAGCCAGCAACCCGGTCGTGCAGAGCATTCAGCTTGCGATCAACCAGGCTGATATCGAGATCGTTTCGTTGCGCAACCGAATCGCGGACTATGAGAGCAAGGTCGCGGAACTGAAGCGACTCGTCGACACGGCGCCCGAGGTGGAGGCCGAGTTCGCGCGTCTCAATCGCGACTACGACGTGACGCGCCAGCAATACAATCTGCTGCTCGAGCGCTTCGAACGTGCGCGGCTCGGCGAGGAGGCCGAGCAAACACAGTCGATTCGCTTCGAGATGATCGATCCGCCTACGGTTAACTACAAGCCGGTTTCGCCAAATCGTCCGTTGTTGGTGTTGTTCGTGCTCGTCGTCGGCTTGGGTGCCGGCGGCGCACTTGCGTTCTTACTGCACCTGATCAGGCCGATATTTAGCAGTACGCACTCTTTGCACTCGGTCACTGGATTGCCCGTGCTCGGGGCAGTGAGCAAAACTTGGCGTGACCGCCGTGCAGTGGTCCGCTATCGCGAATTCATTACTTTCGGCGCTGGCGCCTTGGCCCTCGTCGTTGTGTGCGCTGTGGTCCTGCATCTGAACATGTCGGGTGTCAGGCTTGGATCGCACATCGGTTAGCAGGAGCATCAATGAGCCTCGTCGAGCAGGCAATTAAGAAGCTACAGCAGTCACGCACGCCCGATGCGGGCGCACCGGTGCGGCATGCGCCAGCCTCCGGAAACCCTGCGCCGACCGGCCGAGTTGCTTCGCCCCCCTCGGCAGCGATACCGCCGCCGGGACCTCGAGTCGTGCCGACAAAACGTATCGAGGTGAATCGTGAGGCACTCCGAACGGCGGGCCTGCTGCCCCCTGAGCACGATGAGCGGCAAATAGCGGGCGATTACCGGCAAGTGAAGCGACCGCTGATTGCAGCGGCGACGGGGCGCGGTGCGCCACAAGTCGAGAATGGCCATGTGATCATGGTGGCGAGCGCGCTGCCCGGAGAGGGCAAGACCTTCACGAGCGTCAATCTTGCGATGAGCATCGCGCGGGAACGGGACCTAGAGGTCGTGCTCGTCGATGCAGACGTGGCGAAGCCGCACATCAGTCGCAGTCTCGGGCTCGATTCTCAGAAGGGACTTCTCGATTTGTTATTGGATGAGACAGCGGACGTCGAGTCGCTCATCTTCGCGACGGACATTCCCGGGTTGTCTTTTCTGCCCGCGGGAAAGCATTCGGAGACGGCAACTGAACTCCTGGCCAGTACCAGGATGGAGCACATCCTTGCGACGATGAGCGCCAACGACCCCCGCCGGATCATCTTGCTCGACTCACCGCCCTTGCTGCTTACGAGCGAGGCGCGCGTGCTGAGTGGCGCGGCCGGACAGGTCGTTATCGTGGTTCGCGCTGGCTACACGGCGCAGCAGGCAGTGCTCGATGCCATCGGCTACCTAGGAGATCACGGCTCGATAAGCTTGATCCTGAACCAGAGTCAGGGGACCGCGAGTGAAGGCTACTACCATGGGCAAGTGCCCTATGGGAGTACCGTCGAATGAGCCGCCTTCTCGCGTGAGAAGGGCGAAAGATTAGTCGCTCTCGGAGACCTGTATGACTTCGCGATTGTTATTGCGCGCTGCGAGCGCGTGCGTGCTTTGCGCGCTCTGCGCCTCCTTTGCGATCAGCAGCGTTAACGCTGCCGAGTTCGACTTCGGCGTGAGCGCGGGCGTCGGTCACTCCGACAACATCACCCGCAGCGCGGATGATGAAGTCGACGAAACGATCGGCGTAGTAGGCGCAGGAGTTTCGCTAGATCACCATAGCCGCCGCCTCACTGCGCTCGCGATAGGCGGTCTCGCCTATCTCAAATACTTGGATGACACATACGACGATGAGCTGATCGGCAATCTCCTCGTGGACACGGATCTCGCCATCGTGCCGGAGCGGTTGAATTGGATTCTGCAGGACAACTTCGGGCAGACACGCCGCGTCTCCACCGATCCCGTGACTCCGGAGAATCGGGAGAGTTTCAATTATTTGACGACCGGCCCTGACGTGACGCTGCCGCTCGGCGGCAGAACGAGCTTGCTCATCAGCGGCCGCTATTCGGACGTCTACTACGAAGATAGCGATCTCGGCAGCCAAGAGTTATTCGGTTCCGTGGCGATTGCCCGAGCGCTGTCCCAAGCATCGACACTGTCGCTCAATGGATCAGTGGAGAGCATCGAGTACGACGAATCCGCTATCGCGGTGGACTACGACCAATACGAAACGTATTTGCGTTATCAGCTCGAAGCCGCTCGCACAACGATCGGCCTCGACGTGGGTTACACGAAGCTCGATTTCGACGACACCACGATCGATGGTGACCTGGTCAGGCTCGAGTTGATGCGCCGTCTCACCAGGTCTTCCGCTGTAAGGATTGAGGCTGGGCGCGAGTTTGCCAATTCCGCTGACATCTTTCGACAGCTACAGCAGCAAGGCGCTACCGGTACGTCGACGCAACCTGTGCAAGCGATCGCGAATCCGTTTGAGAGCACCTACGGTTCTATCGAGTGGCTATTCGAGCGCAACCGCACGGAATTGGGCATTGGCGCAGGTTATTTCAAGGAAGACTACGAGCTCTCGAATACATTCAATCGCGACCGCACCGCGTATCACTTGCGAGCCGGACGCGAACTCAGCCGTACGCTGAGCGTGCGTGGGGAAGTCGGCTACGGGGAAGAATCCTATGACGAGCTCGACCGAGAATTCTCGGAGACGAGAGCGGATCTCTATCTTGATTGGCGTTTAGGTCGCCACGTGTACACGAGCCTCCAATACCGATGGATCGACCGCAGCGACGATGTGGCGGCCAATGAATTCGAAGAAAGCCAAATATGGCTGCTGTTCGGCTACTCGCGTCTAGGCCGGGGTAGCCGGATCGGTGGACCGATGTTGCCCACAATGGGACAGGGCGGCCAATGAGCTCCGCGCCTCATATTCGCAACGTGATGTCGATCGATGTGGAAGATTACTTCCACGTCGCCGCGCTCGCCGAGGCGATCGATCAGCGCGATTGGGAGCGCATGGAATACCGCGCTGAGAGCAGCACCGATCGGCTCTTGCAGATCTTTGATGACCACAATGTTCGAGCGACCTTTTTCGTGCTCGGGTGGGTCGCGCGTCGCAGTCCCGGATTGGTGCGGAAGATTCAGCGGGCGGGGCACGAGGTCGCGTCCCATGGGATGAGCCATCGGCTGATCTATACGCAAACCCCCGAGGAGTTCGCGCAGGAGACCAAAGAGGCGAAGGAGCTGCTCGAGGATCTCCTCGGCGCGCCGATTCTGGGCTACCGAGCCGCGACCTATTCCATCACGCGTCGCTCTCTATGGGCGCTCGACATCATTCACGACTTGGGCTTTCGGTACGACTCCAGCATCTTCCCCATTCGGCACGACCTCTATGGCATTCCAGGCTCGCCGATTGCGCCCGGTGAGATCGACACACCATCCGGAGGACGACTCGTCGAGTTTCCGATTTCGACGGTCGATGTTCTCGGCCAACGCTTGCCGATTGCGGGTGGCGGATATTTTCGGCTGTTTCCGTATTGGTTGACGCGTGCCGGATTGCGTCGGGTCAATCAGCGCGAGCGTCGACCCTTCGTGTTTTACCTACATCCATGGGAGGTCGATCCGGATCAGCCGGTGATCCAGGTCGGCTGGCGCTCGCGCTTTCGGCACTACAATAATTTGAAACGCACCGAAGAGCGTCTGATTCGCTTGATCCGAGAGTTCGACTTCACGACGATGCAGGAATCACTGCAGGAACTGGGCCTGCTGAAGACAACGAGCAATGCGCCTCGCGTGGCGGTCGGTGCTGGAGCCTGACCCGCGACACGGTTTTGCTGTCGGACTCAGCGGGGTGTCAAATTATTCGACGCGCCCAGCCACACGATCTTCCAAGAATTCGTGAACGCGTCCATATTGGCACCGCGCGGCTTTCTTTATGCTCCCTTTGGACGATTGCAAGCGGCCCTGAGACAACGCGACTGTTGCCAATCGCGGCACGATGCGACTAGTCAGCAGCGGGAGCGGGAGAACGACGCCCGCAGAACGGGCGACTTAGAAAAATCCGTCCAAAGTGGAAGCGAGTGCGTGGACCATGGAGTCGGACACGCGAACAGTGGGAGAAGGGCGAGATGGTTCAGGAGGTCGGCGAGCGCGACAATGTCGGAGCGTGTTTGTGGCGACCAGATGAGCGCCGCATCGGCGCGTCGAATCTGGCGCATTTCGTCGCCTCAGCTTCACTGCCGCCCGCGCTCACTTGCAGTGACTACGAATCACTGCATCGTTGGTCGATAGAAAATACTGAAGCGTTTTGGCGTGCGGTCTGGTCGTTCTGCGCAGTGCGGGGCGAACCGGGCGAGCGTGTGCTGCTCCATGCGGAGCGAATGCCGGGCGCCCGTTGGTTTCCCGACGCGCGCCTCAACTTTGCCGAGAACTTACTTCGCCGTGACGACGACGACGATGCCATCGTGTCATGGACCGAGGACGGCTTACAGCACCGTCTGTCCTGGCGCGAGCTCAGAATCGAAGTGGCGGAAGTCGCTGCGGGTCTGCAGCGTGCCGGTGTTCAGCGCGGTGATCGCGTCGCTGCTTATTTGCCGAACGTTGCCGAGACCGTCGTCGCGATGCTCGCCACGGCGAGTATCGGGGCCACCTGGGCGTCTTGTTCGCCCGATTTCGGCGTTGAGGAAGTCGTCGAGCGCCTCGCGCAGATCGAGCCGAAAGCGCTGTTCGTTTGCGATGGGTTTCGAGCCGGCGGTACGCGCGTCGACATCACGGACAAAGTCGCAGAGATCATCGCGAGGTTACCTTCGCTCGCGTGTGCCGTGCTTGCATCGTCGGGGTCTCCCGCGCCGTCCGATTCGCGTTTGACGGGTGTAGTGCGCTTCGAACACTTTCGCGTGGCGGGCGTGGCGCTACCCCAGCCGATGCCGCAGCTACCGTTCGATCATCCGTTATTCATCGTTTTTTCTTCCGGAACGACCGGCAAGCCCAAGTGCATCGTGCACGGCGCGGGTGGAACGTTGCTTCAGCACCTCAAGGAGCATCAGCTGCACAGCGACGTGAAGCGGGGCGATCGTGTGTTCTATTACACGACGTGCGGATGGATGATGTGGAATTGGCTCGTGAGTGCGCTTGCCTCAGAGGCTACGATCATCCTCTATGAAGGTTCTCCGTTCGCGCGCAACGGTGGCATGCTGTTCGATTTGATCGATCACGAACGCATCACCCACTTCGGCGTCTCCGCAAAGTATCTCGACACCGTCGCGAAGCTCGGTTTGCGTCCGCGCGACTCACATTCTTTGCATACCCTGCGAGCAGTGCTGTCCACGGGATCGCCGCTGCTGCCGGAGTGCTTCGATTTCGTCTATCGGGACATCAAGTCGGACGTTTGTCTGTCCTCGATCTCTGGCGGCACCGATATCATTTCCTGCTTCGTCCTCGGCTGTCCGACACTGCCGGTGCGGCGCGGCGAAGTACAGTGTCTTGGACTCGGTATGAGCGTCGAAGCTTTCGATGAAGAAGGCAAATCGGTCGTCGGCGCGAAAGCGGAGCTCGTTTGTACGCGTCCGTTTCCCAGCATGCCACTCGGCTTCTGGAACGATCCGGACGGAGCGAAGTATCGCGCGGCGTACTTCGAGCATTTCCCGAACGTCTGGCGTCATGGTGACTATGTCGAGATCGTCGAGCACCCTGAAGCACGCGGGATGATTATTTATGGTCGCTCCGATGCGGTCTTGAAACCGGGCGGTGTTCGTATCGGGACCGCCGAAATCTATCGCTACGTGCAGCAGATCGGAGAGGTTGCCGATTCATTGGTTGTTGGACAGGAGTGGCGCGGCGATGTGCGGATCGTGCTGTATGTGAAATTACGCGACGGTCTTCGGCTCGACAAACCGCTAGTCGAGAAAATTCGCGTGCATTTGCGGCGCAATGCCTCGCCTGCGCATGTGCCTGCACTCGTTTTGCAGGTCGGCGACATCCCTCGGACGCGCTCCAATAAGGTCGTGGAACTGATCGTGCGCGATCTCATTCATGGGCGACCGATCAAGAATCGCGAGGCACTCGCCAATCCTGAAGCGCTCGACCAATTCCGGGCTCATCCTGAGCTCTATTCGGACGCTGAGTCCGAGGGTTCTGAGCTCGAGCTGCCGGTGTTCACACCGAAGTGGGTGGAGCGGGGTTTGATCAGCACCACGGCGGCGCCGTCCGATCTCGCCGAGCTCACGAACGCTGCGACGCAGCTGGAGGGAGTCGTTGCCGGACTTCGAGAGCAATCGTCCGAGCTCGAGCAGCTCGAGGCGCTCTCTCTCGATTATGTGCTCGCCGCTTTGAATCGGCTGGGCTGGAACGCGAATCTCGGCGAGCGGGTGTCGACCGAAGAGTTGAGCTCCCGCTTGGGAATCGACGCCTCGCAGCAGCGGCTGTTCAATCGCATTTTGGAGGTACTCGCTGCTCGCGGCTATCTCCTGAGCATAGGTCAGCACTGGCGCGTCGAGCGCTCCTGGAGCACTGCCCGAGTGGCGGTTGAAGAAGCGCGTGCCCGGCACGGCAATATGCATCGCGAGCTGGCGCTAGTGAGCCGATGTGGCGAACAGCTCGCTCGAGTGCTGCGAGGTGAATGCGATCCTTTGTCGCTGCTGTTTCCGGAGGGCGAAGCAGGCGAGATGGCGGCCTTGTATCGCGAATCGCCGGCCTTCGGAACGTTCAATGCACTGATTCCGCAGACCGTACGCGCGCTGCTGGACGGACAAGCGCCGCATCGCGCAGTACGTATCTTGGAGCTCGGCGCAGGCACCGGCGGTACGACCGCACACGTCGTGCCGCACTTGGATCCGGCCCGCACCGAATATTTCGTGACTGACGTCGGTGCGTACTTCCTCAACCATGCGCGTGCGGCGTTTGCCGAGCACAGCTTCCTGCGTTACGCCGTCCTCGACGTCGAGCGCACGATTGCCGAACAACACTGGGGACACGGTAAGTTCGATCTCATCATCGCGGCCAACGTCCTGCATGCCACGGCGGATTTGACGAAGACGCTCGCGAATGTACGCGCGCTTCTGAATCCGGGCGGGGTGCTGCTGTTGCTCGAAGGCGCGCAGCCGCGCTTGTGGCTCGACATCACGTTCGGATTGACTGAAGGTTGGTGGCTGTTCGGCGATCACGACTTGCGTCCGAATTATCCGCTGCTGTCGCCGTCCGCTTGGCAACGAGTGTTGCAGACCGCCGGCTTCGATGCGGTGACGGCGACATTGCCACAGGGCGACTTTCTGATGCCGCAGAGCGTCGTCATGGCGCGTGTCCCGACGGAGGCGGAGCAGGGCAGCTCGGAAGACTCCTGGCTATTCATCACGCGTGACGAATCCGGTGAGCGGCTCGTGGAAGCGATGCGCGCCAGAGGACACCGGTGCATCCATGCAACCGTCGGGGATGAAGCTGGTACGTCAACGCATGATGAGCTGCGAATCGCGAGCGGGAATGGGCCACAGATGTCGCAGATGCTTCGCTCGGCTCTGCAACAGACTCGCGAACGATTGCGCGGCATCGTGCTGTGTCCTGCCGGTGCGGACCTGAATGAGATCCGTACTGCAAGCGACGTGATCGTGACGCAGCAGCGCGCCTGCGAGGATGCGTTGAATCTGCTGCATGCGCTGCTCGCAACCAATCTGACGCATATCCCGCGACTTTGGCTTGCGACCCGCGATGCGACTGCTGCGGCCGAATCGCAGGTGAGCGGTGTCGCGCTTGCGCCGCTGCGTGGCCTCGCTCTCTCCATTGCGCTCGAGCATCCCGAGTTCCGCTGCACCTCCGTCGATCTGCCGGTTCCACTAAGGAGTGCGGATCTGCGAGCGCTGTGCGACGAGCTGGAGAGCGAGAGCAACGAAGATCGGCTCGCGATTCGCGACGGTCATCGCTTCGTCGCGCGACTGGCGCGCGCTAAACCCGCCACGATCGCGGCTCCGCCTCCGATTCGAGACGATGGCCTCTATCTCATCACCGGCGGGTTCGGTCCGCTTGGATTGCTATTCGCGCAGCGGCTCGCGGCGGAGGGCGCGCGTCACATCGCATTGGTCGGGCGAAATGCGACGCGTCCCGATGCCGAGAACGTAATCGAGCATTTGAGGCGGGCCGGCGTCACGTTGACGACCGCAGCGGTGGACGTCTCTCGCGAAGATGAGGTGCGCTCGCTGTTCGCGAGGTTGAAGGATGCCCACCCGCCGCTCGCCGGCGTACTGCACTGTGCGGGTGTGCTCGATGACGGCGTGTTGATGGAACAAAGTTGGAAGCGTTTCGCGCCTTTGTTCGCTCCAAAAGTGGCCGGCGCCTGGAACCTGCACGCGGCGACCCGCGCGATGTCGTTGGATTTTTTCGTGCTGTTCTCATCTACTGCAGCGATGCTTGGTCATGCAGGCCAGGCGAACCATAGCGCAGCAAACTCGTTTCTCGACGCGCTCGCGCACGCGCGGCGCGCGAGCGGACTGCCTGCGCTCAGCGTGAATTGGGGCTCGTGGTCGCGTATCGGAGCCGCGGCGAACGAACGCATCCTCGATCAACTTGCGCGTCAGGGCATACGCCCGATTTCCCCGGAGCAGGGTGTCGCCGCGCTCGAATGGGTGCTGGGGAGCGGGCTCGTTCAGGCCGTAGTCGCCGACATCGACGTTGCCACTGCCGCACAGTCGCGCGCGCGTGCAATGCTGTTGGCGGATCTGCAGTCCATTGCCGTCGAACGTCCGCAGCAGCCGGCGGCTCAGTTCCGCGCGCACTTGGATCAGGCGCCACGCGAATCGCGTTTGTCGCTCCTGACCGAGCACGTTCGCGGCGAGATCGCGCGGCTTGCTGGAATCGCGGATGTCGGACGGATAGACGATGAGACGGGCTTCTTCGAGCTCGGAATGGATTCGCTCACGTCGGTCGAATTGCGTAACCGGCTGCAGCGCAGCTTTGGCAAGACATTGCCGGCAACGCTCGCGTTCGACTATCCAAACATCCGGGCGTTCGTTGCCTATCTGCGCGACCATGTCTTTGGACCCGAATACTTTAGCGAAGAACCCGCAGCCGCCTTCGCGCCGATCGACACGCCGAACGGTGCGGAAGGGTCGCTCGATGAGAGCATCGAGCGAGAGCTTGCCGAGTTGAATGCGCTGCTCGGGACGACTCGCTGAGGCGCGCGCGATAGGCATGCAACCGAACGATCCCAATGGCAATGCGACGACTGCTTCGGATTCCGCAATGAATGCGCGGGTGCTCGCGGCGCTGCGCGAGGCGCGCACGCGTATCGAAGCGCTGGAACGTCAACGCAGCGAGCCGATCGCGGTCGTCTCTATGGCATGTCGTCTGCCTGGGGGTGCCAACTCGCCGGAAGCTTTCTGGCAGCTGCTGCGTGAAGGCCGAGACGCGATCGGTCCGATTCCGCCGGATCGCTGGCGCGTCGAGGACTACTTCAGCGCCGACCCAGAAGCCCCGGGCAAGATCAATGTGTCGGGCGGCGGATTCATCGAATTGCCGAAGGCGTTCGATGCGGAATTTTTCGGCATCGCACCGCGGGAGGCGGTCAGCCTGGACCCGCAGCAGCGCTTGATGCTCGAGGTGAGTTGGGAGGCGCTCGAGTCGGCCGGCCTCGCAGGAGAAGGTTTGAATGGACAGCAGATCGGCGTTTTCGCGGCAATCTGTTGGAATGACTATGGTCAGCGTCTGCTGGGCCGTCAGGCGGATCAGATCGACGCCTATATGGCTTCCGGCATTGCGAACAGCATGGCTGCTGGCCGCTTGTCGCACATCTTAGGATTACAAGGACCGAGTCTGACCGTCGACACTGCATGCTCCTCGTCGCTGGTCGCAGTCCATCTTGCTTGCCAGAGCTTGCGCAACGGCGAATGCACGGCAGCGATCGCGGGGGCGGCGAGCCTGCTACTGCATCCGAGCTTGTACGTGAATTTCACGAAAGCTCGAATGCTGTCGCCAGACAATCGATGCAAGACGTTTTCGGCGGCGGCGAACGGTTTCGTACGCTCGGAAGGATGCGCAGTCATCGTACTCAAGCGCCTTTCGGACGCGCGCGCAGCAGGCGACGACATTCTCGGAGTCATCCGAGGCTCGGCGATCAATCACGACGGGCACACGAGCGGGCTCACGGTGCCCAATGGGCCCGCACAACAGGACGTGATCCGACGTGCGCTGCGCGATGCGGGCCTCACGCCTGCCGATGTCGGGTTCATCGAAGCGCACGGTACCGGAACTTCGCTCGGCGATCCTATCGAAGTGGGGGCGCTTGCGGCCGTGTTCGGCTCGACGCACTCGTCCGTCTCCCCGTTGGTGCTCGGCGCGGTGAAATCGAACATCGGTCATCTCGAAGCGGCAGCCGGCTTGGCGGGATTGATCAAGGTCGTCTTGGCGCTGCGGCATGGCGAGATTCCCCCGAACCTCCATTTCGACGAGCCGAATCCGCATATCCCTTGGATGGATCTTCCTTTCGTCGTGCCTAGGCAACCGCACGCGTGGGCGCCAGGGCCGCGCGGCCGCATCGCCGGGCTGAGCTCGTTCGGATTCAGTGGAACGAACGGTCATATCGTCCTCGGCGAAGCGCCCGTCGAAGCGGCGCGTGCGACGCAGTACGAGCGGCCACAGCACGTTATCGCGTTGAGCGCGCGTTCGCCGGGCGCGCTCGCAAAGCTTGCCGAAGCATGCGCCGAGCGAATAGATCGTCGGCCCCAGGATCTCGCTGACGTGTGCTACTCGTCGAACACGGCGCGCCCGCAATTCCAGCATCGCGTCGCGATCGCAGTCGATTCGGCGAGCGGCGCTGCCGAAGCGCTCCGCCGAGCGGCGCGCGGCGAATCCGACGCACGTATCGCATGCGGGCGGGCGGAGCGCGGACGGCCGCCCCGAGCGGCATTCCTCTTTACCGGTCAGGGTTCGCAGTATGCCGGCATGGGGCGCGAGCTCTACGACACGCAACCGGTGTTCCGTACCGCACTCGATCGTTGCGCAACGCTCCTCGAGGGCACGCTCGATACGCCGCTGCTCGAGCTGCTATATGACTCCAGCATCGAGGCGACGCGAATCGACGCGACCGGTTACACGCAACCGGCGCTGTTCTCCTTCGAGTACGCGCTCGCTGAGCTCTGGATGTCGTGGGGCGTGCGCCCGTCGGTCGTGCTTGGTCACAGCGTGGGAGAATATGTCGCGGCGTGTATTGCCGGCGTGTTTAGCCTCGAAGACGCGCTGCGCTTGATCGCTGCGCGCGGTCGCCTCATGCAAGCGTTGCCTTCAGGCGGCGCAATGCTCGCCGTGCTAGCAGATGAGCCGACTGTCGCACCGCTCGTTGATGCGCGGCGCAACGAGGTTGCGATTGCAGCATTCAATGGACCCAGCAGTATCGTGTTGTCGGGTTCGGGCTCGGCGCTGAACGCGATTGCAACGCAGCTCACCAGACAGGGTGTGCGCGCGACGCCGCTGACGGTGTCACATGCATTTCACTCGCCGCTCATGGCGCCGATGTTGGAGGCGTTTGCAGAAGTCGCGCGCTCGGTGCGCTACTCGCCGCCTCGGATCGACCTGATCTCCAATGTGACAGGGGAGCTTGCGACGAAGCAGGTTGCGACGCCCGAATACTGGATTAGGCACATCAGCGAACCCGTGCGTTTCGCAGCGGGTATGCGGGCGACGGTGCAACGCAGCTGCACGGCGTACATCGAAATCGGCCCACGCCCAGTTCTGATCGGAATGGGTCGTCAATGTCTGCCTGATGTACAGACTGTTTGGCTCGCGAGCGTGCGACCGGATCTCGGTGAGTGGACGACCCTGCTCGGAAGCCTGTGTGTGTTGCATGCACAGGGTTTCGCTGTCGATTGGCGCGGGTTCGATCGTCCTTACCCGCGACGACGCGTCTCCGTGCCAACGTATCCATTCGAGCGCAGACCCTATTGGATCGAGGAGCAACCCGTGCTGCCGCGCAGCGCGACGCAGACTGTGCTCCGCGATTCGCATGAGCTGCTAGGCGCACGTGTTCCCCTTGCGCTGAGCGAAACCGTGTACGCGACGACGCTTCGCGCCGGCGAGCCGCAGTACCTGGCCGATCACGTCGTCGCCGGTCGCGTGCTCATGCCCGCAACCGGGTTCATAGAGATGTTCCTTGCTGCGAGTCGGAACACTCAAGACAGTGCATCGGCGACGCTCGAAGACGTGCTGTTCAGCGCACCGTTGCCTCTCGACGATACGCCGCGATCCGTTCAGGTCGTGCTCGATAAGCGCGAGCACGATGGCTGCACGATTCGCGCGCTCAGCCAAGGTTCCGCGGACGAGGAATGGTCGCTTCATGCTACCACCCGAATAGTGCAGGGGCCGCGTCCAAAGAAGGCGCCGCAGATCGATCTGCAGGCGTTCATGGGCGCAGCAGAAGAAATAGTCGAAGCCGCGCGCCACTACGAGCGCAGTGGCGCGCGCGGAATCTCATTCGGCACTAGCTTCCGAGGGGTAGAGCGCATATGGCGCCGAGGAACCGAAGCGCTCGCGCGTATCGAGGTCCCGCCGTCGAGGGTGACGCTCGATCGATATGTGTTCCATCCCGCCGTGCTCGATGCTTGCTTGCAGACGGCTTCCGCGCTCGTCACGCAAGAGACGAGCGAAGCGTTCATTCCGATGAGCATCGCTCGGCTGACGGTACATGCGCGCCCCGCAGCGAAGCTGTACAGCTACGCGCGTCTGAGCAGCGAGCCCACGGCGGATGGGATCACGGCCGATCTCTTCGTGTATGACGAGCAGGGCGAGTTGATCGCAAGCGTCGAAGCATTTGCATGTCGGCGATTGGCAGCCTCCCACCGTGCCCGCGATGGTCTCGATTCTGCCTTCCATGAGGTCGTGTGGCGTTCGTCGCAACGCGGGGCACCCTCCGTGACACGCGGTCACTGGTTGATCGTGTCCGAGACGCTCGCCGATGGCGAATCGATTGCTCGAGAGCTGACTGCGAAGGGTCACCGCACGACGATCGCGGTCCACCACTCGAACGTTGCGAACGATGCAAGCACCGCTGCATTGAATCTGCATGACCGCGATCAGCTCACACAGTGGATCTCGCAGGCCGCATCGACCGAGGCCATTACCGGCTTGCTGTACTGTGGATCCTTGCAGGACTCGCGTTTTGATTCGTCGGAGGCGGGAGCTCGGTTTGGTCAGGAGCATGCGGGTTTCGTGCTCGCGCTTGCGCAAGCGCGAGCGCAATGCGCTCAAGACGCACCTTTATATGTGATCACCCGCGGCTTGCATTCCGTGCGCGGCGAGCGTACGGCAGCCCACGCGCTTGAAGATGCGGCGACGTGGGGCTTGGCGCGCGTTGTTGCGCGTGAATACCCGCGGGCGCGCTGTGTTCGCATCGATCTCGATCCTGACATCGCACTAACGGCGAATGTGGAGGCCCTCATCGCAGAGATCACGAGCTCCGATTTCGAGGATGAGATTGCATTGCGCGACGGTGTCCGTCACGTCGCGCGTCTACGGAGGGCGGAGTCCACACGCGCGAGCAACGGTACAGTCGCTCCCATTGAATTGACGATTCCGAATCCGGGGGTGTTGCAAAACCTGCGATTGCAGCCGAGCGCGCGTCGCTCGCCGCTAGAAGGCGAGGTCGAGATAGAGGTTCGCGCGACAGGCGTTGGATTCCGCGATGTGTTGAATGCACTCGGTATGTACCCCGGCGGGCCCGTGCCGCTCGGGTGCGAATGCGCCGGCATTGTCGCGTCGGTCGGCAGAGGTGTGACAGGGCTGCGAGTCGGAGATGAAGTGCTCGCTGTGGCGTATGGCAGCTTCGCATCGTTCGTGACTGTTCCGGCACAATGGGTCGCGAAGAAACCGGCGAAGCTTTCCTTCGAGCAGGCGGCTGGCATTCCGTCATCGTTTCTAACGGCTCACTACACGTTGAACGTTCTTGCTGGCGTGCAGCGCGGTCAGCGCGTACTGATCCACGCGGGTGCGGGTGGAGTGGGCCAGGCGGCGATTCAGGTTGCATTGCGTGCTGGCGCGGAAGTCTTCGCCACTGCCGGCAGCGCAGCGAAACGTGCACTGCTCACTTCGCTCGGCGTGCATCACGTGCTCGATTCACGCTCGCTCGACTTCGTTGCGGACATCGCGCGCGTTACGAACGGCCGCGGGGTCGACGTCGTGCTCAATTCTCTCGCCGGCGAGTTTCTGACCGGCAGTTTCACGGCCCTCGCCGAAGACGGATGCTTTCTGGAGATCGGCAAGCGCGACATTTTGAGCGATGAGGAGGCCGCTCGACTGAAACCGCGTGCGCGCTATCACGTCGTTGACCTAGGCGCGCTCTCACCGAGCGATCCTGGGAAAGTTGAAATGATGCTCGGCGAGATTCTTGCGGCCTTCGAAGCGGGCGAATATCGAGCATTACCGATAGAAGCCTTTCCGCTCGAGAGAGCCGCGGATGCGTTCCGCTATATGGCTCAAGCGAGGCACGCCGGGAAGATCGTCCTGAACGCTACGCAGCCACGGCCGGATCATGGCGCCGTTCGCGGTGATGCAACCTATCTGATCACCGGTGGGCTGGGCGCCTTGGGAATTCATGTCGCCGAATCGTTGGTCGAGCGCGGCGCAAAATGTGTCGTACTGGTCGGTCGCAACGCACCGGGGATGCGAGCGCGTGAATCCATCGCTCGGATGGAAAAGGCCGGTGTCCGCGTGATCGTGGCGCACGCCGATGTAGCAGACACGGTTTCGCTCGCGCACGTGTTGCAATCGATCCGCAGCTCTCTTCCTCCGCTGCGCGGCGTCTTCCATGCTGCCGGCGTGCTGGACGACGGTGCTCTCGATCGATACGAGTGGGATCGCTTCCAACGCGTGCTCGGACCGAAGGCTCGAGGTGCCTGGAACTTGCACGCGCTCACACAGCAGGACGATCTCGACCACTTCGTCTTGTTTGCGGCGGCCGCAGGTTTGCTCGGTCTACCTGGGCAGGGTGGCTACGCCGCAGCAAATACCTATTTGGATGCGTTGGCGCATTATCGGCGCTCGCGAGGTCAGAGGGCGCTCAGTATCGATTGGGGTGCGTGGTCCGGCGCGGGCATGGCGAACAATGAGAATGCCGTCCGTGCGCTCGGTGCCCGCGGCTTGGAGTTCATGTCCCCCGAAGACGGAGTCGCCGCTTTATGGCGCGCGTTGCAGGGAAATGCATGCCAACTTGCGATCTTACGCGTCGACTGGGCGAAGTTTCGCGAGCGCGATGGTGTCCGACCCGAAGGATCATTGCTGGCCGAGTTCACCTCCACGAAGAGTGCAGTTACAACCTCAGATCGAGAAGAACATCCGGCCGAGTTTCTGACGAAGTTCACGGCAACTTCACCAAACCGTCGGCATCGTGTGCTGCTCGACTTCGTCATCGCGGAAATCCGCAAAGCGGTGGGGTTGCCGGAGAATTACCCCGTCGACGAGCGTCAGCCGCTGCAGGAATTGGGACTCGATTCGTTGATGGCGGTGGAGCTGCGCAACGCGCTGTCTGCGGGCGTCAAGCTCACGCTGCCCGCGACCTTCGCGTTCGACTATACGACGGCGGAGGCAATCAGCCGCTACCTGCTTCCCAAGCTGTCCCCTGATGCGTCGAGCTCCGAAGCCGTACCGACTCGGCACGCTTCGCACGCCGTCGCCCACGGCAGTACGGACGAGGATCAGGCCATCGAAAACATGTCGGACGAGGAGGCCGCCAGATTGCTCTTTCAGGAACTTGCCGAGATCAAGAATGATGTCGAAAGCTGAACCGAACGCGCGCGCGAGTACTTCGAGCCTGGCGGTGCCGCAGTGAATGCGCCCCTAGGAACGAACTCGTCTGCCGATGACGCTTTGTCGCCGGTCAAGCGTGCGCTCGTGGAAGTGCGCGAGCTGCGCCGCCGCCTTGCAACTTTCGAGTCCGAGCGCGACGAGCCGATCGCAATCGTGGGCATGGCCTGCCGCCTGCCGAACGGGATCGACAATGAGGAAAGCTTTTGGACGTTGCTGCGCGAAGGTCGAAGCGCCATCGGCACCGTCCCGGCAGAGCGTTGGGACAATGCCGCTATCTTCGATCCGGATCCGGATGCGCCGGGGAAGACCTACACCGCAGCTGGCGCGTTCGTTCGCGACCCCGCGCAGTTCGACCCGTACTTCTTCGGCATCCCGCCTCGCGAAGCGATCGGCATGGATCCGCAGCAGCGCTTACTGCTCGAAGTTGCGTGGGAAGCGCTGGAGAATGCCGGCATCGACGCATCGAAGCTGGACGGCACGGCGGCCGGTGTATTCGTCGGTATCGGTTCGAACGACTATGCGATCTTGCAGGCGCGCAACGGTGGATTGGAGAGCATCGACGCCTATCACGCGTCCGGTGTGTCGCACAGTGTTGCGGCGGGTCGGTTGTCGTACTTCTTGGGTCTGCAGGGGCCGTGCGTCGCAATCGATACGGCATGCTCCTCGTCGCTCGTCGCCGTCCATCAAGCGTGCGTCAGTCTGCGACAGGGTGAATGCCGAGTCGCACTCGCAGGCGGCGCAAACCTGATTTTGGTGCCCGACTACACCGTGAATTTCTGCCGTTCGCGCATGCTGTCCGTGTCAGGTGCGTGCCACACGTTCGACGCGAAGGCAGACGGCTACGTGCGCGGCGAGGGAGTCGTGCTCATCGCCCTCAAACGCCTCTGCGATGCGCGCGAGGATGGCGATCGGATCCTCGCGCTCATCCGCGGTAGCGCGATCAACCAGGACGGACGCAGTACCGGATTGACCGTGCCGAACGGCCCGGCGCAGGAGAATGTGATTCGCCAAGCGCTGAAGCGGGCCCGCATCGCACCGCATGAAGTTCGGTATGTCGAAGCGCACGGGACGGGTACGCCGCTCGGAGATCCGATCGAGGTGCAAGCGCTCGCAGCAGCACTCGGCGCCGGCCGCGGCAGTGACGCTCCGCTGTTGCTGGGTTCGGTGAAAACGAACCTTGGCCATTTGGAATCGACGGCCGGAATCGCGGGCCTCATGAAAGTCGTGCTGGCCATGCAGCAAGGCGAGATCCCGGCACACCTCAATTTCGAGACGCCGAATCCGCACATCGACTGGTCTGCGTTGCCCGTTGAAGTGACAACGAAGACGCGAGCGTGGCCGAGTGGGCGTCGTATCGCCGGCGTAAGCTCGTTTGGATTCAGCGGTACGAACGCGCATGTGGTACTCGAAGCGCCGCCAGAAGAGTCGAAGCGACTGGATACGCACGTGTCTCAGCGGCCGTACGTACTGCCTCTTTCGGCAAAAGATGAGGCGGCACTACGCGCGTTGGCGGAGCGCTACGCGACATACCTGCTCGCCTACCCTGATGCGCAGCTTGCAGACGTCGCTCATACCGCGTCTACCGGTCGCGCGCACTTCCCATACCGCTTGGCGCTGGTGGCGCATGATGCCGCGACTGCGGCGACGGAGTTGCTACGCTTTGCGCGCGGAGAGCCTTCGACGTGCAGCCGAGGCAATGGAGTCGCGAAGGCAATCGAGCCTGTCTTTCTGTTTACGGGCCAAGGTTCGCAGTACGTCGGCATGGGCCGCGAGCTTTATGAAAGCGAGCCCGTGTTCCGCGACACCATCGATGCATGTGCGAAGGCACTCGAGGGTGAATTGCCCGAGTCGTTGCTGCGCGTGATGTTCGAGGAGACTGGCGGATTGCTCGATCAAACTCGATACACCCAACCAGCATTGTTCGCCCTGGAAGTGGCGCTTGCGAAGCTGTGGCGCAGCTGGGGCGTGGAGCCGAGCTTCGTGCTCGGTCACAGCGTTGGCGAGTATGCCGCCGCTTGCATTGCCGGTGTGCTCAGCGTCGCGGCTGGCGTGCGATTGATCGCAAAGCGTGGGCAACTGATGCAGGCGCTGCCGAGCGGCGGTGCGATGCTCTCGGTGCAAGGCGACGAGAGCGGTGCAGTGGAGCGAGCCATTCAGGCGTATGCGGATTCGGTCGCGATAGCCGCGCGCAATGCACCGGCGAGCGTCGTCATTTCGGGGCCGGGCGATGCGCTCGCGCAGATCGCCGATCGTTTGAAAAGGGAAGGTTTGGACGTGCGTCCGCTCGTCGTTTCGCACGCGTTCCATTCGCCGTCGATGGATCCGATGCTGGAGGAATATCAGCGTTTCGCTGCCAGTATCGAACATCGCACGCCGGAGATCGCTTGGATCTCGAACCTGACCGGCGAGGTATTCGATTCGCACACTTGGTTGCCTCGCGCTGCCGAATACTGGCGAAGACATGTTCGCGAGACCGTGCGCTTCCAGCAGGGTACCGAAACTGCCGCACGCCACGGTGCAAAGGTCTTTCTCGAAGTGGGGCCGCATCCGGTGCTGTCCGCACTCGGCAGGTCTACGCTGTCGGGCCAGCACGACGGTGAGCAGGCGCAATGGCACGCTTCGCTGAAGCGTGGACAGGATGCTCGGCGACAAGTCCTGGAGTGCCTCGCACAGCTCTACGTAAACGGTGCGCGTATCGACTGGGCTGCAGTCAGCCCGCCGAAGAGCCATCGCAAGCTCGCGCTACCGACGTATCCCTTTCAACGGCAGCACTACTGGATCGAGATCAAGCGTCCCGCCGAACTCGTCGAGTCGAACGGAATGATGCGATGGGAGCGCGCGGTGCATGCCGGTCGCCGGCAAGCCGATTACGCGCCATTCGATCTCGCGATCGAATCGTTTCCTGCGAAGTGGAGCAGTCTCGGACGATTGTCCCTTGCGTACATGATTCGCACCTTCCGCGCGCTTGGCGTGTTCGCGACGGGGTCCGAGCCGCGCACGGCACAACAGATCGTGTCTGCGGCGGGAATCCTCCCGATCTATGTGAAGCTGATCGACCGTTGGCTCGGACGGCTGAGCGAAGCCGGGCTGCTCACAAAACAAGGGAGCGCGTTCAGCGCGGCGCAACCGCTGCCGGACGAGCCGATCGATGGTTTGCGCGAGGATGCGCGGGCGCGCTTCGCGAACTATCCGGCGATGTTCGACTACGTGGACTTGTGCGGCACGAAGTTGGTCGACGTAATGACCGGACGCGAAAGTGCGCTCGAAACGTTGTTTCCAGGCGGAGCGAGTCACATCACCGAAGGTCTGTATCAGACCTCTGTCGTCGCTCGCTATTTCAATGAGATCGTCCGTTCGGTCGTGCAAGCGACCGCATCCGTGCCGGGGCCGCTCTCGATCCTCGAGATCGGGGCTGGCACTGGGGGCACGACCTCGATGCTCTTGCCCGAGCTGACCGCGGTTCGTCCCAGATACGTGTTCACTGACGTGTCTCGACTGTTTCTGGTGCAAGGCAAGCAGAAGTTCGCAGCCTACGATTTCGTCGAGTACGATCTCCTCGACATCGAAAAGTCGCCACTCGAACAAGGATTTCCAGAACACGCGTTCGACGTGATCGTCGCCGCGAACGTGCTGCACGCGACGAGCGATCTCGGCGCGACGATGCGTCGCGTCCTCTCGATGCTCGCCTCAGGTGGTGTGTTGGTGATGTTGGAGACGACCGACCACCCGATCTGGTTGGACATTTCCACCGGTCTCATCGAAGGCTGGCAGAAGTTCGAAGATCCACTGCGCGGCAGTCATCCACTGCTCGATCCGTCGCAGTGGGCGAACTTATTGCGCGAATGCGGCTTCGAGGCGACCGAAGCCTTCCCGCTGCAGAATTCTCCGATGCAGCTGCTTGGCCAGAACGTGATCGTTGCGCGCGCGCCGGAGATCCGGGCAGAGCGGGCAGCAGTCGAACGCGTTGAACGCAAAACGCAATCGATGGTCGTGAGCCGCGGGTCCGCCGAACAGGAACAAGCGTCGCAGCTGCGTGAGCGCCTTGCAGGGGCAACGAGCGCGGCAC
This sequence comes from Lysobacterales bacterium, assembly GCA_044506405.1. Lineage (GTDB taxonomy): Bacteria > Pseudomonadota > Gammaproteobacteria > Steroidobacterales > Steroidobacteraceae > Steroidobacter. The sequence goes on along the minus strand of JBIQKP010000018.1, from coordinate 39,774 downwards.
GACAAGAAATGCTGGAAGACCTGGTCCGCGAGGAAGTGTGCCGGGTGCTCGGCATCGATCGCGCACATCAGCCGGCCCCGACGCAGCGCTTGAAAGAATTCGGCGTGGATTCCCTGATGGCGGTGGAGTTGCGCAATCGGCTCGCTGCACGACTGGCGTTGCAGCGCAAGCTGACAGCCACGTTGATTTTCGATTATCCGACAGTGCAGGCGATTGCCCGATATCTAGAGCAGGACATGCTCGATCCCTGTACCGCGGTGGCGGTGGAAGCGCCGGCGGCGCGTCCCGCCGACACACGTCTCGCGAGCGATGCCATCGAGCGCATGGATGATGCTGCGGCGGAAGCACTGCTGCTTGAGAAGCTGAAATCGCTATGAGCACAACGACCGACAAATCGGCCGAACTCTCTGCAGTGAAGCGGGCGCTCATTGCGCTCGAAGACATGAAGGCGCGCTTGCACGCGAGCGAGCAGCGCATGCATGAGCCGCTCGCGATCGTCGGATTGGCGTGCCGTTTCCCTGGCGGTGCGGATACACCGGAACGCTGCTGGGATCTGCTTCGCGAAGGACGCGATGCGATCACGGAGGTGCCGCCCGACCGGTGGGATGTCGATGCGTACTATGACCCGGACCCGGACGCGCCCGGCAAGATGTCGACCCGTTGGGGCGGTTTCTTGCGAGACATCGATCGCTTCGATCCCGAGTTGTTCGGCATCTCGCCGCGCGAAGCGGTCACGATGGATCCGCAGCAGCGCATTCTGCTCGAGGTTGTCTGGGAAGCGCTCGAGCGGGCAGGCCAAAGTCCGGAACGCCTGCTCGGCAGCCGCACGGGCGTGTTTCTCGGCATCGCGACGAACGATTACGCGGAGATTCTCGCGCAGAACACTGCGGCGGACCGTATCGATGCGTACTTCGCTTCAGGTGTGGCACACAGCATCGCCTCTGGCCGCATTTCCTATTGCTTAGGTCTGCAAGGACCGAGTGTGTCCATCGACACGGCGTGCTCTTCGTCGCTGGTCGCGGTGTATCAAGCGTGTCAAAGCCTACGGACGGGCGATGCAGACATGGCGATCGCCGCTGGCGTGAACATCGTGCTGCGGCCGGATCACGGCATCACGTTCTCGAAGTCGCGCATGATGGCGCCCGACGGTCGGTGCAAGACGTTCGACGCACGCGCCGATGGGTTCGTGCGTGCCGAAGGTTGCGGCGTCGTCGTCTTGAAACGGCTTCGCGATGCCGAGGCCGCGGGCGATACGATCATGGCAGTGATTCGCGGCACGGCGATCAACCAGGATGGTGCCTCGAGCGGCTTGACCGCTCCGAACGGTGCATCGCAAGAGGCTTTATTGCGTGCTGCCTTGGCCAATGCACACCTTCGGCCGGAGGACGTTGCGTACATCGAGGCGCACGGGACGGGAACCTCGCTCGGAGATCCCATCGAAGTGCGGGCGCTCGGGAACGTTTTCGGTCGGGGCCGCGATCCGAGTGCGCCGCTCCTCATCGGTTCAGCGAAGACGAACTTCGGTCACTTGGAGTCGGCTGCTGGGATCACCGGGCTCATCAAAGTCGTGCTCGCCTTGATGAATCGGGAGATCCCGCCGAGCTTGCATTTTCAATCGCCGAACCCGCACATTGCCTGGGACGAGTTACCGATCCGAGTCGCCGCGCAAAGACAAGAATTTCCGCTGCGAAACGGGCGCCGCATCGCGGGAGTGAGCTCCTTCGGCTTCAGCGGTACGAACGCGCACATCCTCTTGGAGGAAGCGCCTGCGCGCCAAGAGTCATCGACTCATGTCGTCGACCGGTCTTTGCACCCACTCGTGCTCTCAGCGAAGAGCGAGACTGCGTTGAAGCAACTCGCTGCCAAGTACGTGCATCACTTCGAGATGCATCGCGACCATGCGCTTGCCCACGTGTGCCACACCGCAGCGAGCGGCCGCGCGCACTTCCCCTATCGACTGGCTCTCACGGGTTCGGACCGCGACAGCGTGCTGCGCGAGCTACGCGCATGGTCCGCGGGCGAGGCGAGCTCGGTCCTGTCCGCATTTAGCAGTGCTGCGGTCCGGCCGAAGATCGGATTCCTATTTACGGGCCAAGGATCGCAGTACGCGGGCATGGGCCGCGAGCTGTATGCGAGCGAGCCCGTGTTCCGCGGGGTGCTCGATCGCTGCGCAGCCGTGCTCGATGAGCAGTTACCGCGTGGATTGCTGAACGTCATGTTCGAGGATCAGAGCGGCCTGCTGGATCAAACGATATACACGCAGCCAGCTCTGTTCGCGTTGGAAGTAGGTGTCGCCCAATTGTGGCGCAGCTGGGGTATCGAACCGGCGGTCGTGTTGGGCCATAGCGTGGGTGAGTACGCTGCTGCCTGCGTCGCGGGCGCGCTGAGCATCGAGGATGGCGCACGTCTTGTCGCAGCGCGCGCAAGGCTCATGCAGTCGTTGCCGAGCGGCGGCGCGATGGTGGCCGTGCAAGGCGATGAACTGAGTGCCGTCGAGCGAGCGGTCGGTGAGCGCGCCGATCTCGTGTCGATCGCTGCACACAATGCACCAGGCAGCATCGTCATCTCGGGCGACAAAGCAGCTATCGAAGAGATCTCGTCGCGCCTCCATGGCGCCGGCTTGGTGCTCCAACCCCTCACGGTCTCCCACGCGTTTCATTCGCCGTTGATGACGCCGATGCTGCAGGAGTACAGCCGTATCGCGCAGAGCACCGAGCATCGCGCTCCGCAACTCGGTTGGGTGTCGAACTTGACGGGCGAGATGGTGCGCTGGAACGAATGGTCCGGGCGCATGGGCGAGTATTGGAGCCGACACGTGCGCGAGCCGGTCCGTTTCGACGATGGCGTGCGGTATGCAGCGGCGCAGGGAATCGACTACTTCATCGAAGTTGGACCGCATCCGGTCCTCGCCGGGCTCGGCCGCGCGACCGTCGGTGCGCAACGAGTCAACTGGCTTGCCTCGCTCAAGCGCGGACGCGGAGCATGGGAGCAATTGCTCGAAAGTGTTGCCCGTCTCTACACAGGCGGTGGAAACATCGACTGGGCTGCGTTCGATGCGCCGTATGTGCGCCGTAAGCTCGTGCTGCCCACGTATCCGTTCCAACGGGAACGATATTGGGTTGAGGCGAAGGCACGCGGTTCGGCTCAGGAGCGAGGCGATCCTAAGTCGCTCCTCGGTACTCGCATCGACACGCCGGCATTGTCAGGCGCGCTGTTCAAGAATCACGTGGGCGCAAACGCGGCAGCCTCCTTCGCGATGGACCACTGCGTCTTCGGCCTGCCCGTTCTGCCTGGAACAGGCTTCATTGCAATGGCTGCGGCAGCCGCCGCGAAGTTGCTGCGACAGGACGCGGTGGAGTTGCGCGAGGTCGCGTTCGACGAGGCATTGCCCATTCCCGAATCGGACTCCCGCGAGCTTCAGCTGGTGGCGCGCGAAACTAACGGGGCATTCCGAATCGAGATCTTCAGCCGGGAGAGCGATGCAAGCAATTGGACGCTGCATTCGAAAGCACTTGCCGCACGTGCGAACCCGCTGAGCGCGAGCGCGGGATCTTACGAAAACCTGCGATCGCGTTGCGACGAGATGCCGACGCACTCCGCGTTCTATGAGGATCTCGCCAGGCGCGGACTTGATTTCGGGCCCCTGTTTCGCGGCGTGAAGTCAGTGCAGCGGGGCGATCGAGTCGCGGTCGGCGAAGTCGAGTTGCCGGCAATGCTTCACGGCGAAGCCGCGAACTACATGATTCATCCCGTCCTGCTCGATGCCTGCGTGCAGGTCCTCGCCGCCGCTACAGCACGCAGCGCACCCGCGGACGCGGTCTTCTTACCAGTGCAGATCGATGTGTGCCGGCTCATGAGTCCGAGCGCGCCGTTGCTCGCATGCCGCGCGGAAGCACTGATACGCGAAGTTCATCCGTCCGGCCAGGCCCTCACCGCTGATGTGCGCGTGAGCGATTCGGCCGGTCGATACATTGCGCTTCTCGAGGGCATCCAGCTCAAAAGGGTCGGTCGCGATGCATTGGATCGGATCGGTACGGCTGACATTCAGAATTGGATGATCGAGCTCATGTGGCGCCCCGAGCCGAATGGCGAGGCACTTCGTACCGAGGCGATCGCTGCCGCAGTGCGCGCCTCGAGCGCGGCGCGGGAAGCAGAGAGCGGCTGGAGCGAATGGGCGCATGTGCAAACGCAGATCGATGCCATTTGCCGGGCGTATATCGCCACAGCGCTCCGAGAGCTCGGTTGCATCTGGCAACTCGGGGACGTGATCGAGACTGATTCGCTCGCGGGAAGGCTTGGCGTAAAGGCGGAATTCCGGCGACTGCTCAATCGCTTCCTGCAGATCCTGGCCGCAGATGGATTGCTGCAGTCGGTACCGGGCGGCTGGCGTGTCGTGCACGAGCTACCGCAACTGGATGCCGATTCCGCGCTGCGTGCCCTGATGGAACGCCACCCTGCCTTTAGTGCCGAGCTGACCTTTGCTGCTCGGTGCGGTCCGAACATTGCAGCCGCGCTCACAGGACGTTGCGATCCGTTGCAGCTCCTGTTTCCTGCCGGGGATGCATCGACCGCTGAACGACTCTATCGCGACTCACCTTCGGCGAAGTTGTACAACGGCATCGTCAGCGACGCCGTTGCGGAAATCATCGCACGCCTGCCGATTGACCGACCCATACGCATTCTCGAGATTGGAGGAGGAACAGGGTCGACGACTGCACATGTGCTGCCGAGGCTACCGACCGGGCGTGTCGAGTATGTCTTTACCGATATATCGCCGTTGTTCGTGGCGCGAGCCCAGGAGCGTTACGGATCCGGCGACGTCGTTCGCGCGCAGCCGCTCGACATAGAACGCGATCCTGCTGCACAAGGTGTCACTGGCGAGTTCGACATCATCATCGCCGCAAACGTGCTCCACGCGACGCGCGATCTGGCGGATGTCTTCCAGCGTGTGCGCACGATGCTCTCGCCGAATGGCGTGTTGGTCGCGCTCGAGATAACGAGACCGCAAGATTGGATCGACATTAGCTTCGGTTTCACGGAAGGGTGGTGGCGCTTTGCCGATGCTTGGCGGGCAGACTATCCGCTGCTGACGAAGCCGCAGTGGAAGCAGTTTCTCGATGCGCAGGGTTATGGAGATGTGACTCTGCTGCCGTCGGAGTCGCAGAGCGCGGATCCGCTCGATTTGAATGCCGTCATCATCGCCAGGAAGGATACGGCGCGGTCCCGGCCGGTCGATATCGCACGTCGCTGGCTCGTTCTAGCGGATGAGAGTGGTGTCGGCGCTCGGTTGACGCAGATGCTCGAGCAAGGCGGCTCGCGCGTCACGACGGCCGTTCTCGGTGCCGGCTACGCGACAACCGCCTCCGGTGCATACACGATCAATCCGACACGATCAGAGGATTTCGTTCGGCTCGTGCAGGAAGCGACGACTGCGCTGGAGGGGCCGCTCGATGGCGTGGTGCACCTCTGGGGCATCGATGCGCACCTGCATCGTGTCGCAGACGTGCGGACGCTTCGCGAGCGCGTCGCGCAAGTTCAAGGTGGCTTGTTGCATCTCGGCCAGGCGCTGCTGAAGACGAACCCGACTGCTCCACCGCTTTGGATCGCGACGCGCGGCGCTGTTGCGATCGGCGATGAGCCGATCGCACCGCTTGCTGCGGCGACCTGGGGCTGGGCGAGGGCATTGCGGCTCGAGTATCCGGATTGGCGTTGCGTGAGCGTCGACCTCGATCCAGGCGACGAAGTCGCGAGCGCGCACGCGCTCGCTGCAACACTCGCACGCCAGGATGATGAAACGCAGATCGCGTGGCGGCAGCGTACCTCTTTCATTGCACGTCTGAGTCGCGCGCGACTTGGTGCGGCAGCAGACAACGCTAACTCGCCAGATGCAGCGCCGCTGCGGTTGGCCGTGACATCTCGCGGCGTGCTCGACAATCTGGCCCTCGAGCCTTTCCGGCGAGCTGCGCCTGGCCCCGGTCAAGTCGAGATCCGCGTCCGCGCGGCCGGTCTAAACTTTCGCGACGTGCTCAGTGTGCTCGATATGTATCCGGGGGATCAGGGGCCCTTGGGAAGCGAGTGTGCTGGGCAGGTCGTGGCGATCGGTCCCGGAGTCGACTCGGTGCGCGTCGGTGAGGAGGTCGTGGCCATCGCACCCGGTGCCTTCGCCACGCACGTCATCGCGGATGCGAGGCTGGTCGTTCCACGCCCGCATGCAGTGACCTGCGTGGAGGCTGCATCAATACCTAATGTGTTCCTGACTGCCCAATGGGCGCTGGAACGCCTCGGCGGAATGAAGGCAGGCGACCGTGTCCTGATTCATGCGGGCGCAGGCGGAGTCGGGCTCGCGGCGATTCAACTCGCAAAGCGCATTGGCGCCGAGATATTTGCGACCGCGGGTAGCGATGAGAAGCGCGACTATCTGCGCTCGCTTGGTGTGCGGCATGTCTTCAGTTCGCGCTCGCTCGAGTTCGCAGAGCAGATACGTTCCGTCACCGACGGCAGAGGAGTCGATTTGGTGCTGAACTCGCTCGCGGGCGAATTCATTCCGGCGAGCATTTCGGCCGTCGCTCACGGCGGCGTCTTCCTTGAAATCGGCCGGACCGGGATCTGGACGCAAGAGCGGGTCCGCGCCATTCGTCCCGATATTGCCTATCACACGATCGATCTGGGCAAGGATTATGCGGCGACGCCCGAAATTATCCGACCAATGCTCATCAGTCTTTTGGATGACATTGCGAGTGGACGATTGCAGCGTCCGCCGTTGCGCACGTTCGCTTTGCGCGACGCCGCAGCAGCCTATCGCCATATGGCGCAAGCACGGCACATAGGCAAGTTGGTGCTGACGCAGTCGTGGACCGCGGGAGGCGAGGCACCGCAAATCCGTGAGGATGCCTCTTACCTCATCACCGGCGGTCTGTCCGGTCTCGGCCTCGCGACGGCAGGCTGGCTCGTCGATCGCGGTGCTCGGTGTCTCGTGCTGATGGGTCGGCGTTCACCGCAACCGGCGGCTCAAAAGGTGCTGGACACGTTTTCGCAGCGCGGTGTTCATGTTCTCATCGTGCAAGGAGACGTATCCGATGAGCACGACATCGCGCACTTGATAGCACAGATGGATGCAGCGTCGGTGCCGCCGCTCGCGGGCATCGTGCACGCTGCAGGTAGCCTCGATGATGGCGTGCTGACGGCACAAAGCATGGAACGCTACGCGAGGGTATTTGCCGCAAAGGTGTACGGCGCATGGCTGCTCGATCGCGCGACTCGCACGCGACCGATCGATTTCCTGATCTTCTTCTCGTCCGCCGCTGGGCTATTGGGGTCTGCCGGCCAAACGAACCACGCCGCCGCGAATGCCTATCTGGATGCCCTCGCAGTGCAGCTGCGCGCGGAAGGTCGAGCGGCGGTCAGCATTCAATGGGGCGCGTGGTCGCAGATCGGTGCTGCGGCAGGCGATGACCTCGCTGCGCGATTGGCCGAAGCAGGTCTCCAACCGATCGCCCCGGCGCAGGGATTGAAGGCCTTCGCCAAGGCGCTGCAACACGCGCCAGCGAACATAGGAATCGTGAATGCGAACTGGGATCGCATTGCAGAGCGATGGCCACCGAAGTTGCGAGCGTATGCAGCCGAGCTCATTGAGGCGCGAGCGTCCGCACCGCTGTCGCAGGCGGACTCAAGGCAAGAAGCTGCATCCCGTGACGAGCTAAATGCCCGGCTCGCCGCAGCGCCCGTCAAGAAGCGGCGCGCGCTCTTGCAAGCAGAGATTCGCAGCCTCGCGATGAAGGTACTGAGCTTGCCCGCGACGCATACGATCGATCTAAAAGCGCCGCTCAATGGCCTCGGTCTAGATTCGCTGATGGCCGTCGAGCTGCGCAATTTGCTCGGCCGTGCGATCGGCCGCAGCTTGCCGGCGACGTTGCTGTTCGATCATCCCAGCATCGAGGCGTTGACGAGTCATCTCGCGACGCTCCTAAATATCGAGCCGCAAGGTGCCGCCCCCTCCACGCCGCAGTCGAGCGGACAGGGTGGGGCCGATCTGCTCGATCAAGTAGAACAGCTGAGCGAGGAAGAGCTGGATCGGCTACTCGCCGCCAAAATGAAAGTGCATTGACGATGGCTTCAAGTGAATTCATTGATCGGATCAGCCGGCTCTCGCAGAAGCAGCTCGCACTGCTGACGCTCGAGTTGCAACAGAAGCTCGAGCGCCAACAGCAGAGTGCATCTGAGTCCATCGCCGTCATCGGGATGGCCTGCCGGTTCCCCGGCGGGGCAACGACGCCTGAGGCGTATTGGGACTTGCTCAAGCAAGGCCGCGATGCAATTTCCGAGATCCCGCCCGATCGCTGGGACGTGGACGCGTACTACGACCCCGACCCCGATGCAGCAGGAAAGATCGCGACTCGCTGGGGCGGATTCCTCGAGAACATCGATCAGTTCGATCCCGACTTCTTCGGCATCGCGCCGCGCGAAGCCATCAACATGGATCCGCAACAGCGCATGGTGCTCGAAGTCGCCTGGGAGGCATTCGAACGCGCCGGTGTCGCGCCGGACAGTCTCGAGAAGTCGCGCACAGGCGTCTTCCTCGGCATCTGCAACAGCGATTACTTCCAATTGAACGCAAGTGGCGATGCGCGCCGCATCGATGCATATCTCGCATCCGGCAGCGCGGCGAGCGTCGCGTCAGGTCGTCTGTCCTACTTGCTCGGCTTGCAAGGTCCGAGCATTTCGATCGACACCGCGTGCTCGTCGTCGCTCGTGGCGGTTCATCTCGCATGCCAGAGCCTCCGTGCTGGCGAATCCAAGATCGCGATCGCGGGCGGTGTGAACGTGATTCTGCGGCCCGAAGTCACGATGACGTTGTCGCGTGCGCACATGATGGCGAGCGACGGGCGCTGCAAGGCGTTCGATTCGCGCGCCGACGGCTTCGTTCGTGCCGAAGGATGCGGCTTGGTCGTGCTCAAGCGCCTAAAAGATGCGCAAGCCGACGGCGATCGTATTCTTGCGGTGATTCGCGCGAGCGCGTCGAATCAGGACGGCCGCTCGAGCGGCATCACGGCGCCGAATGGTCCGTCACAGGAAGCCGTCATACGCGACGCCCTGAACGCCGCGGGTCTCAAGCCTTCCGACATCGACTATGTGGAAGCGCACGGCACGGGCACATCGTTGGGCGATCCGATCGAAATTCAGGCGCTAGCCGCCGCGCTTGGCGCGGGGCGCGATGAAGAAAGCGCACTGCTCGTCGGTTCCGCGAAGACGAACATCGGGCATCTCGAGTCTGCCGCGGGAATCGCCGGATTGATGAAAGTCATTCTGGCGCTACAGCATCGCCTGATACCGCCCCATCTGCATTTGCGCGAGCTGAATCCGCACGTGGATTGGCGCGCGATGCCGGTAGAGATTCCGACCCGGCTAACACCGTGGCGATCGCGCGGGACGCGGCTGGCAGGTGTGAGCTCGTTTGGCTTCAGCGGCACGAATGCGCATCTCATTGTCGAAGAAGCGCCGCGGCGCGAGGATAAACAGTCGGAAGCCGAGTACGACTCTCAAGCGTTCTTGCTGCCATTGTCCGCACGTAGTGAAGGCGCGCTGCACGAGCTCGCCGAGCGCTTGGCGCAATTCATCGTCGCTCATCCGGAGGAGGACTGCCGCGCAGTGAGCGCCGCCATGAGCGTCGGTCGTGCACACTTCGAGCACCGTCTCGCTGTCGTTGCGAAAGACCGGGACGCGTTCATAGCGTCACTGCACGCCGCAGCGAAGGGTGAGCAGCAATCGAGCGTCGTAATCGGCACGGCGCACGATCAACCCGAGATTGCGTTTCTTTTCACCGGTCAGGGCTCGCAGTACGTCGGCATGGGTCGAACGCTTTACGCGGCCGAGCCGGTCTTTCGCCAAGTCATTGACGAGTGTGAGCAGGCATTGACCGGATTCCTCGATCGATCCCTCAAAGAGATCCTATTCGAGTCAGAGCGTGCTCAGCTCGCGCAGACTGCGTATCTGCAGCCCGCGCTGTTTGCACTCGAAGTCGGAATTGCCGCGCTGTGGCGCTCGTGGGGCATTACACCTTCTGCGGTGCTTGGGCACAGTGTGGGAGAGTACTCTGCGGCGTGTGTAGCAGGCGTGTTCAGCGTTGCAGACGGCGTCCGCTTGGTCGCTGCGCGCGGCCGGATGATGCAAGGGGCGCCCGGCAAGGGGCGCATGGTCGCCGTCGATGCCGACGAGAGAACCGTGCGCGAGATTCTGCGCGGGCGCGAAGGCGTCGATATCGGTGCGATCAATGCGCCGAATCAAATCGTCATTTCAGGATATGCCGAGAGCGTGGAGGAGGTCGTTCGCGAGCTCGCCGCGCGCGGACATGGGCTGCACGAGCTGGATGTCTCGCACGCGTTTCACTCGGCTCAGATGGACTCGATGCTGCGCGACTTCGAGCGAACCGCTCGCTCGGTCAAGTATGAGGCGCCGCAGATCGCACTCATTTCAAATGTCACCGGGGAGACCTGGGGCGAGGGCGCATTCACTGATCCGGCGGCGTACTGGAGCCGTCATGTACGTCAGGCAGTGTTGTTCGAGCGCGGCATGCAGACGTTGGAGAAGCTGAATCCAAAGGCCTATATCGAGATCGGTCCGAATCCTGTGCTGCTGAATATGGGGCGCTCGTGCGTGAGTGCAGAGCGTTCGGAATGGCTGCCGTCGCTGCGCGCCGGCGTCCCGGAGCGTGAACAGCTGCTGCAGAGTGCAGCGCGGCTGTATGCGCTTGGGGCCAAGATCGATTGGCAGGCGTTCACGCGAGGCGCTTCCCGTCACTTGCAGCACGCATTGCCGACGTATCCATTCCAGCGACGCCGATTCTGGATCTCGCCGAATAGCGCAAACGCATTCACGTCTGTCGCTTCGCGTGCAGCGCTGGGCACGCCGGCAGGGGCGCGACTCGACATGGCGGCACCGACGTTCGAGACCACGCTGAGTCCGCGCGCGCTTGCCTATCTCGATCAACATCGCATCGGCGGGCGCGCGGTGGCGCCAGGCGCGTTGATGTTGCAGATGCTGCGTGATGCGGGCCGCCGTTACTTAGGTTGCGGCGACGTCGTCCTGGAAGATGTGAGCTTTCGCGAGATGCTTGCACTACCGGACGACGCGGACTTGCGCGTACAGATCGTACTGGAGGGAGCGACGCCGGCCGGTGCCGCGGCGACGATCTATTCGCGCCGCACCGACAATCCCGAAGGCGCATGGAGCCAACATGTGACGGCGCGGATCGCGCCTGTCGACCACGAAGCGCCGCAGGCACCCCTGACGTTGGCAGATGCGCTTGAACGATGCTGCGAACCGGAATCGCGAGACGCATTCTATGCGCGCCTAGCCGACAGCGCGCTCGAGTTCGGACCGCTGTTTCGAGGGATCGTCGAGCTTCGCTCGAACGCGCAAGGCGTGCTCGGGCGCGTGCGCTTGGCGGACGAGCTGCGGGGCGACGCTGTGACCGATGCGCATCCTGTGCTGCTGGATGCCTGCCTGCAGCTTCTCGGCGTTGCGGTCTCGCGCCGCGGGCTCGACGGAACCTATATGCAAGTGTCGCTCGGGCGCATGCACCTTGCTAGGCCGCTCGGCTCGGAGCTGTGGGGCTACGCTGCCCTGCGCGAGGGGCAGGCCGATGCGGAGCCGAGCGGCGATATTTTCCTGTTCGGTGAGGACGGTCCCCTGATCGGTGTGCTCGAGGACATCGGCCTCAAACGCGTACCACTTGCGTTGCTCGAGAAGGCTACCGCGACGATCCCGCACCCAGAATGGCTGTATCAGATCGTTTGGCGCCCGGCTCCGTATGCCGATGCTGGGTGGCGCCTTCCAGAGCTCGCGAGCCTGATCGGCCCATTGCGCGCCGCAGTTGCACCACTTTCCGCGGAACATGGCTTGGATGCATTTGCGGCGTTGTCGCCGCAGATGGAGCACGCGTCAGCGCTATTCATCGCAAGGGCACTCGAGAAGATGGAGTGTCGGCTACATCCGGGCACGCGCGTGAGCACAGATGTCTTACGTCGCGATCTTCGCGTACTGCCGTCGTTCGAACGCTTGTTCGTGCGCGCCCTGGCGATATTGGAAGAAGAGGGCGTGTTGCGGCGGAGCGCTCCCGATGAGTGGACCGTCGTGACGGCGTTGCCGCAGGGCGAAGGCAGCGTCGAGTGCCGACGGCTACTGGGCGAGTACCCGGACTACCGTGCCGAGCTCACGCTGTTAACACGGTGCGGCGAGCGTCTCGCCGAGGTTCTGCAAGGGTCGCAGGATCCCCTGCAGCTCCTTTTCCCCGAGGGCGACCCGTCAGCGCTGGAGGGTCTATATCGCGACTCGCCGTCTGCGCGCGTATTCAATCGGATCGTACAAAACGCGGTCGGCGAACTGACTAGACATCGGGACTCGAGCCGGCAATTGCGTGTCCTCGAGATCGGCGCGGGGACTGCCTCGACGACTCAGTATGTGCTGCCAGTCCTGCCTCCCGAGACAGAGTATGTGTTCAGCGACATCTCGCCGCTGTTTGTCTCGCGTGCGGCCGAACGGTTCTCTTCCCGAGCTGGAATGCAATACGTCGTATTCGACGTCGATGACAAAGAACCGCTCGAACAAGGGCTATCGCCTGGCTCGTTCGACATGATCATTGCGGCGAATGTGCTCCACGCGACGCGAGACCTGCGACGCACGATGTCCCGCGTGCGGGAGTTGTTGCGTCCGGGCGGTGTGTTGGTATTGCTCGAGGGTACGCGGCCGCTGCGCTGGGTCGACCTGACATTCGGCATGACCGAGGGTTGGTGGCGATTCACGGATCGCGAGCTGCGCCCACAACACGCACTGCTCGCTCCCGAACAGTGGCGCATGCTCCTGGAATCGACGGGCTTCGACCAAGTGGCGGCGGCGCCTGAGAACGTCGAAGCCGCGGGCCAAACAGTGCTGCTCGCGCGAGCCGCTCTGCCAAGCGCAGCGACGAGCGCGTCAGGCGAGAAGTCAGGCTGGCTCATTTGTACGCGCGATGCCCAGCGCGGCCGACACGCAGCTGCCGCTTGCGCTCGAGCGGGCATCGACGTGCGCTTGGCGACAGCGGGCTGCGAGGATGCAGATCATCGCGCTGGGGAATACATCTTGCGCGGCTCTGGCAGCACCGACGTTGCAGCCGCCCTCGCACACTTCAAGACATCGGGATTCGTGCCGACGGCGCTCGTCTTACTCGCCTGCGAGGGCGACGACGACCCGGTGGAAAGTGCCTCTAAGGATTGTCTGCTCGCGACCGCGGCACTCAAAGCGCTCGCGGACTCCGATGCCAACTTCCGTTTATGGATCGTCACGCGTGGTGTCCAAGGCGGGACAGGTCCGTCGCCGCATTTCGAACACGCATCGCTTTGGGGATGGGGGCGGGTCGCCTCGTTGGAGCAACCGGAACACTTCGGTGCATCGGTCGATCTCGATTCCGACGCCGCAGAATTTGATGTGGTGCAGCTGCGCCGTGCCATCGACTCGGGCTCGGCTGAAGATCAAATCGCGGTGCATAGGGGCGAGCCAAGCGTGCCTCGTCTGGTTCGAGCTGGCCCATCGCGACCATCCCGATTCCGCTGGCGCCGCGACGGCGCCTATGTCGTGACTGGCTGGATGGGTGGGCTCGGCTTGTTACTCGTGCAATGGCTCGTCGAACGAGGCGTTCAACACCTTGTGTTGATCGGTCGTCGCGATCCCGATGCTGGCGGCGTGAATGGCGACAAAGCGCGTGAGCTGCTGCAGCGTATCCGGGCACAGGGTGCCCGCGTCGACGTCGTCGTCGGGGACGTCGCGGATCGTTCGTCGCTAGGCAAGCTGTTCAGTCGCTTCGGCGATGATCTGCCAGAGCTCGCCGGCGTGTTCCATGTGGCCGCCCATCTCGATTCGCGACCGGTCACAGAATTGGACGAGTCCGCGATGCGAGAGATGATGCGTTCCAAAGCTAATGGGGCATGGATTCTGCATGAGTTGACGAAGGACGCCCGGCTGGACTGTTTCGTACTCTTCTCGTCGACGACCGCACTCTGGGGGGCGCAGGGCCTCGCACACTATGCGGCGGCGAATCAGTTCCTTGATGCGCTCGCGCATTCGCGGCGTGCTGCAGGGTTGCCGGCTCTCTCGGTCAATTGGGGAACTTGGGCCGCGATGCGACTTGCGAGCGACGAAGCGCGTGCGCTGTACGCAAGCGCCGGCCTCGAACCGATGCCGGTATCGGGTGCGCTCGCAATGCTCGATGCGATGCTCGGGAGCGATGTGCCGCAAGCGACGATCGCTGCAGTGGATTGGGAACGGTTGAAGCCAGTCTATGAAGCGAGACGTGCGCGGCCGTTCTTCAGTGAAGTTGGGGTTGCGACCGAACATCGTCCTCAGCAGCGCGAAACGAGCATGACCGAAGCGTGGAGCTTCGAGAACGTGCGGGAAGCAGAGCGGAAGGAACTGCTCGGCGAGCGCGTTCGCAGCGAAGTTGCCACAGTGCTTGGCTTGAGCAGCGCTGCGGAAGTCGATCCGGCCCGCGGACTGTTCGACCTCGGCATGGACTCGCTCATGGCCGTCGAGTTGCGTGCCCGTTTGCAGAAGCGTGCAGGTTGCGCATTGCCCTCGACGCTCACATTCAATTATCCCAATGCGGCTGCATTGACGCAGTTCCTCGAACGTATCTTGTTCGTGCTGCCGGCTGACAAGGCGACCAACGCGGCTGCTGAACCGATTGGAACTACCACTCTCACGACAACTGCGACTGCCTCGACGGCGGCAGAGCGCGAGGAGCTTAGTGAGGACGAGCTCGAGCAACTCTTGGCAGAAAGGCTGAGGACGCTATGAGCACGACACAAATCGATGTCTCCACGACCCCTTCGGTCGCCGGCGAAACGCCGGCTGCACCTCCCGGTGCGGTGCGCGCGAGCATGCTGTTCATGGTCGCCTTCGTGGCGCTATGGGCGGTTGTCGAGGTGGCCGCGATTCCGCTCTTCGTGCGAATCCCCGGTTACGAGATCGTCTGGATGCGCTACGGCGTGCACCTCACTCTCATGCTCGTGATTTGGGGCTGGAGCGAACCGGGTGTGCTATGGCGCACACGCCGGCCGATCTATCAGCTCAGCCGATCGCTGCTGATGTTGGGGATGCCGGCCGCCTGGATCATGGCGGGGGAACATGGGGTCGGGCCGAGCGCGCTCATGACCATTTTCTGGTGCGCGCCGCTCATGGTACTCGCGCTAGCGCAGGTCCTGCTCAAGGAACGCGTTCAGTTACGTTACTGGATAGCTGCAGCCGTCGCTTATGTCGGAGCGTGTTTGGTAGCGCACCCGGCCGCGCCTTCGGGCCTGTCAGGTATCGTGTTTCCATTCGCCATGGCTGGTACATTCGCGCTGTATGTCGTGATGACGCGCAGCCTTCGGCACGAGACATTACAGGCCAATCTGTTCTACACAGCGCTCGGCGTGTTTGCGTCTCTTTCGTTTGTCGTGCCGAGTGTTTGGGTGCGACCGACCTTGCACGAACTGCTCGTACTCATCGCAGTTGGCGTGCTCGGCTTCGGTGCCCTTTTGGCCCTGGACCGCTCCGCGGCGGCCGCACCACTATCGGCCTCCGTGCCTCTTATCTATGTGCAGGGCCCGATCATGGCCGCACTACTGGCGGCCGTCGGGTACGGTCAACCTGATTTGCGCGCGCTCGTTGGAATCGCGCTGGTCGTTTGTGCAGCGGTCTATCTGTGGATGCGCGAGGCGGGCCGTGGCGCGAGCTCGTCCTCGACGACCCTATGAGGACAGGACTTTAGCGGACGGGTCGGCGCCCTTTGTTCGAATGGTGACGTCGGACAGCGATTCGGCTCGTCAGTTGCTGCGACGATTGCCGGTTGCGGGATGTAGGAGTTTTGAAGTGAGCCAAAAGACGGACAGTGCAGCGGCTGAACCGAACGTCAAGGCCGGCGATCGCAAATCTGTGCTGCAGGATGCGCTGAGCGCGATCGACCGTCTTCAGGCGAAGCTCGCCGCCGCGGAAAGCGCCGCCCGCGAACCGATCGCAATCGTGGGCCTCGGTTGCCGATTGCCCGGCGGTGCGACGGACGCTGCGTCGTACTGGGACATCCTGCGCGACGGCAAGGATGTGGTCGGTGAGGTCCCTGCCGACCGATGGGACGTCGAGGCTTACTATGACCCAGATCCGTCGCGGGCCGGCAAGGCGCGCACGAAGAGCGGCGGCTTTCTGGATAACATCGACGAATTCGATCCCGGGTTTTTCGGCATCTCACCGCGCGAGGCCACCGGCCTCGATCCGCAACAGCGCTTGCTGCTAGAGGTCGCTTGGGAGGCGCTCGAGAATGCAGCGGTTCCTCCTGACACGTTGGACGGCAGCCTCACGGGTGTGTTCGTCGGCATCACATCGATGGATTACGCTAATCGCATCGATGTCACCGATCCCGCGCGAAGTGACATCTATCTAGCGACCGGCACCGCGCTCAATGCGGCGGCGGGACGGGTGTCGTTTACCTTGGGCCTGCAAGGTCCTTGCATGGCGATCGACACCGCATGCTCGTCGTCGCTCGTCGCCATCCATACCGCCTGCCAAAGTCTTCGCAATCGCGAGAGCGACTTGGCGCTCGCGGGCGGCGTGAACGCGATTCTGTCGCCCGAGCCGTTCGTACTCATCTCCAAGTGGGGGATGCTGTCGCCGGACGGTCGCTGCAAGACGTTCGATGCATCTGCAAACGGTTTTGTCCGCGGCGAGGGCTGCGCATTGATCGTACTGGAAAGGCTCTCGGATGCGATCGCGAACGGCCGGAACATCTTGGCCATCATCCGCGGCTCGGCGATCAATCAGGACGGACGCTCGAGCGGTCTGACCGTTCCCAATGGACTCGCGCAGCAGGCCGTCGTGCGCCATGCGCTGAAAGCGGCGAATGTGCAGCCGAGGGATGTGAGTTACGTCGAGGCGCACGGCACCGGTACGTCGCTCGGCGATCCGATCGAGGTCGAAGCCTTGGCTGCGGTGTATGGTGAAGGGCGCTCGAGCGACCGGCCTCTCGAGGTCGGCTCCGTGAAGTCGAACATCGGCCACTTGGAAGCTGCGTCCGGCGTCGCCGGCGTGCTCAAGATCGTGTTGTCGATGCAACACCGCAAGCTGCCCGCGAGTTTGCATGTGCGCAAGCCGACACCGGCGATTGCATGGGACTCGATTCCGGTCAGGATCTCAACGGCGCTTCACGACTGGAACCCTCCGCAGGGTCGCCTGATGGCGGGAATCAGCGCGTTCGGCTTCAGCGGGATGAATGCGCATCTGATCATCGAGGAGCCGCCGCCGAGTCAGACGCGGGAATCCGAGTCGGAGCGTTCACATTACCTCTTGCCGTTGTCTGCACGCAGTGAGACCGCGCTGTCCGCGCTTGCAGCGCGCTTCGAAGATCATCTTCGCGAGCATCCAGAACAGAGCTTGGCGGACATTTGCAGCACCGCGGCGACGGGTCGTGCCCAGTTCAATCATCGACTCGCATTGATTGCCGCGGATCGCGCTTCGATGCTTGCGCAGTTGCGCGCCACAGTCGATGGCGGGGAGCACATTCACCGCGGTCGCAGCGCGCCGAGCCCGCGCACGCGAGTTGCGTTCCTATTCACCGGCCAAGGTTCGCAGTACGCGGGCATGGGCCGCTCGCTGTATGCGAGTGAGCCCATCTTTCGCGATGTCATTGACCGCTGTGCACAGGTGCTCGACCCCTTGCTCGAGCGACCTTTGCGCAGCGTGCTCTTTGAAGACTCTGACGGCGCGTTGAACCAAACGGGCTACACGCAGCCGGCGCTCTATGCGATCGAAGTCGCACTTGCGGCGCTGTGGCGACATTGGGGAATTGAGCCATCGGTCGTCATCGGCCACAGCGTAGGAGAGTTTGCAGCCGCCGCGGTCGCAGGCGTGTTCAGTATCGAAGATGGCGCGCGATTGATTGCCGCGCGCGGTCGCCTGATGCAGGCGTTGCCCGCGGGCGGCGTGATGGTCGCGGTGCAAGCGGATGCGGCGGTCGTCGAACGTGAAGTCGCGCCGTTCGCGGACAAGGTCTCGATCGCGGCGTTGAATGCGCCGAATAGCGTCGTGATCGCGGGTGCCCGTCAAGCGGTCGATGAGATCGTCGCGCGCTTGCAGGCGCAGAACCTTCGCACGCAGCCGCTCACTGTCTCGCATGCGTTCCACTCACCGCTGATGCGGCCGATGGTTGAAGAGTTTCGTACGTTCGCCGCGAGCATCGCGCATCGTGAGCCGAGGTTGACCTGGGTCTCGAACCTGAGTGCAGCGCCTTTGGATTGGGCGGAGTGGGGCGAGCGGATGCCCGAGTACTGGGCCCGTCACGTAGAGTCGCCGGTGTTGTTCGCGCGCGGCATGCAGGCGCTCGCAACGATAGGTTGTGATGTATATCTTGAA
The DNA here is from genome assembly GCA_044506405.1 of Lysobacterales bacterium. Classification (GTDB taxonomy): domain Bacteria; phylum Pseudomonadota; class Gammaproteobacteria; order Steroidobacterales; family Steroidobacteraceae; genus Steroidobacter. The sequence continues at coordinate 21,366 of JBIQKP010000018.1, read as the reverse complement.
ATTGGACCGCACCCGGTTCTAACGGGGCTCGGCAGATTGTGTCTGCCTGATGCCAATGTGGAGTGGTTGGCGGCATTGCGACAGGGGCGTGCCGAAGCGGAACAGATGCTGGAAAGCGTTGCGCGTTTGTACGTGCGCGGGGTGCGGCTGAACTGGCCCGCGATTCAGGGCGGGCAATGCCGGCCAGTCGCTTTGCCTGCCTATCCATTCCAGCGCCAGCGCTATCTGCTTGAGATGCAGAGCGGGCCACGTCGAGCGGGCGGAAAGACCGTACACGAATTGCTCGGCGTACGTTTAAGCGTCGCAGGAACCGCAGCGCAGTTCGAGCGGATCGTGAGTCGTACGGATCCAGCGTGGGTGGCCGACCACGGCATCGCAGCGGGTGTCGTGATGCCGCTGACCGCATACCTCGAGGCAGGACTTGCGGCTGCGCGTCAGGTGTTCGGCGATCACGCAACGGGCCTCGATGCAGTCGAGGTGGGAGAGCCCCTCGTGCTCGCGGAAGGCGAACAGCGCGTGATGCAGGTCGCAGTCGATCGCACGCCTCCACGCGTGCGCATATTCAGCCGTGATGCTGCGCGTGAGGACGCGGACTGGAGCACGCACATGACTGCTAGCGTGAGCCTGGAGCCGCTCGCCCTGCCAGCCAACGAGGAATCGCTCGACAGCGTCGCGGAGCGCTGCGACGAGCCCATCGACATCTCGCAGTTCTACGACAATCTACGTGACCTCGGGGTGGATTTCGGGCCCGCATTTCGTGGTTTGGAGCGTGCCTGGGCGGGTGCCGGCGAAGCACTCGGCGATGTGCAATTTACGCCGGCCGTGGCTGCCGACGCCGAAAAATATAGTTTGCATCCTGCGTTCTTGGACGGTTGCTTTCACGTGTCGGCAGTCGTGATGGACACGCTGCAGGGAGCGGGCGGCCACATGTATCTGCCGATCGGCGTGGACAGGTTTCGCTGCTTCGCCGCGGCGAGCGGACCCGTCCGAGTTTATGCGCGTGCGCGCGATCGAAGCCGGCGCGGAGAGATGATCGTGCTGGATGTGCGCGTCGAGACGCCGCAGGGCGACCCGATCGCCTCGATCCAAGGCTTGCGTTGCCGACGCGCGAGTCGCAGTGCTTTGCAGCAGCGTGCCGAGGCGCAAGTCGCGCAGTGGCTGTACGAGGTCGTTTGGAAGGAAGCTGCGTTGTCGGCCAATCCGAACGGCGATGCGAGCGGTGAGTGGCTCGTTTTCTCCGATGACAATTGCAAGGGCACGCACATCGCACAAGAGCTCAAACAGCGCGGTGGTAGCGTTACGCTCGTCGAGCCGGGCGAGCAGTACGCCGTCGGTCCTGGAAGCGTGCAGATCGATCCTGCACGAGCCGAGGACTATCAGAAGCTCGTTTCGCAGTTCACGAGCTTACGCGGAGTCGTTTCACTGTGGCCGCTGCGTGTTCCCGCACTGGACGACAATGCGGTACCGAGTACGGTCCAGCAGTTCGGCACCGAGGCTGCATTGCTGCTGGTCCAAGCGCTAGCGAGTACGGAACCGGCGCCCTCCTGCCGGCTTGCGATCGTGACTTCGGCGAGTCAAGTCGTGGATGGCTCCGAGGCGGTGCGCATCGAGCAAAGCGCGGTCGCGGGACTTGCTCGGGTTGCAGCGGTGGAGCACCCGGCACTGCGAGTGAAACTCATCGACTTGGATGCACAGACGAACCTCGCCGAGATGAGACTGCTCGTCGAGGAGCTGCTGAGCGACAGCGACGAGAATCAGGTCGCATTCCGCAAAGGCGCGAAGCTCGTCTCGCGTCTTGCGCGCAAAGCGAAGGCGCCCTCGTACAATATCGATGAGGCACCGGTCAGGTTGAATATCGGGACGCGCGGGACGCTGGAGAATCTCGCGATCGCCCCCGCGACACGACGTCCGCCGAAGCGTGGCGAAATTGAGGTGCGCGTGCGTGCCAGCGGCCTCAATTTCCGCGATGTGCTCAGTGCGCTCGGCATGTACCCCGGCGAGATCCGTCACCTGGGCAGCGACTGCGCCGGTGAAGTGGTTGCGGTCGGCGAAGACGTGAAAGGCTTTGCGATCGGCGATCGCGTCGTCGCAATGGTCGAGGGCGCGTTCGCGAGCCACGCGACGACTCGTTGGGAGTTCGTCGCACCGTTGCCGGCAGGTCTAGATTTCGAGCAGGGCGCTGCGATCCCGACCGCGTATCTGACGGCGGATATCACGTTGAATCAGATCGCCCACATGAAGCGCGGGGACCGTGTACTGATCCATTCCGGCGCGGGCGGCGTCGGCATGGCGGCGATCGCGCTTGCACAGCGCGCCGGCGCACAGATCTTCGCAACGGCCGGCAGTCCCGAGAAGCGCGAGCTCCTGCGACAGCTGGGCGTGCATCACGCCCTCGATTCGCGCAGCACCGCATTCGCGGACGAGATCATGCGCATCACGGGCGGAGAGGGTGTGCACATCGTGCTCAACTCTCTCGCGGGTGCGATGATGGACAAGAGCTTCGAGGTGCTTGCGCGAGGCGGCGTGTTCCTCGAGATCGGCAAACGCGGCCTATGGACGCACGAACGGGTGGCGGCTCTCGGCCGCGACATCCGCTATCACATCGTGGATTGCAATGACAACGCGCGCGAGACTCCGACGATCGTTGGTGCCACCTTCACGCGCGTGTTGGCCGATATCGAATCGGGCGCGCTCCCCGTCCTCCCGTGCACCGCGTTCCCCTTCGAGCGTGCGATCGACGCATTCCGCTATATGGCGCAAGCGAAGCACATGGGTCGCGTGGTGTTCCGTCATGAAGTTGCACTCGGGCGCGACCAAGTACCCGTGGACGCGGAGTCGACTTATCTAGTGACCGGCGGCACGAAGGGATTGGGGCTGCTCGCGGCGCAATGGCTCGCAAGCGAGGGTGCACGGCGATTGCTGCTGGCTGCGCGTAGTGCACCCGATGAGCGTTGTCAGGCAGAAATAGCTGCATTGCAAGCCGCGGGTGTCAGTGTCGAAACGATTGCGGCGGATGTAGGAAGCGCATCGGGTGTCGAGCAGATCATGGACCGGCTGGATGGCATGGGGCGGCTCGGCGGGATCATCCATTGTGCGGGCGTGCTCGATGATGGCGTGCTCGCCAAACAGACGCCGGCGCGCTTCGCCGCTGTCATGGCGCCCAAAGCCGACGGTGCCTGGCGCCTGCATCGTGCAACGGCAAAGCGCGGGCATGCGCCGGACTTCTTCGCGATGTACTCCTCGATGTCCGCTGTGTTCGGCTCGCCTGGGCAGGGCAACTATGTTGCTGCGAACAGCTTCCTAGATGCCCTGGCGTACTACCGGCATCATCGTGGCGCGCCCGCGATGAGTGTGAATTGGGGCGCATGGAAGGACGTCGGAATGGCTGCACGCGGCATGACCGTGGCGCGTGCCAGTGCCCAAGGCTTGAGCGCACTCTCTCCTGCGGAAGGAATGCAGACGCTGGGTGTGTTGCTGCGTAATGCGACCGTCCGTGCTGCAGTGTCACCGATCGATTGGAACGTGCTTTCGGCTCAATTTGCGGATCAACCCGTGCCGCCGTTGCTGCGCGACGCCCTCAGCGAGGCGCAACGGCGCGAGCAGGGCGAGCGCAAAGCGGCCGCCGGTGGTGAGTCGCGAGTGGATTACGCCGCGCTAGATGCAGGGCAACGCCGTGCTCGGATCGCGGAGCTCATCCGTAACGAGTTGGCCACTGTGTTGGCGCTCGGAGATGGCGCGAGCTCGATCGCAGACGATCAGCCGTTCACGAGCCTTGGCTTGGATTCTCTGACTTCGGTGGAGTTGCGCAACCGTTTGCAATCGAAGCTCGGCCGGCCCGTAGCAGCAACAGCGGCATTCGAGTGGCCGACCGTCGATGCGCTCGCGGCGCACATTAGTGAGGATTTCGAACTTGGGCGGGCGGAGTCGAGTACCGAGCCGCGTGAGGAGCTCGCGCTTTGAGCATCGATGAATTATTGGGTCGGCTGCGGTCGCTGGATGTGCGGCTCAGTCTGGATGGAGATCGATTGAATGTGAGCGCGCCCAAAGGTGCGCTTACCGACGAGTTGCGTGCGGAGCTTTCGCGACGCAAAGAGGAAATCAAAGCTTGGCTGCGCGAAGCGCGCGCAGCCGACCAGAGCGATGCGATTCCGCGAGTGGAGCGCTCCGGCGATTTGCCCGTGTCCCACACGCAGCAGCGCTTGTGGTTCATGAAGCAGATGGATCCCTCCAGTATCGTGTACAACGTCGCGAACGCATTCCGGATGGAAGGGCGCTTGGATGTGCGCGCGTTCGAGCGCGCCTTGCGCGATCTCATCGCCCGCCACGAAGGATTGCGTACGCGCTTCATTACGGTCGATGGTGCGCCTCGCTGCCTGATCGAGCCGGATGTGGCGCTGCCGCTGGAGCACATCGACATCTCGCAGCTACCGGAAAGCCAGCGCGAGCAAGAGACAAAGAAGATCATTCAGGCGATTTCGAGGCGGCCGTTCGTGCTCGAGCGCGCACCGCTACTCCATCTCGTGCTCGTGAAGGTGAATGAGGAGCTGCATTATTTCTGCTTCGTCCTCGATCACATTATCTCCGATGGTCTTTCGATCAGTATCTTCGTACTCGAGTTGCAAGCGCTGTATGTGCAACATGTCGGCGGTAGGGCGGCGAGTCTGCCGCCAATCCCTGTGCAATACCTCGACTACGCTGAATGGCAGCGGCGTTGGTTAGCAGGCGGTGCGCTGCAGGAGCACCTGCGCTACTGGAAGGAGCAGTTGCGCCCACTCTCCTCTGCGTTGCAGCTGCCCACGGATCATCCGCGTCCCAAAATTCAGACATTCAACGGCGCACGTATCATGAAGATATTCCCGCCGGAGTTGTCGCAGCAGCTGAAAGCGCTGGCGCGCTCTGAGGGAGTGACGCTTTACATGGTGCTGCTCGCAGCCTTCCATGTGCTGCTGCACCGCTATACCGACGAGGAGCTCATTGCGGTCGGATCCGCAATCGCGAATCGCAATCGCCCGGAAGTGGATCGGGTGATCGGTTTCTTCGCGAACAACATCGTGATGCTCGGCGACCTCAGCGGCGCGCCGACGGTGCGAGAGGTCATCACGCGCGTTCGCGATACGGCACTCAAGGCGTACGCACATCAGGACATGCCGTTCGATGTGCTAGTGGATCAGATGTCCGTACAGCGCGAGCTCGATCATTCGCCGCTGTTCCAGGTGATGTTCGTCCTGCACACATTGCTCTTGGACCGTCTCGATTTCGCTGGGCTGACGTGCAGACCGGTGGAAATCGACCTCCGCACGTCGCGCTTCGATCTTTCTGCGGACGTATTCGATCTGCCCGAGGGGCTGCGACTCTACTTCGAGTACAACACCGACTTATTCACTGAAGAGACGATCAGCCGGATGATGGAGCACTATCGCATGGTGCTCGAAGGCTTCGCCGCCAACGTCGAGGCACGCATCCGGCAAGTCCCGATCCTCCGCGACGAAGAGCGTCGACAGCTCACGTCTGAGTGGAATCGAACGGAGGCGGCGTACCCTCAAGAGTTAACCGTGCACGGCCTGGTGGAGGCACAGGTGCGACGCACTCCGAATTCAGAGGCGGTCCGGTTCGGGGATGACTCGCTCACGTACGAGGAGTTGGATGTTCGTGCGAATCAACTCGCGCGACGGCTGCAAGCGCTCGGCGTGCAACACGAGTCGCTGGTGGGCGTGTGCATCGATCGCTCACTCGAGATGATCGTCGCCCTGCTCGCCGTCCTGAAAGCCGGCGCTGCCTATGTCCCGTTGGATCCGGCTTTCCCCAAGGATCGAATCGATTTCATGATCGAGGATGCCGGACTCAAAACCATTGTTACTCATTCTCGGTTGAAGTCATTGGTCGGGGACCGAGCGCAGACGGTGTGCGTCGATACGCAACGCGATGAGATCGCCGTCGAAACAGGCACCCCCGTAGAGTCATCGGCTGCCGCCGCGTCGCTTGCATACGTCATCTATACGTCCGGCTCGACTGGGCGTCCGAAGGGCGTGCAGCTCGAGCATCGCTCGGTCGTGAACTTTTTGACCTCGATGCACCGGGAGCCCGGCCTGGCGGCGGGCGATCGTGTGCTGTCCGTGACGACGCTGTCGTTCGACATTGCCGGTCTGGAGATCTTCGGACCGCTCACGATCGGAGGCACGGTCGTCGTCGCCGATCGTGCCACTGCGCTCGACGGTCAGCGGTTGATGGCACTGATCGATTCGTCCGATGCGACGCTGATGCAAGCGACGCCGGCGACGTGGCGCTTGCTGCTCGAATCGGGGTGGGCAGGCAAATCGGATCTGAAAATCCTCTGCGGCGGCGAAGCGCTGCCGCGAGAGCTCGCTGATCGGCTGCTGCTGTCCTGCAAAGAACTGTGGAACATGTACGGTCCGACCGAGACGACGATCTGGTCGACGGTCGCGCGCGTGACGGCGGACGAGCGCCCACCGCACATCGGTCGCCCCATCGCGAACACGAAGGTGTATGTCCTGGATCAGAGCGGGCAGCCGCTGCCGATCGGCGTGCCTGGAGAGCTGTACATCGGCGGCGATGGAGTCGCTCGCGGCTATCTCGGGCGGCCGGAGCTGACGGCCGAACGCTTCGTCCAGGATCGCTTTGCGATGCAAGCTGGTGCACGAATGTATCGCACCGGCGATCTAGCTCGATGGCGTGCGGACGGCGTGCTCGAGTGCCTCGGGCGTGTCGATCACCAAGTCAAGATCCGCGGCTACCGGATCGAGCTCGGAGAGATCGAGACATTGTTGGCACGTCACGCCGACGTTGCTCAAGCGGCGGTGGCGGCGCGCCCCGATACGAGCGGCGAACAGCGACTGGTCGCCTACCTCGTCGCGGCAGCGGATGCGACGCTCGAGGCGGCTTCGTTGCGGCGCTATCTCGCGACGCAATTGCCCGAGTACATGATTCCTTCTGCATTCGTCGTGCTGCCGGAGCTGCCGCTCACTCCGAACGGCAAAGTCGATCGTAAAGCGCTGCCGGCGCCCGACAATCGAATCGTCGCAAGTGCCGCCTACGTCTCTCTGCAGAACGAGACCGAGCAGGCAATCGGCGCGATCTGGCAGGAAGTGCTCAAGGTCGAGCGCGTCGGTCGGCACGACAACTTCTTCGACCTGGGCGGACACTCGCTCCTCGTCGTGCAAGTACAGAACCGCCTGCAGAAGAAATTCTCGCGCAACATCATGCTGATCGAGCTGTTCCAGCATCCCACCGTGGCGGCGCTCGCGGCTTTCTTGGAAAGCGAGGGAGACGGCATGGAGGAGATGAAAGCAGTGCGAGAGCGCGCAGCAAAACAGCGCGCGGTGCGCAGGCGCGGCGAAGCGGTGAACTAAGAACATGTGTGGCGCATGAGTACGTCGAAGCACAATACGAAAACGGCAATCGCAGTGGTCGGGATGGCAGGCCGCTTCCCGAATGCTCGGAACGTATCCGAGTTCTGGCGCAATCTGCGCGATGGTGTCGAATCGCTCGCGAGCTTCACGGACGAGGAACTGCAGGCAGCTGGCGTGAGCCCGGAGTTGCTGGCGAATCCTGCCTACGTCAAGGCGGGCACTGCGCTCGAGCGCGCCGATGAGTTCGACGCGTCATTCTTCGGCGTCAACCCGCGTGAGGCGGAGGTCATGGATCCGCAGCATCGCCTCTTCCTCGAATGCGCATGGGAGGCGATCGAGGACGCGGGTTACGACGTCGATCGTCTGAATGTGCCGGTTGGCATCTATGCCGGCGCGAGTATGAACAGTTACGCATACTCGAACCTGCTCGCGAATCCGGATGCCCTTGCCGCCGTCGGCGTCTACCAGGCGATGATCGGCAATGACAAGGACTTTCTTGCGACTCGCGTCGCGTACAAGATGAATCTGCGCGGCCCGGCGCTCACGGTACAGACAGCCTGCTCGACTTCTCTCGTCGCGGTGCATCTCGCCTGCGAAAGCTTGTTGTCACATGCGTGCGATATGGCGCTTGCGGGCGGTGTGTCGCTGTCGTTCCCTCAGCGCACCGGCTATCTGTATCAAGACGGCATGATCTTCTCGCCTGACGGCAAGGTGCGACCGTTCGACGCAAAAGGTCAGGGCATTCGCGCGGGAGAAGGTGTCGGCATCGTCGTATTGAAGCGCCTCGAAGATGCGCTCGCGGCCGGTGACTCCATTCGGGCGGTGATTCTCGGGTCTGCGATCAACAACGACGGCGCGAACAAGATCGGTTACACGGCGCCGAGCATAGAAGGGCAAGCTGAAGCAATCGCGACGGCGCAGTCGATCGCCGATATCGATCCTGCTTCCATTACCTATGTCGAAGCGCATGGAACGGCGACGCCCGTCGGCGATCCGATCGAGATCGCAGCGCTGACGAAGGCCTTTAGAGCTCGAACCGATGCGCGGCAGTTCTGCGCGATCGGCTCCGTGAAGAGCAACGTCGGTCATCTCGACGCAGCTGCGGGTGTGACCGGCTTGATCAAGACGATCCTCGCGCTCGAGCATCGTGAGATTCCGCCCTCGCTGAACTTCGAGGAGCCCAATCCGCAGATCGATTTTGCAAGCAGTCCGTTCTTCGTCAACGCATCGCTGCGATCCTGGAGTACGCAGGGCGTGCCGCGCCGCGCCGGCGTCAGCTCGTTCGGTATCGGTGGGACGAACGCGCACGTCGTGTTGGAGGAGGCTCCCGCTCGAGCGGCGCAAGATGAACGGGGAAGTCAACTGCTCGTACTGAGCGCGAGAACGCCTACTGCTCTCGATACGGCAACGACGCGACTCGCCGACTACTTGCACGAGCATCGCGAGGCGAATTTTGCGGACGTGGCTTATACGTTGCAAACAGGCCGCCGTGCATTCGAGCATCGTCGGATCGTCGTCGCCGCCGATACCGCGGACGCTCACACCGTACTCTCGAAGCTCGATCGTCGTCGCCTTTTCTCTGGCCGATGTCATGTGCAGGGACGCTCGATCGTATTCATGTTCAGCGGCCAAGGTAGCCAGTACCCAGAGATGGGCGCTGAGCTTTACAAGACCGAGAGGGTCTTTCGTGACGCGTTCGATGCATGCGCGGACATATTGCGTCCCCTGTTGAACGTCGATTTGCGCCAGCTGCTGTTTGCAAAGCATCGCGAGCACGCAGCGCAATCGATCGATCCGGGACAGCTCGCCGAAACGCGCCTGACGCAGCCTGCGCTCTTCGCGATCGAATATGCGCTCGCGAAGCAGTGGGAGCATTGGGGCGCGGCGCCGCAAGCCATGATCGGCCACAGTATCGGCGAGTACGTCGCCGCGTGTATGGCGGGTGTTTTCGATCTAGAGAGCGCACTGAAGATCGTCGCGCGCCGCGGTGCGTTGATGCAGGCATGCGAGGCTGGAGCGATGCTGTCAGTGCCTCTCGAGGAGTCGGAGGTCGCGCCGCTCCTGAGCGCCGATGTCGAGATCGCGGCGATCAACGCACCCGGTCTTTGCGTCGTCGCGGGGCCGACAGCGTCGATCGAGCGCTTCGAGCAGGAGCTCGAGCGGACCGGCGTATTGACCCGGCGGCTGCGCACATCGCATGCATTCCATTCCGCGATGATGCAGCCCGCGATCGAGCCGTTTGTCGAGTTCGTACGCGGACACTCGCTTTCTGCGCCGCGCGTTCCGTTCGTATCTAACGTCACGGGTACTTGGATCAGCGAAGCCGACGCCGTCGATCCTGCCTACTGGGGCCGGCACTTGCGTGCGCCGGTGCGCTTCGCCGAAGGCGTGCGAACGCTCGCAGAAGCTTCCCAGCGATTGTTCATCGAAGTAGGACCGGGAGACACACTGAGAACATTGGCACGCCAGACGCTCGGCGCCACGGCCGAGGATCTGCTGCTGAACAGCTTGCCGCATCCGTCCAAGCGCCAGCCGGAGCGCGACTGTCTGCTGGCCGCGGTGGGTCGAGCCTGGCTTGCTGGAGCACGAATCGAGTGGGAGGCACTGCATTCGGCCCGCAGGCCGCAGCGCGTGTCCTTGCCTGCCTATCCATTCGAGCGTCAGTCTTTCTGGGTGAAACCGCTGCGTTCGGCGATCACTCAACAGGTCGTTCCATCCACTCGAGCGGCACTCGAGGACTGGGGTTGGCTGCCGTCCTGGCAGCGCTCGCGTCCGATGCTGACGAACACAAAGGACTCGTCGGCCGAGCAGCCACAAAGATGGCTCGTGTTCGCTGACGCGTCCCCGGCATGTAACGCGGTGCTGGCAGAGTTGCAGCGGCGTCACATCGAGATCGTGTCCGTCGTTCCCGGCGATGCATTCGCGGCGTTGAGCTCCGACGAGTACTCGATCGGCGCTGACCGGCGCGAAGACTATGATCGCTTGCTGCAAGAGGTCGCGCGTGGCGGCGAGATCGACTGTGTCGTGCATCTGTGGAATACGCCGACGAGCACGAGCGCCGATATCGAGCTAGAGCGCGGGCGGCGTCTGGGGTTCTACAGCGTGCTGTATCTCGCGCAGGCGCTCGGCGAGATCTCTCGCTCCAAGCTCTTGCCCGTGCTGGTCGCATCGACCGATATGCAGCAGGTGCTCGATGAGCCGAGCTTGCGAGTCGAGCATTCGCTGCTCGTTGGGCCCGTCCTCGTGATGTCGCAGGACGTTCCGTTGGTGCGTGCGCGCAGCGTCGATTTCGCATCCGTCGATTGGACTGCGGAACGAGCGAAGAAGTTGAGCGCAGCGCTGCTTGCAGAAGCGAACGACGACTCGACTGAAAGCCTCGTTGCCTATCGCGGCGGGCATCGATGGACGCTTGCGATGAGCCCCGTGCAATTGCAGGCGCCGGCAGAGAGTTCGCTGCCATGGCGGCAAGGCGGTGCTTATCTCATCACGGGCGGCACGGGCGGCATCGGTCTCGCGATCGCACGCTACCTGGCGAAGGCGTTCAATGCGCGTCTCGTACTGACGTCGCGTTCGGGATTGCCGGCGCGAGAACAGTGGGATGCGATGCTCGCGGATCCGAACGGCGATGAGCGGCTGAAGCAGCGGCTGCTCACGGTACGTGAACTGGAATCGCTCGGCGCCGAGGTCTTCGTGGCGGCTGCCGATGTGGCGGATGAATCTCAGATGACACAGGCGCTCGCCCAAGCGCGCGAGCGCTTCGGCGCACTGCACGGCGTCGTGCATGCGGCGGGACTGCCCGGATTGGGGATTCTTCCGCTCAAGAAGCCTGAGCAAGTCGAGATCGTGCTGCGACCGAAGGTCGAGGGAACCTTGCTACTCGATCGCCTGCTCGCAGGCGCAAATCTCGATTTTCTGGTGTTGTGTTCGACGATCAACAGCGTGTTCGGCTGGAGCGGGACGACGGATTATTCGTCTGCCAATGCCTTCCTGGACGCATTTGCGCATTCCGGCCGCGCGCGCTCGACCTCGCGCGTGCTCGCGATCAACTGGGGAACCTGGCGGCAAGTCGGGATGGCTGCCGATCTGGCGGCCGCGCGCGGCGAACCGGATTCGGAGAACATGCGCGTCGCGATCACGCCGGAAGAGGGCGCAGAAGCGCTGCAGCGTGCGCTCAGTACTCCGTATAGCCAGCTGTACGTAACGCCACGTCCGATGCCGGAGCTGCTCGCGGAAGTGCGCGTGATGCTGAGCCACATTCGGCAGGCGGACAGCGCCGCGCCCGCGCCTGGGACACCGATGCAGCAGGGCGCCCGTCACGAACGCCCGGATCTGGACGTCGAATACGTCGCGCCGCGCACCGCCGAGGAACAAGAGCTCGCCGGCATTTGGACCGAGCTCCTCGGTATCGAGTCAGTCGGCATCCACGACAACTTCTTCGAGCTTGGAGGTCATTCGCTGCTTGCGACGCGCGTGCTAGCGCGCGTGCAGCAGGCGTTCAACCTGCGTCTACCGATGCGCGCGATCTTCGATGCACCAACGATCGCGGCGCTTGCAGCACACGTGCACACGGTGCGATGGGCTAGCGCACCTGCGGACGCCCGAACCGAAGATTCCGAAATGCGCGAGGAAATCGAGCTGTGATGACAGCCGAGTTCCTCAAGGAGCTACGCGATCTCGACGTGCGAGTGTGGCTGCACGAGGGGCGCGTGAGAGTGAGCGCGCCAAGCGGCGTGCTCACTCCGGAGCTGCAGGCGGCGCTCGCGGATCGCAAGGAGGAAATACGAGCCTTTCTCGTCAACAGCTCCGCAGCCGTCGAACAAAAGTCTGGTAACGCACGGGCACCGGCACCGGTCGAAACGACCCCGCCAGGCGAATACCGCGCGTCATTCGCGCAGCGCAGACTCTGGTTTCTCGACAACTTGGACAACGGCAACATCGCCTACAACATCGGTGCGTCGCACGTGCTACGTGCGCGTATCGACGTGGCGGCGTTGGAGTATGCGATCAACGCCGTCCTGCGGCGCCAGGGCGCGCTGCGCACCGTCTTCGAGGACCGCGGCGGAGAGCTGATTCAAATCATTCGCCCGTTCGAGCATCAGCCGCTGCAGGTGATCGATCTCTCCCATCTTCCGCCCGAGGGAAGGACGTCAGAGGTGGAGCGTCTGAAGCGCGAAGAGGCGCAGCGGTCGTTCGACCTCGCGCAAGGGCCGCTGTTCCGCACCGTTCTGCTGACCTTGGCTGCGGATCATCATGTGCTGCTGTTCACGTTGCACCACATCGTTTGCGACGGCTGGTCGCTAGGCATCTTCTTGCAAGAGCTCGGCACGCACTACGAGGCATATCGCCAGAGCGGCGAGTCGATGATTGAGCCTCTGACCATGCAGTACGGCGACTTCGCCGCACTGGAGCGCGAAAGATTGTCCGGCCCGCGGCTCGAGTCGATGCTCGCTTATTGGCGCGAGCGTCTGAAGGGCGCGCCGCCGGTCCTCGAATTGCCGACCGATAGGCCGAGACCTCCGCGGCAGACGCTGAACGGTGCGAGTCTGCGATTCGAGCTCCCGGCCGGCGTCTCCAACGCGCTGCGCGCCTTTGCGCGCCGCGAGCAGGCGACGCTCTATATGACCTTGCTCGCCGTTTTCACGGCGCTGCTCAATCGCTATTCGGGGCAGACGGATATCGTCGTCGGTACGCCGCTCGCCCACCGCGACACGCCGGAACTGGAGCGGCTGATCGGCTTGTTCGTGAGCACGCTCGCCATTCGGACCGAGCTGACTGCCGACCCGAACGCAAGGCAGTTGGTCGCTCAGATTCGCGAGAATGTGCTGGAAGGACAAGCGCATCAGGAGCTGCCGTTCGAGAGGCTCGTCGAAGCGTTGAAACCCGAACGTACGATGGCCTGGTCGCCAATCTTCCAGGTCACGTTCGTCCTTCAGAACACGCCGCTCGCGTCAGCCTTCGATGTCACGTCGGCGGCCGCGATGTATGACATCAGTCTGTTCTGCTGGGATGATTCGGACGCGATCCGCGGCACTTTCGAATACAACACCGATTTGTTCGATGCGGCGACGATCGAACGGATGAGCCGCCACTTCGCGCTGTTGGCGGCGGCAATGGTAGCCGAGCCGGATAGAGAGGTGTCGCGCCTGCCGATGCTGACACCTGAAGAGCGCGACCGCGTCATCGTGCAGTGGAACGCCACGTCGAGCGAGTACCCGCGCGACATGTCTATCGGCGCGCTGTTCGGCGAGATCGCCGCGAGAACGCCCGATGCGATAGCGTTGGAGAGCGCGGACCTCACGCGCGAGATCCTGCCCCGAGGTCGTTTCACGTACCGCGAGCTTGCGCGAGCGACGGATCAGTTCGCGTCCTATTTGCGCGCCTCGGGGGTACAGCCTGGGATGCACGTGGGCCTGTACACCGATCGTTCCGTCGGTGCGATCGTGGCGATCCTCGCCATCATCAAGGTCGGCGCGGTCTATGTGCCGTTGGATACGACCAGTCCCGAAGCACGCACGGCCGAGGTCCTTCGGGTTGCCGAGATCAAGTTCGTTCTCACGCAAGCGTCGCTCCGTCGCCGTGTGACGATGGACAACGTGAGTGTCATCGCATTCGATCAGGAATGGGCTCAAATCGAAAAGATGCCGCTCGACGAGAGCACACAGTTTGCAGGTGGACCGGAAGATCTCGCCTATGTGATGTTCACTTCGGGCACGACCGGGAAGCCGAAGGGGGTGTGCGTCACTCACAGAAATATCGTTAGGTTGGTGCGCGGCGCCGACTATGTCGATGTGACTCCGAGCGATATCTTTCTGCAGTTCGCTCCGCTCGCATTCGACGCGTCCACGTTCGAGATTTGGGGTCCGTTGCTCAACGGTGCGCGGCTCGTGGTCTACCCGCACAACGTGCCTACCGCGGCCGAGCTCGCGAGAACCTTGGATGAGCACCGCGTGACAATTTTGTGGCTGACCGCGGGGTTCTTTCATTACATGGTGGAGAACGAGCTCCCCGCCGTCGCGCGCGTCCGGCAAGTACTCGCGGGCGGGGACGTGTTGTCCGTCTCGCACGTACAGAAGCTGCTCGATGCAAAGCAAGATGGCTGGGTCGTGAACGGCTATGGTCCGACTGAGAATACGACGTTCACCTGCTGCCATCGAATGAAGGCAGGTGAGCGCGTCAGCGGTAGCGTGCCGATCGGTCGGCCGATCGCGAACACACGCAGCTACATCTTGGATTCGAATGGTGCACCGGCGCCGATCGGCGTCGCCGGCGAGCTGTTCGCCGCGGGAGACGGGGTCGCGCTAGGGTATCTCGGCGATTCGGCGCTCACGGCAGAGAAGTTCGTGCCCGATCCGTTCGGTTCGGGGCCGAACGCGCGGATGTATCGAACGGGTGATCTTGCGCGTTGGCGCAGCGATGGCGTCGTGGAGTTCCTTGGACGCAGGGATCGCCAGGTGAAGGTGCGCGGTTTTCGCATCGAGCTCGAAGAGATCGAAGATGCCTTGCGACGGTGCGCGAACGTCGATGATGCCGCCGTCATTTTGAAGCGCGATGCATCCGGATCGAACGCGCTCGTCGGCTACCTCGTGCCGCGCCACGGGATGGCGATCGATCAGGTGGAAGTTCGGCGCGACCTGGTACGACAGTTGCCCGATTACATGATCCCGTCCGCCTTCGTCGCGCTCAAGGCGTTGCCGTTGACCGCAAACGGCAAGCTCGACCGCGATGCGCTTCCGGAGCCGATCTTTCGTAAAGCGGCAGTCGTGGAGCCTCGGTCCATGCTGGAGACGCAGCTGCTCGCGATTTGGGAGAACATCTTCGGACGCTCCGGTTTCGGCGTTCGCGACAACTTCTTCGACCTCGGCGGCCATTCATTGCTCGCCGTGCGGATGTTTGCACAAGTCGAACGTGTGTTCGGAAGGCGCTTGCCAACCTCCGCTCTGTTTCAGGCGCCCACGATCGAGCAACTCGCATTCCGGCTCGAGAGCGAGGGCTTCCGTGCGCCCTGGAGATCGCTCGTCGCGATCCAACCTAACGGGTCGAAGCCGCCACTGTTTTTGGTTCCGGGCATGGGGGGCAACGTCGTCGGATACTTGGAGCTGGCCCGCCTGCTCGGACCGCAGCAGCCGTTCTATGGTTTGCAGGCACGCGGCCTCGATGGGAAAGAGAAGCCGTTCGAGAGCATCGAGCCGATGGCTGAGCACTACGTCAATGAGATCCGTGCGGTGCAGCCGAAAGGACCCTACTACCTAGGAGGCGCGTGCTTCGGCGGGGTCGTTGCCTATGAGATGGCGCAGCGCTTGCGTGCGGCCGGGGAGGAAGTCGCTTTCTTGATGATGCTCGAAACTTGGCCTCCGACGCGGCGCTGGTCGATCGTCGAGGTCATGGCGAGACAATCGCAGCACATTGCATTCCTCGTCTCCGCTGCGCGCCGACACCTCCGAGAGCTCGCGCGCATGCCGCTGCGCACTGCATTGAGGGCGTTCAGGGAGCGTTCCAGGATCGTAGGGCAGATGATCGCGAGCCGCGACATCTATCGCGGCGACAGCGCGGCGCTGTACGTCGATCGTGTCTCGACCGCCAATCGCAAGGCATTCTCGCGATATCGTCCACGATCGTACGACGGCTCACTGATGCTGGTGCTCGCCTCGGCTCGAAAGATTCACACAGAGCGAGACCCTCGCTTATCGTGGTGTGCCCTGGCGCGCTCGTTCGTCAAGATCGACATCCCAGCGCTCGATTCGGGGCTTGCCTTGAAGAGTCCGCATGTCGAGGTGCTCGCCGAGGTCATGGCGGAACACCTGCACCGCGCTCAGCAGGGCGAGCACGGAGAGCAGCCAACGGTGTCGACCGACACCAAAAACGCCATCGCAGCATCGGCTTGATCATGGAACTATTTGCGTTCTTATTGAGATCGTCGCGCCGCATGGTGATCGGCATCGTGCTTGCGAGCGTTCTGAGCGGCGCTCTCGGCGCCGCATTGATCGCCGTGGTCAATCGTGCGCTCAACGTCAGCGATGATTGGTACTGGGGCGTGCTAGCGGCGTTCGTCGCGATCACGCTCGCGAAGATCGCGATTCAGTTCATCTCGCAGATCGCGCTCGTGCATTTTGCGCAAGATACGATTCTGCGTCTGAGCCGCACGCTATGCGACAAGATCCTGGGGACACCGTACGAGAAGCTCGAGACGATGGGCTCGCCACGGTTGCTAGCGGCGCTGACGGAGGATGTCGCCGTATTGTCGGCGGCGGTGCAGGCGATTCCGACGCTCGCGACGAACTTTGCGGTCATCGCCGGCTGTTCCATCTACCTCATGTGGCTCTCTTGGCAGGTCTTCTTACTGAGCGCATTGATGGTGCTCGTCGGCGTGGCGGGTTATCGGATCCTGAACGTCCGAGCGTTCGCCGCAATCTTGGCGGCGCGCGAAGGGCGCGACCAGCTGCTCGGCGATTTCCGCGCGCTCATCGAAGGTGTGAAGGAGCTCAAGCTGCATCGCGCGCGGCGTCAACACTTCATGCGCGATGGTGTCGATCGTACGACTGCGCACATGCGTCGGGAGAATCTGCGCGCCACGAAGTACTACATGATCGCGGACGCGTGGAGCCAGTTACTTTTCTTTGCTTTGATCGCGATGCTGTTGTTCCTCGCCCCCAAAGTCGCACCGATGCCGCCAGAGACTTTGACCGGGTACATCTTCGCGTCGCTATACATGATGGCGCCGGTGTGGGCCGTCGTTGGAACGATACCGACGTTCATGAAGGGACGAGCATCTCTCGCGAAGATTCGCCAGCTTGGGGAGGCGCTCGTGGCCCCTGCGGAAAGTGCTGGCAGCGTACAGAGCAAGCAACCCGTCGTGTCGATCGAGTTTCGCGACGTTTCGTACGTCTATGCGGCGCCCGGTGGGGAGGAGAAGGGATTTGAGCTCGGACCGATCAATCTCAGCTTGGAGAGCGGACAGGTCATCTTCTTGACAGGCGGTAACGGGAGTGGGAAGTCGACCTTGGTGAAGCTCATTACGGGGCTCTATGTACCGCACTCGGGTACGATTCGGCTGAACGGAACGATCATCGAAGATGCCGATCGCGAGCGCTATCGCGAGCACTTCAGCGCAGTCTTCGCCGACTTCTATCTGTTTCAACAGTTATTCGGTCTAGACGCTGCGGCACGCGACGCCGAGATACGCCGCTATTTGGCGATGCTGCGCATGGAAGGCAAGGTCCAGGTCCAGGATGGCAAGTTCACGACGACGGCGCTGTCAACGGGACAACGCAAGCGGCTCGCGCTCCTCACGGCGTATCTGGAGGACCGGCCGGTGTATGTTTTCGACGAGTGGGCGGCCGACCAGGATCCTTCCTACAAAGAGATTTTCTATGCCCGTTTGCTACCGGAGCTCAAGCAGCGAGGGAAGTGCGTGATCGTCGTTACTCACGACGACCGCTATTTCCATTTAGGCGACCGCGTCGTCAAGCTGGAGAACGGCCGTACCGTCGACGCAGGCATGCTCGAGACGCGCGAGCTGGAGCACCGAAGCGTTGCGCCTGTGGCATAGCTTCGACGACGCCAAGATAAGGGCACAATCGAGATACAACTACGTTTTGCGTGAATCATCGTTCGATGCAGATCCAGACGACAAAAGACGCTCCTGCGGACTGGGATAACTATGTCTGCGCTCATTCCGACGCTTCGGCCTATCATCGTGCGTCCGCGGTACGGATCGCGGCTGATGCATTCGGTCTGCCCGTGTATTTCCTCAGCGCACGGGGCAGTGAAGGCGAGATAGCCGGTGTCTTGCCGCTCGTCGAGCAATCTAGTTGGCTCTTCGGGCGTTACTTGGTTTCGGTGCCGTATTTCACTTACGGCGGCATACTCGCGAGTTCGCCCGAAGCCGCGCGGGTATTGGTCAAGGAAGCCATTCGCCTCGCCGGCACGAGGCGCAGCGATCATGTGGAGTTGCGCCATTGCGCATCGCTGCCAGACCTCGACTTGCCGGAACGATTGGACAAAGTGTCGATGGTGCTGCGACTGCCGCAGACGGAAACTGAACTCGCGAAGCAGCTGGGCTCGAAGCTTCGTTCGCAGATAAAGCGCGCCGAGCGCGAGAACCCGGAAATCCTGTGGGGTGGCAAGGAATTGATCGATCAGTTCTATACTGTGTTCGCCTCAGGTATGCACGATCTCGGCACACCTGTGTACTCGCGGAAGTTCTTCGACGTGGTGTGCGACTCGATGGCCGATCTGCTCGCGGTGATCGTCCTGCGTGTCGGCGGAGAACCTCAGGCTGCGGCGGTCGTGATCAGACACGGGTCGCGCATCGAGGTTCCGTGGGCGGCCGCGACGCCGGCAGCCAAGCGCGGCGCGTTGAACATGCGCATGTACTGGGAGATGCTCCGCTATTCGGTCGAGGCCGGGGCGGAGGCTTTCGACTTCGGCCGCTCTTCGGCGGACAGCGGTACGTATCGATTCAAGGCCCAATGGGGTGCTGAGCCAATGCAGCTGCATTGGCATTACTACCTGGCCAATGGAGGGGAGCTGCCGAAGCTCAATCATTCGAACCCGAAGTACGCGCGAGCGGCAGCGTGGTGGCGTCGCATGCCGCTTTGGTGCGCGAATATGATCGGACCTCAAATAGCTCGATACCTACCGTGACGTAAGTGGGCAAAGGGCGCGCGATAGTGACACGAGCTGCCTGATTTTCCTCCCAATTTTGTGTAGTGGGACTGGATTTGCGACCGTTGCCACCCTGTACAATTGCTCCGCATGAATAAGCCGCGAATTACCGTTTTGCTGACGACCTACAACCGCTGCACTCTGCTTGCTAGGGCGGTCGAAAGTGTGGTCGCCGGAAGCTACCAGGATTTCGAGTTGATCATTCTCGACGATGCTTCCACCGATGGCACTCAGGCATACGCCGAGCAAATCAACGACCCCAGAGTCCAATACGTGCGTATGCCCGAAAACGGTGGCGTCCTGCGGGCACGCAATCGTGGCTTCGACATGGCGCGCGGCGAGATCGTCACGATTCTCGACGACGACGACGAGCTCGAGCCAGATGCATTGGAAACGATCGTTGGCGAGTTCCAGCGACCGGATCGCCAGGACGTCGACATTCTCTGGTTCCATTGCTTGGACGCAGAAGCAGGGCAGATCAGCGGCTCCTTGCCGATTTCTGAAGGCGAATTGCCATTCGAGCTCTACCTGTGCGGACGCATTTCAGGGGATTTCTGGATGGCATTCCGCGCGGCGACCATTGCGAAGTATCGCTTCGACGAGCGCCTCAAGGCACACGAAAGTTTGCTGTGGCTGCGAATGCATCGAGAGCACAAGGCGTGGTTTTCCCCAAAGGTGGTATGTCGAAAATACCGCGAGCACGGTGGACCCCGTCTATGCGACGTCGACGTGCGGATGGGTCAGCTCGAGCACACGACGCTCGCGATGGCTCAATACATAAAAGAGTTCGGCAAGGATCTCGCGCGCATCAGTCCCCGTTTGCTCGGCGCAAAGCTCGCATACCTCGGACTGCATCAAATGGCGATATCCGACTTTGCGGCGGGCAGACGCTCCGTTCTTCAGTCGCTTCGCTATCGCTTCTCGTTCAAGTATCTGCTGCTGTTTCCGGCATCCTTCGTCATTTCAGCGGACTTCGTGAAATCTGCGATCCGGCGCATCGAGGCCGCTGCCATATCGTGATCACGAGAGTTGCATCGTTGCGGAGTGTCGCTCGGGTGCCGTTCGCGCTGGTGCTGTTTGTATGGGACTGACAGGTCTCGGCTTCATCCTGCTGTTTCTGGCGGGGCTGCTCCTCGCGTTCATTCGGCACCCGATCTACGGCTTGTTTTCCTACATGCTGGCCTTCTACATGGGGCCAGATACGGCGTGGTGGGGCGAAGGATTGCCGAACCTCAGATGGGCCATGTCATCGGCGCTCGTCACCCTGATCGCCGTTCTCGTGCACAAGCAGCCAGAGGGGCGCATCTCCTGGTACAGCCATCGCAGCGTCAAAATCATGATGCTGCTGGCTGCTTGGATATGGATTCAGACGCTGTGGGCACTGAGCACCGACAACAACATATTTCTCGCCTCGCTCTTCACGAAATACGTGCTGATCTTCGCGATTATCTACCGCGCGCTCGATACTCCCGAGCGCGTGCACCAGTTCGCGATTGCCCACATCATCGGATGCTTCTGGTGGGGTTACCTTGCCTGGCAACACCCCGGCGGCGGGCGGTTGGAAGATATCGGCACGGGGGACGTCGCTGGCTCGGCATTCGCCTCGATGCATGTCTCGACTGCGCTGGCGATGGCGGGATTCTTCGTGTTGTCGTTTCCGGGATGGAAGCGATGGGCGCCCTTCGTGGCGATTCCATTCATTCTCAACGCGATCATCCTAATGCAAACGCGCGGCGCCTTCGTGGGCTTGATAGGTGCCGCACCGCTCGCGCTTTTGCTCGGGCCGAAGAACAAGCGCAAGATCGTCAGCATCTATTTGGCGCTCGGCGGCATCCTGCTCCTGATAGTCGCGAATGATGCGTTCTGGGAGCGCATGGGGACCATCAAACCCGAGGAGGGTGAACAGATGGAGGCGAGCGCGGCCTCGCGCTTCGACATTGCAGAAGCCAACTGGCGGATGTTCAAGGACCACCCCTTGGGGGCGGGGCATCGCGGCAACGACCTATTGAGTCCGGACTACATGCCGTCTCGCCTACTGACCGACAAGGAGGGCGCGCAGATCAGATCTGCTCACAACACGATCATGGCGATCCTCGTCGATCATGGGATTGTTGGAATCATGTTGTTCGTGCTGCTGCACATCGCGGTGACCAGAGCGATTCTGCGGCTGCGGCGCGACAGCTTGGGAGATCCGTCCCCGCAAATGATGGCGTTCGCGGCCGGTTTGGCCGTTGCATTGGCGATCTATTGGTTGAACGCTCAGTTCGCGAACATGATCAAAGCCGAGATCGTTGTCTGGATCGCCGCAATGGTCGCCGCGCTGCAGTCGCACCGA
>JBIQKP010000091.1:10760-12578 GCA_044506405.1 Lysobacterales bacterium | reverse complement strand
ATGCGCAGAATCGCGGCACGTCTCGAGACGGACTGGTGGATTTCGGCGGACACGGCAAATGGACCTATGCATAAAAACGCGCGCATAGTGCATAAATATGCAGAGGGCGTCAAGGGCTCTTTCGACTGAACGGAACTGCCAGCGTGACGACCGGCCTGTCGGCCGGGGCGTGCCCGCTTTAGGTGAGCACAGCGCCGGTGCGCCGCGCGCGCCAGATCCCGTCGAGAGCGTAGATTGCAAGTGCGGTCCAGATGAGAGAGAAGCCGAGGACGCGCGGCCCCGCGAACGGTTCATGGAATACCCAGACCGCGATGACGAGCTGGATTGTAGGACCGATGTATTGCAGCAAGCCGACCGTCGAATAGGGAATGCGCCGCGCACCGAAGGCGAACAGCACGAGCGGAATGGCCGTGATCGGTCCGGCGAGCACGAGCAGCGTATCCGTGGCGAGGCCGTGGTGCCCGAGCGCGCCGGTGCCCGCGATCTCCGACCACGCCAAATAGGCGATACCGATCGGAAGCAGCAATAAGGTTTCGCTTGCGAATCCGGCGAGCGCATCGACTTGAATGATTTTGCGCACGAAGCCGTACAGCCCGAACGAGAACGCGACTGTGAGCGCAATCCAAGGCGGGTGACCCGCGCTCCAGGTCAAGTAGCTCACCCCCGCCGCGGCGATCGCAACGGCAATCCATTGCACGGAGTTCAAGCGTTCGCGAAGGACGACCACGCCGAGCACGATGTTGACCAAGGGATTAATGAAGTACCCCAGGCTCGTTTCGACCGCCCGCTCGGTCGCTATCCCGTAGATAAAGGTCGTCCAGTTGATGCTGATCAGCGTCGCGCTCGCGATCAGCCGCAGTCGAAGCGCGGGATTCGAAAGCGCTGCGCGCACGCCGCCCAACTCGCGCCGCAGCGCCAGCCATCCGAGCGCGAACACGCAGCTCCACGCGAGTCGATGCGCGGTGACTTGCAGCACTGGCACTCGCTCGAGTGCCTTCAGGTAAAGCGGCAAGACGCCCCAAATGGAAAAGGCCGCGGCCGCGGCCGAGAGGCCGCGAAGGTCTATCGAGGAGGTAGGAACGGGGGTCGTCACGGAGGTCTACAGATTACAGCCTATCGAGCCGAGTTGGTTATCGGTGGGGCTCGGGTGCGGGCGGGGAGAGTGACAACCAACGTTCTGAAGAGCTGACGTTTTCTTCCGCGGCGCGTTACCTTCTCGACATCACCACTGTAGCCGTCCCTCCTATCCATGCCTACAACGCTCGAACTCGCGCGCCGATTGCTCGCTCTTTCGCAATCTGGGCTCCATTTCTGCCGGGAGGAATACGATCTCGAGCGTTATCGCGAGATCGCAGGCATCGCAACCGAGTTGCTTGCGCTCGAATCATCGAGCACCGCGCAGCAATTGCACGAGGCTTGGTTCGTGGAGGAAGGCTACGCCACGCCGAAGGTCGATGTCCGTGGCGCATGCTTCCGGGGTGACCAAGTCCTCTTGGTGCGCGAGCGCGTCGACGGTAAATGGACGTTGCCGGGCGGGTGGGCCGACGTCAATGAAACGCCCTCGCAGTCGGTCGAGAAGGAAATCGAACAGGAGTCGGGTTTCACGGCGCGCGCAGTCAAACTGGCGGCCGTCTACGATCGCAACAAGCACAACCACCCTGCGTATCTGTTCCATCTTTGGAAACTGTTCTTCGTCTGCGACATCACCGGCGGCGAAGCGCGCGGCAGTTACGAAACGACCGACGTCCAATTCTTTCCGCTCGATCGGCTTCCCGAGCTATCGACCGGTCGCACGACCGCGCGACAGATCGCGCGCAT
>JBIQKP010000091.1:0-10660 GCA_044506405.1 Lysobacterales bacterium | reverse complement strand
ATCGGCTTCCCGAGCTATCGACCGGTCGCACGACCGCGCGACAGATCGCGCGCATGTATGAGCATCATTTGCAGAGAGACATGCCGACGGAGTTCGACTGAGTCGAAGGGGTGCGCTCAGCGCTCGATCGTGTACTCCAGATCCGCGCTCTGCGCTTCGCCCGATTCTGTGCGGAACACCCACCGGTCGCTGATTGTGTAGCGCAGCTTGAGCGTGTTAATGGATTCGGTGAGCGAGATGCCGTAGCTGATGAAGAGCCGCGGCGATAAGAACTTGCCTAACACGAGCGACGGGTTCGCTTCGCCCGCTGAGTTGATGTAGTTCTCGACGCCGACTTCCTCGATACCTAGACGTCGACCGATCTGCGATGCGAGGAAACCGCCGCCTTGCAACGCGAGCGTGTCGCTCGGTGAGCTGATCGACTCGGCATCGCCTGCGGCGGACTGGTTCAAGGGTTTGCCGACGAGCAGATACGACACGATCTGTGTCTGTGGCATCGACGGATCGGAGAAGAACGTGAGACGCGGCTCTTGCAGCGTGCCGCGAACGTTCAAGCCGACCGTCACCGTTTCGATTCGACGCCGCGCTTCGATATCGAGGCCTGGATCCTCGAGCGGCGCGTTGTCGAACAAGAGCTGACCGCGATTGATCTCCAACTGTTGGCCATAGGCTTCGTAACGGCCCTCCGCGACACGCAGTTCTCCACGACCGGTCGTCGTCGCGCCTGTGCGAACCATCGTCGTGACGCCGCCTTCGATGCGTGCGTGTAGGCCGAACGCGTCAACGCGCACGTCTTTGCCCATCTGCACGCGCACATCGCTCTGCACGGTGAATCGACCGTCGCGTTCCGCCTCATGTTCGCCCACGTAGCGCGCGTCGCCGGAATGTCCAACCGCGCCGCTCAAGCGTGCAGGTTGCACGCGCGCGCTCGGAATCGTGACGTCACCGCGCACGAAGATCTTGTTCTCGTCGATCTCGAAGCTTAGGTTCGGCGAAGCGATGATCCGGTACTCGGGCAAGTCCGCGACGAGCAGATCGTTGCCGTGCAATCGCATCTCACCCTTCGAGGCGCCGTTGCGCCACGTGAGCTCACCGTCGACCGATAGTTTGCCCTCACCCGCGTTGCCGGTTCCGTCGAAGCGGATCCGCGTGCCGTCGATCTGCGCGACGAGATCAAGATCGCGCAGCGCGAAGTTCGCGCGATAGGAGTCGAGCTCCGCGTCGGAGAGCTCGATGCGGCCATTGAGCTCCGGTTGCGCGAGCGTGCCGCCGATTCGGCCGGTCGCCGTGAGCAGTCCCGCCGCGCGATCGACTTCAGGGAAAGCAAGCGGCAGCAGGTTCGCGTCGGCGGCGCGCGCTCTCACGTCACCGCTCAAGGGCAGGTGCATGATGTCGCTTCCGCCGTTGCGCACGAGCTGCAGATTCGTATGGAAGAAGGTATCGGTGAACGCTTGCACGCCGAACGACAGCGTGATGCGTTCGGGCAGCGCGACGAGGTGCAGACCGCCCGTGCCGAGTGTGAGCGTTTCGGGTTCGGCATCCGGCCGTCGATAGATGATCGCGGCGTCCGAGATCTTCATGCCGGCTTCGCCTTGCCACGGCTGGGTCGGACTGCCGAACGCACGCGCACTACCTTCGATTCGTCCGCCGTACTCCACACCGGTCTCCGGCGTCGGCAACACTGTTGCGAGCGGAATCTCATAGCCCGACACCGTCGCTTCCCACTCGCCATCGCGTTGCCACTTGCCGCCCGCGCACAATCGTCCGGCCGCGATGACGAAGCACAGGTCCTCGAGCGACGCGCGATCCCGCGCGACGAGTAGGGCCGCCGGCGCGGCGTTCTTGAGCTCCGGCGAGGGATTGCCGCGCGTGAACTGCGTCGTCGCGATCGTTGCGGTCCACACCTCCGCCTCATACTTGCCTGCAAGCTGCATGTGCGCTCGCGGTGCGGCGTCGCTTGCGTCCGCGACCCCGACCGCGTCGATTGCAATGCGATGATCAGACGCTGTTCCTTCTCCGTTCGCGCGCAACGAATCGAGGAGGCGTTCACCGTGACCGATGCGCCGCGCGAAGACTGACAACCGCGAGGGTTGCGTGCTCGATGCATCGATATCCCCATCAATCGAAAGCTCGCCTGCGGACCAATCGCGGTACCTGAGATCACGTCCGCTCAAGGTTGCGGTGACTGCGGGGGCCGTCTTCTTGCCGCGCGCCGTTCCCGCGAATGCGATTGCGCCACTCGCATCTTCGACGAGTCGTTCCAGTGCCGGCGTGCTCACGTCCCAACGGGCATCGACCGTCTCCGCGAGTGTGGCATCGAGCGAGAGCTTCGCCTGGCCGAGCGACGCACGCGCATCGCGAACGGACCAGCGGCGTCCGGTCCGTTCTATCGTGCCCGCTCCGCGCAACGCTTCACCTTTGAGCGTGCCGTGCACCTCGGCGAGTGAAAGCGCGAACGTTGCTTCTTTATCGAGCCCGGATCCCGATGCGGACGCTTTGAAGCCGACGTGTCCCGGAACTTGCGGATACAACTCCCCGACCTCGAGGTTTTCCGCATCGGCATCGATCGTCCAGGCGCGGGGTTCTGCAAACTCGAGCGTCGCACGACCCTGCGCGCGCCCGTTCAGGAGCTCGAGCTCATAGCGCGACACAGAGAGCGACTCCCTGTTCAGCACTCCGGATGCCATGCCTTGCGCTGACGGAATGTTCGGCCCGGCGATCTCTGCACTCGCGGTCACGTCGTACGGCAGCGTTCCGCGCAGCGACGCCTCGCCTTGCCGACTCTCGACGAGCGCTTGTTCACGCAACGGCCACTGCAAGTCGGTCCAGCGCGCGGACAGGTTCAAGTTCGGACGGTCTTCGCCGAAGGTGATCGAGCCGTTTGTGCGGACGCGCGTCGGTGCGCCCGGCAACGTGAACTCGCTCGATTGCACGTACAGCACGCGGTCGGCGAAGCGGCCGCGTGCGTCTGCGTTGATGCGATCGAGATCCCACTCGGGCACGCTGAAGACGCCGGCCGCTCGGATCTGATCGGGTTCGACCTCGACGTCGAGCGCAATGTTCGAGAACGAGAGTGGAGGCTCATCGAGCCACGGATCGAGCGTGAAGGCCGGTGAAGAGACGGTTCCCGTGAGCCGCCAGTCAACGTCGTTGCGCGTGAGAAGTCCCTTGGCGACGATCATGCTCGGTTCTTCGATCGTTCCTTCGATCGACATCTCGTCGATGGTGCCGCCAAGCTTCGCCCGCAGCGCGACGGTGAGCTTCGGCTGCAACTTGATCGAGCCCTGCGTTTCGAGCGCGATTCCGATCGGGCGCGCGGCCGTCAAACGCAGGGAACCGCTCGCGGTCACACGTTCACCATCGATCTCGAACCGACGGACGCGCAGTCGCTGGTGAGAGATCGTCACGCGTCCGCGCACTTCGTCCGCATCGATCGAGCGGCCGTCGACGTGGATATAGCGAACGTTCGTGAACTTAGCGCCGCGCGCATCGATTCGAATAAACGGCGGCACGAACTGCGGCGGTCGATCCGTCGGCGGCAAATCGGCCTCCCTGAGCTCGACGAGCACGTCGCGTGCGAGCAAAGAGCGCGTGCGCAGCGTCTGCGACATGAGCCCGCGCATCTGTAGATCGATGTGGATGTCGTGCGCGACGACGTGTACGCGCGGATGATCCAGCTCGAAACGTTGTACCGTGAGCGGACCGGAGAAGGTGCCCGAAACACCGTCGATGTAGATGCCGAATCGTTCGAGGCGATGCAGTTGACTCGACACGAGCGACACGCCCGCGGGCGTATAGAGCAGCACGAGGCCCACCACGATGGGCAAGAGCAGCAGGAGCAGCGCAACGATGGTGCCGACGCGTCTGCGCATTAGAACTGCGTCGAGATATATAAATGAAAGCGCGGGTTGCGTCCCGATTGGGACAGCGCCTGCGCAACGTCGATTCCGAAGCTCGCGACGGCGATGCGATAGCGCACGCCCACGCCGGCGGAATACTCGAGCATCGGATCGGAGAAATCGTCGAACGCGTTGCCGATGTCGTAAAAGGCGGCGATGCCGAAGTTGCGCGGCAGATCGCGAACGATCTCGATCGTGCCCGTTGCGAGATGGCGCCCGCCGACGCTTTTGTTATCGATCTTCGGTGAGAGTTCGTTCAAACCGAAGCCGCGCACGCTGCGCTCGCCGCCCGCGAAGAAGCGCTGAGACGCAGGGAGCTCGGAGAAATCCGCGACACGGCTCGCACCGATCTCGGCGCGCAGATGCAGATTCCACAACTCCGATAAATTGAAGATGCGCTCGCCCAACAGTCGCAATTGCAAGAACGACGCGTCGGAGCCGAGCGTGCTCGGCGAGCCTCTGAGCTCCGCGTAGAAGTAGTACGGGCGGATGCGTCCCCCCACCACGTAGCTCGGCAAGGTGGAGTAACTGATGCCGGGGATCAAATAGAAATCGCTCCGCGTCTCGAGCGCGCCGGTCGCGAGGCCCGTCATCGAATCGACTTGCGGCGAAGTCGTCTCTTCGTATGAGAGACGCATAAATAGCACGCGCTGCCAACGCCCGAGCGCTTCGGTGAGTCCCGCACCGATTTCCGAACGTTCGCTCAACGTGCCGCCGAGCTCTTGTTCGGTGACCGCCGCGGTGAATTCGAGCTTCTCGAGCGCGACATCCATGACTGGGATGACGTAGCGACCGCCGATCTGCTTGAGGACGGATGAGCCGATCAGCTCGACTTTCGATCGGTGACCGCTTTCATTGACGCGCCGATTGTCCCAGCTGAAGCGACCGCGGACACGCGTGTCGCTGCCGTAGCCCACGCTCGTCGCGAAGCGATGCTTACGATTCGGTTCCGCAGTGACGGTGATCGGTACGGTGCGTTGCACTCGATCGGGTTCGCCGCTCTCGATGTCGACCGACGAGAAATAAAGGCTGTCGTCGAGCACGTACTGCGTGCGGAGCATCGAATCGAGCGTGTAGGGGTCGCCTTGTTTCATCCGCAGCATGCGGCGCATGGCATCGTCGTTGATGACGTCCTGCGCGGTCGTGATCTCGCCATAGTGATAACGCTCACCGGTGTCGAGCACGATCGTCGCGCTTGCGCGCCGTTCGGTGCGATCGATCAACAGCTCATTCTGCGTCAGGCGTGCATCGAGATAACCTGCATTCTTCGCGGCGCGCAGCAAGTTGCCTTTGACGCGCTCATAGGTGCCGTGATGAAGACGCAAGCCTGGCTTCAGCTCTTGGGCATCGATGATCTCGTGCAGCACGCGCAAATCTTCGCCTGGCCCCGTCACTCGGATATCGACTTCCGACAAGCGCACCGGGCGCCCCGGGCGCACGTTGATCGTCACGTGCCAATCGTCGCCCGCTTGTCGCACGTCGTAGCTGACTTCGGGCTCGTAGTATCCGAGCGGCTGCAACGCTTCGCGCGTCTCGGTGCCGATGCGCCGCTGCAGTCGCGACATCGTCTCGGGCGTCACATCGTCCCGGTCGGCGTAGCGTGTGAGACTCAAGAACGCTCGGACGTTCGTCTCGACGGCTGGCGTGACATCAGGGATCTCGATACGGATCCCTGCATGCGCAGGGAGGGCCCATGCGAATGCGAAGAGAACGCAGAGGAGGCGCGCGGTGTGTTCGAAAGAGGTGTTCCGTCGAGCGGCGCGCCGCACGATGTGCTACTCCGGAGAGGAGTCGAACGACGTGTCGGTTGCGACCGCTTCGTCTGGATCCTCTGCCTCGAACCAGACTTCCGGCACTTCCGTGCTCGTGAACTCGAAGCGTGAGGTTCCGGTTTGCACGGCGGACGGGTCGAAGCGACGCTCTAGAAGAACCGTCCGGCCGTTGCGCTCGACGAGCAGGACGCTCGAGCAGCGCGTGCCGTAGCGCTCGTTGACGATGAATGGTGCGGACACGACGCGTTCCCAATCCGTCGGCAGACCCGTGGAGGGCAACTCGGCGTCGGGTGCGGGTTCGCGGTCCGCGAGCAAACTGAACAACCCTTCTACGTTCAGGTCGGGCTCGCGGAGTGCCGCTTCGAAGCGGGCGCGCGTCCGCGCCAGCTTCGGCCACGGCGTGTCGAGTGCGTGATTGCTGAGGCCATAGACACCCGGCGCAAGCGCCTGCGGAGCAGTCATCCCGCGGTTCGAGAAGTAATAGAGCGCCCGTGAGCCTCCGACCAACAGATTGAAACCCGAGTACCGCGGGGCCGCGCCTCGCAGATCGTCGAGGAATTCCTTCGGCGATGTCGCGCCCGTCAGGAAGCGGGGCACGAGCAGTCCGCGGGACGGCGCGCTTTCGACCGGTGCTTGCAAGTCGCGATAGTTCGTCACGATGCCGAAACGACCCGAACGTGCGACGCCGAGCCACGTGCCGCCGGCTTTCAAATCCTTGCCCGCCAGGATGCGCGGATCGTCCTGCCACCAATTGAGCGGGGCGGCCGGCCGATCATGGAACTCGTCGCGATTGCCGGCGAGTACCAGGCGGTACTTGGGATGGGTTTTCCAGGCTAGAACGAGCAGGCACATAGCGGGATCGCGATATCTCAGTCGAAGGAAGGATGCACTACGTGGCTGAACGTAGCGTGAGCGCAAGCGTTGACACGCGATTGTGGCGAGTCGCACGCGCCGAGTCACGAGGGACCTATCGCGAACGCGGGCGCGAATAGCGGAACTGTACCCGGAGAGACGGTCCCCTATAGGGTGAGGCGAGACTCTTCGCGCAGCGGAACCGACGCACCCTCGTTGTACCAATCCTCGATGAGGCGAAAGGAAATCGAGTGCTGGAACGGCATGCGGATCTCACCAGTCGCGATTTGCTGACGTGTGAGCCAGCGCGCGTCTTCCAGTTCCGCGTCGATGAGGTGAATCTCCTGAGCCCGCGCATGCGCAACAAAGCCGAGCATCAAGGACGACGGGAATGGCCATGGCTGTGAGGAGTGATACTCGACCGAATCGATCTGGACGCCAGTTTCTTCGAGCACTTCTCGCGCGACCGCATCCTCGAGACTTTCGCCCGGCTCTACGAACCCGGCGATCGTCGAGTAGCGGCCGGGCGGCCACGAAGCTTGGCGTCCGAGCAAGGCGCGCTCCCCGTCAGTCACGAGCACGATGATCGCCGGATCGATTCGCGGGAACACTTGGATCGCGCACGTGGGATTGCTGCATTGTTGAACATGACCCGCTTGTAGCGAGCGCATGACCGCTCCGCATCGTCCGCAGAAGCGATTGCGGTCTCGCCAGTGAAGCATCGCGCGAGCGTAGGCGAGCAGGCCGGCTTCCTGCGGCGGCAGCTCACCCGCGATCGCGCGCAGGTCGCGCGGCTCGACCGGCTCGTCGAAGACCGGCAACTCGGGTGTCGTGAGCGGTACGGCGAAGCACGCGCGCTCCTGAAACGACCCGAGCAGAACCACATCGCCCAAATCGATCTGCAGCGTGCGGCGCACATCGGCGACCATGAACGCGGTGATGCCCTGCGCACCCGGTCGAACCAGATTCTGATTGCGCCACACGGGGACGAAGACGCTCGTGGGGTCCTCGAGCGCTGCGCGGATGCGCGCCTCGTCCTTGCGCCAATGCGCGACTCGATCGATGTAAGGGCCGGATAGCAGATTCTGGCGCGATCCCGTCATGCACCGAGTCTAGCAGCGCGCGTCGCCGGCTGCGGTACGTGAACGGGATGCCGAAGAGCAGTCTCGGTTGGCCGACCTGACGGCGTCGCGCGTTTGCGTCGCGAGCGTCGGGCCATTGCCTTCAGCTTGCATCCGGGGCAATTGCGTTTCACCACCGTCCCGCGGTCGTGCAAAAAATGACCGCCGCAATGACGGCAGCGCAGGGTGCCGAGTCCTGTGTTGCGCATGAGAAGATGCAGTAAGAACCATGCGTGTTCGAACGACATGCCGTTCGAACGCGAGAGTTGTACATGGGTTTCATAGGCATCGCAGAAGAGCTCGCCGTACGACAGCGGATCGGGCGTCTCGCGTCGCTCGGCATCGAGCAAGCCGAAGGCCGTGAACATGCTCGCGAGGAGCGAGGCCTCGAACTGTGCCCGCGGATTGCGGGTAAAAAAAGCGATCTGACGTGGGGACTTGCCGCGGTGCCGGCGCACGGGCGCCGAAGGCATGTGCGTCGCATAGGTTTGATACAGCCGACGAATGCGATCGTCCGTGAGTCCCGTGCACATTCGAATCGTGCACGTTCGGGCTTCGTGGCGAATCATGCGCAGCGCAAGATCATGGCGCTGCCGATCATCGAAATAACGTTCGTTGCTGATATGCATGGACGTGCTCCTTGTCCGCGGCCAATCGATTGAAGGCGAATCGACGCGTTCCGTGCGCCGGCGGTCGGTCATGTTGCTCGACCAACGCACCCAAGTGTGCGCGAAATTGACTGACGAGTGAAGCCCCCGTACTCTAAATCCCGCCCCGAATGGACTCGGGATCCAGTCCACATCGTGCAAGGAAGCACCCCATGACCCATCGTAACGACTCGATCGAGCCGCACGATTCGCGGCAGGCGTTCGCGCCCGTCCTGCGCCAAGAGATTCTTCTCCGCATACACGAGCTCAACAGCGACTATCTCGAGCTGCTCGCAATCGAGCGCGCCCGCGCTGAATGCGCCGGGCAACTGCAGTTCTTCACACCGAAGGTCCAAGCCGCCCTTGCGGAGATTTCGTTCGAACATCGCGCACGCCTTGCCGCTGCGCCCTATGCGCTTTATTCGCTGCGCTTCGAGGACCCACGCTTTTGGCAGGCAGCATGCGATACGGCGCATCGAAGGATCGATGAACGCTACGCGGCCGCACCTGACGGCGGTTCACTTCGCGGGCTCTTCATCGAGATCGCGCTCATGCAGGCTTGGCACATCGCGAGCACGCATCCGCTCGCGGCGCGCATGATCTACTCGATGAGTGAGTCGGTGCGAGAGCGGGTAGCGGCGTTGTCGCTCTGGCAGGTGAAGCAGATCGTCGGGGAACACGCGAAGATCATGACGCCTCGATGGCCCCACAATCCGTGTTTCTGGCCGGATCTTATCGCCTTCGCGAAAGCGAGCGACTCAGTGAGACTCGCGGCGACTCAATTGCTCGGTACGCAGTTGATCGCAGCGGAGTTGGCCGCGACGAGTCGTGCGAATCGTGTCGGTCGGAATTGATTCCGACACCTTTATTGGTTGGAATGATTTTCCGACCTACAACATCATTTGAGTTTGGTGCGCAGTGCGCTGCCCCGACTCACCGCGGCGTTGCCGAACTTCGCGCGAATGCCATCGATCGTCGCATCGAGATGGCGCTCGCGCTCGCGGTCGGGCGAGGCGAACAACTCGAGTTGCGGTACGCTCGAAAGATCCCGCGCCGCGACACCGAGCAGACGGACGGGCGCCCGCGGTTCGGTGTCGCGCCATCCGTTCAGCAGCTTCGTGGCTGCATCCAGGATCGGACGCGTTTGCTGCGTCGCCGGCTGCACTCGGCACTGGCGCGTGTACGTCTTGAAATCATGCCGCCGAATTTTCACGACGACACTTCCCGCGAGCCACTCTTGCGCGCGCAGTCGTGAAGCGGTGCGATCTGCCAAGCGCGCCAACTGGTCATGCAGCACCTTGTCATCGCTGATGTCGACGTCGAAGGTTTCCTCGGACGAGATCTGTTTCTCATCCCAATCGGGAATGACCGCGCGATCGTCGATACCCGCAGCGCGGGCTTTCATTTGTGCGAGGTAGCGTCCGAAGATGGGGCGCAGCAACGCATCCGAGGCGAGGCGGAGGTCTTTGAGCGTCCTGATGCCGACGCGTTCCAGCTCCGGCGCGGTTTTGTTACCGATGCCGAACAGCTTGCGGATCGAGAGCGGATCGAGCACCTCGGCCACTCGATCGGGCGGAACGATCACGAGCCCGTCCGGTTTGCGCAGGTCCGAGGCGATCTTCGCGATGAGCTTATTCGGCGCGACACCGACGCTCGCGGTGAGGCCCGTACGAGCGCGGATGCGCTCTTTGATCGAGACCGCGATGGACTCGGCCGAGCCGAGTGCGAGCTGGCTGTGGGTGACATCGAGGAAGGCTTCGTCGAGCGACAAGCCTTCGACAAGGGGCGTGAACTCGCGAAACACCTCGAAGACGACGTTCGATATGGCCTTGTACCGTTCGAAACGCGGCGGCACGCAAATCGCGTGCGGGCAGCGCTGCAATGCCTCGCGCATCGGCATCGCGGAACGCACGCCGAACCGCCGCACTTCGTAACTCGCCGCGGCGACGACACCACGCCCGCCGAGGCCGCCGACGATCAGCGGCTTGCCGCGCAAACTGGGATCGTCGAGCGCCTCCACGGACGCGTAAAACGCATCCATGTCGACATGCAGGATCGCGCGGGTGGTCATCTACTTGTCGCCGGAAGATTTCGCAGCGTCCGCGGAGCTCAGCGTAAAGAATATCTCGCGAAGACGCACAGGCGCAGGGACACAGAGACACGAACTAAAGAATTTTATCCTCTTTTCCGATCTCTGCGTCTCCCGTCACTGCGAGAGTATCTCGTCTTACTGGGATTGGCGTGGCGATCTTTGCGTGCTTGCGCACAGCTTAAGCGTTGCTCACTCGCTGTGCGCGCACCTCGGGCTCGATGCGCTCCGCGGCGAGCTCTTCGGGCGCGAAGTCGTCCACGTGGACGATGTCCATCAC
>JBIQKP010000090.1:0-12671 GCA_044506405.1 Lysobacterales bacterium | reverse complement strand
CGTCTCTCTTGCGTCAAAGGCTCTTCGATGAGTCATCAGATCGAAAAGAGGCTTAGATGAAAAGATCTGCGTCGGCGTTATGTCTATCTTGTGTCACGTTCTCTGCGATCCTGCTTCCCGCTGCCGTGCGAGCAGACGATGCCTGCCGCTATCGCGCCGACCGCGCGGCGGAAGCCTCGACCGATGGGATTCGGCGAATCGTCGTCGAAGCGGGCGCCGGCAGTCTCGACATTCGCGGCGAGCCTGGGCGGCAGCGTATGCAGGCGAGCGGCGTGGCGTGTGCTTCAGACAAGCAGCAGTTGGAGCAGTTGCAGATCTATGTCGAGCGCAAAGGAAGTACGCTGGTTATTGCTACGTCTGCGCCTTGGTCGCTCCTCAATCCGACGACCTGGTCGAACGATGTCGGCGAGGGCCGCCTGGACGTCTCGATCAAGGTGCCGGAAGGCATTGAGCTCGAGGTCGAAGACGGCAGCGGCGATGCGTACATCTCGAATGTCGGCGAGCTGGAGATGAACGACGGCTCGGGATCTTTGCGGATCGAGGATATTCAGGGCTCGATCGAGCTCGTCGACGGTTCGGGTGACGTTGCGATCGCGCGCGTACGAGGCTCCGTGAGTCTGAAAGACGGTTCGGGCGAGGTCGAGATCAAGCAGGTCTCCGGTGAACTGGAGATCATCGACGACGGCTCAGGCGGATTGGTCATCCTCGACGTTCAGGACAACGTGGAGATCGTCAACGATGGGTCGGGCGATATCCGCATCGAA
Source organism: Lysobacterales bacterium (assembly GCA_044506405.1). Classification (GTDB taxonomy): domain Bacteria; phylum Pseudomonadota; class Gammaproteobacteria; order Steroidobacterales; family Steroidobacteraceae; genus Steroidobacter. Next base: position 11,907 of record JBIQKP010000090.1, on the reverse strand, counting down.
CGCGTGAACGGCAGCGTCGATATCGGAAATGACGGTTCTGGCGACATCCACATCAGCCGCGTTCAGCGCGATGTCGTCGTGGGGAACGACGGCTCGGGCGCGATCGTCGTTCAAGACATCGCGGGAGATTTTACGGTGCGCCAGGACGGTAGCGGCGGTATTCGTCACGAGCGTGTCGGCGGCCGCGTCAGGTTGCCGGACAACGGCCGTTAGCGTCTGAGCTCGCGCTCGCTAAACGACGCAAGTAAACATAGATGAGACGCCCATCGATCGGCGGGCCCACCGATGGGTGTCTAACCTAGCGCAGGCACTCCGTACCTGGCTTCGCGCGCTTCAGCGTCATGCCGAACGTCTCGTGCCATTGCGTTCCATCTGCAGAATAGTGCCCTGTCTCCTGCCACTCATCGGCAACGATGCGAATCGTGTAGCGCATGACACCGCGATTGGGAATGGGCAACTCCCAGACGAACGCACCGTCCGACAACTTAGCCGAGTACTCGCCTGACTGTCCCGTCGCGAGGAAGCTCCTGAAGCTAAAGCCTTCGCCTTCAGCAATACGGTTCACGATCGCGAATGCATCATGCACGAGCTTGCCCGTGTCGAAGTCCGTGTGCTTGCCGGTGATCGAGAGCACGGTGTTGCCCGCTTTGAACTCGACGAGCTCAGTGCTTCTGAATTTCCGGAGCTCTGGGCCTTGTCGCATCCAACCTTCGCCCTTCCAGCAACCCGTCATGGACTCGAGTGCATCGAGCGTTTGCGGTGCGGGTTCTAAGGCCGGGGCGGCCGCAGCGTGGAGCCCGAGAGCCGCTACGAAACTCCACAAAACGATCGGACGCATCATGAGGACTCCGGTCACTCTTGGTACGAGAATGCTAAGGGACGGACTCGCTTCCTTCTTGTAGAAAACGGTCACGCCAGTACGCGACCATGCCGGATACGACGCACGTGCTGCATCATCGAACGAGGTGTCCTACCGAGCGTGCGCCGGAACTCGCCGATCAAGTGCGCCTGATCGGTGAAACCGCGTTCGAGCGCAATCTCGCACCAGCGCGGCAGCGACGTATGCGCCGCGTCTACTAGCGCAGCGCGGGTGCGCCGCACGCGCGCGTACTCTTTGGGCGTCAAGCCGGTCATCGCGCGAAACCTGCGGCGGAACTGGCGCTCTGAAAGCCCGATCGCGGCCGCAATCTTCGAGATCGGTACCGCGCCGCGTGATCGGATGATGAGGCCGATGCACGCCATCACCTGCGGATCAAGCGTGGGTGCACGTCGAGCGAGGTCAAAAAGGCTGCGGTCGAGTGCTTGGCGGGCGTTCGAAAGCGTGCGGACAGTGTCCAATCGCGCGAGCGTCGCCTTCATCCACTCCGGAGAAGCAAACGCATCCGCGAGCACTCGTGTGTCGCGAAGCGTTCGACCGAGGAGGCTCTCCGCAGCACCAGGCACGAAATGCACGCCCCAGAACTCATCGCCAGGATGTACTGATATTTGCAGTGGCGCGATTCGCGGACCCGTCACCGCGACCCAGCGGCCCGACATCGCCGCAGCCATCATCGCTGCGCCGGTCAATGGGATCGTATGAAGGAGCTGCGCGCCCGCGCTTCGGTTCACGCGGAAATGCCAATACGCAGCGACCCAGGCCTGCAAGCGAGCTCCAGGTTTGAACTCGCGATAGAGCATCGTTTCCTGTGAGCGCGGCATTCGGCTATTGGACACCCGGGAGGGGAGTCTCGCAATCGGTGCCGAAGGGCGATGCGCCTCGTAGGCGACCTGACGATGTCATCACTGCTCGAGCGAACGCGGTTCGCTGAAGGCGATCGCCCTGCCTCAAAGAGCACCTGTACGAGCGTCACGGTCGATCCGGCAGGGGCACGACCATGAATTTCGGCGGAGGCAGTCTGAGGGTGCGCGTGGTGGGTACTTGGCCTCCCATGTAGGCGACGACCATCGCGCCGATTTCCGGGGCGGCTTCGAAGATGTTGTGGCCGCCGTTTTCGACGATGACGTGCGTGCCCCGACTGAATCTCGCGGCGATGTCTTTCGCGCTCTCCGGATACGTTCTGCCGTCCAACGTGCCGCTGATGAATAACGTCGGCACGTTCGAGCTCACGGGGCTGCGAAAATCATCGCCCAGGTCGAGCCCAAAAGCGCCCGCAAGATGGGGCATCGGGAAGTTCAGCGCGTCGCCGAGCAGTGCCGTCTTCGCCTGCTCTTGCACGAGCTTTAGACGCGACTTCGAGATGCCTGATGCGACGTCCATCGCCTCCGGCATTCCTCGAAAGGTGCTTGCGTCGGGGCTGCGCACGTATTGATAGATGATCTCGCCGATCGTGCTGAAGTCGCCCGCCTGCATCTGCGCGTACATCGCAGGGACTCGGGCGATCGTATGGGGATCGCTGATCGAGAAAGACGTGACGATCTGAACGTCGAGTTTGCCGACGACGAGTCGAACATCGCGTCCCGCCTCATCCTTGAGAGTGACCTTCGCAGGTTCGCGTTCGAGCCGCGCGTGCACGCTGCGCATCAGCCCGGCGAGATCCGGGTAGACCTTTGCGGCGCCCGGGTCATCGTCGATGACGGACTGCACGCGCGCGAAGAACGCGTCGGTCAGTGCTGGCAGTTTCACGGTTTCATCCAAGCCCTCGATACCGGCGAGTACGGCACGTTCGATGCTGTTCGGGTAACGCTTGATCGTCGCGAGGGCGAGGTGCGATCCGTAGCTGATACCCCAGAGCTTGAGCTGCTCAACCCCGAGCGCTGTGCGCAAGTCCTCGAGATCCGCCGCGCTCTCTTCGGTCGTGTATCCGGCGAGATCAATTCCGGAGTTTTTCCAAAACGCCGCGCACTGTTTCGCGAGCTCATGCAGTTCTGCACTGACGGCATCGCGCTCGAGCGGCTCGTCGAGCGAGGGCGCCACATTGATCGCACACGGCGGTATGTCGTTCGACGCACCCGTGCCGCGCTGATCGAGAGCGATGACATCGCCTACTTCACGCATCGCCATGAAGATTGGGAAGCGAGGACCCTTCGCGGTGGCGATACCCGACCCGCCCGGACCGCCGGCAAGATAGACAATCGGCGCGCCTTTCCCGCCGCGCGTCGTGGGGAATCGCACGAATCTCAATTTGATGAAGCGGCTGCCGGGCGCACGGCGATTCTCTGGGACCGTGAGCTCGCCCCATTCAGCGGCAACCTTCTGGCCATGCGCTTCGAAGGTGTAATCCGAGATCGTCAGGGCAGGCGTCTTGTCCGAGCTAATGGCCGGACCGGCAAGGAGCAAGAACATCGCCGCCGAGGCCATCGCCGCTGGGGCGGCGTGAGAGATAAGCTTCATGGGCTCTCCTGCATCTGAGGTGTGCGAGCGACCTTAGGTTCGGAAGCGCGCGCGCGAAAGCGATATTCGGTCAATGACACGCCGTGTCGGCGAACGACGCGCGCGGCGCTCGAATCGCTGCTAAAAGACAGTCATGAAGTGCGCTCTTGGATTGCTGATGCTGCTTGTGTGGACCGCGGTCGGCGCGGCCGGACAAGCACTCGAGCACTATCCGTACGTGCAGGAAGTGCGCATGCAGTTCGGCGACGATGTCCGGTGGGCCGAGCTGACATTCGACGACGCGGCTTGGGAGAGCATGCCGTGGTGGCAGGTCAATCCACAGCAAGGAATGCTGTGGATGCGTGTACCTGTAAGTGTCTCTGCCGATGCTGCGCGCACGACCGAACACTTCGGGGTGATGATCTCCGCGGCCGCTTCGTACCAGGTGTTTTGGAACGGCGTGCTCATCGGATCCAACGGAGTGCCGGGCGCAACGAGCGAAGCAGAGCAGCCAGGTCTCATCGACGCATCGTTTCTCGTGCCGGCGGAGCTGCTGAAGCCCGGCGAGAATCTCCTCGCGTTGAGGATGTCGAGTCTCCATTTGCGACGACCGATTTCGGCACCGATACAGAGCATTGGCTTCGGGCCCTATGGCAGCGCGACCGAGTACGGATGGCACCGCTACTACCTCACGCTCTGCGCCGCCGGCGCGCTGCTGCTCGGCGCCGTTTACTTCGGTGGTCTGTACGCTTCGAATCGAAGCGATGTCTCTTCGTTGCTTCTGGGCCTGCTCTCGCTGACCGTGCTGCTGCAGGCGATCGCGGAAACCGCGCGTGTGTTCGTGACGTATCCGTATCCGTTGCATCTGCTGCGCATGGATCTCGTGCTGAGTTTCGCGGCGCTCGGCGTTCTCCTGCTGGTCGCCTACGTCGCGTACCGGTTCGTGCGAAGAGGCTTGTGGTTGCTGCTGGGAGCGACTGCGCTCGCGATTATCGTTTGTGTCTGGCAGATGCCGGGTTACGACGGCAAAACCTGGCTCTCGGTCGTCGTCGGACTGTTCGTGAGTGCTCTGGCAGCCGCGTCCGCCGCGTTGTTCTACAAGCGATCGGAGGCGTGGAGCCTTGCGGCCGCGATTGCCGCAATTGTCGCAGCGGCCTTCATCGACCTGTCCGGATTCATCGATCGCACCTACTTCGTGGCAGTGGTTGGGCTGTTGCTGTTCCTGTTCGCCCAACAGGTGAGATCGCTGCGGCGGACGGAGCGCGAGCGAGAGCGTGCCGAGTTACGGTCGGCCCGGATGGAGCTCGAGCTTCTCAAGAAACATATTCAGCCGCATTTCCTGATGAATACACTCACCGTGCTCGCCGAGCTCATCGAATCCAATCCGAAGGCCGGTGGAGAGATAGTGGAGGCGTTGGCGGACGAGTTGCGCGCCATCTCAGGGATGAGCCATTCCGCGACCGTACCGATGAAGGATGAGCTGGCGCTCTGTCGTCATCATCTCAAGGTGATGAGCTTTCGCAAGGGTGCGTTGTTGCAGCTCGATGCGCAAGGCGTCGATCCGAATGCCCATGTGCCGCCCGGCGTCTTCCACACGCTCATCGAGAATGCGCTGACGCACAACCGCTACATAGAGCGCGCGACGTTCAAGCTCGAAGAGACACTGAGTCAGCGAGGCGCGCGAGTCTATCGTCTGCGCACGCCGCTGCAGCAAGGCGCATCCGAGCCGAACAGGAAAGGTGGGCAGGGTCATGCGTACGTGCGCGCGCGCTTGAAGGAAGCCTTCGGCGAGCAATGGCGCTTCCGCTCCGAAGCGTGCGGCGCCGAATGGCTCGATGAGATCGCAATCGGAACGACGCTCGGATGAGAATCCTGATCGTCGAAGACGAACCCGTCATCGCTCAACGTATCGAGCGGCTCACGCGCGTCCTGCTCGGTGCGCGCGTGACGTCGATCGAGTGCGCACCGAGCGTGGCAGCGGCGGAGCACACGTTGAGGACAGCGCAGTTTTCGCTATTGCTGCTGGACTTGAATCTGTCCGGTGCGGATGGCTTCGAGATCTTGCGCCGTGTAGTCGGCGAGGCGCCCGATACGATCGTCATCTCCGCGAATACCGATCGTGCGCTCGAAGCCTTCGAGCTCGGCGTCGTCGATTTCGTCGCGAAGCCATTTACGCAGGAGCGTCTGAGTCAGGCGTTCGAGCGAATCGAGAGGCGGTCCGGTCGAGCGAGTACGCGCTACCTTGCATGCTCGCTCGCGGGCAAAGTTGACCTCGTGCCATTGGATTGCATCGTTGCCATTCACGGTGACGACGACTACTCCAATATCGAGACGACGAGCGGTCGCCGCCATCTTCACAAGAAGACGCTGACGTCGCTGGAGAGGATGCTGCCGGATTCTTTTCAGCGCGTGCATCGCTCTCATATCGTCAACTTCGCGCACGCCGAGCGCATCATCAGCGAAGGTGGCGGGAAGGCCGTAGAGCTCAAGAACGGGAGCCGCGTACCGATCGGTCGTGCGTATTCAGCGCAGATCGAGCAGCGGCTGCTGTAGGTCGGAATTTATTCCGACGTTTCTTGGTCGGATTGAAATCCGACCTACGCGCTGCTTGCTGTAGGTCGGAATTTATTCCGACGTTCTTGGTCGGATTGAAATCCGACCTACATGCTCCCTTGTAGGTCGGAATTTATTCCGACGTTCACCCGCTCCGCGCTTGAAATCCGACTAGACCGGATGTCACTCGTCACGCTGCTCCTTGGGTTCCACTCGAGCCACCAATACGATGCCATCCTCCTTGTGGATCAGATCGATACCGAACGCCGGCTTTAGCGCTCGCAACCAAGTCTCGATCTGATCGAGTTTGATGTTGCCGCTCACTCTCATATCGGCGATGTCAGCGGAGGCGAGCGTTACCGGCTCGCTGGAGTACCGATTCAGGTCGGCGACGATCGAGCGCAGCGTGCGATCCACGAACACCATGCTTCCCGAATGCCAGCTCGTCGCTTGCTGTGGGTTGACCTCTCGGATCGCGCCGATCGCACCGCTGACCGACGCGGCGACTTGCGTACCGGCTTTCAAGACAACGCTCGTACTCGGACTCCAACTCGGAGGGCTGACCTGCACTTCGCCCTCGAGCACCGTGACGGTCGCGCCATCCGGCCCGCGATGAACGTTGAAACTCGTCCCGAGCGCTTGCGCCGAGCCATTCGTGAAGTCGACGACGAACGGCCGCTCCGCATCCTTGGCGACTGAGAACAGCGCTTCGCCATCGGACATGACGATGCGTCGCATGTCGTCGGCAAAGCTTGCGCGGATCGAGGTGGCGCCGCCAAGAATGACCTCAGTGCCGTCTTCGAGCCACACCGTGCGCATCTGCCCGACGGATGATGTGTAGTCGCGCGTGCTCGGTTCGCTCACGTGTCCTTGCACGTAGATCAATGCCCAGAGGCTCACGCTCACGATGGCCACGATCATGGCGGCCGCTTGCCACAATGCATGGGGGCGCGCTCGCTTCGAAGGCTCCGCACCTGCGCTGATCGCAGCCCCTTCCGGCCACGCATGCCAGAAATTCTGCACTCGATCGAAGGCGAGGCGGTTCTCTGGATCGGATTGCCACGCGAGCGCCGCCTGAATTTCATCCGCGCTCACGTGCGGTTCCTGTAGCCTCAGGTACCAGTAAGCGGCCTGCTCGTCGCGAGCTGTGGGATAGCTCATTCCCATCCCTGCAATTCCTCGAAACGCGCCGCGCAGTACGCGACGGCTTTGATCACATATTTGCGTACCATGCTCTCGGTGATGCCCATTCTGGCTGCGATTTCGCGATACTCCAGTCCGTCGAGCTTGTAACTCACGAACGCCGTGCGGCATTTCGGCGGCAGCTCATCGAGCAGCGATACCAACAGCGTGAGCTCCTGCGAAGCCTGTGCCTGTCGATCCGGGCTGGGTGCCTGATCCGAGACATGCGCTGCCTCGGCTTGCGACCCCGTGTGCGCATTCGAGTGCTTGCGGCGTCGTAGCTCATCGGTCGCGGCGTTCCGTGCGCACACATATAAGAGGGCGGCAAGGTTGTCGTCGGCCAACGAAGTGCTGCGTTCGAGCAACCGCGCGAAGACGATTTGCAGGCAATCGCGAGCATCCGCGACCGAGCCGAGTCGAATCGTCAAGAAGCGCAGCAGATTGGCTTGATGCTCGCGAAAGAGGTCGTCCAGGCGGGCGCGTACGGAATCCGCGCGACGATCGGCCAACGCGACCACCGTCGCCGTGACCGTTCGTGCCTCGCGCGAAAGCCCTAATTTCATCGAACCCTCACGCATCCTGATCATAGAACGATTGGACGGGTCGATTTGGGAATCGAGCGTCGACGATTCCCAAGTCGGAGTCGACGTTCGTTCTGTAAGTATCGCTGCGACCGAGCAGCACATACAACAATATCTATCGGGGGATTTCATCCATGCTGCCACCGCGACCGATCCGTTCCTGTGCGTCGGGCGTCAAAGCCGCTCTCCTGAAGGCCGTTGCCAGCGCAACCGTATTTTCTGCCTTGACCGCCTACGCCGCCGAGCCTGTTGCGACCCGGACGGTGAGCGTCAACATCGCTCCAAGCAACTTGGAAGCCGCACTTCTCGAGCTCTCCTCGCAAGCCGACGTGCAACTCGTCATGAGCACCGAGGAAGTTCGAGGTCTCCCATCCAAAGGCATTTCGGGCGAGTACTCGTTGGAGGAGGCGCTGAGCACGCTGCTGTCCGGCTCAGGCCTGACATACCAGATCGCTCCCGGTGGCACGGTGACGGTCGTTCGATCGAACGAAACACCGCTGCCGGCGACTCATCCCGCTAACTCGTCATCGGCGGTCAGTACCGAAGGACGCAATAGACCTCGTGAAGTGGCGCTCGAGGAAATCATCGTCACGGCGCAGAAGCGCATGGAGAGTGCTCAGGACGTGCCGATCGCGATGCAAGCGCTTTCTGCGGACGAGTTGCGCGATCGAGGCGTCAGCAGCGCCGCGGACGTCATTGCCGTGCTGCCGAATCTCACGAGCAATGCGACGAGCGACATCAACGTAGGATTCACGATCCGTGGCGTGGGCACGAATAACTATCACGGCAACGTGAGCCGAGCGGTCGGCATCTATCAAGACGAGGTTTCGATGAGCACGCCGTTCTCGGGGGTGCTCGGTGTTTACGATGTCGAACGTGTGGAAGTCCTGCGCGGCCCGCAGAACACGCTCTTCGGTCGGAACACGACTGGCGGCGCGATCAACTATATCAGTCGCCAACCGCGGCCGGGCGAAGGCGTCGACGGATATGTGCAAGCGACCTACGGCCGGTATGCGCAGCGCGATATGCAAGGTGCAATCGGTTTCGACTTAAGCTCATCCGTGGCCGCGCGCGTATCGTTTCAGACGGTCAACCGCGACGGTCTCTTCAATAACTTGTCGACCGGCGACAACAAATTCGGAGATCGAGAGCGTCATTCAGCGCGCGCGCAGCTTGCTTGGACGCCCTCCGATGCCACACGAGTCCTGCTCAACTATCACATCGGCCTCAATCGCGGTGAGAGCCTCGGCAACAAGGGCAGCGGACTGTTGAATGCGGACGGCACACTGTGCTCTGAGATCGCGCTCGTCGGCGACTTCGAGAGCCGCAACAATTGTTTTGATCGAGGCGGTTTTGGAACGGCACCGTTCAACCCATCGACGGACAATTGGCACGATCTCTACAACGTCTCTTCCACGCGCTCGGATGTCGATATCCATGGCGGGTTCATTCGCCTGGAACACGACTTCTCAGCCGCGACATTCGTTTCCATCTCATCCTACGACGTCACCGAAGTGCAGTTCGCGGATGACGCCTCAGCCACCAACACGTTTCAGTTCACGCCCTTTCAGGATTCGCGCTATTCGCAGTTCACGCAGGAGCTGCGCTTGATGTCTTCGGGTGAGGGGCCGCTCCGCGCGATCGGCGGTCTCTACTTCTTCACGGAAGACTTGGAGCAGGCAACGAACGTGCGCCGCTTCGTGAACAATGCAGGTACGACGGCGTTCAATCTGCTCGATCAGACCGACGAGGATGTTTCGGTGTACGGGCAAATCGAGTACGACTTGAGACCCTCGCTCACGCTGACGGCGGGGTTGCGCTATACGGACAATCAAAAGGACGCGGATTCGTTGTTCGGTGTCGCGGTGACTCCGTTTACGACCATTCCCTCCAACACCTTCATGTCGCGAGAGTTAGTGGAAAGTTTGACGGAGAACGCGCCGCAGACGTGTCCGCCGGGACCGCCCGGTGTCGATCCCGAGACCGGGCGCCCGTTCGGTGGGCCGCCGCCGTGTAGGCTGCCGCTGCTGCACCCAAAACAATCGACTCAGGAAGTGGGCGGCAAGCTTGGGCTCGCTTGGCGCTTCAGTGACGATGCGATGCTGTACGGCAACTACTCGCGCGGCTTCAAATCGGGTGGCTTCGATACTCGCGCGCTGGCGGCCTTTAGCGGCAACGTCGAAACACCCGTCGCACCTGAGACGCTCGATGCATTCGAGCTCGGCGTGAAGTCGGAACTGCTGGGATCGACGCTCCGCCTGAACGCAGCCGCGTTCTACTACGAGTGGTCGGATCTGCAGACCTTCGCGACGATCAATAGTGTGCCGGGCTTCTACAACATTCCTACTGCTGAGATCGTCGGATTCGAAGTGGAGCTCAATTGGCTGCCTGCGGATGGCTGGCTCGTACAAGGCGGCATGGGCTTTCTGCATACGGAGATCACCGACTCGGGGGAGCTTGCGGGCACGATCGATGAAGGCCATGAGCTGCCGAACTCCCCGGAGCTCACGCTCAATGCGTTGCTCTCGAAGGAAATCATCATCGGTGAGGGCGCGCTTACCCTGCAAGGCGATGTCCGTTACATTGGCGAGCAAGTCGATTCGTTGAACTACGGGCTCGATGCCTCTTCGACGAACGAGGAGCAAACATACGTGAACGCGCGCATTGCTTATGCGTTTGGCAGCGATCGGCGCTACCAGATCAGCCTCTTCGGCGAGAACCTCACATCGGAGAAGACTTGCGTCGATATCGGTCCGTTCGACGACCCGACGGTCACGCCCGCAAATCGCGCGGCGCTGCAGACCGCTACGAATCAATGCGCGCCGAGCGATGGGACGGCTCTGTTCGGCATTACAGGCCGCGTGAGCTTCTGATGCGAGACGAGACGATGGTGTCGCGGCGCCGGCTGTTAGGGTCGGCGGCCGCAGGCGCGCTGGTCGCTGCAATGCCTACGTTGACGAGGGCGGTCGGCAGTGCCCGGCCGCCCAACATCCTGTTCATTCTGGCAGATGATCTTGGCTATGCGGACTTGAGTTGTTACGGGCGGCGCGAGTATCAAACGCCGCACGTAGACGCACTGGCGGGGCAGGGGTTGAAGCTCACGCACGGCTACGCGAACTCTTCAATCTGTTCACCGACTCGCTGCGCCTTGGCGACGGGGCGGTATCAGTATCGCCTTCCGGTTGGGTTGCACGAGCCCCTTCCAAGGAGTGCTGGAGCGCTCGGCTTGCCGCTCGAACATCCGACGTTGCCATCGTTACTGCGCTCCCGCGGCTACCGAACGGCATTGATTGGAAAATGGCATCTTGGCACTGCACCTGAAGCGAGTCCGTTACGTCACGGTTACGATCACTTCTTCGGCATCCACGGCGGCGCTGCCGACTATTTCACGCACGAGTTCACCGTTCCGCCGACGGGGCGATCCGAACTGTACGAAAACGGCACGCGCGTCGAGCGCAACGGCTACTTAACCGATCTGTTGACGACCGAAGCAGTCAGAGAAATCGAGCGTAACGCTGTTCGAGAGCAACCGTTCTTCCTGAGCCTGCACTACACCGCACCTCATTGGCCTTGGGAGGGCCCCAAGGATGAAGACGTGGCGAAATCGCTGCGAACGATTTTCCATACGGACGGAGGCAGTCTTGAAACGTACGCTGCGATGGTCGGCAGCCTGGATGAAGGGGTCGGGCGCATACTGGGCGCGCTCTCACGCCTGCACTTGGAGCGCGATACGATCGTCGTGTTCACGAGCGACAACGGCGGCGAGCGGTTCTCCGACATGTGGCCGTTCACCGGGATGAAAGCAGAGCTCCTCGAGGGTGGGATTCGCGTACCGACACTCATCCGCTGGCCGGGGCGCATCGAGGCGGGCGCGGTGAGCGATCAAGTCGTCGTGACGATGGACTGGCTACCGACACTACTCGCCGCTGCGGGTGGTCGTGCGGATGCGCAGTATCCGTCCGACGGCGAAAACCTCCTGCCCGTCCTCATGGGCAAAGCGGAGGCACTTCCTCGCACGATCTATTGGCGCTTCAAGGCGAACGAGCAGGCGGCCGTGCGCAAGGAAAGCTGGAAGTACTTGAAGATCGGCGCGAATGAATTTCTCTTCGATGTAGTAGCCGATCCGCGCGAGCGTGCGAATCTCGCGCAGCGACATCCCGAAGTGTTTCAGCATCTGAAGGGCGCATATGCGGCGTGGGATAAGACCATGCTGCAGTATCCCGACGATGCGTACACCTACTCGCAGAAGGATCGTGGGAGGGTCCCGGATCGATACTGATG
>JBIQKP010000194.1:0-1966 GCA_044506405.1 Lysobacterales bacterium | reverse complement strand
TTCAAGCGAGTGAGCGCGGCGAGCGGCACCATCCCCGCCCACGCCACGAACTTCGACCACTCACGCGTCTTGATATCCGGATACGCTGTGCAACTCACGCCAGCGGCGTCGATCGTGCTCGCGAGATTCGTCACACGAGCCGTCATCTCGCCCGAGAGCTCTCCGAGGTGGAGTCCCACATTGCGCGTGAACAGCACCTCGCCCGAAGCGAGTAGCTCGCCGCTGAAATCCGCCATCGCACCGAGCACCGCGCTCTGCGGAAACACTTCGGCAAGCAACTCGTCTTTCACGACGCCGTTCTGCATCGAGAAGACCGTGCCGACCTTGACGTGCGCGTACGGCCAAATACTCGGCAGCGTATCGATCGCCTTCGTTCCAAGCGCGAAGCAATCGGCTTCGCGCAGATCCGCCGGATTCGTGATGACGGGACAGCGCACCTTGATCTCATTCAAGCCATGCACGATCAACCCATCGCGCTCGATGACCTTCGCGCGCTGTCCGCGCGCAAGCAGCACGACCTCATGACCTGCGCGCACGAGGTGCGCGCCCAAAATCGTACCGAGCGCGCCTGCGCCGAGAATTGCAAACTTCATGTGCGAGGATCTGACTGACTGAAGCAGGACAGGAGCTTACGTCAGGGCGCAAAGCGACAACAACCGCACGAACGTCTTTCCTCACCTGCTGTCAGGCTTACGTGCCGCCGGCGTGCAGTCTGCACGCCGTAGGCCTTCTTCCGTTAACCCCTCTCTACGCCGAGATATACCGGTACTCTCGGCGCATTCCTCTCCGCGAATTGTCCGTTCCAATACGGATAGTAGGGATACGGCGGTATCACGCTGCTCGCGAGATCGAGCCGCTTCATCTGCTCGCCCGTCAGATTCCAACCGACTGCACCGAGGTTGTCCTTGAGCTGCGCCTCGTTGCGCGCGCCGATCAACACGGTCGCGACACTGGGACGCTGCAGCAACCAGTTGATCGCGATCTGCGGAATGCTCTTGCCCGTTTCGTTCGAAATGGCATCGAGCACATCGACGACTCGATAAAGCCGCTCATCGTCCACGGGTGGACCGATGTGTGCTGTTTCGTGGAGACGACTTTGAGAAGGCAGGGACTGCCCGCGTCGCACGCTGCCCGTCAGACGTCCCCAGCCGAGCGGACTCCACACGATCGCACCGACGTTCTGATCGAGCGCGAGCGGCAGCAACTCCCATTCGTAGTCGCGCCCGATCAGCGAGTAGTACGCTTGGTGAGCGACGATGCGCGTGTAGCCATGTCGATCCGAGACGGCGAGCGACTTCATCAGCTCCCATCCCGAGTAGTTCGACACGCCGACGTAGCGCACCTTTCCCGATTTGACGAGATCATCGAGCGTCGCCATGACGCTCTCGACCGGCGTCAGCGCATCGAACTGATGGAGCTGCAGGATGTCGATGTAATCGGTCTGCAGCCGCTGCAGCGCTCGTTCGACTCCGCGGACCACATGAAAGCGCGAGGAGCCGATGTCATTGATGTCGCTTCCGATGCGAAGCCCGATCTTCGTCGAGACAATCGCCTTGTCGCGACGGCCCTTCAACGCCGCGCCAAGAATCGTCTCCGAGGCACCGTCCGAGTAGACATCGGCGGTATCGAAGAGATTCGCACCCGCGTCGAGACACAGATCGATGAGTCGTTTCGCCTCTTCCACATCGGTCTTGCCCCAAGCACTGAACAGCGGGCCCTTACCGCCAAACGTTCCAGCACCGTACCCTAGAGCCGGCACCTTGAACCCAGATGAACCTAGTACGCGATATTGCATGCTGACTTCCTCAGGTCGTGTAAACAGTGAGCGCACGCTATCGCCGCAATGCGTGTGGTAAAACCCTCGTCCGAGCGAATCAGTTTTCACGTTTCGTTGAGAATCCATGGACCGCATCGCCGACTTTCAACTGTTCTTGCGCGTGCTCGATCTCGGCTCGATCAGCGCGGC
>JBIQKP010000089.1:0-12779 GCA_044506405.1 Lysobacterales bacterium | reverse complement strand
TCCGCTTCGGCGCGCTTGAGCGCAAGCCGGTCCTTCGGTGTGTTCGCGAGCCAGGCAGCGAGGGTGCGATAGTGCTCTCGCACGTCGCCCTTCTCGTCATGCATTTCATCCAGAATCGATTGGCCCATTCACACCTCGTATCGCATCCTGCGATGTCAGCGAAAAGCGTGCCAGGAAGGTGCAATGGGCGACGATCGGTGCAAGCGACCGTCCGCCAAGCTAATTCGCGGTGCAGATTGGGCTGTGGACACGCGGGACGCGTGCGCCGTGCTCGAGTGTAGTGCGTGGGGCGAGCGTCATGCGCCGTTACGGCGCATTCCTTATCGCTAGCTCAAGAGGTCGAGTTGCCTACGGTCTCCGATCACGCGCTCGAAATCGAGGTCGAGGGTGGCGAGCACGGGTTCGGCGACGGGTTGGATCTGCTTCGCGACGTAGTGCTCCCGGTCGATGGGGTGTTGCACGTTATCGATCGGTTCGGGACCGGCAGTGGTCATAACGTAGGCAATCAGGTTGCCGGTGGCTTGCGTCGATTTGCGCGCCGCTGCCACGTGAGGTGGTGTGGTCGCGGTGTAGTCCTCCGCGCCTTTGCGCAAGTTCTTGCGATACACGAGCGCATCGTCGAGCTTGCCGCTTCGGACCTGCTCGACGATGTCGGCGAGATAGACGTCCACCGGGCGATCCGTGAACAGGCGCAGATACAGCTCCCGCTGGACTTGCTTCGCAAGCGCCGTCCAATCTCGGCGCACGACTTCCATGCCGACGAACTGGACGGCGTCTTGACCATGAACGAGGCCCGCATAGCGTTTGCTCGCCCCGCGAGTGCTGTGCCTCGCTCGCGGCAGGAACAGCTTCGCGTAGAGCTTCTCGAACTTGAGCTCGAGCTGACTCGTGACACGCCACCGCTCTGCGATGTACTCGGAGAGCTCGCGGCTGAGTTGCACGGCAAGGTCGCGTCCTTTTGCCAGCGCCGTCTCTGCATGCTCGATGCCGGAGAGCACGAACAAACTGTCCGTATCGCCGTAGAGGACATTGAACCCTGCATCCTCGAACCATTGCTTGGACCAGAGCAGCAGCTCACGTCCCGTGCCTGTGATCGAGTTTGCGAGTGCGGGGTTGTAGAAGCGGCAGGCCGGCGTGCCGAGCACGCCATAGAAGGAGTTCATGAGGATCTTGATCGCGTTCGCGGCGACGTCGTCGCCTGCTTTCTTCGCAGCTTCGCGACGCGGGAACAGCTCGTCCAGCAGACGCGGCAGAATCGCGCGGCCGCGACGGAAGGCGCCGCCTGGGGTCTGAATCAGATCGTCTTCGGCGGCAGGTGTTTCGACGAACGACAATGGATCGATGTTGAACGTGCGGATGATGCTGGGATACAGGCTCTTGAAGTCGAAGACCCAGACATTCGGATGCAAGCCCGCGATTGGCTCGAGCACATGACCGCCTTGCTGGGCGGCGTAGACGCGCGAGTCGTCTCCTCGAACAGTGGGCGCGACGATGCGCTTGCGCTCGAGCTCGCTCAAGTACAGGAAGTCGAACGAAGCGATGCTCGCCGCGACGCGATCGGGCGTCATGCCCGTCAGCTCGCTGCGCGCGAACGCAAGCGGAATCAAGTTCAAGCGTTCGACGATCTGATACGCAAGGCGCGCATCGGTGCGCGCGTAGAGCGCAAACGCGGCGAGGTCATGGCGATAGTTGTGCATGATCTCCGCGATTCGGTCACGCACGTCACCGGCGACGGCTTTGCCTTCGCCCAAGACTGCGCGCGCGACGGCATCGAGCGAATAGTCATCCATGCGCACGAATGCGCCGCGGAGCAAATCGATGCCATCGAGTGCGAGTCGCCCGGGGGCGCTCGCTTGCCCGCTGCCGAAGTAGCCTTCCGCCTTGCGCAGGCGCAGCGCACCGACGTCGCGCCCAAGCTGAAGCGGATGATTGAGCCGCATCGCGATGCGTTGCAATACCGTGAGATCGAAGTCGATCGTGTTCCATCCAGTGAGCACGTCTGGATCGTATGAACGAATGCGCTCGCAGAAGCCATCGAGCGCGGCGGATTCGGTGGCGCACGCGATCGCATGCTCGGGCATTGCGCGACCGCTGCCATCGACGATGAGCACTTCGTCGACGCCCGGTGCGTACATCGAGATCGCGAGCAAGCGTTCGCCTTTGGGATCGGTTTCGATATCGAACGCGAGCGTGCGAGGCTCGAGTTTGACCTCTGCCGGTCGCAACACGGGGTTGTCGAAAATGAGATCGATGCGCGCACCGCGCTTCGCGCCGCCTTCGATCTCGCACCCGCCCTTGATGCCGCGCTCGATCAAGTAACGGAGCGCAAAGCGCACATCGCCTTCGAAGGTGTCGATGCCGTGCTCGTGGAGCCGGTCGCGAAGCGCGGGGACGTCTTGCGGCGTCTCGAGCGTGATGCGTGAAACGGGCTTGCCAGCGAATGTGACCCGATCCGTGGGCTCCGGCGCACGAAGGCGCAGGGCCTCTGTCCGGGCGGCGTCGCTCGAGCGGATATAGAAGAAGGGCCGTTGACGGTCGTCGCGGACGAGGAAGGTGCGCCCGTCCTCCAGGCGGCCATATATATGTGTGACAGGGACGCGCTCGCCGCCCGGAGTCGGGACGACGCGATAGCTCGCCTGGAGGATGAAGCCGCGGACTGTATTCACCCGTCGATTGTCCCCGACGCGCGTCGCGCGGTCGACCGCCGCAGAGCTTCGCACGTAATTGGCCGCTCTCACCGCGCCGGTCAGCTCGGAGAGGCCGAATCGGGACTTTCCCTCGCGCCTACAACGGGTACTATCTAGTACGACGTCTGCCGATGAGACGACGATGGGACGAGTTCAGCATGCCAAGTGCTCGTGAAGCATTCGAGTCGTTGCTGGCGGGGACAGGGATCAAGATCGATGGTCCGAATCCCTGGGATATCCGCGTGCACGATTCCGCTTTCTTCCGCCGCGTGTTGTGGAAGGGGTCGCTCGGCGTCGGTGAGTCGTACATGGACGGCCAGTGGGACTGCGATCAGCTCGACGAAATGCTGTTCCGGGTGTTTCGCGTTGCTGCCGAGCGCAAGATCCGCTCCATCCACAAGCTCCTGATGGCAACGCAAACGCGGATCGTGAATCCGCAATCGCCGCGACGTGCGTTCAAGGTCGGTGAGCAGCACTACGACATCGGCGATGATCTGTACGAACGCATGCTGGATTCGCGCATGATCTACAGCTGCGCGTACTGGCGGCACGCGACCGATCTCGCGAGCGCGCAGGAAGCGAAGCTCGACCTCGTGTGCCGCAAGCTTGGGCTAAAGCCGGGTATGCGCGTGCTCGACATCGGCTGTGGGTGGGGCGGGGCCGCGCAGTTCGCTGCGGAGCGCTATGGCGTGACCGTGACGGGCGTGACGGTCTCGAAGAATCAAGCGGCCACCGCCGCGGAGCGGTGCCGTAACTTACCCGTCACGATCTTGCTGCAGGATTATCGCGCGCTCGACGGCAAGTTCGATCGCATCTATTCGATCGGCATGTTCGAGCACGTTGGACTGCGTAACTATCGCACCTATTTCAAGCACGCCCGGCGTCTACTCGCCGATGACGGCTTGTTCTTGCTGCACACGATCGGCAGCAACACATCGGAACGCGCGAACGATCCGTGGATCGAGCGCTACATCTTCCCGAATTCGCTGCTGCCGTCGATCAAACAGATCGCCGAAGCGATCGAGCAACGCTTCGTCGTCGAGGATTGGCATTCGTTCGGTCCCGACTACGATCGCACGTTGATGGCGTGGTATGAGCGATTCCGCGCGAGCTGGCCGGCGCTTGCGTCGAAGTACAGCGAGCGCTTCCGAAGGATGTGGGCGTTCTGGCTATTGTCTTCCGCGGCTGCGTTCCGCTCACGCCGGACGCAGCTTTGGCAGATCCTCTTGTCACCTCGGGGTGTCGTCGGCGGCGTGAAGGAGGTTAGATTGTAGGTCGGAATTTATTCCGACACTTTACTTGGTCGGAATAAATGCCGACCTACAGCTCCCCGCGCGAATGCTTCCGTCGCATGTTCCACTGATGATGCGCATGCAAGCGTTCCGATTCTGACTCCGGTTCCGGAGGCAGATCGCGCAAGGCACGAAGCGCAGCGCTGTGCGCCATCGTGACCGCCGGTTCCGCCTGCAAGAGTTGGCGGTAGCGCAACAGGAAGGCTTGTTCGAGCGGCGCGCCGACGCCGGAGAGCAGTGCACGCGCATGCGCCCCGATCGCGGCGATTTCAGTCGCCGGAAGCTCCGCATCGCTGCTTGCATGGTCGATGTCCGCGACCAATCGATACAGCGGCTGCAACCATGCCCACTGAGGGTCATTGCTGATCTGGTGGAGCAAGGTCAGCGGCGCTAAGGCCGGACCGTACTGCTGCTCGGAACGAACAATGGCGCTCAGCACCTCTCGCAGCGCGGCACTGGCGACATCCAATTCCTTGATCCATGGAGCTTGTGGTGGAGGCATTGCATCACCTGAGAGAGAGGTTCTAGTCTACTCGCATGACCGCCGTATGTACCTGCGAGCTCGCGCGTCGCGCCGACGCGGAAACGATCTCCAATATGTCACGTTGGCTGATCGAAGCGGGGCTCACGCCGATCTGGGTGCCTGAGCGAGTGCTTTGGCATATGCGCGATCGGGAAAGTACGGTGCTCGTGGCGCGCGATCAGTCGCGCCTCGTCGGTTTCGCGATCATGCAGTTCATGGACACGAGCGCGCATCTCAACTTGCTTGGCGTCATGCCGAGCCGTCAACGCAGCGGCATCGGGCGTCAGCTCCTCCAATGGCTCGAAGCGAGCGCGGTGACCGCGGGTACCTTTCTCGTCAAGCTGGAAGTCCGAGAGGGAAACGCCGCCGCTCGACGCTTTTATGCGTCGATGGGCTATGAGGAGACCGGCGTCCTCGAAGGCTACTACCAAGGTCGCGACAATGCCGTGCGCATGAGTAGGGACCTCGCAAGGTTGGTTGACGGTTGACGGTTGACCGTTGACGGTCAGAGTTAGGCGCTCGCGCGAGAGTTGAGCCTAGATGCGCGCAGGATCGGTGCCGAGCGATGCAAGTAGTGCGGGCTGACCGATTCACGCCGCGTTCGCCGCGAAGATCCTTTTAGCTCGGGACATGCCAGTCTCGCCGAATTCGAAAGCAAGCGACGGATAGTGCGCGGGTCGGCCTTCGGAGAGCATGCGCTTCGCCGATGTCATGAACGGAGCCGCCATGTCTTTTCGCATTCTTGCGTTGCCGAGCGCGCTTTTCTCGCCATTGTTCGTTCTCGCTGACGAGGCGCTCAGAGCGCGCGGCGTGGTGCGCAGAGTCGTCGACAGCAAGCCCGGCTTTCCGTGTCGAGTGAGTCTTGCGGATGCAGAGATCGGGGAGGCTGTGCTGCTCCTGAACTATGAGCATCAACCCGCGCAGACGCCATTTCGCGCGTCGCATGCAATCTATGTGAGACAAGGCGTCTCGCAAGCGCACTGTCGAATTGGCGAAGTGCCGGAGGTTCTGCGCTCGCGGACGATTTCACTTCGCGGTTTCGATGCGGAGCACATGCTGGCGGCGGCGGATCTTGCCGAGGGTACGCGGCTTGAATCTGCAATCGAAGCGATGCTCGCGCAGCCAAGTGTGAGTTATGTCCATCTGCACTTTGCGAAGCCGGGGTGCTACGCGGCGCGCGTCGAGCGCGCGGCGTCGTAGGTCGACCATCCTGTAGGTCGGAATTTATTCCGACACCTCTCACGCAACTTGCGTGCATGGTCGGAATGAATTCCGACCTACAGGCGCCGTCGGTGCTCGCGAAAACGTGAACCGCTACGCCTCTTCCCGGTGATAACCGTCACAGCTTGCGCATCCGCCTCATCCAGAGGATCTCGCGTTAGTGGGTTATCTGATACCGCTCCCTCTACTGCTATTGCTCAATGCGGATCGCCAGATCGCCTCAGCGTGTCGTGGGTGCAGCTCGAGCGTGAAGCTCGAGCTTCGAGTCTGGGTCCCTTGCTTGCACACAGCGTGTGTTTGCTTCCTGTGCAGCACGAAGCAGCGGTCGCTGCGTAGATGCTGAGGAGTTGCCGCAACTCGAGAGGGGATCGCGGGAAACGTTCTCGCGCTCAGGACATCCTGGTCCTCTGCTTGGAGTTGTGTCGAGCTGACTTATGAAATTGCATCGATTTGCCCCGCTCGTTCTGATCCCTTCCTTGATGCTCGCCGCGACCGGTCAGGCCCAAGAGGAAGATTTCGCAGCGCTCGATCTCGAAACGCTCATGAACATGGATGTGACGGTTACATCCGCGACGAAGCGAGCCCAGGCGAGCTCGGATGCGGCAGCAGCCGTGTACGTGATCACGAGAGAGGACATCCGTCGAAGCGGTGCCACCTCACTGCCTGAGCTTCTGCGGGTCGTGCCCGGTATGCAGGTTGCGCGTATCAACTCGCGCAGTTGGGCGGTGACCGCGCGCGGCTTCAACAGCCGGTTCGCGTCGAAGCTGCTCGTTATGATCGACGGGCGCAGCATCTACACACCGCAGTTCTCCGGTGTGATCTGGGAAGAACAGACTCCCGTCATCGGGGCGATCGAACGTGTCGAAATCGTCCGCGGCCCGGGCGGGACGCTCTGGGGAATCAACGCAGTCAACGGCGTCATCAATGTCATTACGCGCAAGGCGGAGGATGCACGAGGGCTCGAGCTCGAGGCCGGCGCCGGATCGTTCGAGCCGTATGCTGCAACGTTGAGCTATGGCGGCACGGGTGAGGCGATCGGCGAGTACACGATCTATCTCGATCATAGCGAGCGCGATTCGTTCGAATCGGGCAGAGAACAATTGGACCATACCCATGTCGGGATTCGCCTCGATCGTCCGTTCGCCGACGGCGCGCTCACGGTTCAAGGCAACGTTCAAGAAAGTGATCTGGGCAGCGTGCCACCCCCGCCCGCACTGTCGCTTGCAACGTCGGTTCGCTCTGGCGATGTTTCAGCGACATGGCAGAGAGCGTTCGCGTCCGCAGGAGATCTGGAGCTCGCAACCTACTATGCCTGGAGCGAGCGCAGCTCGCCGGGCCGCTGGGACGAAAGCGCGTTCGGCTTCGACATGCAATTCAGCGCCGAACGCATCGGCCGACATCTCGTCACCGTGGGGACGGGTTTTCGATACCTGACCGACGAACTGAACGAGGTCACGCCCAGCTTGCAGCTCACCGACAGGAAAGTCGCACAACAACAGTGGAGCATATACGCGCAGGATGAGATTCACTTTTTCGCGGATCGAGTGCGCGTCATTCTCGGCGCAAAACTCGAGGACCTCGAGTTCACCGGATCCGCGTTTCAACCGACGGCGCGCGCGCTGTGGCACGTGTCGGATACCCATACGCTATGGGCGGCAGCTTCGAGAGCCGTTCGCACGCCGTCGCGAATCGAGCTGCATTCTGTGATGAGCGTGGGCGTGGAAACCCCGGACGGTCCCGTGCTCATCCGCATGTATGGTTACGAAGGATTGCAAGCCGAAGAGCTGTACGCTTACGAGATCGGCTGGCGCTGGCGGCCCGCTCGGGCACTCTCGTTCGATGTTGCAGCGTATAGGAATGAATACCAAGATCTGATCGGCGGAAATCCGCTGCCGCCCGTCTTCGAGTTCAACCCCATGCCGATGTTGGTGCTGCCTTCCGTGTACGCGAACATGGGCGAGTCGCACGTGGACGGCGTCGAGCTCGTTGCGCAGTGGCGGGCCAACGAATGGTTGAACATCGAAGGACAGGGCACGTGGACGGACAGCGGTGCGCTCGGTCTTATGTTCCCAGGCTCGATCGATCCCAAGCGCATGTTCTCGATCCGCACGCGGGTCGACCTTTCCGATGAGCTCGAGTTGGATCTGACGTGGCGTTCTGTGTCCGAGCTCGCAGGTTTCGGTCTGCCCGGCCATGAATCGATCGACGTTCGCGTCGGTTGGCAAGCGACGGATTCGCTGCAGCTATCCGTCGCAATCGAGAATGTCCTCGACGAAGAGCGTACGCAGTTCATCGACGAGCTGGGCGGCATACCCGGCGTGTCGCTCGGGCGTACGGTCCTCGCGCGCATCCATTGGCGGCCTGACTTCTGAACATCGTGAGATTCTCAGTACTAGCGAGCGCGTTCGTCAGTTTCGCGGCGTTGTTCGGACACACTGGCATGGCGGCTGGCGCGGAGACCTCGCGCGAAGCGCAGTTGAAGGCGGCCTACATCTTCAATTTCCTGAAGTTCGTCGAATGGCCAAATCCGAGGGATCCCCTCGTGATCTGCTTCACTGGAGCGGAGGATGTGCTCGATGCGTTGGCGGTCGCAACAGCGGACAAGACCGTCGGTACGCGCGGCATCGCCACTCGATCGATCGCTAAACACAAGGGCAATGAATCTGCGCTCTGTGACGTGCTGTACGTGGATTCCTCCGATGACTTCGACTCGAAACTCGCCTTCGGCGCATCGACCTTGACCATCGGCGATGCCAGCGATTTCACACGCGCAGGCGGGATCATCCGGCTGCATATGGAGAACAATCGCCTGCGGTTCACGATCAATGTGGAGAACGCCAAGCGCGCCCGCTTGCAGGTGAGCTCGAATCTTCTCAAGCTCGCGACGCACATCGAGCAGGGGGCGAGCCCATGAAGCGGTGGCTAAGCCGCTTGCCGATCAGAGGCAAGCTCCTGTGGCTCGCGGCGATCGTCGCGAGTGTGGTGTTGTTCATCTCCGGAACGGTGCTCATCTCGTACGCATACGATGCGAGCGCCGATGCACTACGTCATCGCGTGCAGACGCAGGCGAAGATCATGGCCTTGAGCAGCTCCGCTGCGCTTGCGTTCGAAGACGAAGAAGCGGCGAAGAGCACGTTGCTCGCGTTGGCGGGCGATCAGGCGATCCTAGGTGCGCAGATCGCGCGTGCAGACGGCACGCCTTTCATCGAGCATGTCTTCGGCAGCGAGTCGATCGAACGGATGCGCGCTCGAGACGACGTGATCCATGCAGCTTCCGATATCGTCCTCGACGAGCGGATTGGCGTAATCCATATCTGGGCCGCGAGCAGCGAGCTCAAAGCGCTCCTGTTGCACGCACTTGCAGTGCTCGCGTTTGGGGGCGCCGCAGCGCTGCTGGTCGCGTTGCTCGCAGCTTCGCGGCTGCAGCGCGTGATCTCCGATCCGATTCTGGCGCTTGCCAAAGCGGCGGAGACCGTGTCAAGCACGAAGGATTACACCTTGCGCGTCCAAAGGACGACGCACGATGAAGTCGGCCAACTCGTTACGGCCTTCAACGAGATGCTCGCGCAAACCGACGCGCAGGGTGCCGAGCTGAGAGCGTATCAGGCCGAGCTCGAGAGCAAAGTGGAGCAGCGAACGGCGGAGCTCGCTCGGGCGCTCAAAGATGCGCAAGCGGCCGCGCAAGCGAAGGCGGATTTCCTCGCGAACATGAGCCACGAGATTCGCACGCCGATGAACGGCGTCATCGGAATGCTCGATCTTATGGAAGCCGAAGGCCTCGATTCGCAGCGTCGCAGCATGCTCGAGACGGCGCGTAATTCGGCCGAAGCGCTGCTCGGCATCATCAACGACGTGCTCGACTTCTCGAAGATCGATGCCGGTAAGCTCACGCTCGAGCACATCGACCTCGAGCTGCAGCCGCTTGCCGAAGAAGTTTGCACTCTGTTCGCGCGGCAAGCCCATACCAAAGGCGTCGAGGTGACGTGTCTCGTCGAGTCGACGGTGCCCCATCTCGTGCGCGGCGATCCTGTGCGCTTGCGGCAAGTGCTGGCAAATCTCATGGGCAACGCGATCAAGTTCACAGAGCGCGGCGAAGTCGCGCTCGCCGTTCGCGCGAGCCGCATCGACGCGTCGCACGCGCACATCGAGATCTCCATTCAGGATACCGGCATTGGCATGACGCCTGAGGCCGTATCACGTCTGTTTCAGTCGTTCACGCAAGCCGATAGCTCGACGACGCGGAGGTTCGGCGGCACTGGGCTTGGTCTTGCGATCACGAAACGTCTCGTCGATGCAATGCGCGGTGACATCGTCGTGACGAGCGAGCCGGGGCGCGGCTCCACATTCGTCGTCACGCTGCCGATGGAGATCGGAGCTTCGACGAACGTGATGAAGCACGCCGACCTGAGCGCGTTCAGATTGCTCATCGTCGATGACAACGCGACGAATCGGCGCGTGCTCGAACACTACTTGCAGACGCTGCGTGTCCGCCATGAGAGCGCGATCTCGGGGGCGCAGGCACTTGCGCTTGCACGCAAGGCGAGTGCGGACGGTGAGCCGTTCGATGTCATCGTCTTGGATTACCAGATGCCGGGAATGGACGGGCTCGCCTTCATGCGCGCACTACGCTCGGATCCGGATGTCGCCGATGCGAAATGCCTGGTGTTGAGCTCGGTCGGCGATCGGCAAACAGGCGCTGAGGAGCTCGACATCGCGGCCTGGTTGAACAAGCCGGTACGTCAGTCCCAGCTCTTCAGCGCGCTCGCGATGGTGACCGGCGTGTCAGCAGGATGGAATGCGACTGCTGCAGCCGCAGAAACGTCCCAGGGAGCGGCCACCGGCGTGCGGTTCGATGCGCGCGTCTTGCTCGTCGAAGACAACGTGGTCAATCAGCAAGTGGCTTCGCGCATGCTCGCGGCTGTAGGCATCAATGCACACGTTGCGGTGAACGGTCGCGAGGCGTTCGAGCGGGTCCAGGCCGAGGCGTTCGATCTCGTGCTCATGGATTGTCAGATGCCGATCATGGACGGCTATCAATCCGCGCGTGCAATCCGTGAGTGGGAGGCCAACGCGGGCCGGGAGCGCTTGCCGATCATCGCGATGACCGCGAATGCGATGCAGGGCGATCGCGAACGTTGCTTGCAGGCGGGCATGGACGACTACATCTCGAAGCCGGTGAAGCGCGATAGCCTAACGGCCGCGCTCATGCGCTGGCTCGCCGTTCGCGAAGCCGGGAAGGCAGTTTCGGTGCCGGCACGCAACGGCGCGTCGGAGGAGCAACTCCTCGACGATGTGGCGCTCGGGCAGCTCATCGAGCTCTTCGACGGTGATGCGAGCGCTGTCATCGCGAGTTATCTCGAGGATTCGACGCACCAACTGGATCTTGCGACGGCGGCGCTCAGAGAAAACGATCGTATCGTGCTTGCTCGAAGCGCTCATAGCCTCAAGGCGAGCAGCCGCTCCCTCGGCGTACAAGTCGTTGCGTCCATCTCGGAGGAGATGGAGTTGCTCGCACGGGCCGAAAGCACGGCGGAGCAACTCGAAGCGCTGTTGACGCAGCTTCGCCAGGCGTTGATCCAGGTGGAGCCTCGACTGCGAACGATTGCCGAAGGCGATCGCCGCGCCTCCGCCTGATACTCACTCCCCTGATACTCAGTCTAAGTACCTCAAGTGAGATCCTGCCGTCATAGGAACGTACCTCGCACCTATGCATTACGTGATACCGCCTATGGCATGCTGAGGATGATCCGGTAAACACTGCCTCAGGCCTATCCAGAAGGCAGTCACTTCGTTTTCGGGAGGCGGTCGCAGGTGAGCGCGAACACACAGATCCATTTCAGGAACATCAAAAGCCGCATCAAGCAGCAATGGCGTCGACTCACGGACGAGGAGATCGATGAGCTCGAGGGGCGTACGGAGATCCTGGCTTCAAGGCTTCAGGAGTGCTACGGCTGGGATCGTGAGGAAGCCGAGCGGCAAGTACGCGAGTTCAAGTCGCGACACAATTGGCAGTGACGGACGGCCTGTCTACCTGCCATCCGCTTGCTCGTAGCGAGCTTCGCCGGGAGATTCATTTCTCTATCGTCGCCTGAGCCGCCGGTAGATGCATCGTCGATGTGTTCGTGCTCCCCGAGTATCGCGGCCGCGGTCACGGTAAGCGGCTCATGGCCGCCGTCGTGAATCATCCCGAGCTTCAGGGTTTGCGTCGCTTCACGCTCGCGACGAACGATGCCCACGGCCTCTACGCGGCGTTTGGTTTCAAGGCGCTCGCGAGACCGCAGACATTCATGGAGCGTTACGATCCGGACGTTTACGTGCGGCCTTCGGAGACCTGAGTTGCGGTGGTGTCGCCGTGCGGGTGTGCTGCCTGCGGTGTTTTGACTCCACCGGCCGCAAGCCAAGATCCGAATAGGATCAGCACTAGTCCAGCCGCGCTTCCGATCCCGAAATGCTCGCGAAGCACGAGTACGCCGAGCAAGGCGGCGACTGCCGGGCACACATACGCGACGACAGAGGCGCGTGCAGCGCCCGCCTCGTTGATCAAATAGAAGTACAGAAGCAGCGCAAGCGCTGTGCAGAAGATCCCCAAGATCCCGATCGATGTGATCGAGAGTGTCGCAGGCAGCGTATCGGGGGCAGTCCATACCGCCCAGGGCAGCAGGATGATGGAGGCCAAGGCGAGGCTCGCCGACAATGCGCCGAGCTCATCGACCTCGCGCAGGTAGCGCTCGATGATCAGCGGGCCGACGGCGTAACCGATGACGGCGCCGAAGAGACACGCGACGCCGAGCCACTGCTCGTACCCTCTGACCGTGTCGATACCGAGCAGTGCGACGACACCGATCAAGCCGACGCACAAGCCCAGCAGCCGACGCGGCCCGATCTTCTCTTTCACACCGAACAAGGGCGCGATGAGGATCACGGTCAGCGGTACGGTGGCGATGAGGATGCCTGCGAGCGAGGAGCTGATCCATTGCTCGCCGATCGAAATCAGCGAGAAAGGAAAGACGAGCTCGGCGACCGCGAATGCGAGGATCGCAAGCTTATGCTTGAGCG
>JBIQKP010000088.1:0-12981 GCA_044506405.1 Lysobacterales bacterium | reverse complement strand
ACTCGCTGTTCGTCTATGGCTGGTGGATGGTGTCCGTGCAGGCATTCAACGGCGCGGGCGACACGACCACACCGACGTGGATCAACGTCGTGTTTTTCTGGCTCATTCAGATTCCGCTGTCATGGCTGCTCGCGATTCATCTCGACTGGCAGCACTCGGGCGTGTTCTGGGGCGTGTTCATCTCAGAAACGTCCGTCGGCCTCTTCACGCTATGGCTATTCACGCGCGGGAAGTGGAAGACGGCGAAGGTGTGAGCTTTGGGGGGACATGCCTCGTAGTTCGAGGCGTGTCCCCAAGCCTGCTGAAACGCGGTCCTCAATGTGCCTGGGTGCCCCCTCCCACGTCGCGCATCGCTGCTTCGCAAGCTTGCTGGCAGCTGCGGCACTCCTCCGCGCAGATGCGGCAGTGCTCGTGCTTGCTCGCGTGACGTTCGCATTCCTCACCGCAGACTTGACGCGCCAGCGCGCAGAGCTCGAGAGCCGATCGCAGCACAGGTCTCGAACCCACGTTGATCAGTAAACATATCCGCCCGCTTCAGCGCGCGTCTTCGTACGATGCTCGAAGAGACTCTTCCATTGTGTTGTGTCGCTGCTGCAAGAGTTCTTCGTACCAGATCACTTGCGAGGTTCTCAGCACAGAACGAGCAAGCTGCAACAGCCTCTGATCGCGTTGCTGAACGCGCGCTAACAATTCCTGAGCCATTGCCTCCTCGGAACTCGCACCGGTGAACTCTGGCATCGGAACGTATGCTCCCCTCTCGATCGCAGCCTTGATCAGCCCTCGCCTCTGATCCTCAGTGATCGGCATGCCTGCCGATTGGAGTTGCCGCCGCAGATCCTCCACTTGGAAGCGTGCGTCTATCGACTTCTGGTAGTCGACAACAGCTTCGGCCCTCGATGACCCCACCAGCTCAGCGAGCTCGGCACGGTGCCGAGCCAACATCTCGTTATACGCCTCTGCCTCACTAAGAGAGCTCATAGGGTCCACAGCAGGCGAGTCATAGAGCTCTGTTTGCTGATTGAAGATCAGCTCCATGAGCGATTCCTTCTCCGCGCTAGACAATCCGGCCACGCTCGCGACGTCCTCATAGATCAACCGAAGAAGTGCCATCTCCTTTGTTCGCGCTTTCGCCTGCTGCTCTAAGGAATGCTCCGAGGGTTCTTCGTTCCGATCCTCGACATCGGCTTCAGCGGCCCTTTGCTGGAAAGAGAGCACGCTTGCCGACGATGGTTTGTCTGACTCATGTCGTTCACTACCGATCCACTCTCGTTCCGAACCAGAGTGCTGCAGGTTCGGCTCGAGCGTCGCGATGACCTCTCGTATTGTCGGATCGGGATGTCTCCGTTCCCCTACCCATACGATTGAAACAGCGGCGACGGCAACTATGACAATCGCTAGGAGCGCCGCTCCTGCGCGTTTCATCTTGATGGCTGCACTCACTCCGAGTTCCTCTGCTTCAGTCCATCGAACGTTCCACTGAATCTGCTCGCTTCACCGCCTCACGAAAGTCTTCCCACCGTCGATATTGGTCGCGCTTCTCATCAGTCGGATCCGCTTGCCCATTCAGCCAAAAGTCGAACCAATCGACGATCAACTCCTGATGAGCCAGGATCTCCAGGGGTTTGACCAGGTTGTGCTGACCGCCTCGGATGTATTGCAACTCGACCGGCTTTCCTTGCTGCCGTAGCGGCGCATACAAACCCCAAAGTGGCAACAAGTGCCCGGGATCGGTGGCTGCAATGAGCACAGGCGCTTGGATCCGATCGGTGCGAAAGCCAGGCGCATTGGCGAGCCACTCCTTGAGGCCGTCGCCGTATGGTTGCGCGCCGGCGAACAGACCCGTCCACTTGTCCTCGTCGATGGCCCCCGTGATGCCGGCGTAGTAGCCAAGTAGCGATCCGGGATCGCCATTCGCCACCACCGCGGCGGTGAAGCGATCAGGCGCATCGGTTATCGCCTTCGTGACGTAGAAGGCGGTGCGGCTGTAGCCAGTGATACCGACTCTCTTGGGATCGACAAACCCCTCGGATGTCAGCTTGTCGATGGCAGCGAGATAGACATTCGTGCCGTTCTCGGTGGCCTCATGGGGCGTGAACATGAAAGCGTTGCCAGGCTCATCGACCTGCAACACCAGCATGCCGCGGGCCGCCAGCGCTCGACCCGCACTGGCAGTATCGGAAATGCCTGTGCGAAAAAACTTTCGCGGCCTAAAGTTGTGCGTCTGAATGACGAGGGGATAGCGCTTTCCGGGAATGAGGTCCGCGGGTTTGACTAGACCGCCATTGATGGTTCGGCCGTGCGCATCGGTCCAGACGATCTCGGTCACGGTTCCCATCGCGATGTCCGCCAGTTGCGGATTCGGATCGAAGATCTTGCGCTCCAGCCCCGAGATCGAATCCTTCGCGAACAGCGTCGGCGGATCATTCAGCGCCTGCAGGATGCTCAGTTCCAATGGCGGCGAGGCGGGCGCTGCCGCGGCAGCGCTCGATGTAGTATTCCAACGCCCGTTTCGCTGCTCAAAAAGCAGCGAGGTTGCGTTGCTGAAGGTCACGTTGAGAAGACGGCTACCCTGCCAGTTCAAGCCTTGGACCGACGCCGCGTTCACCTTGGTGTTATCTACGAGACACTGAAACGCCCCGCTACGAACATCAACTACGGCGGCACCGCACGCGGCTAGTGAACCTCTGCCGGTACGAGAATCCAGCGGCAGGTAAGTTCCCGAGGCCGCAACGTATCGTCCATCCGACGACCACACCGCCTGGAGCGCATCTTTACCGCCCCGTTGCCAATCTGCCAACGGTGCGTCCAGTAGCGGCTGCCGCTCGCCCTTGTCGAGGTCGATGACCTGATACTGCAGCGCGCGACCAAAATCCCGTTGCGGATTCTCAGAAGCGTCATGCGGGAGGAAGGACCGTGTATCGGGCTCGCCGGAGAGTTCGTAGCGCCCCCAGCTTTCTGGTACTTCGTCGGCATGCACGATGGATATGAGCCGCGCGCCGTCGGGTGAGACTGTCATCGCACCGACGTGGTAGCTACCGATCACACTCAGCGGAGCGCCCCGCGATTCGTTCTTCACCGGTGCAGCTGTTGCGCCCTCGATTGACCACACTTCGAATGGGGTCGGCAAGTTGCGCGCACTCTTGAGCACATTGGGATAGAGCAGTTCCGTTAGGCTCATCCCGGTACCGATCACAACATCGGGAAACGATGGCGCCACGGAAGTCCACAAATCATGCGTCGAAGCATCGGGAGCTGCGAAATAGACGATGCGATGATCGGCGATCGCGAAATCCACGACGTCCTGTGAAGCTGGTGAGAGACCGATGACCTTCCGCGCGTCAAGGCTGACGCGGAAGAGTTGTCGATTGTCGTGATTGATACGACCCAAGAACACGACATTGCGACCGTCTGGTGTCCAAGCCATCTTCGTCACGAGACCCTTCGACCCCAGGGTTCCAGGCCCCGTATTGATTGCACCGCTGATGCGGGCCAAAGGCACGGGTTCGATCGGCGACGCCTCCACAATGGCGCGACGCACGGCAGCGGTTTCGAAGAGCCACAGCGTAGCCTCGGTGACACCTTGAGGAAGCACACCCCTCTGGGTCACGGTGACGAAATGCCGATCATCGGGAGAGAAGACCGGTGCTTCTATGAAATCTGCGATTTGAATCGAATCGCGAACTTCAAACGCGCGCTCTGCCGGCGCGGCAGACGCCATACCCAAGCCGAGTGCCAGAGCGATGGAGCCCTTCAACCACAGATGGCCGCGACAATTCACCCGTAGTGACATTTGAGCTCCGAGGTTGCGACTTTGACGATTACGCTAGCCTCATGGTCAATAGCTATTCATGCTTCGCGGTCCGCTCCTCGATAAACCGCACGATGCCAGCGACAACTTCAGAGAAGACCTTCTGATCTTGATGTGCCGCATCCAGAATCGGGTCGTGAGAGACGCCGTCCGCAAAGACAGTCATGACCTTGTCCTTGTCCTGAAGGTTGACGAATGACTCGATGAGCTTGAATGACGCGTTCGGATCTCTAGTGGCATGTATGACAACGATCCGGGCACCTGCGCCAACCTGCTTGTTGCAAAGGTCCGCGTCGAGGGACTTGCCATCGATGTCGGTCGCAAGGCGCAACGTGTGAACTCCACTATCCGGCTCGGGAACTACGCTCAGCGGCAATGGAATGGGGTCCACATCAGATAAATTCCCCACACTCGATGCCACCCGACAAACGCCCGAATGGATGATGAACGCTTGATAATCCTTGGTACGCTCGATGGCAGCTTTGATCGCCAGGAAGCCGCCATAGCTCACGCCGTGGAGCACGACCGGTGTAGTCGCCGGCAGGTTTAGCTCGCGAAAGGCTGCTCTTCGTATCGCGTCGGCGTCCTCGAGCATTCCTGAGAACCCACGTCCGTAAGGTTTCTCGAGCACCGCACGTCCGTATCCTGTCGAACCACGATAGTTGACGGCGGCGACGGCATATCCTCTCTCGAGCAGCGCTCGCGGAAATGGATTCATCAACTGGCTCTTAGAAGCTGAGCGTGGGCCGCCATGCAGACTAAGAACCAATGCCTTGATGGGAGTGGACTTAGGCGGCGAAAACAGCAGCCCGTGAGCGGGGAATCCATCGGCGGCGAGCGCCTTTAGCACCACGCCTTGTGGGAAGTCGTCTCGGTCTACGCACTGATGCGAGGGGACTGGATACGTCTTCCGCACTTTCCCGTCCGCGACTACTGCAAGCTCGTGCCTGGCGGACTCCCTGTTCTGGACAATGTATATCGCTCTTCCATCAGCGAGGCCCGCCAGAAACCTGGCCCCTTCCACCTCCCTCTGTGCCCCGGAGAAATGTAGCTCGTTATGCGGCTCAGCATCGAGAAACGTGCGCGCCGCCAGCAGATGACCACGACGATCCAGATATGCGACATTCAGGTCTGTGTCGCAAGCGAGGTGCGATGTCACCTTGCCATCGCTCGTGAGGGCATTGATGCATCGATGCTCTCCCAAGCGCGACAACACGAGTAACCGCCCATCCAACAGCAACGGCAGGACGTCGACTTCGCTTCCCTCGAGTTCCGCGGAGAATTCGTGCGAACCTTCCGGCCCATAGACATGAAAGCGATTGACGATCCGTATCGCATGCGGATTCCAATTTCCGTCATGCCTGTCCGAGTAGGTTTGGTAGGCCACGAATACCGCAGGTAGGTTGCGCCTGGTGTTCCATCCAATCTTCACATCGGAGTACGGCCGCATTGCGAAATCCCGTACGCCAACCCATATCCAGAATGTTGATTGCCGCTCGACATTGGCCACCATAATGCGTCCGGCCGAATGAGGCACAGCGATGAGCCCGTCGCCTGCGAAGTGCAGATCTGGCCTTCCGATATGCTTATCGTGCTTCAGTGCGTCTCGAAATACCGCGTTGAGCCATGGTTCGTCGGCCACTCGTCCATCGGAATACGAAAGGAAACGAAGTCCGTTGTCTATGACGTACAGGCGCTTCGAATCGCGCGACCACATCACCGGTCTGGTACCTTCGATGATGCGCTCCAGACCCGAATCCACATCAAAAACTCGCACGCCTTGAGGATCCATGGCGGCGAAGGACAGGCCATCTGGGCTCGCTAGAAACGAACTGTGTAGCTGCTCCTTACGCGCGCCGAGATCGAAACGGTAATAGATCGAGGCGAGACCGCAGCGCAAACCTTCCGGGGCCTTCACTTCCAGTACTCGCGGGAGCGGCAGCGTTTCCAAGTCCGAGCCATCCGAGCAGGCCGCGGCAAAGAAAATCGCGGTGGCCAACGGAAACAGTGCTGCCACTCCTTTAGAGTAGATAGTCACGCTATCAACGCAACCACGACGACGCGCTGCTCGTCACGTTGCCTCGTCTGCTCATGTGATTGAAAACGAGGACTGTCTCGCCACTCGCATAGCCCGCTGGATTAGCCATGAACTTCCGGTTGTGCCCACCCGACATTTTTCTTGTCTCCTTGTGAACGTGGCCAATCAACGCACCGAGTGCGCGCGATAGTGAGATCTAGATTAATGCTCTGTCAACAAGAGGCGGGCACCGAGCCGAGCGCTAGCCATTTCCGTACGCGCAGACTGGCCAGCCGCCCGCTCGATCTCGCTCAACGATCCTTGCGCAGTGTCCCTACGACCTGATCGCTGTTCGGCCCACCAGCCATGAACATCGTGTAGACCCCACCGGATTGGAGCGAGACGTCATCTCTGCTCAGCAAGCTCGATGAGGTATTCGTGTTCGTCACATCCAACTGAAAGCCGGTGCCGCTGTCGACATTGACGAAATCCGATGACTCGCCGAGATCGATACCTTCAGCGATCGGGGCGTAGTCGATCGCGAGATTGATCGGCTCGCCGATGCCCGACATGCCATTCATCAAGCGCAACTTCGCTGTTCCGCTGGTGTTCGGCAAGCGGTTATCGTCGCTGATGAGTGTGGATTGCGTTCCCGCGTCATCGTCCCACACGAGCAGCGTGTAATCGGCTCCCGCTTGAAGGGTTCTGCTCGATGCCGCGACCGACGTTCCATCGACGATCAACTCCACCGGAAGCGTGCCCGCCTCCACTCGCGTGTATCGACTCCCGATCGCACCGGCTGTCGCATTACTGAAAAGCGTCGCACTCCCGACTCTCGCGGTCAGGCGCGTGCTTCGCGAGATACCGACTGCGCCGCGTACGCGCGCTTGGGTGTTTCGAAACAGTGTGAGCTCTCCTTGTTGCGGCAACATGATCGCATTCACTAGCGTGCCGCCGGACGTGCCCGTAAAGATCAGCGCCAGGACTTGTTGGCTCTCGAGCGTGATCTCCGGGATGTCTAGTCGAATATCGTCCGTGTCGCCCGAGCCCGTTACGCGCAGCCGGTACGTCCCGCTATCGATCGTCCCGCTACCGCTGCCGACGCCGGAGAAATCGGCGGACACGTTCTCGAGCGACACGGACGCGTCTGTGAAGTAGACATCGAGCGCTCCGACGCCTTCCGCTGCGCTGAACACTTTGACCAACGTGTCTCCTGCATCAGGCTCATCATCATCCTCGCCGATGCTCACGACGGCGAAGTTGTTCGTCGACCCATAACCCACATATGTGATGTGCGAGTCGTCCGTGAGATTCTGACCGCTGAGCGATCGGAGGTTTCCGGAAACTCCGCTGCGCCGGAAGCGGATCGTGTAGGCCCCTGAGTCAACCTTCGCGTACTCGCTGACCGTTTCGTAGCCGACGTGTTGCAGTGTCAGTGCGTCGGTATCGTCCTCGTTCTCATTGTTCACATACACATCGAGCGACTCGTAGCCGGGGCTCACGTTCAGAACGCGAACGTTCGCCGTCTTGCCGCCGCCGCCACTGCTTTCGCAGCCCACCAGAGCCCAAGAACACAGCATCGTGAGGAAGAGAGTCGATAGCCACTGAATTCGCATGGATGCATTTCCTGTTGAAGAGAAAAGAAGCGGGGCGAGCACTCAGAACGCCCTGCCGATCGAGAACTGAAATCGCTCGAGCTCATCGCCGAACTGCCTGCGCGTCGCTTCCTCATAGCGAAGCGGAAAGGCGTAGCTGAAGCGGAACAGCCCGAGCGGCGCGAGCCATTCGACGGAGATGCCTGTCGAGGCCCGCAAGTCCGACAGATCGAAGCCGTAGTCCGCGCGGCCGCCGCTGCGATTTCTGAACTTCGTGTCGCCGACGTGGAATGCCTGGCCGAAGTCCACGAAGAGACTCACGCGCGCGCTCTTGTCGAACTTCTTCGGCATCGGAAGAATCGCCTCGAACTGACCTGAGATCGCAGCGTCTCCGCCATAGGGATTGCCGAGCGAATCGCGGGGCCCGAGTGAGCTCTCTTTGAAGCCGCGCACCGAGTCCGGACCGCCGATCAGGAACTGCCGATTCGGCGGTACCGCGGTCGTGTTACCCAGCGCTGTCGCATAGCCGATACGCCCGTCGAAGCTGAAGCGAAGCGAATCGAGGCTCGGAATGAGCGGCGGCAGCGGCAACTCGAGGTACTGCTGATACTGATAGTTCGCCGTGAGGTATTCGATCGGACTGCCAGGGGCGGTCACGTTCACATTGAAGCGGTGAGCGCTCCCGCGTGTCGGAAAGAGCAAGCGATCGCGAGAGTCGAAGCTCCACCCGGACGAGAACTCGATGATGTTTGCTTCCGTGCCGAGCACATGCGATCCCCCTTCGAGACGGAAGAAGGGATCTCCGTTGTGACGAACCCAGTCCTGTAACTGCGTCGAGCTGTAGAGCGACGTGACGAGCTCCGCGTGGGAGAACGACACGCCGTAAGCAAGGTATTGGTGCTCGGTGAGCGGATACGACAGCTCGATCCCCGCAAGATACGTTTCTGTCGAGAACTTGGAGTACGAGGACGTGAGCTGTTTGACATCCGCGTACGAGAAGTTGAGCGTCCTGCTGATGCCGTCGACCGTCACGTACGGATCCGTGTGCGACAGACGGTAGTACTTGCTGTATGAGCCGCCGGACGCATCGAGGGCGAGGCGCTCGCCCGTGCCCAGGAAGTTCGTGTGCACGGCGTTCAGCGTCGCGATCAATGACTGAGACTCCGAGTAGCCGATGCCGCCGCCGAACTGACCCGGCATGCCATCCTTGACCGTCAAGTCGATATCGACGAGGTCGGGCGTGCCGGGAACCGGTGTCGTTTCGAGCTCCACACTCTCGACGTATGGCAAGCGTTGAATGCGCTGTTTCGAGCGTTCAACGGCGCTGTTCGAGAGCACGGCGCCCTCGAGCTGCCGCATTTCGCGACGAAGCACGTCGTCGTTGATCGCCGTCGTGCCCGTGAAGTTGATCCGACGCACGTAGATGCGGTGACCCGGATCGACAACGAGCGTGATCGCGAGCGCGTTCGGCTCATCCACTGGCTGATGCACAGGATCGACCTTCGCGAACGCGTAGCCCGCGAGCTCCAAGCGGAACTTGATCGCCTCGGTCGTTTCGGTAATGAGGCGCTGGGAGTACGTCGACCCGGGCGCGATGGTCACGAATCGCTCGAGCTCGGATTTAGGGAGGATCAAGTCCCCGGCAAACTTCACGTCGGAGACCTTGAAAACCGGCCCCTCGTCGACGTTGATCGTAACGAACAGATCCTTCGTCTCGGGTGAGAGCGACACCTGCGTCGAGGTCACCTGGAAATTCGCATAGCCGCGATCCATGTAGTACGAGCGCAGCTTTTCGAGATCGCCCGAGAGCACTTCTCGTGCGTAGCGGTCATCCTGCCGATACCAGGACAGCCAGTTCGAGGTCCCGAGCTCGAAGTCGGCAAGCAACTCCTCATCGCTGAATGTCGTATTGCCAACGACATTGATCCCGCGAACGCGCGACCGGGCGCCTTCCTTGATGTCGATGACGATTGCGACCTTATTGCCTGGCAGCTCATCCACCGCCGCGTCGATGCGCACCCCGTACTTACCGCGCGAGTGGTACTGCTCGGCCAGGTACTGCTTCACCTCATCCAGCACCGAGCGATCGAATGTCTTTCCTGCAGCGAGACCGACGTTGCGCAGGGAGCGCTGCAGATCGTCCGTCTTGATGTCCTTGTTGCCTTTGATCTCGAAGCGTTCAATCGAAGGGCGTTCCAGCACCACCACGATGAGTGTGCCGCCATCCCGCCGCAGCTCGACATCTTGAAAAAAACCTGTTGCGAAAAGTGCGCGAATGGCCTCGCCGATGCGGCGCGCATCCAACGGGTCGCCGATATTGATCGGCAGATAGTTGTAAACCGTGCCTTCAGAGATTCGCTGCAGGCCTTCGATTCGAATCTCGCCGACCACGAATGCGTCCTGCGCGCGCGAAGTGCCCACACAGAGCAGCACGCATGATGCGATCACGATGCATCGGCGCACGTACCCGTCGATGAAGATGCGCGAGCTCGCGAAAAGGTCGCACGTGATGGCGATGAACATCGCATCTCGAGATGCACGCCTGCACTCGCGCGCTCGGAACATGAACACGAGCTGAAGGAACTTCGCCGTTGCCACGTCACTCAAATCCGCCCGTCGATTGCGTCAACGCTGATGCAACTCGCGCGTTCGTCTCAGTTTCGATGACTCTCGCATTCGTCGCACCTCTTCGAACGCGAGACGAAGCCAGATGACTGCGAGCACCGCGGCCGCTGCGAGCGATACGACCAGCATCGCGCGAATGAAGAAGTCGGTTGTGAGCATCGGGCCTCCTTCGCCACAAGCTGCGACGAGTACGTGTGCATCCGGCGTTGTGTGTCGATGTCATGTGTTGTGTGCGAGTGGACTTGACCCGCGAAGCGCGAGACGAAGCGGATGCTAGGACGTTCATCGACTACTGCGTTTTAATTGGTATTAAAAAGAGTTGCGGCGCGTGCATGCGTTGCTCGATGGGGATCGAAGGATGTTCGAAGCGGAAGCGAGCTCGTTATCTTTGTCGCTGACGCGTGCTCACCTGCACGCGCTCGCGCAACAACCGCGAGTACTCATCGTGGAGGACGATCTCGAAATGGCATCCATCGCGGTCAACGTCTTGGCTGAGCATGGAATCAGAGCGCACGCGGTGTCGTGCGCGAAGGAGATGGACATCGTGCGTGCGCGCGACCGGATCGATCTGTTGATCCTCGATGTCGTGCTTCCGGGAGAGGACGGCCTCAGCATCTGTCGTCGCGTGAGAGCGGATTCGGATGTTCCGATCCTCATGCTCAGCGCACGGGGCACGGAAGCCGATCGCATCCTCGGACTCGAGCTCGGCGCGGACGACTACATCGTCAAGCCGTTCCCATCTCGCGAGCTCGTAGCGCGCGTGCGTGCGTTACTTCGTCGTTCGCGGATGGGCGCTCGCGAGTTGGGCCGCCGCCACGCGTTCTCGTTCGAGGATTGGCGCCTAGATCCCGTCGCTCGACAGCTTCACGATCCGCGTGGGGTGAGAATCTCGATGACGAGCACGGAGCTCGATCTGCTCCTCACGTTCTGCCGCAACGCAGGGCGCGTCTTGTCCAGAGAGGATCTGATCAGACTCACACCCGGATTCATGCGTCCCATGGTCCGTAGCATCGACGTTCACGTGAGCCGCATCCGGCAAAAGATCGAACGTGATCCCCGCGATCCTGTGCTCATCAAGACCGTACGCCTTGGCGGCTACATCTTCACACCTGTCGTAGATATGACCTGATGTGGCCACTGCGCTCGTTGCTCGTGGTCGTCGTTGCCACCACGATCGGGCTCGCCTTCGCTTTCCTCGTTCTGTTCGTCATCCGCACCAGAAAGTCGCTCGCGGTACGCACGCAAGGGTTCGCGGCCGTCTGCCACGACCTCCTCACGCCGCTCACGCGTCTGCGGCTGCGCACCGAAAGAGCGGACACGCCGCTTCGCGCCGGGATGTTGCGCGACATCGATCGCATGGATCGCATGCTGCGCGACACGTTGGACAGCTTCGCGTATGAGGCTCGCGGCCATACCGAGGACATCGATCTCGTTAGCTTGCTTCGGACGATCTGCTCGGAGTTCGCAGACATGGGCTACTCGATCGCCTATGACGGACCGGAGCGGATGACTGTTCGTGCCAGTGCCACCGCACTGGCGCGCGCGATCACGAACCTCGTCGATAACGCCACGAAGCACGGCACAACCATTCAGGTTCGCCTGCACGAACTAAAGAACACCGTCGAAGTGGAGATTTCAGACGACGGTCCCGGCATTCCGGAGCACGAGCGCAAGAAGGTGTTCGATCCCTTCTATACCACACACCCGCGCGGCTCAGGGCCAGGTGGGCGCTTCGGGCTGGGCCTCAGCATCGTGCGCGCCATTGCCGAAAGCCACGGCGGAACGATCGTGCTGGGCGATCGAAGCCCTCGAGGGCTCGTTGTCCGCCTCTCGTTGCCGCGCACGCTGTTCATTCGCAACTAACGGCCACGCTCGCAGGACGACGGTCGTGACTCGCCAGGAACCGCTCAGCCCCTTTTCTTCTGACCTGCTCGTTTGGGCTTGGCACGCGTGTCGGCTTCACCGCCCAACGACTTCAATACCTTTGCGGATGCGAAGTGGCGATAGCTGAAGAGCGCGAGCGAGCGAATCTCCTTCCAGTTCGCTTTCTTCGTGACGTCGACGGCGATCCATCCGTTGTGACCGATGTACGCGGGAATGCTGAACTGTTTGTCCCGGATCAATAAAGCCTGTTGATCGACCCCGACCCAGAATGCCAGCGTGAGCTTGCGATCGGCGCGATAACAGTACGCCTGAGCGAACACCTTCTTGCCCACGCGCCACACTGGATGACCGAACTGCGTGTCCTGGCTGGTTTCGGGCAGGGACAGACAAATCGCTCGCACTTCCTTCAGCATCTCCTGAGCGCGCTTCGACTGCAGCGGATCGATCTCTTCCGGCTTGAGCGTCGTGGTCGGTGGCGTGATCTCGATCGTCTTACCGAGAGACTTCGCGAGCGACGCCGGCGCGACCTTCTCATATGCCTCGCGCACGAGCCGTGCGACCACCTTCCACGAGATGCCCTGGTCGAGGTTCACACCCAACCAACCGCGCGGGCCGACGTACGGCGGCACGAAGTAGTGCTTCGGCTCTTGCTTGACGTAGTGTTCCTGCGCACCGTTGGGCGCGTTCAGCCAAAGCGCGATGCGACCGTCTCCATGATGATTGATGACGTAGCTCGCGAAGGTCTTGCCTCGCACCCGAAAGTCGGGCGAGCCATGAGACACGACCTCCTCCACTTCCGGAAACCACAAACAGACTTCACGAACGGCTTGGCTGATATCCCTTGTTCTCGCCATGGTTTGCCGCTTTGCTCAAGAGAATTAGGCAACCGCGTCTGCAAGCGCGCGTAGAAGCGCTGCGCCATCGCCTCGCCACGCGCTCCCGTGCATGCACGCGAGTGTCGTTGGGGCGTGCCCCGCGAATCGTTCCAACATTGCTCGCGTCGTGGGTGCGTGCGCAAAGTAGTCCAAGGGTTGTCTGAACGCCTCGCTCGG
>JBIQKP010000087.1:0-13061 GCA_044506405.1 Lysobacterales bacterium | reverse complement strand
AACTTGACGGCTACCGGCGCGATTACCGGCAGCGGCACGGTGACCGCGGCTGGGCTCACGGCGTTCGGTTCATCGATCGGTACGAATGGAACGCACCTCAATACGAACGTCAGCACGCTCACTGCGACGAGCACGAACGGCGGAATCTTCGTCACGGAAGCGAACGGATTGGTCCTGAACGCAAGCGCGGTGGGCGGCGCGACGGCAGATGTCAACGTCACCAGCACCGTCGGCAACATCGCCGTCGGCTCGGTGAGCGCTCAGAACGCGGTCACGCTCACCGCCACGACGGGCGCCATCTTGGATGACGGTAACGATGCCACTGTGATCAACGGTTCTGCAGGTGTTGCGCTCAGCGCCGCAACGAACGTCGGAACGGTCGTCGACTTTGGCGCGGAGAACGACGAGGACGTGGGCTCTTCGGTCGACATAGACACGAATGGCCCGCTGAGCGTGGCCGTCGCGAGCAACACGGGAGATATCAATCTCAATCTATCGGGAGCACCAACGCTCGGCGTCGGGGCGATCACGCTAGGCAGCGGCGCGAATCGATCAGGCGCGGTCGTGTTGCAGTCGACTGGCAACTTGAATCTCGCGGGCGTTGTCTCGGGCGCGCTCAACATCGGCGCCAACAATACGACGAGCGTCGGCCTGCGCTCGGGGGGCGTGCTGACATTGCCCGCGGCCGGCGGCTTCACTGACGAGCCCGCGGATCGCTTGCTCGTGCGCGGTGCCGTCGACGTGGTGGACAACGATGCGAGTCCGCGCGAGTTTGCCTTCGCCGCAACTGCGCTCGATTTTCGTTCTGGCGGTGCCGGCGGCGATACGACGTTGAACACGAGCGTCGCTCGTCTAGATGCTCGCCTCGACAACGGCTCTTTGTTCGTGAATGAGACGACCGGCCTCATGCTGGGATCGATCGTCGCGGCAGGCGATGTCATGGTGACGGCGGCGGGTGCGATCACAGATGACAACGACGATCTCACGCGGATCGCCGGCAACGCCGTCGCGCTTTCAGGTTCCTCGATCGGTGCGGCGGGCAATGCATTGGACACCGACACAACATCGCTCTTGGCGAGCGCTTCGTCGGGCGGCGTGTACGTGCGCGAGGCCGACGCACTCCTCTTGACGGCGAATGCAAACGGCGGACCGGTGGACGTGCAAACAGAGAGCGGTGCGCTCACCGTGACATCCGCGAGCGGCGTGGGGATCACGCTCGCCGCCGGCGGGGCGGGCAGCGATATCACGCTGAACGGCGCTGTGAATGCGAATGGCGGAAACGTTGCGCTGTCGGCGGGTACATCCGCGAATCGCGGCGTCATCGCGGGAAGCGGGCTCATCAGCGGCGACACCTTGACGGCCGTAGGCTCCGCAATCGGCACGAGCGCCACGCGATTGAATACGAATGTGACGACGTTGGCGGCTACGAGCACGACCGGCGGGATCTACGTCAGCGAGGCGAATAGCTTGAATGTCACGGCGGAGGCCGCTGGCGCCGTGGACGTACAGACGACGAACGGTGCGCTCACCGTTGAAGCGGCGACTGGGGAGGGTGTGACGCTCGTTGCCGGCGGCGCGGGTAACGGCATCGTTCTGAATGGCGATGTCGATGCGGGCGCGGGCGACATTGCCTTGACGGCAGGCGGCGCAATCACTGGCACCGGCGTTGTCCGCGGCGATGCGCTCACAGCCGCCGCGACGACGATCGGCACGAGCGGTGCGCGTTTGAACACGGGCGTCAACTCGATCGCGGCCACGAGCACGAATGGCGGCCTCTTCATCACCGAGGCCGACGCGTTAAACCTGAGTGCCAGCGCGACGGGCGGCGCAGTCGACGTGCGCACGACGAACGGCGCGCTCACAGTGACGTCGGCGAGCGGCACGGGCGTCATCTTGACTGCGGGGGGCGCGGGGAGCGCGCTGACATTGAACGGCGCCGTGAACGGCGGAGCAGGAGACGTCCTGCTGACAGCGGGGACCGCTGCGAACCGCGGGGCCATTTCGGGGACCGGCCTCACCAGCGGCGATAAGTTGACGGCGGTCGCTTCGGCGATCGGCACGAACGGGACGCGATTGAATACGTCCGTCAACTCGCTCGACGTCACGAGCACGAATGGCGGCATCTTCGTCACGGAAGCGAACGCGTTGGAATTGAATGCGAGCGCGACGGGCGGCGCGATCGACGTGCAGACGACGAATGGCGCGATCACGGTCGCTGCCGCGAGCGGCAACGGCATTGCGCTTACGGCGGGCGGTGCAGGCAGCGGCATCGCGCTGAATGGCGCGGTGAATGCCGGCGTGGGCGATGTGACGGTAACGGCGGGCTCGGCGGCGAATCGCGGCGCGATCACTGGCGGAGCGGGTCACCAAATCAGCGGCGACGCATTGACGTTGACCGGTTCGACGATCGGGGCGAGCGACGCGCGACTGAATACCGCGGTGGCAACACTCGATGCGACGAGCACGAACGGCAGCACGTTCGTGACGGAAGCGAACGGCCTCACCCTAAGTGCGAACGCGACCGGCACAGTTGATGTGCGAACCTCGAACGGGTCGCTCACGGTCGATTCGATCAGCGGCACCGGCGCGACGCTGATCGCAGGTGGAGGCGGAAGCGGCATCACGCTCAACACGTCTGTCAATGTCGGCAACGGAGATGTCACGCTCAGCGCGGGAACGGTCGCCGATCGAGGCGCGATCACGGTCGGCAGCGGCGTGCAGATCGACGCCGGATCGCTCACGGCCGCGGCGGCGTCCATCGGTTCGGATGCGGCGCGGCTGCGCACGAACGTGGGTTCGCTGAACGCAACGAGCTCGAACGGCGGCATCTTCATCGCGGAAGCGAACGC
Organism: Lysobacterales bacterium; assembly: GCA_044506405.1. Classification (GTDB taxonomy): domain Bacteria; phylum Pseudomonadota; class Gammaproteobacteria; order Steroidobacterales; family Steroidobacteraceae; genus Steroidobacter. The sequence goes on along the minus strand of JBIQKP010000087.1, from coordinate 10,212 downwards.
GCTGAATCTCACTGCCAACGCGACCGGCGGTCCCGTCGATGTGCAAACGACTCACGGTGCGATTACGGTCAGTTCAGTCAGCGGCGAGGGCGTGGCGCTGACTGCGGGTGGTGCAGGCAGCGGGATCGAGCTGAACGGCGCGGTGAACGCGGGCGCCGGCGATGTGACATTGACGGCAGGCGGCGCGATCTCGGGCGCGGGCCTCATCACCGCCGACACGCTCGTCATGACGGGGACTGCGATCGGTTCGCAGAGCGCGAGCCTAAACACTCATGTCGCAACTCTCGCGGCTAACGCCGCGACCGGCGGTGTGCATATCGCCGAGCAGAACGGTTTGACGCTCGCGAACGTGAGCGCGGCAACGAACGTCAGCGTCACGACAGCGACGGGCGACCTCATCGTGAATGAGGTGAGTGCGTCCAACGGAATCGCATTGACGGCCGCGGGCGCGATTCTCGACGACGGCGACGATACGACGCTCATCAGCGGCGACACGCTCACGCTCGTCGCGCAATCGATTGGCGGACCCTCGACGCTGAGTGGAGGGGTGCTCGATACCAGTGCGCGGCTCGATACGAGCGTGCGCACGCTCAGTGCCACGACAAATGCCGGCGGTGTCTTCATCGACGAAGCCGACGGTCTGCAAAGCGTGAACGTGCACGCCGCGGGCGGCGCAGCCGGTGACGTCGAGCTGCTCACACGCTCGGGCGATCTGAACCTGCACAGTGTGAGTGCGAGCGATACGCTCTTGCTCGCCGCCGGTCGCGACATCCTCACGTCGAGCTCGAATCCGATCGAGGCGAACAGAGCGGAGCTGCGTGCCGGCACGACGGATCCCGCCGGCGGTCAGATCGGCACGTTCGCGAATCCGCTCAACCTCGAGCTCAGCGCAGGGAACAGCCTGCGGCTGTTCGTGCCTCAGACAATCGATCCGGACGATCCGAATCGCGGCCCCGCCACGCTACCCTCGGCTGGTGTCAGCACGACGATCGATTTCTTCGCGGCGCCGAACCTCTCGGCAGCGATGGCCGGCTTCGGTCAGTTCCAAGGCCTCGGCGAGCAACAGTTCACCTCGCCGGCAGAGGCCTTGCTGAGAACACTTCAGAATCAAACCGGCATGGTGGAGACAGGCCTCGATGTCGATTGGGCCTCGTTCGATCAGGACGTCAGCTTGTTCGGCATCTTGGAGCCGGCCGTATGTTTGCCGAGCGATCAGCGCGACGAGGAAACGAGCACGCCGGATTGCTGATACGTGGGGTAAGCGCGTAAGCGGAGGATGCGACCGGCGTCCTCCGTCATCTCATTGAGGCGTGCCCGCATCCGGATACAATCCGTCCGGATGAGCTCGAACCTACTTCCCGCGACCGACGATCGTGTCAGGGGTGCTGCGCACCTCGATCGGACGATCTGCGTCGCTCCGATGATGGACTACACCGATCGGCACTGCCGCTATTTCCTGCGGCTGCTGAGTCCCAGTGCGTTCCTTTATACAGAGATGATTACCGCGCCTGCGATCGTGCGCGGTGATGCGGATCGTCTCCTGCGTTTCGATGTCGCCGAGCATCCCGTTGCACTTCAACTAGGCGGCAGCGAACCGGGTGAGCTTGCGGTCGCAGCGCGCGCGGGCGAAGCGCGTGGCTATGATGAGATCAATCTGAACTGCGGATGCCCGAGCGATCGCGTGCAAAGTGGGCGTTTCGGGGCGTGCCTCATGGCGGAGCCTTCGTTGGTCGCAGACTGCGTCGCCGCGATGCGCGAGAGCGTGCGCATTCCTGTGACGGTGAAGTGCCGAATCGCGATCGAGCCGATGCCGGCGCAAGACGAGGATGAGTATGCATTTCTCGTGCGTTTCGTCGAAACGGTCGCGCGGGCCGGTTGCACTGTGTTCATCATCCATGCGCGGCGTGCGGTGCTGAAGGGGTTGAGCCCTAAGGAGAATCGCGAGATCCCGCCACTACGCTATGACATCGCTCGGCGTTTGCGAGTCGACTTCCCGCATCTCACATTCATTCTCAACGGCGGGCTGCGCGCTCTCGACGTGATTGCAGCGGAGCTGCCGCACTTCGATGGTGTGATGATCGGTCGCGAGGCGTACCACAATCCATACTTCCTCGCGCAGCTCCACCAGCGCTTCATCGATCCGAGCTGGGCGCTTCCGGCGAGAGAGGAAGTGATCGAGCGGTTCGTTCCGTACGTGAAGGCGCAACTTGCGGAGGGACAGTCGCTGCGTTCGATGCTGAGGCACGTGCAAGGCTTGTACGCGGGACTTCCGAACGCGCGTTCCTGGCGCCGCTTCCTTTCGGAGCACGCGGCTCAAGGCGCCGCGAATGCCGACGTACTTCTCGACTCACTGCGCATTGTCCGCGCTGCTTGAGCGTTAGAACTCCCGCCAAGCACGCGTGCTTGGCGAGATTGATGTTTGCCGAATCGACTCACTCTCCAGCGACCGGAAGCCGTCCGAAGTCGCCTTGCTTCGTCGCTGCGAGGTACGCCGCGGCCGCGTACGCGGCCACCGATTGATCGAGAATCTTTGGGTCGACTTTCAGCAGCGTGTCGTTCTCCGTGTGGTGGACGTCGAAGTACAAAGAAGCGTCGAGCGATAGGTCGAGGATTGGCACGCCGAGGGCCCGAAGCGGATCGACATCGGCACCGCCGCTTGCCTCATTGTCGCCGAGCTCGACATTCATCGGCTGAAGGACCGAGTGCATCGCGGCGATCGCGGGCAAGGCGTCCGGCGCAACCTTCGATCGAATGCGCCAGACCGGACCTTGTCCGACGTCGGCTTCCATCGCGAGCACGTGGCGATCGACCTCATCGCCCGATTGCTTTGCGTACTCGCGTGCGCCCGAGAGTCCGAACTCCTCGTTCGCGAAGAGCACGACGCGAATGGTGCGCGCGGGTTTGCGATCGAGGCGGCTAATGAGGCGTGCCGCTTCGACCACGATCGCGACACCGGCGCCGTCGTCCAGCGCGCCGTGGCCCACATCCCATGAGTCGAGATGCGCGCCAAGCAGAACGATCTCTTGCGCACGTTCACGTCCTGGGATCTCGCCGATCACGTTCGCGGACCAGGCGGGCGGCAACTCGCGCGCCGACGATTTCAACCGCAGTCGGACTTGCTTTTCCGCGCTCACGCGCCGAGCGAGGAGGTCCGCATCCGGATTCGCGAGCGCGAAGGCGGGGATCCGCGGGGCGTCGATGTCATAGCGCAGCGTGCCGGTGTGCGCGATGCGATCGTCCGACGTGCCGACCGAACGAATCACGAGTGCGATTGCGCCCAGCTTGGCGGCTGCACTCGGTCCAAGCACGCGCCCACGGACCACTTGCGAATAGGCGCTGCCGGCTCGGCTTCGCTCCATGCGGTGATCGATGAATACGATCTTGTTCGCAGCTGCGTTCGCCGGAAGCTTCTGCAACTCATCGAGCGACTCGACGCGCAGCACAGCCCCTTCGATGCCGTCCTCGGACGTGCCGATACTGCCGCCGAGCGAAACACCCACGAGTGCAATCGGGGAGGTCCCGAGCAATGTGAGCTCGGCTTTGCCGCGAATCCAGCGCGGGACGAGCACGTCCTGGCTGCGCACGTTCGTGAATCCGAGTTTGCCGAGCCGCTCCAGCGCCCAGCGGACGGCTGCGGCATCTCCCTCACTGCCGGCGAAGCGATGCCCGACCTCGGTGACGAGGGATTCTACGTGCTGGAAAGCTTGTGTCCCCTCGAGGGCCCGATCGCGAAGGGCCGCCGCAGCGGCAAGGTCCTGCTCCGACCAATCGGCCGCAAGCGCCTGAGAGCCCGCGACACAGGCGGAAAAAGAGAACAGCGCGCTAAGGGCGGCCCGTGCTATGAACATACGATGAGCACTCCTTTCGGGCTTGGAACCAGTTTATGTTGCGTACCGATATGTATAATGCCAGCGCGCCCGGCGACTTGGGTGCACCGGATGAGGTGGTTTCTGAGTACACGTTAGCCTCTCTATGGGAAAGGACATCGAATTAGCCATCCTGTTTGCCGATGTCGTCGGCAGCACGCGTATTTATGAGGTCATGGGCGACCTGCGTGCGCGCGACATGGTACTCACCTGCGTGGAGATCATGCGCTCGGCCACGGAGCAGAACCACGGGACGGTGATCAAGACGATCGGCGACGAGATCATGGCCACGTTTCCGACGGCAAACGATGCGCTCAACGCCGCAAGCCGCATGCAGCACGATATTCGCACGCATGCGGAGCTCAAAGTGGAAGGGCAGCCGATCGCGATTCGAATCGGCGGTCACTTCGGTCCCGTCGTGCTCGAGAACCGCGACATCTTCGGCGCGGCCGTGCACACCGCCAATCGCATGACGAGCCAAGCGAAAGCGGGACAGATCATGGTGACGAGCGCGATCGTGGCGCGCCTCGCGCCGGAATGGCAATCCGCCGTGCGTCAGATCGACGTCGCAACGCTCAAAGGCAAGACGAGCGAAGACGAGCTCTACGAGGTGCTGTGGCAGAAGGAAGATGCCACGAGCATGTTGCCGGCCATCGCGTTGGGCGCGGCGGTCTCGCGCGAGAAGAAGCAGCATCCGCGCCGGTTGCGTATTCGCTTTCAGGGTCAAGAGGTCTTGCTCGACGATACGCGGACGAACATCACGATTGGGCGGGCCGAAGAAAACGATGTCGTGATCAAGGGTAACCTGATCTCACGCCTGCACGCGAAAATTGAATATAGCCGCAACAAATTCGTGCTCATCGATCAGAGCACGAACGGCACCTTCGTCATGACCCGCGAAGGCGAGGAAGCCTTCGTCCGTCGCGACAGCATGCAGCTCAAGGGCGAGGGCATGATCGGGTTCGGCAGGGTCCCCGAAAACGGCTCATCGCTCACCCTCAAATACGTGTGTGAGGAGTAGGCAGCGGCGCTGCTTACCTTGTCGGAATTCGTTCCGACGACGACCGTGTCGGATTGAAATCCGACCTACATGCGCTCCGCGGTACGTTTTGGTCGGATCGAAATCCGACCTACATGCTAGCCTTCCAGCCTCGCTGCCATGCCGTTCAATTCGGCGCGCAGCGCTTCCGGCACGCGATCCCCGAACTGATCCAAGTACTTCGAGATGGCCTCCGTCTCTTTGCGCCATACCGCCGTATCCACGCCCAAGAGCGCATCGAGTGTCGCGTTGTCGATCTCCAATCCCGAGAGATCGAGATCCTCTTTCCTCGGTACGTAACCGATCGGCGTTTCGTGCGCGCTCACTCGCTCGTCGCAGCGATCGGCGATCCAGCGCAGCACGCGCAGGTTGTCGCCGAACCCCGGCCACAGATAGCGGCGATTCTGGTCTTGCTTGAACCAATTCACGTGGAAGATGCGCGGCAGGTTCGCGCTCTTATTCGCGAACGACAGCCAATGCCGCCAGTAGTCCGCGAAGTTGTAGCCGCAGAACGGTTTCATCGCCATCGGATCACGGCGGACCACGCCGACTTGACCCGTTGCCGCAGCAGTCGTCTCCGACGCCATACCCGCGCCGATCAACACGCCGTGCACCCAGTCGCGCGCTTCGTACACGAGCGGTGCCACTTCGCGTCGCCTGCCGCCGAACAAGATCGCGGAGATCGGAACGCCTTCCGGCGCATCGGCGAGCGAGGAGTAGATCGGATTGCGCTGCGCCGAGACCGTGAAGCGAGAGTTCGGGTGTGCAGCCGGTCCCGCGTCGGAACGGTACGGTTTACCTTGCCAGTCGGTCACGGGCACGCCGTGCTCGAGACCTTCCCACCATGGCTCGTTGTTCGCGGTGAGGGCGACGTTCGTGAAGATCGTGTCAGAGCGGATCATCTCGAACGCATTGCGATTCGTCGTCGCGTTCGTGCCGGGGACGACGCCGAAGTAGCCTGCTTCAGGATTGATCGCGCGCAGGTCGCCGTCCGGACCGAGGTGCATCCAGCAGATGTCGTCGCCGATCGTCCAGATCTTCCATCCCGGCATGGATTCGGGCGGTACGAGCATCGCGAGATTCGTCTTGCCGCAGGACGAGGGGAACGCCGCTGCGATGTAGTGTGTGTGACCTTCGGGACTTTGCAGGCCCATGATGAGCATGTGCTCGGCGAGCCAGCCTTCGTCGCGAGCTTGCCAACTGGCGATCCGAAGGGCGTGGCACTTCTTGCCGAGCAACGCGTTGCCGCCATAACCGGAGCCGATACTCTTGATCGACAATTCCTCCGGGAAATGCATGATGTAGCGCCGCGACGGATCGAGATCGCCGACCGAGTGCAGGCCCCTCACGAATCGGTCCTCGCGTTCGATGCGCCTAAGAGCTTCCGCGCCCATACGTGTCATCATGCGCATGCTCACGACGACATAAGGGCTATCGGTAATCTCGACACCGCAACGGGAATAGGGCGATCCGATCGGGCCCATGCAGTAAGGGACGACATACATCGTGCGCCCGCGCATCGAGCCTTCGAACAAGCCATCCACCAAGCGATGTGCTTCTTCAGGCGCCATCCAGTTGTTGTTGGGCCCGGCATCGTCGCGAGCGCGCGTACAGACGTAAGTCAGATGTTCGACGCGAGCGACGTCGGACGGATGCGAGCGATGCAGGAAACAGTTCGGATGGGAGTCAGTGTTGAGCTTGATAAGATCGCCGCGGGTGAGCATCTGCGCCACGAGGCGTTCATGCTCTGTGTCTGACCCTGTGCACCAGTGAATTGAGTTGGGCTTCGTAAGCCGTGCTACTTCGTCGATCCAGCGCGCAAGCGACGCATTCGATGTACTCATTTAAAAGAGAAACCTCTGTCACTTCATCGGTGCACTCGACGCATCGAGCCATGTGTCGCGATCAACGCCTCGCAGCAGCAGCGAACGTGTGCGCTGCGATTATAGCGTTCGCGCGCGCGATCTCTGCGGGGAAACGACTGCGTTCCGCGCGCGTGCATTCATTGCATACACGTAGTGCAGCGACGCGCGCATCGCAGCGTGGATGCAGCACCATAATGCAGCGACCGCGGGTGAAGTTGCTTACAACTTTGGTGTTCTTCGTGCTCAGTGGGAGTGCGTTTGATCTGACAGCGCAAGACATCGTTCAGATCGAAACAGAGCTCGTCGCCGAAGTGCGCATCGACGATGTACGCGGGCCGAACCCGTCGCCCGCGCGCTACGCGCCGGCAACGCTCGTCACGCAAGGTCAAGTGGTCTATTACACCGTCCGCATTCGTAACGTCTCATCTGAGTACGCGCGCGATGTGATCGTCACGCAGCGCATCCCAGCGAACACGGTGTACGTACAAGAATCCGCGGCCGGACCGGGGGCTGATGTTTCGTTCTCGATCGATGGCGGTCAAACGTTCTTGGGCTCGGAGGAGTTGTTGACGACCGACGCAAGCGGTAAGCGAAAGCCCGTGCCGGTCGATCAGTACACGCACATTCGATGGCAGCTGCGCAATTCGCTTGCGCCGGGCGCCGTTGCGCTCGCGCGCTTCAGAGCCGTCTTTCAGTAATGGACTACGAGGAGATCTTCGGGCCCGAAGGACCGCTCGCTCGCACGTTGCCCGGCTTCGCAACGCGCCGCGAGCAGATCTCGATGGCCGAGCACGTGCACCGCGCCCTGCATACGGGCGGCCGACTCATTGTAGAAGCGGGGACCGGCACCGGTAAGACCTTCGCGTATCTTGCGCCCGCGCTCGCTTCCGGTCGCCGCGTCATCGTCTCCACGGGTACGCGAACGCTGCAAGATCAGCTCTACCATCGAGACCTGCCTGCTATTGCGAAGGCATTGGGCCGTCCCGTGCGCGTGGCGCTTCTCAAGGGGCGGGCGAACTATCTATGCATTCACCGATTGAATCTTGCCGAGCAACAGGCGATCGCGCGTGGACTACGTCGCGATATCGCAACCGCGCTGCCGAAAGTGAGAGCGTGGAGTCAGATCACACGCAGAGGCGACATTGCTGAAGCGCGCCACTTGAGCGATGAACATCCCGTGTGGTCTTGGGTCACCTCGACGCGCGACAACTGTCTGGGCGCGGACTGCGAGTCGTTCGAGCGCTGTCACGTCGTGCACGCGCGCCGCGAGGCGCAGGCCGCAGACGTGATCGTCGTCAATCATCATCTATTGCTCGCCGATCTCGTCTTGAAGGAGGAAGGATTCGGCGATCTCTTGCCGGGCGCGGACGCGATCATCATCGATGAGGCGCATCAGTTTCCCGAGGTCGCGACGAACTTTCTCGGGTTCACGATTTCCTCGCGCCAGTTACAGACGCTGGCGCGCGACCTCAGTGCGGAGTTGCTTGCGGCCAATTCCCGCACGGAGATTTCGAGCGCGCTGACCCAGACGCTCGATCGTCAGCTGACGGACTTGCAGGACGCACTCAGGTCTCGGCAGGGGCGCAGTGAGTTTGCAGAGTGGCCGGCGCACGTCATCGAAGCGATCGAGCACATCCACGCGTCCATCGACGAGCTCACGCGTTCGCTCGAGGCGCCCGCGAGAGATCAACCGGCATTCGCGGCGCTACGTCGGCGCAGTGCGGAGATCGGGGCGCGACTCACGATGATGTTGGACGCCGAGTCGAACGACCAGCCCGCAAGCGTTCGATGGGCGCAATCCGGGCCGCACGGTGTGAGCTTGCACTACGTTCCGATCGATGTCGCGCGCCAGCTCGGTGCATTGATCGAAGCGCATGGGACTGCGTGGATCTTTACGTCCGCGACGCTTGCCGTGGGCGAGGCGTTCTCGCACTTCGAGAGCCGGGTCGGCGTGCAAGACGCGACGACAGCGCGATTCGGCAGCCCATTCGATTACACGCAGCAAACGCTGCTCTATCTGCCGCCGCAGTTCGATTCGCCGTCATCGCCGCAGTACACGGAGAAGGTCATCGAGATGGCGTTGCCCATTCTCGAGGCGAGCGGTGGCCGCGCGTTCTTGCTGTTCACGAGCCATCGTGCCCTGCGCGAAGGCGCGGATGCCTTGTTTCGAAAGCTCGGCGCGCAGCTTCCGTATCCTGTGCTCGTGCAAGGCGACGCACCGCGCGACGCATTGCTGACGAAGTTCAGAGAAGCAGGGAATGCCGTCCTGCTCGGGACGAGCACGTTCTGGGAGGGCGTCGATGTGAAAGGAACGGCACTCACGGTCGTGATCATCGACAAGCTCCCGTTCGCGGTGCCGGATGATCCGGTGTTGAAAGCGCGTTTGGACGCGATCGAACGGCGAGGTGGCAATCCGTTCTTCGAGGAGCAAGTCCCGCAGGCGGTCATCGCGCTGAAACAGGGCGTGGGTCGTCTGATCCGCGACCAGGATGACTTCGGTGTGGTCGTACTGTGCGACCCGCGCCTGCGCACCCGCGGCTACGGCCGCATCTTCCTAGACAGCCTCCCGCCGATGCCGCGCACGCAGCGGTTGGAGGAGGTCACGAGCTTCTTACGCATCCGCTTGGCCGCTGCGGGTGTTTGATACCGATGTAAGAGATACTCTCGCAGAGGCGCGGAGACGCAGAGCTCAAGCCAGAGAAATGGATCTAAGAAATCTGTTCTGACTTCCGCCTACCTCTGCGTCTCCGCGCCTCTGCGAGAGAAGTTCTTGTCACGGTTTTGTTGCGGACGTCGGCGGAGGAATTGCAGCAACACCTAGTCTTCCAGACGATTGACGATTCGGACAACGCCAGACTTCAGAAGAGGGGCGTTGAAGTTGATTAGATAGCCGAGCTTCCGCTGAGTCAGGCGCAGATACGTCAGGAGTTGCTTCTTGTGGGCGTATGTGAGGAGCTCAACGCACTTGATTTCGATCAGCAGCTTTCGTTCTACGATGAGATCGGCTCGGAAGGCTTCCTCGAAGACGAGATCGCGGTATGTGATAGAGATGGGTATTTGCCGTTCGACTCGCAGTCCCCGTTCACGTAGAAGGTGCGCTAGAACGACTTCGTAAACAGACTCAAGAAGGCCTGGCCCTAATTCGCGGTGGAGTGCCAAGGCTGCGGCCATGACTATTGACCCGATCTCATTTTCTTCCATGATTCGAGCTCCTTCTCTTCCTTTGCGGGCGTTGCGTGCTCTGCGAGAGTACTCTTCACTTCTTGGCGTCAATGAGTGAATGATTGGGCGAACATGAAGATTCTCGCGATCGACACCGCGACCGAGCGCTGCTCGGTGGCTCTGTGCATTGACGGTCGGTGGTATGAGCGCGCGGTGGATACCCCTCGAGGGCATGCGGATATCGTGTTGACGATGGTCGATGAGGTGTTGCGCGAGGCAG
>JBIQKP010000086.1:0-13099 GCA_044506405.1 Lysobacterales bacterium | reverse complement strand
TATTGAGCTCACCGCCGGCTTCGCCCGATCCTCACCAGCAGTATGTGATCTATCTGCACGGTGCAATTGTCACCGGCTCCGATGGAAGGCCTACCAGCACGCATTTCGGTGTCTACGAATACCGTGAGATTCTGGAGGCGCTGGCGGCCCGCAATTTTGTTGTGATAAGCGAGATACGGGCTGACGACTCCGATGAGCAAGCGTCAGTCCGTCGCGTCATTGACTGGATTGAGCAGCTGAAATCGGCTGGTGTGCCGAGCAAGCACATTGCAGTCGTCGGAGCGTCACTCGGCGGCATCATAGGCGCCCGAGTGTCGCACGCGTTACCGGATCGGGAAATCCGCTACGTTTTCATTGCAAGCATGTACAGCATGACGTCGGTAGTGCCGTTTAGTCTTCACGGCCGCGTGCTTGCAATTCATGACGAGTCGGACGCGCGGAACTGGGTGGCGGGGGAATACTTCGCGAAGTCTGCCGATCTCGTTGAGCAGCGAGTCATCATCACGCGTACAGGGCTGGGGCACGGTTTACTGTACGCACCGCACTCGGCGTGGCTAGATCCTGCCGTGGAATGGATCAAAAGCTCGCAGGAGCCGAACAAAACAATGGGGCCGACGCGATGAACCTCAGCCGCGCTTTGACTTACCGTGCCCGCGAGGCTCATTGATGTCGTTAGTCCCTGCGAATGAAGCATCGAGCTTGAGGAGAATGAATGAAGTACTTGTGTCTGTCCTACTACGACCCAAACGTCGCGAACGCCTTGTCGCCCAGCGACACACAAGAGTTGACTGCCACCTGCAAGCCGCATTACGAGGCCTGGGAGAAAACCGGGAAACTCGTGGCCCTGGGCGGCCTATCTGATTCGCAAGCGTGGAAGACGATCCGTCCTACAGACACTCTCGTAAATGTAGACGGCGAGCCGATAGTTGAAAATGGACCTTACCTCCCGAGCGGGCATCGTATTGGAGCGTTCTTCATCGTTGAGGCCCGGGACATCAATGAGGCAGTCGAGATCGCTGCCAAGCATCCCAGTGCTCATACAGGGAGGTTTCTGGGCGGTGGTATCGAGGTGTGTGTCTGCGAAGCTTTCGAAACACTTGAGCAGACTGCAAGTGCCGCTTAGCCCTTCCATAGAGAGGACGTCACCCGGCAAGCGGTGCGCCGCCTTTCATGTCAAACGTTAGAAGCCGAAATGATCTTTGCACTTGCCTCCGACGACCACGGCCTGATGATCTTCGCCACCGAAGCGGACGCAGTGGCGTACTGCGAAGGCATCGATGTTGTCGAAGGCGGTTGGGAGTTCTTCGCCGCAGATGGCGCGCCGCTCGAAGCACACTTTTCTCAACCCGCTTCGCGAGGCGCAGTCTTTGTCGTTCCTGGGAAATACACGCTTCGAGCGGCAGGAGGTACACGACCCTCTCTCAGCGAGCGTCTCGACACAGTGACGTATGTTGAGGGAATGCCCGGTGTAGCTTCCGTCGCCGATGTGGAGCGCCTTCTAAAGGCCCTTCAACTCGAGCGCGCGCGAAACGCGCAGCCCTCACGTGGGCGTTAGACGCAGATGAAATTGATGCCAGCTCTTGGCCTGGGATTCGCCATCCTGAGCGCTGTGTTGGTAGCGTCTGTGACGATTTACTTCGGCCGTCGAAAACCCGGTTACAGCCACCTGCGCCATACCATTAGTGAGCTCGGCGAGATGGGATCGCCTGTTGGCAAGAGCGTGTCCTATCTCGGATTTGTTTCGATCGGAGCCTCTCTCTGGTTATTCGTCGCGATTGCTGCGCAACTGGTGCCGGACCAGACAGACGTCTTTTTCATGTTGTCTCTTGTCGGAGCGGGCTATGTTGGAGGCGGAGTATTTCGCTGTGATCGAGATGCCCCCTTCATTGGAACGTGGCGGACCGTACTTCACAATGTATTTGGAACTCTTGAATATGTAGGCGCGGCAGCGGCGTTCTTAACGCTCAAGCAGAACGACTTCTGGTCGCCATTGGCAGAAGTGATGTCGTTCGCGGGCGGGATTGTGCTCCTTTGTGTTGCCGGTCTCGCTTTTCCGCATCCATTCCGCGGGCTGATTCAACGAATCGCGGAGACAGTTATCTTCGCTGGTGTCGTCCTAATCGGCTGGTGGGTATACGGTGCTAGCGCCTAACGAATGCTTCCAGCCGATGCTCGGAAACCCTAGCGAGGCGCGGAGGACGGATGACCATCAGTGAAACGTACCTTCGTGCGTATGCAGCCCGCGTTCACTCCCCTTTTCGAGTGGAGATGAGGGAGACTGCACCTGATCGCCCAACGAGCCATTCATCTATGCCGCGCCCGAAAACGCGCGGGTGAACGGAATTATGCAAGCAACACATCAAAGGACAGAGTGATGAAATCATTCCTACTCATCAGCACATTACTGATTGTCGGATGTGAATATGACGCCGGTTCGTCCGGCTATACGAAAGCGTTTGGGAAGGAATTCCCGAAGCAGTGCATTCTAGACAACGTCTCCAATCTAGAAGCCTTCGATACAGCCGAAGTTTCGGATGGCACCTATGAGATAACCCGGGAAGGTGTGATTTCAACGCTAAAGTTGGATATCAAGGAGGGCAAAGTCACGGGTTATACGTTGCGTACAAAGACGGCCAAGGGCCAAGACAATCATCTCCATAAGCAGATTGCGGAAACGATCATTCGTAACTGTTGATCCGCGCGCGGCGAGAGGCGACCGGGAAGCTCCCCCAGTTGGAGCCAAAACTTCCGTGAAAACAACTATGCTGTTCCTTACACCAGGGGCCGGCACGGAACACGGTCGAGTTTGTCGGCACGGCCGCGTTAGCGGGTCGGGAGAAAACGCGGGTCACGCACAGCTTTCGGGTTCTTGGCAAACCTAGGCAGATCGAATTCAGTGTCGGCAAGACAGATGATCGATAGCAGTATAGGCAGCGCAAGCTTCTCCACCCGGGAACGCGCGAAGGCGGCAGTGCTCCGATGTCATCGGGTCATGGTCCTGCTGCCGCTGATCTCGTTCGTCTCATTGGTCAATGGCGCTGAGTACACGCATACGGTCGGCGATCACACCTACAAGGCGACACAAGCATCGAACTGCTTCGAAATTTCCGATCACGCGGTGGCCAGATGCGTAGAGCATTTCCATGAAGAGTCGGAGAAGGAACTCTCAACCGTATTCGACAACATCCGCAACCGCCTCGTACGCGATCGGCAACTCTTGGAAGAGACGCAAGCCAAGTGGGCTTCGTTCAAGAGCAGTGAGTGCGCGGTGCGATCGGTCAGTGCTCAGGCTTTCAACGACCCCGAGGCGCAGCAGCGGTTGTTCGTCAAGGCATGTGTTGCCGAGCTCAACGCGGAGCGAATTCGTCAGCTCAAGGCACTTTCATTGGGCTGTGACTCGTGTTTGCAATAGTTGGCCGCAATAGACAGTTGCAGCCAATCGCCTGAAGGCGTACACCGGCAGGACGGTGGGGTTGGGCGGAGAGCGAACCAAGTGAGGTGAGCCGCATGTCAAACGGAAGCCAAACCGTCATCCCAATGATTGCCTACGAAGATGGTATCGCCGCGCTCGATTGGCTCGTCAAAGCGTTTGGATTTCGGGAGCGGGCCCGAATCTGCGATCCCACGGGACGGCTCATGCATGGCGAGCTAGAAGTGGGCGATGGATTGATCATGCTTGCCTCGCCTACCCCGGACTACGAAGGACCGAAACGGCATCGCGAAGGCTGCGAGCGCGCCAGGAAATGGTCGTCTGTGCCGTGGATCATCGACGGGGTTCTCGTCCAAGTGGACGACGTCGCTACGCATTTCGAACGCGCGAAAGCGGCAGGCGCTGCCATTCTTTCGGAGATTGAAGAGGGGCCACCCGGGCGAAGATACCGCGCGGAAGATCCCGAAGGACATCGTTGGTTTTTTCTCGAACGCGCAGGTCGTACCGAATAACAAACGCGCGGTAACCGCGGAGCATGTGGATACGGTCGTGTTCTCTTCGTAGTCCTTCGATTTCCCGGACTAGAAACTGGCATTCAAACTTGATGGCGACAGAGCGGAACATCGGCCACTAGAACTAGGAGTAGTAGGATGGAATCTGTTGATATGGTCCTCAAGCGCTTTGACTCACCGGACGAGACGAGGGTGCTCGTCAAGGGCAAGTTTGAGATCGTGCGCCTTGGCGGTATGACGATCGGCCGAGCGACTTACGAGCCAGGTTGGAAATGGAGCGAACACGTTGGCCCGACTGTTGGCGCAACTCGCTGTTCCGTTGAGCACGTTGGGATGGTGGTGTCCGGGACCGCAACGGCCGCTTTCGAGGACGGCACGGTGATTGAGATGAAAGCCGGTGAGTTGTTCTACATTCCGCCGGTGCCTCACGACAGTTGGGTGGTCGGACACAGCCCCTATGTGTCACTTCATTTTCTGGGCGCCGACCACTATGCGAGGCGGTGATTGCTCCGCCAGCGCTAAGAACCCTGGAAGCGTCCTGAGCGTAGCGAGTTGGTGCAAGCCGACGCCCCAGCACGGCGCGGCTTGGTTCGGAAGTCACTCCGCGGTACATACGAGGTAGGTACGCCTTGAGCCAAGTAGCCGAAATCGTTGTCACGGCCTCCGGTTTATTCTTGATTGGACTCGGTGTGGTCATGCTAGTTAGACCTGCGATCACCGAGCGATTCATCATGTCGTTCGCGGGCTCACGGAAGGCGCACTTCACTGAAATGTTCTTCCGTCTGTTATTCGGCGTCTCACTCGCCTTGCTCTCGATGCGTATGTGGCAGCCGAAGGCATTTCACGCCCTTGCGTGGGTCATCATCATCAGCTCGGTGGTGTTGTTGATCCTTCCTTGGCAGTTCCACCAGCGCTTCGGCGCGCGCGTACTCCCAATGCTCGTGAAGTACATGAGGCTGTACGCAGTAGGCGTGCTGGCATTCGGAGTGCTCATCGTTTACGCCGTTTACCACCCGCATATCAACTCAATGGCATAGCAAGGCCGCATGCGCCGCGGAAGCTGCCTCACGGCAGCTGCCGAGAGATCCAACTACTCTTGCGCGTTGCGGCGTGCTAGCGTGAGTTCGAGTGCCGAAGGGAGCGATGTATGGATAGCGATGTGGACAACATGTCTCGCGAGCAGCTCATCGACGAGATCAAGAAGCTGCGAAACGCAATTCGGGCGCACCGCGATAGCAGCCTGCATGATCTGTGCTGGCATCATCCGGCGCTGTGGGCGCTGCTTCCAGAGAAGACAGACCCGGTGCCCGTTGTCCCGGAGTGGCCGCAGTTTCTGGAGGGATGCATAAGGTATCGGCAGTCGCTGGACAAACAAGTACCGAATGCTCCAAGAGCGAAGACGCCCTATCAAGAGTAAGCTTCGGAATCCGGCAGGATAAGTCGATGCTCCGTGTTAACGGGGCATTAAATGCTCGAACGATGAGCGCGAAGTATTCACGCATCTGGTACATCAATCACCTGCTGGCAACGTTGTCGGTGCTGCTGATGATCGTGATGCTCGCGATCATCCTGGTGCTTGTCGAACGTGAGCCACATGAAGCAGTTCAAGAATTGTTTTCGTCGCCACGCACGGGAAACGTCTTTCCAGTCATCGCGCCGTTTTTTGGAATGTGCTTGATCGCGTCACTCTGGCTTTGGGTCGCGATGTTGCGCGACTACCTTCGAAATCGTGATGCTGTGTCGCGAGCTTGGATGTTCTGGCTCATCGCATCCAGCTGGGGCGCTGCCATCGTGTATTTCTTTGTCGTTTGGCGACCGCGCGTTCGGGAGCTTGCGGGGCCGTCACTTTATGCGTAGTTCAGCACTTCGAATCGTAAGTCGCCTGCCTAGTGCGGTCGCTGTTGCTTTCGCGAACCGAGCGACAAGGCTCCAGAACCCGCGTTTACTCGCATCGCTTATCTCAGTTACAACTCGATCAACCAGCAGTACGAGTACTGCTCTATCGACACTCGTTTTCCGCAGATGATGAGCTACGCCGCACCTGGGGCCAACAAGATGTGCGACGGTAAGGTTGAGTTGATTGGAACCAGCTTCGTAGCACCTCAATGGGGAGAGAAGAAGAACGTGCCGTTTATGTACCGACTCACCCTTGGTCCGGTGCAAAATGGCAGGCAAGTGGTGCAGATGTTCCTGACAGAGCAGAACGGCGAGGGTGATGAGTTCCTGGCCTTCGAGTATGTCTACGAACGCTGAACGTCGTCTTTCGACAATAGAGGCTGAAGCTGCCATGCCGTTGTTAGTGGGAGTGCTGGTTGTTGCTCTGGTGATCTATTACTTCGCGTCTCGAGGAGACGTCCATGGCGGTGACAATACTGCGGACGCGGAGGCGGAGCTTCTTCACCTGTGCCTGGGGAACGCAGAACAAGCAGAGCGCCTCATCGCGTTGGAGATGAAGAAGAGACCTGGTCTCCAACGTCGCGAGGCAGCGCGGCGCGCGGTACACGGCCTGCGTCGTGATGTGTAACTGTAGCTAGGCGAGTACTGAGCTGCGGGAAGACAATGGGACTAGATTCGGTCGAGCTTGTGATGAATACCGAGGAACACTTCGGTATTCAGATTCCTGATCACATAGCAGAGTCGCTTACGACAGTGGGAGGCCTGCACAACGTCGTCGTTTCGGAGCTGAAGCGCGTCGGCAAACCGCGAGACGCCGAGATCATCTTTGCGGAGCTCCGCGAGCTGATCTGCGATCAGTTGGGCGTTGAGCCGGAGCGAGTCGTGCCCGACGCTCGCTTTATTCAAGATCTCAGGATCGACTGATGAGCGGATCACGTGCGCATGCTCAACAGCGTGCCTATGCACATGCATCATGACAAGCGCTACGCAGGTAATGCAGTATGAAGTTCAGTCCAGCAGACCACAGCGCGAAGCTGCCGCTACCGGCGACAGAGAAGTGGCCGGAGGGTGTGTGGGACCTCGAAGCCTTCCGTCATGGCTCGATGTCGCTCATCTTCTTCGCGCCGCAAGGTCATGACTACCAGACTTCGCACGATCAGGACGAGCTTTACATCGTGCTCAAGGGATCTGGGACGTTGGAGGTCGAGGGCCAGCCAACGAACTTCCAAGCCGGAGACGTTCTGTTCGTTCCGGCGAAGAAGCGACATCGCTTCACTCAGTTCGAGGAAGGCATCCAGATGTGGGCGGTGTTCTACGGGCCCGTGGGCGGAGAGGGTAGTGCATAGCGCGGCGGACTCTCGAGCTACGCTCGCCCTAAGCGTGCTGCTTCGCTGTTGGAGGATGCGTAGATGAACATCAGCCGAGCGGAGCAGGGTGATCTCTCTCGTATACTGGCGATCCAGAAGGAGGCGTATCTCTCGGAAGCGGCCATCTACGATGACAATTCACTGCCTCCGCTGACGCAGTCGATCGAGGAGATCGAATCGGAGTTCGAGTCCAAGGTCTTTCTCAAAGTAGAGATTCGGGATGTCATCGTTGGTTCCGTGCGAGCACATCTCGCCGGAAACACTTGCCTTATCGGACGCTTGATCGTGGATACTCGCTATCAAAGGCAGGGAATAGGAAGCGCGTTGCTCATTCGATGCGAATCGATCTTCGAGGCGGCGAATCGGTTCGAGCTGTTCACGGGAACGAAGAGCGCCGGCAACATCAGGCTATATGAGCGGCACGGTTACGTTGCATTCAAAGAAGATCGGATTTCTCCAAGGCTAACCTTGCTGTACATGGAGAAGCTGAAGAAAGCCGATCAGATCAGGAGCGAAACGCCTCGCTAGCGCGCGAGAAGGCCAGCTTCTCAGCAATGGCGTCCAGAGTTTAGGAGCCGCAGCACAAATGCGTTCACAGATCTCATCGGGATCGCCTTTGGAACCTCGCATTGGGTTCTCGCGCGCCGTGCGCGTTGGCGGCTTTGTCGCGATCTCCGGTACGGCGCCGATCGCACCAGACGGTAGCGTGGTGGCGCGCGGTGACGTCTACGGTCAAACGAAGCGTTGCCTCGAGATCATCGGTCAAGCTGTTTCGGATGCGGGCGTCACTCTAGACGATGTGATCCGCACGAGAATCATGCTGACGGATATTTCGCGGTGGGAGGAGGCCGCTCGCGCGCATGGGGAGCTGTTCGCCGCGATCAAGCCCGCCTGCACGTTCGTCGAGGTGAAGGGTTTCATCAATCCAGAATGGCTCGTTGAAGTCGAAGCGGACTGCGTGGTACAGAATAGCGACTAGGACCGCTTCGGACTCTCGCGCATGGTCCGTTCGCTTGCGATAGTGGAGCGTTCAGCAGAGTTCAACATGGAGACGTGACGATGCATTCGCACCATGCCATCGACTACGTTGAGTTCTCGGGCCCCGACCTTGCTGGCGCGAAGCGTTTCTACGCGAGCGCGTTCGGCTGGCAGTTCACCGATTACGGTCCAGAGTACGCCGGTGTCAGCGTTGGTGGTCGCGAAATCGGTGGGTTGTTTGAAGCGAATGAAATCCGCACGACGGGTCCACTTGTCGTTCTGTATTCCAATAATCTCGAACAGAGCCTCAAAGCCGTCGAAGCGGCCGGCGGCTCGATCGTGAAGGAGCCCTTCTCATTTCCGGGCGGCCGACGATTGCACTTTGCTGACCCAGGCGGGAATGAGCTTGCGGTCTGGTCTGAGGTAGGGTGACCGAGCTCGTTGTTGCGCGTTATCAGGAACGATGAGAGGCAGCTCGTAGCTCCGAATCAATAGGACCGCGCGCGGTCATCGCGCTCGAGTTGACAACGAACAATGAGAACACCGGTATGCGGCGGAGAGTGTGATGGGAGATGCGTTTTCAACCTCGTTCAAGTTTGCTGGCTATCTCTTGGCAAAGTCGTTCGCGATTCTGGCCGGGGCTCCTTGCGAAGAAGTGCTAGTCCCAATTGGCCTCGTGGGAAGTGACGAGAACCCGAACTACATTGTTTTCGAAGCGCAGTCTCAACAGGAGGCAGTGGGTAGGGCGCTCGCAACCATGAAGGAAGCAGAGTCCACTGCGGAGAACTGGGCATTTGTGCACGAGGGCTTCCTACGAAGCGGCGACGGTCGGGTGGATGCGTTCATCGTTCGCCTTTGGACGAAGGGTCAGGCCGAGGCGACGATGCTCGTTCAACCGTGGAGAAAGCAGGAAGCCTCCTGCGAATCGGCCACATTGACGCGCATAGGGCCGCCGAGACTCCTCATCGATGGTAGCGCTGTGGACCTGTCCGATGCACAGCTCGCTGCGCTCGAAAGCGGAATCAAGAACAGCGCGGTGGAGATAGCGGCGTGGGAAGCTTCTGGGCCATAACACCTCTGACGTTTCGTTCCCGCTTGGTCACGGAGGCACAGAGATGAGCGAAACGACTCCGATGGTCGCGATCATTCTCCTGCGCGACGAGAAGCAGGTCTCTGCGTTAGCAATCGAGGAGGAGCTTCGGAATCGATACGCAGAGCTCCGGCCTTCATTGACCGACGATGAGGAGAACACTCCGTCCTTCGATCTGAAGGATGGGCAACTCATCCTTGGATGGATGCCCGCGCCTTACCCTTGGTCAGAGCTCGAGCGTCCCTGCGCGACCGGCCTGCTATGGAAAGATGCTGCCACGGAAGTGCGAGCGCACGGCGCGCACATCATCGTTTCCGTCTTGAGCGGTCTGGATCTCGTCGAGAAAGCGATCCTGCTCACGCAGTGTACTGCCGCGGTGCTCGCAGCTTGCGAGACTGCGATGGGCGTGTATTGGGGAAACGCCTCGTTGGTCGTGCCAAAGAAAGTCTTCATCGAGTTCGCGGAGAGGGTGTTGCCTCATGGCCCGCCGCTGGATATCTGGGTCGATTTTCGCGTGGGCTGGCGAACACCGTCGACCAGCAATGGCTTCACGCAAGGCATGGAAGCGCTGGGGCACATGGAGCTCGAGGCCTTGGAGATGCCGGAGAAGCCGGCTGAGCTTCGCCAGAGGTTGCAGGACCTGGCGTCCTATCTGCTGCAGAACGGTCCTGTCATTCGAGATGGTCATACCGTGGGCCAAGATGCGAACGAAAGGATCCGTGTCGTGTACTCGGATTCCTCTTTCGGCAACGATCAACGCGTGATGCGTTTGCAGTACGAGGCTGCACCGAAGCGACCGTGGTGGAAGCTCATCTGAGCTTCTCTTGATGGGCACGCCTCGCGACACACCATTATGAATGATCAAGCGGCGCTACGCATCGTGAAGGCGAGCCACACTTTGACCTGGGCGTTCTTCGTCGTGTGTATCTTCGGTGCGCCGATCGCCGCGTGGCGCGGCAACTTCACCCATCTTTACGCCGCTGTACGTTCTCGGCATTGCGTACGTCGCGTTCGCTTGGTGGAGCCGAGGCTAGTTTGATTCAAGCGGCATTCATGCGGGCGGGTGGACGCTGCTCTCAGTCAGCTATGCACGATATCCCCATGTGCATGTCGCGGCATGGAAGGGGGGCAGCCTCTTCAAATTCGATGGGACCAATCGAAGATGCAGCTGCCGCCAGAGTTTCGCGAATGAATGAGCCATGCGCTCTAGTCAACCGAACAAGAAGCGGCAACGCCCACCATGACCGTAGGTCGCATTGCTGCTCTTCTTGGGGCTCTTGTGATCGGCTCATGGGCATGGTTAGCCATCGATCGTGCGGAGGGATCCGCGTTCCCCATGGATGCCAGAGTCGCATCCTGCAGGCTGATTCCTGAGGGCGTCAGATCGTTTCGAAGAGTCGCTCAGTGTGTCGTTCTACGTCCCGACGGCAAGAAGTTCGTTGTCATTCAAAATGCGCCTCTAGCGGTCGGTTCCGAGATGCGCGTTTGGTGTATAACTCGGCGGATCTCGCGTACGGTTCAGTGCAATCTCAGATGATTGGAGCCAAGGTGGGCCGGTACTTTCGCTCGAGCTGACATGTTCTATAAAGAGATCCTCAGCGCGGTCGCAATAGCGCTCACCTTCGTGGCGTTCTATCCGTATCTGCTCGGCATTGTTCGAGGCACGACGAAGCCCCACGTTTTCTCCTGGGTCATCTGGGGCAGCACGACGTTCGTCGTCTTCTTGGCGCAGCTCCAAGCGGGTGGGGGCATCGGTGCATGGCCTATCGGCGTATCGGGCGCGATCACCGCGCTGATCGCGACGGCCGCTTACATCAAGCGAGCTGACATCACGATCACCCGAACGGACTGGTTGTTCTTCGCGGCCGCGATGTCGTCGCTTCCGTTGTGGTACGCAACGTCGGATCCCACTTGGGCCGTCGTGTTGCTCACTGTTGTCGATCTGCTCGGATTCGGGCCGACGATCAGGAAATCGTATGCGGCGCCTCATTCGGAGTCGTTGGTGTTCTTCGGATTGTTCGCGGCGCGTAACTTGATCGTGGTCATTGCGCTCGAGAGCTACTCCATTGCTACCGTTCTCTTCCCTGCGGTCATCGCGGCGGCGTGCGCGCTTCTCATGGTGCTCATTGTATATAGGAGACGGAGTTTGAGCGCACACGGCGCTCTCGTAGCAGGAGATCCTGACGGGCTACGCTCGTAGCTGCATGTCAGAACGTTGCATGATTCCGGGGGATGCGCCCTCGTCGGTAAATTGGATGGAGCACTGATGCCGGCTACCCCGCGACCACACTCGTGTTCAGGCCAGGCGGGCAACGGCAGTCATTAACCTGAGGCGGAGCTCTCGCGTCCCCATCAAACCGCAGATACAGTAGAGGGCACGTACGATCCCGGCTCAGAACTTTCGGATTCTCAAAGGGGACACGCTCATGAGTCTGTGGACGATGTGGCTCGATGCGTTGCGGGCCTTGCTGGAGATGCTGTCATCTCAGGCGGGTCTTGGACTTGGGTTGGCGATCGTTGCTGGAACGATTCTGCTGCGGGCAGTGCTTTTGCCAATCTCGTGGTCTGTTGCCTATCGCGGGTGCATTCGGCAGAAGAGGACGATCAAGCTCAAGCCCGCGCTGCAGCGGCTCAAAGAGCGGTATGGTGACAATCCGGATGTCTACATGGCCGCGCAAACGGTGGTGCTGCATTACCTGGTCGGCCGTCGTATTCGTATGGGCACGCTGAAGATCTAGTCGTCGCCCGCTGACGGAGGCTTTCAAGCACGATTCAGTGCTTAGTGTTCGGACTGATCTTGGGTCTGTGGCATTGAAGGGTCGGGGTGCACGCGACGTTCGCGGTAGAGCGTCTGATGCGACTGAACTCATGCACGGGGATGGGGATATGGATGCAACCACGAGACTCCTCTGTTTCCCAAGCGCGGTCAAAAGAGATCCGCGCATCGAAGCGTGGATGCACCAGCATGCGGGTGAGCTAGGTGGAATCGCGGAGCGTTGGTTCGAGGTCATGCGCGAATGCGGCGACGATGTGTGCGAGTTGCTGCATGACGGTCATCCGACCGCGTGCGTGGGCACTGCGGCGTTCGGCTATGTCAATGTCTTCACGGCGCACGTGAACGTCGGTTTCTTTCGCGGAGCCGAGCTCGTCGATCCATCTGGGCTACTGGAAGGAGAGGGCAAGTTCATGCGCCACGTGAAGCTCAGGCCTGAACGCGAGGTGGATGCCGGAGCGCTGAGAAATCTGATCGAAACGGCATACGACGACATGCGCAGACGCCTGCGAAGAGCGTGATGCGCAACCTTCTCGGAGCGACTGCATGAACGATCAACGCTACGGCACGCAGCACCAGCACCTGATTCCCGGCAAGCGATATCGCGTCGTTCGCGAGTTCAGAGACTACGATCGCGAGCTTCATCCGGTGGGCGAAAGCTGGACGTTCCTCGGGTCTTCCTTCTTGCCGTACGAGGACGGACTGTCGCTATTCGTATCGGCGAACGGAGATCAAGAACACCAGATCCGCATGCAATGGCGACCGGAAGAGCAAGGACCCGTGCTCGACAAACTGGCGGAGTATGTCGTCGCAGAGCGTTAACGCACGGAAGCAACGTGCGGCTCATTGGGATCACGCGAAGAGAAAGAGAACAACCTAGACCTGTTCTAGGCGCGTGAGCACGCGGTTCATTATGACAACGCATTCACCGGTGTCTATCGCGTGTTTGCCAAGCGGAGAAGATGGATCCCCGCCTTCGCGGGGACGACGGGCACAGAAACATGTGCGTCACCCTCGTGGAGACGAGGGCCCATCCGAAGCAAAGAGCAAGAT
>JBIQKP010000085.1:10618-13155 GCA_044506405.1 Lysobacterales bacterium | reverse complement strand
TAGTCCGCCCGCATGTCGGAGGATGGCCGACTTTGTACGAGTCGGCACCACTCCACACAAACCGATAATCCGACTCATCAAGACCTGGCATGAGCAAGATGCATCAAACAACTGGATCGGACGATCGCGTAGGTCAACCGGATTGGCTCACGCGAACGGTGGCTGGTGCGATCACGGCGATGGTGTTGGCGCTTGGGCAACAGCCCGCGCTCGCGGATCCCGTCGGTCGCGCGCAGGCAAAACGCATGTACGACCGATTGACGGGAACGCCGCCGTCTCCCGAGATGCTCGATGAGCTCGAGAGCTACATCGCAACAAACGGCGCCGCCGAAACGGCGCTCTACATCATCAACAACGCGGACGATCCGCGCGCCAGCTACTTCTACAGCGTCACGCTCAAGAACTTCGCGACGCCGTGGACGAATCGCGATCAGGATGTCTTTGCGCCCTTGAACGATTACACCGCGACCGTGATCGGCTTGGTCCGGGACGACGAAGATTTCCGGCGAGTGCTGTGGGACGACGTGTTGTACGTCGGCAGAAGCGGTTCGTACTCCCCCGCGAACAACACGATGTACGAAACGCTCGAGAGCAACCACGCCAATCTGCGTGAAGAGCTCGTTCCGGCGGTGCAGTCACAGCTCAACGGCTTGCCCTCCGATGCGACAGCGGGGGTCATCACCTCGCGCGCGGCTGCACAGGCCTTTTTCATCGACGGCACGAACCGGGCGATGTTCCGCTTCACCATGCTCAATCATCTGTGCCGCGACATGGAACAGATCATGGACTTCACGAAGCCGCCCGACCGCATTCGACAGGACGTCACGCGCAGCCCGGGCGGCGACAGCAGCGTGTTCCTCAACAACTGTCTCGGATGCCACAGCGTCATGGATTCGATGGCGCAGGCATTTGCCTATTACGACTTCGACGAAACGCTCGGCGCGGGCGGCCAGCTTGTCTATACGCCCGGCACTGTGCAGCCGAAGTACCTGATCAACGCCGACAACTTCAAACCCGGCTTCGTCACGCCTGACGATGAGTGGGAGAACCGGATGCGGCTACCCGGTCAGAACACGCTGCTTGGATGGTCGGAGTCGCTGCCAGGCAAAGGCACCGGCGCAAAATCGATGGCGCGAGAGTTGGCGTCGAGCGATGCCTTCGCTCAGTGCCAGGTGGAGAAGGTCTTTCGCGCGATGTGCTTTCGCTCGCCGAGTGACGTGGCAGACCACAACGCGGTCACCAACATCACCAACACGTTCAAAGGCGCTTACCAATACAACTTGAAACGGGTGTTCGCCGACACCGCTGCCTACTGCGCCGGCAATTGAGGAGACAGTGAGCATGAAGCGCGCCTTATTTTCAAGCTGGGGGCGAGAGGCCGGCGGCTGGAGCCAGAGAAAGGCCGCGGCTCGCTACGACACCGTGCGCCACCCGAAGTCCGCCAATCACGGAGAATCGGAATCCTCTATGTCTATGCGCAATGCGCTGTCAGCCATCCGTGTCTTCGCGCTTGCGCTCGCTGGGGCGGCTGCGCTCAGCGGCTGCAGCGGCGGGGCCGACACGGTAACGAACGATCCGAGAACGCCGCCCAACAGCGGACCCGCGTACAGCGGTCCTGCTCCAGCGAGCGATGACGTACAGGCCTTCCGAATCAATTTCTGGGAGAACATCCGCAGCGACGCTCGTTGCGGCGCCTGTCACAACGCGGGCGGTCAAGCACCTACGTTCGCGCGCTCCGATGATGTCAACGCGGCGTACCAGCAGGCTACTGCGATCGTCGATCGCGGCACGCCTTCTCAATCCCTGCTCGTGCAGAAGGTGGCGGGCGGTCATAACTGCTGGGAAGCCGATCCTGGTGCATGCGCGACCATCCTCACGCGTTGGATCACCGATTGGGTCGGCGCATCGGGTGATGGCGGCAATCAGATCGAGCTCATCCCGCCAGAAGATGTCCGTGATCCAGGCAGCAGCAAGCGCTTTCCTGCGACAGCAGCAGAGGCCGGCTTCCAGGGCGTCTACGATCTGCTGATCGACTATGACTGCGCGGACTGCCATCGCTCGAGCTCCGCGACGGCGCAGTCGCCCTTCTTCGCGTCGGAGAACATTGAGGAGGCGTACCAAGCTGCCATCCCGAAGATGAATCTCAACAATCCAGAGAGCTCTCGCTTCGTCGTTCGCCTCGGCCGGGAATTCCACAACTGTAAGAACGCTTGCGCCGCGGACGCGGAGGAAATGCGAGCTGCGATCGCCGCGATGGCGAACGGCATCCCGCTGAATGCGGTGACGAACACCGTCGTCAGTAAGGCCTCCACACTCTATGAGGGCACGATCGCGAGCGGTGGGAGTCGCTACGACGCCAATGTGATCGCGCTCTACGAGTTCCAGACCGGCAGCGGCAATACGGCATACGACACGAGCGGCGTGGATCCCGCCGCGAATCTTTCCTTGGCGGGTCGAGTCAACACGGATTTCGAATGGGTCGGCGGCTGGGGCGTGATGTTCAAGAGCGCGACCGCGAAGGCGCAGGCGTCCACGAC
>JBIQKP010000085.1:6307-10518 GCA_044506405.1 Lysobacterales bacterium | reverse complement strand
GGTGAGTGGGACAACAGCTTTGCACTCGTGCTCGGTAACGAGGTCAGCAACGATCGTCCTTGGGCGGGCGTCGTCCGACTCGTCGCGATCCATGACCGCGCGTTGACCGAGGCGCAGATTCAGCAGAACTTCGATGCGGGCGTGGGACAGAAGTACTATTTGCTCTTCGGTGTCGAGCACATCACCGGCGTGGCCGATTCCTATGTGATGTTCGAAGCGGAGCAGTACGACAGCCACGGCTATCTATTCACTAAGCCCGCTTTCATCAGCCTCGACTCCGCGGCGCGGCCTGGAAGCATCCCGTTGAAGGGTATGCGCATCGGATTGAATGGCGCGGAGCCGCAGGTGGGCCAAGCGTATCGACTGCTCGACATCACGATCACGGACGACGGCTATTCCCCTGCGACGGGTTTCCCGATCTCCGCCGTCGGGACGGTGATTCCGCTCGAGCTCGGGCCGGCGAACGACGAGTTCTACCTGTGCTTCGATCAGCTTGGCACGCAGACCGATTCTTGCTCGGCCTTCTCGCAGGCTGTGCCGGTGTCGCCGGTGTACTCGGCGCGCCCGTCGGATATCGGCGTGCGCACGTTCGATTCGATCAACGCGACGCTGGCGTCAATTACGGGTGTAAGTCCCAATCAGACTAAAGTGAAGGGTACCTACACGAGCATTCGTCAATCGCTCCCGGCGATCTCGGACATCCAAGCGTTCCTGTCGTCACATCAAACGTCGGTCGCGCAGTTGGCGCTGCAGTACTGCAACGTGATGGTCAACGACGACACGCTGCGGAATCGATTCTTCGATAACGCATTCCCGACGAGCATCACGACGCAGGCCCACCGCGACGCGATCATCGATGCGTTGTTTGCGAAGGCAATCGGCGATGTCACGAGCCAACCGCTGCCTGGAGATGTTCACGACAGGCTGGATGCGTTGATCGTCGAGCTCTGCGGCGCGGGCGGCTGCCCGGCAGGTAAGCGCACGCTCGATGTGGCTACAGCAGCTTGCGGCGCGGCGCTCGGAAGCGCCACGTCGATCGTTCAATAAGAGGCGATTCTAATGTCGTTCATCATCAAGTCGCGAAGAAAGCGAGCTTACGCACTCAACGAGCCCCTACGGCACGAAGGGCACAAGAAGCCGGTCACGCGTCGTGATTTCCTGGCGCAGGGCTTCATCACGGGGGCGGCGACGATCGTCGCGCCGACGATGCTGGCATCGCTCTTGAAATCGGGTCGTGCTGGAGCCGCGCCGACGACGGATCTCATGCCCGACATCCTGTCCTTGAAGCAGGACGTTTGTAACATCACGGGTGGCGCCGGGAAGGTTCCCTTTATCTGCTTCGACCTCGCAGGCGGTGCGAACATCGCCGGCTCCAACGTGCTCGTCGGAACGCGCGATCAACTCGATACGCTGAGCGTGCAGGGCTACTCGAAGCTCGGGTTGCCTGGAGACATGGTGCCCGACTTCTCGACGGGCACCTTCGTCGATACGCAGTTCGGTCTGGCGTTCCACACCGACAGCGCATTCTTGCGCGGAATGCTGTCGACGACGACGGAAGCAACACGAGCGAACGTGAACGGTGCGGTGATCCCCGCGCGCTCAGAGAACGATACCGGCAACAATCCTCACAACCCGATGTACGGCATCGCGCGGGCGGGCGCAAAAGGCGAGCTGCTAACGTTGATCGGCTCGCAGAACTCGGAGTCTGGCGGTAATTCAATGGCGCCTGCAGCGCTCGTCGATGCACAGAATCGTCCCACGAAGATCGATCGCGCGAGCGACGTCAGGGGTCTGGTCGATACGGGCGAAGTCGCGACAATTCTTCAACCGAAAGACACCGTACGCTCGCTTGAGACGATGGCGCTGCTCAGTAAGTCGAAGGTGGGCTTGCAGACTGGGCCCATGGGCTTGCAGGAAGCGGGCGCCGTGACGACTGCACTTGATGAGGCGGAGGACGTCGATACCCGCAAGCGCTTCTTGTGCGGCTACGTGAAGACGGCCGATACGGTGAACACGTTCAGCGATCCCGGCGCTCTCGATCCTTCGCAGGATGAGGACATCACCGCAATCTTCGGCGCCAATTTCGGTGGGGATGGCGAGTTTCAGAAGACGGCGTCCGTCATGAAGCTGGTCGTTCAAGGCAATGCCGGTGCGGGGACGATCAGCATGGGCGGCTTCGACTACCACACGGGCGAACGTGCAACGGGCGAGCTGCGAGACTTCGTCGCGGGCCAATGCATGGGTGCGTGCTTGGAGTACGCGGCACGACAAGGCAAGCCGTTGATGCTGTACGTCTTCAGCGATGGCTCTCTGTCATCGAACGGCATGACCGACGACTCGGCGAATGGGCGCGGCAAGGGCGTTTGGACCGGCGACAATCAACAGACAGCCGCTTCGTTCTTCCTCGTCTACAACCCGATTGCACGTCCAGTGCTGCTGAACGGAAGAAATCAAATCGGATACTTCCGTCGAGATGGCGATGTCGAGACGGGCAGCAGCCCTGCAGCGAACAGCGTGAACTTGCTCGTGCAAACGGTGCTGCTCAACTACATGGCGTTGCACAGCGAGACCAATCTCTTCAATGACCGATTTGGCAACGCGCTCGGCAATGGCGGAGCCTTGGATGGTCTAGTCGCGTTGGAGCCGATTTGTAATGGGACGATCGCGAACCCCGTTTAACGAACCACGCCGGTTCGGTCGAAGGCCCGGTTCTACCGGGCCTTTTTATTTGTATCGTGTCAGGAATTACACGGACGTCGCGACCGAGCGACCTGGAACTTCCCTGCGCTCTCAATTCTTCTTAAGCCAGTCATCCTAGTGTTTACATAGGAGTAGTCAGATGGCGAAGAAGACGACAGTTGGACTCATAGTTGCGCTGTTTGCGACCGGACTGGTCGGATGCGCGTCGAACTCTGAAACAGGAACGATGGAGCGTGCGGGCGCGAACGCAGGGCGCGTGATCGACGACAGTGCGATCACGGCGAAGGTGAAGTCTGCGCTCATCGCGGACTCGACCACTAAGGCGTATCAGATCAATGTCGAGACGTTCCAAGGGACCGTTCAGCTGAGCGGTTTCGTGGACGATGCTGAAGCCAGGAGTCGTGCAGAGCAAGTCGCCGGGAACGTCGAAGGCGTTCGCGACGTGAACAACAAGCTCGAGCTGCGCGATCGAGGATGAAGCAAACAAGTAGGCTCTAGGCTCTAGGTAGAAGGATGCCGCCCCGGCGAAGTAGGGCGAGTTTCTGAGTTCCCTCCCCTGCGTAAGCGGGGGAGGGTTAGGGAGGGGGCAACGGCAGCTCCTGCTTTAATCTCTCCGCAAGCAGCAAGTAGTTCCGATGAAGCGTTTCGACGAAGCGCTTCAAATCCTCGATCGTTCCTGTATTCACGATGACATCGTCGGCAGCCGCGAGCCGCTGCTCTCGCGATGCTTGTGCCGCCAACATCGAGCGTGCTTGCTCGATCGTCGTGTTGTCCCGCGCCATCAATCGCCTGATTTGTTCCTCCTCCGGACAATCTACGAGTAGAACCCGGTCGTAGTCATTCGCACGCGAGCTCTCGACGAGCAAAGGAATCACGTGCACTTGATAGGGGCCGCCAGCGTGAGCGGACCTCGCGGAGAGCTCTTCGCGTATCGCCGGATGTGTGATGGCCTCGAGTCGTGCTCGATCGTCAGGATTTGAGAACACGCGCTCGCGCATGCGCCTGCGGTCGAGATTCCCTGTTGCATCCAGAATCTCTGAACCGAATGTGTTCACCAGCTCTAGCAGTGCGGGCATACCAGGCGCCACCACATCGCGTGCGATCTGATCGGTATCGAGCACTGGAACTCCGAGCGCAGCGAACATGTCGCTGACCGCCGTTTTGCCACTCGCGATGCCGCCGGTGAGCGCGATCAGGAGCGGGCGGGAGGCTGGAGGCTGGGGGCTGGAGCTCACGAGGAATTCCTTCGGCTGTAGGCTGTAGACTGTAGGCTGTAGCTGGAAGGAAATCACTCGGGGCGCATGCGCACGCGAGGTCTCCTGGCGATTTCAGCTGCCTGCCGAACGAAACCAGCTCCCTCCGTGTGGAGCGGGGGCGTGTATCGATACCTAGAAACCGCTCGCGCGCAAGTAGCCGGATACGAGCGAGTCTCCCCACATCAACGCGATCCATCCAGCCGCGGCCAGGTAAGGGCCGAATGGAATCGGAATGTTCTTGTCACGCCCACGTGC
>JBIQKP010000085.1:0-6207 GCA_044506405.1 Lysobacterales bacterium | reverse complement strand
GCAGCCGAGAGGATCGCGGTGATGAGCTCGACGATCGGATAACGCGGCGAAATCTTCGCGCCGCAGCCGGCGCACTTGCCTTTCAATAGTAGGTAGCTGATGACGGGAATGTTCTGCCACGCTTTGATCTGCGCGCCGCAGTGCGGACACGCGGAGCGGGGAACGATCAGGTTGTACTTGGCTGGGGGCTGGGGGCTGGGGGCTGGGGCAAAATCTTTCTGCTTCCTTTCCGACCGTCCGCTGTCCGCTGTCCGCTGTTCACTGCTCTTCTGACTATCCCCTACCCCCTGGTCGTTATCCCCTTGAAGAATCTCTTCCGCCTGCGCGCGCCACTCGCGTTGGAGCATGATGGGCACGCGATGGATGACAACGTTGAGAAAGCTGCCTACGAGTAGGCTGAACAAGAAGATCAGTGCGATCCAAAGCGTTGGGCTGGCGCCCAGCAGTTCAGCCAAATGCTCGAATGGTTGCTGCATCGTGTGCTCGCGAGGTCAGTTGGTTGTCAGCATGCGGCCGATAGTAAAACGCCGCGCATTGCGCGGCGTCTTACTTCGTAGCCGGAAGGCCGATCAGATTGCGGCACCCAACTTGAAGATGGGCAGATACATGGCGATCACCATGCCGCCGACCAACACGCCGAGGATGGCCATGATTGCAGGCTCGAGCAGGCTGCTCATCGCGTCGACTGCGGCGTCCACGTCTGCTTCGTAGAAATCGGCAACCTTCGCGGCCATCTGGTCAAGTGAGCCGGACTCTTCACCGACGGCGATCATCTGCACGACCATGTTCGGGAATAGCCCGGTGTCTTCCATGGATCTCTGCAGACGCTGTCCAGTCGACACCTCGTCTCGGATCTTAAGCGTAGCGTCTTCGTACACGATGTTGCCCGTCGCGCCGGCCACGGAATTCAGCGCTTCGACCAGCGGCACACCTGCCGCGAACATGGTCGACAGCGTTCGGGCGTAGCGAGCGATGGCTGCCTTTACGAGAATCGGCCCAATCGCCGGCAACTTCAGCATCATGCGGTCTAGAAACTGCCGCATGGGTCGAGATCGTTTCTTGAAGTAGAAGAACGCGTAAGCGCCTCCGCCGACGACAAGCCCGATCATCCAGCCCTTCTTCTGCACGAAGACCGAAAGATCGATCACCATCTGCGTGAACGCTGGGAGGTCAGCTCCGAAACCCTTAAAGAGCGATTCGAACTGCGGGATCACAAAGATCAACAGAATGATCGTGACGATGATTGCAACCGCGACGACTGCTGCAGGATAGAAGAGCGCCTTCTTGATCTTCTTCTTCAGTGCTTCAGTCTTTTCCTTGTAGGTCGCCACCTTGTCCAGCAACGTCTCGAGGGCACCCGCGTGTTCGCCGGCTTCGACGAGGTTGACGAATAGATCGTCAAAGTACAGAGGGTGTTTGCCAAGCGCTTCGTGGAGACTCGTTCCCGACTCCACGTCTGCCTTGATAGCAAGGACGAGCTTCTGCATCGCAGGCTTTTCGTGACCATTACCGATGATGTCGAAGCATTGAACCATCGGGATGCCTGCTTGAAGCATCGTGGCGAGCTGGCGGGCGAAAAGCGCGATGTCCTCCGCCGTAACCTTCTTGCCGCTCTTGAAGAGCTGCACTTCCTTCCGCACTGATTTCGCAAGCACTCCCTGCCTGCGAAGATCGGCTTTCACCGCGGCTTCGGATACAGCGAGCATCTTTCCTTTGATGCGCTTCCCGCGTTTATCTGTTCCCTCCCAGACGAACGGGAACTGCTGAGTGGGTGCTACTTGGGCCATGATTGCGATCCTGAGCTAGAGCCGTTAGTTGCCGTTACTCGACAGTGCATTGGTTGACTTCATCCAAGCTTGTGATGCCAGCCTTCACTTTCGATAAGCCGGCCTTGCGCAAGTCCCAGATTCCTTCCACGGCTGCTTGCTCCGCGATGTCTACCGCGTTGCCTCCTTGAAGGATGATCTTCTGGATGGCTTCCGTAACAGGCATCACTTGGTACAAGCCGGTGCGGCCTTTGTAGCCATCTGTACATTGGCTGCAACCGACGGGCTTATAGATCTTGATGCCCTCTGCGATGTCCTCTTCCGTGAAGCCTTCCTTCAAGAGTGCTTCAGCGGGCATTTCGATCGGCGCCTTGCAGTTGTTGCAGAGTTTGCGCGCCAATCGCTGCGCAATGATCAACGAAACAGACGTGGCGATCGCGTAGGGCTTCACGCCCATGTCGATAAGGCGCGTCAGCGTTTTCGGTGCGTCATTCGTGTGCAGAGTCGAAAGCACCAAGTGTCCGGTTTGCGCCGCCTTAATCGCGATCTCGGCGGTTTCGAGGTCACGGATTTCGCCGACCATGATGACGTCGGGGTCTTGGCGAAGGAAGGCGCGTAGCGCTGA
This sequence comes from Lysobacterales bacterium, assembly GCA_044506405.1. GTDB lineage: Bacteria > Pseudomonadota > Gammaproteobacteria > Steroidobacterales > Steroidobacteraceae > Steroidobacter. Next base: position 3,816 of record JBIQKP010000085.1, on the reverse strand, counting down.
TGCGAACGTCAGGCCAACCTTGGGATTGACGTTCACCTGATTCACGCCAGGCAGGTTGATTTCGGCGGGATCCTCTGCCGTCGAAATGTTCGTGTCTTCCTTGTTGAGGATGTTGAGGCCGGTGTACAGCGAGACGGTCTTACCGCTTCCCGTCGGGCCGGTCACCAAGATCATGCCGTGGGGCTGAGCCAGAGCATTCATATAGAGATCTTTCTGCTCTGGCTCGTATCCAAGCGCGTCGATTCCGAGCATCGCGCTCGATGGATCGAGAATACGGGCGACGATCTTCTCGCCGAAGAGCGTGGGGCAGGTGCTGACACGGAAGTCGATCGCCCGATTCTTTGAGATGCGCATCTTGATGCGCCCGTCCTGCGGGATGCGGCGCTCGGCGATGTCCAGTCGAGACATGACTTTAATTCGCGCCGACAGTTTCCCCGCGAGCTGAACGGGAGGACTGGCAATTTCCTTCAGGTAACCATCGAGTCGCAGGCGAATTCGGTAGGTCTTCTCATACGGCTCGAAGTGGATGTCCGACGCGCCTTTCTTGATCGCATCGAGCAGGACTTTGTTTACGAATCGCACGATCGGTGCGTCTTCGACGTCATCGCGTCCGACAGCGTCCCTGTCGAGATCGTCCTCGCCGCCGGTGACCTCGAGATTGTCGAGATCGAGGTCGTCATCTCCCAGTGCCGGCATCGCGGCATCGACCTGCTCGATCGCCTTGTTGCCGACCCGCTGGAGCTTGTCTTCTTCGACGACGATCGCCTCCACGGAGAGGCCGGTCTGAAACTTGATCTCGTCGAGCGCGTGCAGATTCGTAGGGTCAGAGACCGCGACGAACAACCGCTTCCCGCGCCTCACCAACGGCAGAACTCGATGCTTCGCCAGCAGCTTGTCCGAAACGAGCTTGACGACGTCGAGATCGGGTTGGATGGCATCGAGGTCGAGTAGTGGGACCCCAAACTCCTGGGAGGCGGCGATCGCGATTTCGCGCGGATCAGCAAGTCCATTAGTGACGAGATGAGAGACGAGGTTGGTGTTGCTCTCCTTGGCCGCGGCAACCGCCTCGAGCATGGCTTGCTCGTCCAGCAGCCCGTCTTGAATCAGACGCAATGGCAGTCCCTGAAGGGCGATGCGCTGTGTGCTCAGAGGGATTGCGTCAGCCATAACTACGAGTTGGCGCCTGCGCGGACAGAAAACGACCTACGATGTTCGCAAGATCGTGGTGGGACCACAATTTGTCAAATTCATCCAATTCTCACTCAGCCGCGCCTTGCTCGACGCGAAGGGCGTCACAGTACGGGAATCGATCGCTGCCTCCGTGGGACTCCCTCTCAGATCGCGTCGCGCCAGTGTCTGGAGGGGCTGCGAGATGATCGTATATCAGCTTCCCGAGATCATCGTTAATCGCCATCCAAGCCGACGGATCTCGGCCGTTGGCCAGCAGGACGAATGCGTCTCCATTCTCCATGACCGCAGCGAAGGACGTCGATCCAGGCAGGCTGCCGTCGCGCCAATACATGCGGCGCGAGCCGGGCTGTCGGTACGAGTAGAACGCGGCGCCGTGGCAGCTCCTCCATCGAGAATCATCGCATTCACTTAACGGCGCCATCATGGCTCGCCCTACAGATTCGAACCGCGACCCGGGGCTGAGCGCATGCAGAAAACGCCCGAAGTCCTGCGCGGTCCCTGCGAGACCACCGGAGGCAGCGAGGGCTGGCCAGTTGAGAGAGCTGTACGACGCCTCCTCGCCAGCGTTGGCAAAATATAGAGCGGTGTCTGAGGCTTCTAAGTCGTGTGGGCTCGTAAGCCGGATGGAGTCAAGGTGTAGCGGGCGCAGTAGATGCTCGCGCAGTAGCATATCGAGTGGACGCGCACTGCTTCTCTCGAGAGCAAGGCCCAACAGGCAGTAGCCCAGATTCGAATAGGCGAAGCGGGTGTCCGGTTCAAAGTCGAGCGTCACGGTCCGCAAGGACGCCAAGTCAGCAGGGCATGGCGTGATCGGCTGCATCATGGGGTCCCCTGAGACCCTGCGGTCAAATCCCGCCCGATGCTTGAGCAGCATGTCGATGGTGATCAGCCCCCAGCGGTCCGGCTGCTGGAGCGGAATCCGATCGAGCTCCAGCAGCTCGTAGATGCCCCGAGACTCGTCGAGTGAGTGCAGAACCAGCGCAGAGGTCAACACCTTTGTGAGGCTTGCGTACAACAGGAGCGAAGTGTTCTGCATAGGGCGACGTCGCCCATCGGCCCCCAAGGCTTCGCCAAAGCTACAGCTGAACGCCTGACCCTCGATACGCAGGTGAACCTGCACACCGGGGATGTTGTGAGTTCTAGCCCATATCCCGATCTGATCGACCCACGCCGGTGCGGGTGTATCGCACGTGGCGGTAAGAGGCGGCAGGATGTGTGTTCGGTAGAACCGCCCAACGTCAACGCGATGTGCGTTGCTACTCGCGATCAGAGCGATGGCAACGATGATCCCAATCGACAGAACGCCGGCCGTGACCGTTGGCGTAGCGAAGGCAGGGATCAAACGTCTGATGGCTGGGCGTACCATCGCTGGAAGCGACTCTTGAGCGAGCTGCTCTCGATGCGGCGTGCGTACTCCGCGTATTCCGGGAACTTCATGAGGTGTCGCTCCTCGGTCTTCGCTCGGAAGTAATAGATCAGATTCACGGCGCTGAGTGCGGCAACGTTCGTAACCATGTCGAGCGTCGATGCTGCTCCGAACAGTGGGACCGCATGGAGCCACCAATACACATTCTTCGAGATGTACGCTGGGTGCTTCACGAACCGATAAGGGCCGTGATCGATCAGGCCGCGATAGGTGAGGTTCGAGAAGTTGAGTCCGAAGCTGAGGTGAGAAAACCAGTATGTCGACCAGGTTGCAACGACTAGCGCGCCCCAGATCCAGTAGAGCGGCTGATCCGGGCTCAGCCAGTCGCTCCAGATTAGAGAGTCCCTCTGCCCGGTAACTACGCTAACGTACTGGTAGAACGGCGGATAACACATGAGGCAGACGAGCCAGCCCGTCCACGTCTCATCGACGCTCTTGATCTCGGAGCGAAACAACTGGCCAGCGGCCAAGTAACCGATGGTCGCGACGAAGACATCGACACACAAGCCGAACGTAATGAACCACGTAGCCCAGCTTGAAAGGTCCGGCAGCCCTGATTGAACCAGCTGACCGCCGGCCATCAGGAAGGACCCGTACATGAGCGGAAGGAAGAATGCTTTAACGATCCAACCGAGGACGAAGGTCTTATGCTCAGTTGGACGCCAGGGACCCCGTCTTCTTAAGAATGCGCCAAATGAGTAGTTTGCATCTTCTCGGGCGCCGCGGACTCGTTCACTCAACACGACGAACGCAGGCAGCAGAACGAGTATCACCGGCGCCGCAAGGATGAAGTCATCGAGAAAGACAACGGCGGGAGAGACATTCAGGCGCGAGTTGATGGCTCCACCGCATGCAATCAACAGCCAGCCCGCGGTGAGAGCGAGGCATTTGTTGAAGACACGGTCAAAGGAGAACTCATACTTGACATGAAGAGAGTGCTTTCCGCTGACCAGATCACGCGCTAGTGACACCGCGAGCACGAGCAGGATCGAGAGAAGCAGGATAAGACGCGCCTGGGCGAGTTCCGACAAGCCCGCTGCAAACAACCGGACTCCAACGGTTGCCAGTGCCGGAGCGCCAAGAAATATAAGAAGCAGGCGAGTCATTGGTGTTCTAGAAAGGAAGAGGGCGCCATCGGCGCCCTCTTGTTGCGACATGTCTTCTACTGCCGGGAATTAGCCGCCGGAAGCAGCCGCCGC
>JBIQKP010000084.1:4587-13334 GCA_044506405.1 Lysobacterales bacterium | reverse complement strand
GTATCCGGCGCGAACGGATAGAAGTACGCGTCGAGAACGATGTGCCCGCGACGCACGACGGTGATGCTGTGAACATTGATGCCGTTCGTGAGCGCTAACTCCAATCCATCGGCGAGATCTGCGGAGCTCATGCCCTGAGCTTCCGGTGTCGAGACGGACCAAGTGGTGGTGGGCCAGGGGACGGACGCTCCGGCAGAGCGGTCCTCCGCCACGCAAGCAGCGTTTGTTCCGAGCAGCGCCAATATCCCCGCCGCGACTATTCCGGCAACCTGCGCTCCATTCATTGTCTACTTCAACCCTGACCGCTGATGGCGTGCCGTTATACCGCATCGGCGTTGGGGCGAGCGACAACGTGTGCAAAGGCAGGCACGTCATGCGGCGTGCGGCCGAAATGTCTAAGAGGAGCGCGGTACCTAAGAAGAAGCGCGGTGTGTCGTCTTAGAGGATGCGGCCGCTGCGCGCGATCCCGCTCGGCGCGATGCCCAGTATGCGCCGCATCGCTCGAGCCATATGGCTCTGGTGGGAGAAACCTGCCGCCGCGGCGACTTGGCTTGCAGGCAATTCGCCTCGTTTCAGCAGTTGTTTGGCGCGCTCCACACGACGCCGCATCACATACTCGTGCACCGCGATACCCGTCGAACGCTTGAACATCGCCTTGAAATGCGAGGCGCTGAGGTGCGCGACCTGCGCCAACATCGCGAGCGACAGATCCCCGTCGAGGTTATTCTCGATGAAGGCCGTGACACGATTGAGTTGCAGGCGCGAGAGGCCGCGCTTCACGTCGATCGGTGCTTTGTAGCGCCCGAGCAGGTGAATCGCGAGCGCATGGCCCAACGACTCTATGTAGAGCGTCCCGTTCGGCGTGCCGTTCCTGCGCTCGGCTTCGAGCGCCCAGGCGATGTGTTCGATCTGAGGGTCGCGAAACTGAAAGTGCGGCTCGAGGCCTACACGCCCAGCATCGAGTCCGATGTCGTCGGCTGCGCGTTGCAGCAGCGAGGGCGACAAGCCGATTACGATCGACTCCCCCGAGTCGAACTGCTCCCACACGTCGCGGTATCCCGCCGGATGGATGTCGACGTCGCCGTGACGATAGACGAACGCATGCGCCTCGCAGTGTCCGCGCACCGGCGCTCCAGCGTGAATCCTGAGTCGATGCTCCGACGTGCGCCCGAGCTCGTTCGAGCCCGCTCGCATCGTACGAAGATCGACGCGCAGTCCGACGCGTGCCGGCAGCGCGCTCGCCGACAGTGATGGCTGCACACTCATACGCAAGCTCCTCCGCGGATCGTCCGATCGTGCTCTAGAAACGTCCGATCGTGCGCGCCCGATGATGATGACGAAGACGATGATGGGCCGGAGTCAATCACGTAATGAGGACGAAGCATGTCAAGGTTTGCGGGAAAGAAGGCGGTCATCAGCGGCGGTACGCATGGGATGGGGCTCGCGATCGCGAAAGCATTGCAAGAGGGCGGCGCGGATGTGCTCCTCACAGGACGCAACGAGCGCAACATCGAAGCCGCGCGTGAATCATTGCCGGGCGCGCATGTCGTGCGCACCGACGTGGCCAGCTTGTTGGAGATCGCAGCGCTTCGCGGCGCGGTCGAAGACAAGCTTGGTGCGATCGATTATCTCTTCATTAACGCAGGTGTGTCGGAGCTCGGGCCGCTCGAGTCGGTGACGGAAGAGACGTACGACCGCATGTTCGCCATCAATGCGAAAGGTGCGTTCTTCACGACGCAACGCCTGGTGCCTCTCATTCGCGCGGGCGGTGCGATCGTATTCACGACGTTGGCCGAAGGCCCCGCGACGACGAGCCTCAGCGTGTACTCGGGATCGAAGGCGGCGGTGCGCGCGTTCGCGCAGGTATTCGCGGCGGAGCTCGTCACGAAGCAGATTCGCGTGAACGCTGTCGGCCCCGGCTTCATCGACACACCGACGCTCGGTATCGCGGGACTCACGCCCGAAGAGCGCGCTGAGGTGATGAAGCTCGGTGACGAATCGACGCCCATGAAACGGCACGGTACGCCGGACGAGGTTGCGCGCGCGGCACTGTTTCTCGCGGCGGACGCGACGTTTACGACGGGCGTCGAGCTCGCGGTCGACGGCGGGTTGATGCAGATCGGATCGGGATTTTAGTTCTGGTTCGCAAGCGCCTGTGGCCGCCCTCCCGAGAGGGCGGCCACAGGGGCATCATTCCTTGAATCCGTACTCGGGCACCTCGCCGCTTGCGCCGTAGTATTTGTACGGCAAGAACTTGCCGGACATCACGATCTTGACGCGATCCCCCTTTGGGTTCGGCAAGCGTTCGAGCGTCATGTCGAAGTCGATCGCGGACATGATCCCGTCGCCGAATTGTTCTTCGATGAGCGCCTTCCAGGCCGGCGCGTTCACCATCACCAGCTCGTAGAAGCGATAGATGAGCGGATCGGTTGGCGGCATGGGTATTCCGCGCATCGGTGATTCGTTGAGCAGGCGTGTCTCGGACTCCGTCAGGCCGAAGAGATCGCCCGCTTTCGCGGCCTGACTCTTCGTCAGTTTCATCTGCCCGAGAATGGCGCCGACGATGAGAATGTCGGAGAAGCCGCCGATGCGCTCGGTAATGTGCTTCCAACTCCAGCCGTTCGCGCGTTTGATATCCAGAAGTTTTTCGGTGAGATCGCTACGTGTCATGAGTCTCTCTCTTATCGTGTGGATTGAAGTCAGCAGGCACGCGCGACGCGTGCGACCGGGCGCGGCGCGCGATGCCGGGCGCCGTGTGCCGGATGACCGGGACGTTGCGAGGATCGTGACCGCTCGTATCGAAGCTCTTGCTGCGCGTGACGAGGAAGTCGACGACGTGGTTGCGTAAGTCGTAGTACAGCGGATGCCGGTGCAGGCTTTGACGCGCGCGATCCTTCGGTAGCGGGTTCTCGACGATCTCGGCGATCACGGCGCCAGGACCGTTCGTCATGAGAACGATACGGTCGGCGAGGAAGAGTGCCTCGTCGACGTCGTGCGTGATCATGAAGGACGTCTGTCCCGTTTCGACGCAGATGCGACGCACTTCGTCTTGCAGCATTCCGCGCGTCAATGCGTCGAGCGCCGAGAAGGGCTCGTCCATGAGCAGGATCTTCGGTTCGATGGACAGCGCACGCGCGATGCCGACGCGTTGCTTCATGCCGCCGGATAGCTCGGACGGCCGTTTCGATTCCGCGCCCTTCAGTCCGACGAGCTCGATGTGCTTGAGCGCATGCGAGCGCACTTGATCGCGGCTCCATTTCGGCCAGCGAGAAGCCACGGCGTAGGCAACATTCCCGAGCACGGTTCGCCAGGGCAGGAGCGCGTGCGATTGGAAGATCACCGCACGATCGAGACTCGGGCCGTGGATCTCGCGCCCGTCGACGATGACGGCGCCCGCTGAAGGTTCATCGAGCCCGGCAAGCACATTGAGCACGGTGGTCTTGCCGCAGCCCGAGTGTCCGATGATGCAGGAGAACTCGCCGCGATCGATCGAGAGCCAAAGATGTTCGAAGACCGTGGTCGTCGTTCCCGGCGTACTGCCTGGATAACGGCGTGCGATGTCTTCGATCGAAATGAATGCGGTCATGGTGTCACTCGGCGAAGCTCACGAGACGCGTACCGCGCGCCAGCAACTGGTCGAACGCCATGCCGACCAAGCCGATGACGAGGATCGCGATGATCACGTTGGTGATCGACAGGTTGTTCCACTCGTTCCACACGAAGTAGCCGACGCCGGTTCCGCCGACGAGCATCTCGGCCGCAACGATGACGAGCCACGCGATGCCGATCGAGATGCGCATGCCGGTGAGAATCGTGGACGCGGCGGCTGGCAAGATGACGGTGAATGCGCATTTCACCGTGCCGACTTCGAGCGTGCGGGCCACGTTGATCCATTCCTTGCGAACCGACGCAACGCCGAAGGCGGTGTTGATCAGCATCGGCCACACCGCGCAGATGAAGATGACAAAGATGGCCGAGACTGCCGAATCCTTGATCGTGTAGAGCGCGAGCGGCATCCATGCGAGCGGCGAGATCGGTTTCAAAATCTGAATGAAGGGATCGAGCGCTCGACTCACGAGCGGCGACATTCCGATCAGGAAACCCAACGGGATCGCGACTACGACTGCGAGCAGGTAGCCGAGGAGGACGCGTCCGATCGAGTAGCCGAGTTGGATACCGAGACCTTTGTCGTTCGGCCCGTTGTCGTAGAACGGGTTCTTGAGGTGCTCCCACGCGCGCGCGCCGACTTCAAGAGGACCAGGCATTGCCGACGCGCCTTCCGTCACCGTCGCGCCCATCAAGCGCGCGTACTCGGGGTCCATGTCAGCAGCGGTGCCCGAACCCCGAGTCATCGCGTGCCAGATCACGCAGAACACGACGAACAGCACGAGCGAGAGTGCCGCAGCGCGTGTGCGCAGAGACACGCTCATGAAGAGCTTCCCGTGCGAATCGCGAAGCTGCGCAGATATTCTTCGGGCTTCGCGGGATCGAACGTCTTGCCCATCACGGAGAAGGTTTTCGTGGTCGCCGTCGGCGGCGTCAGCCCGACGTCCTTCATCAATTGCGCCGTGTCGGTTGCGAGAAGACATTGCGCGCGACGGAGTCGTAGTCGACATCGCCCTTGATCTGGCCCCAGCGCTTCATTTGCGTGAGGATCCAAACCGCGAACGACTGCCATGGGAACGGATCGAAATCCACGCGCTGCGGCTGCTTCACGATATTGCCGAGGCCGTCGGCGAAGGTACCCGTGAGGATTTGCTCGAGCACGATCTCGGGCTGGTTCAAGTAGTTGGCGGGCGCAATGGCTTTCGCGATGTCCTTGCGATTCTCGGCCTTCTGCGCGAAGGCCGTCGCATCGATAATCGAACGCAGCAGCGCAGCGTATGTGTTCGGCATACTCATGACGAATTCCTTCGAGGCCGCGAACGCACAGCAGGGATGACCTTCCCAGATGTCCTTGCTCAGTACGTGAATGAAACCCGCGCCGTCGTAGACAGCACGCTGATTCATCGGATCGGGACCGAGAAACCCGTCGAGGTTGTCGGCACGCAAGTTCGCGACCATCTCCGGCGGCGGCACCGCGCGGATCTGCACGTCCGTGTCTGGATTCAATCCGTGCTCCGCGAGGTAGTAGCGCAGCAAATAGTTGTGCATCGAGTAGTCAAAGGGCACCGCGAACTTGAATCCTTTCCACTGACGCGGGTCTCGACGGTTCGCGTGCTTCTTCGCGAGCGTGATGGCTTGGCCGTTGATGTTCTCGACCGCAGGCATCGTATAAGGCTGCGGCGCAGAGCCGAGGCCTAGGCTGATCGCAAGCGGCATCGGCGAGAGCATGTGGGCGGCGTCGTATTCCTTGTTCAATGCCTTGTCGCGAACCACGGCCCAGCCCGCCGTCTTCACGACTTCGACATCCAATCCTTGCTTCGCGTAGAAGCCCATGGGATGCGCCATGATGATCGGCGTCGCGCAGGTGATCGGGATAAAGCCGATCTTCAATGACTTCTTCTCGAGCGGACCGCGTTGCGCGAGCAGCTCTGCGGCGGCCTTCAGCGGAAACATCTGCGAGATCGCCGCGAGTGCGGTCGATGATCCGACAGCTTTCAGAAATGCACGCCGAGCGGCGTCGCTCGGCATCATCGCGCGCATCACGCCGGATGCCACGACGCGTTCGATGCGTTCATCCTCGCTCAGAGAAGGCGAGCACTCCTCGGAGTGATCGTGGTGGCGACCGCAGGTGCATGCGGAATGAAGGCTGCGTTCCGCATCGAAGGGATCATCGAAGGACATGAGTGAACTCCCCGCTCTGTTGCTTGTATTTCCATAAAGCAACCGCCGTGCCACGGGGACGAACCCAATCGAATCCGTGACTTACGCCATCACAACGGCTCACGATTTCTCGTGTAATATGAGATTTCGTAAGGCGTGTCACGGAAATTCGTAAGTGGGACCGCTCGAGCAGACCATCTTTGAGTGTTCGGCACAGGCGCAAATCGTGCTCGACCCGGATAGCGATCGAGTGATCGATGCGAATCCGGCTGCGTGCCGGCTGCTCGGTTACGACCGGGCGCTCTTGCGCGGATCATCGGCAACCGGACTGCATCCGGGGCAGTTCAGCGCGCTGCACGTATTCACTGAAGCCGTGCTCGACAAGGGCGCCTTCTACACGACGTCCCTCGTCCCTCGGCACGCGGCCGACAAAGCAGTTCGAGTCGAGTATCTCGGATCGAAACTCACACTCGCGGGTGCGCCGAACTGCATTTTGGTGTCGATCAGCGATCTGGAAGAGCGACAGCGCCGCTCCGTCGACACGGCAGCCGAAGAGTTCATGCGCAAAGGGCTGGCCGAGTGGCAACGCGTCGACCGCGTGTTCCGTCATATCGAGCGAGAGAACCGCCTGATCCTTCGAGCGGCGGGCGAAGGCATCTACGGTGTGAACACCGAAGGTAAGACTACGTTCGTGAATCCGGCGGCCGAGCGCATTCTGGGATGGACCGCGGAAGAGCTGCTCGGGCAGGACATGCATCGCATCATCCATCACACACATGCGAGCGGCTCGACCTATCAGAATGCGGAGTGCCCGATCTACGCGGCGTTTCGCGATGGCGCGGTCCACAAGGTCGAGGATGAAGTGTTCTGGCACAAGGATGGTTCGGCCGTGTGGGTCGAATACACGTCCACACCAATTTACGACCGCGGCGCCATCATTGGCGCGGTCATCGTGTTTCGTAACGTCAATCAACGACGCGAGGCGGACGAGAGGCTACGAACCGCGCTCGCCGAGGTTCAGCAGCTTCGCGAGCGACTCGAGCAAGAGAATCAATATCTCCAGGAGGAGATTCGCATCGAGACGAATGCGCGCGGCATCGTTGGGCGATCGGAGGCGATTCAGGCCATCCTGCGACAGATACAACTCGTTGCGCCGACCGATGCCACGGTGTTGATCACCGGCGAATCGGGTACGGGCAAAGAGCTCATCGCGCGCGCGATTCACGAAGCGAGTAAACGACACGATCGTCCGCTGATTCGCGTGAACTGCGCCGCCATCCCGCGCGAGCTGTTCGAGAGCGAGTTCTTCGGGCACGTCAAAGGTGCTTTCACCGGTGCGCTGCGCGATCGCATCGGGCGCTTCGAGCTCGCCGACGGCGGCACGCTGTTCCTCGATGAAGTGGGTGAGATTCCGCTCGCGCTGCAGAGCAAGCTGTTGCGGGTCCTGCAGGAAGGGCACTTCGAGCGTGTCGGCGAGGAAAGAACACGTGCGGTGAGCGTGCGCGTGATCGCGGCGACGAATCGCGATCTCAAACAAGCCGTTCAGCAACGGCTCTTTCGCGAAGATCTCTATTTCAGGCTCAATGTGTTCCCGATCGAATCGATTCCGCTGAGGGAACGGCGAGAAGATATCCCGCTGCTCGCACGCCACTTCCTAGACAGTGACAATCGCGCCGGCGACACGCAGTTCCGCCTGACCGAGGCGGACATTCGCGCAATGACTCGGTACGACTGGCCCGGCAACGTGCGCGAGCTTCAGAACGTCATCGAGCGCGCGAAGATCCTCGCGCAGAATGGACGCTTGCGGATCGACTTACCGGGAGCGGCGGCTTCGCAGCCCACGCGCGTGAAGTCCCGAGGCAGCGGCGAAGTCGATCAGATTCTCACTGAAGAACAGATGCGGGAACGAGAACGCGCCAACATCGCCGCGGCGCTCGCAGCCTGCAATGGCAAGGTCTCGGGCAAAGGCGGCGCCGCGGAGCGACTGCAGATGAATCCGACGACGCTGGCATCGAGAATCAAGGCGCTGGGGCTGCGGTGATCCGCTTTGTCGGGTTCACGAACCCTCGAGGGTCAATGGTTCGCTCGAGGTATGAGGACGATTCGACAATCAGGCTAGCCGTGGGCGATGTGAGCGGGTGCGTTATCCAGCGAAGAAATCGAGCAGGTGTTGACCGTACTTTCCGGAATGGGTGGCGGTGATCGAGACGATCGCGTAGGCGAACGCGAGCCCCGTGAGCGCCAGCGCCGTGAGTGCCGGCCACTTCCAGCCGCGAGGCAGGCGGATTCGCCTGTGCTTGTTGCGGATGAAGAACTCGGCGACGAGCAGGTTCGGAACGAAGAAGGCGTAGAACATGACGTAGTCGAAGACGCCGATGGTCCCGGTCTCTCCAATCCCAATGCCGCCGGCCAGTTCCTCCCACGCACGATACTCGACATCGAAAATCCATGAACCCAGTACCAACGCGAACAGGCGGATCGCCCACGCTCGGTGCAGATCGAACCGCCTCGCGCGGGCGTGCACGTACGCCATGACCGAGCACAGCATCATCAGTGCGCCCCAGATCCCGAAGGCGATAGACGATTCGGTGAACGTTGCACCGTGGGTGAGGATGAATGACATGCCGCCGATGCCGGCAAGCAGACCGGCAGTCACGTAGATCCGGCCTGTCCAGCGGTGCACGATGCGATGTCTGGCACGGATCCGGGACGAGAGCAAAATCGGCCACGCGAGTACCAGCACGGTCCCCATGACGTAGTGCATGCCAATGCCGAGATTAGCGATCCAGTCGGCGATCGTGCGCATGGGCAGCCCCGATACCAGAGCGTCCCATTGGCCAAAGTTCTCGGAAGTGCGCCCCGTCGCGCGAAGGACGATATAGACGCCGAAGGTCCCCATGCCGAGGAGGGTTGCGAGATAGAAGAAGCGGCCCGTCCAGCGGAACAGACGATCTTCTGTCGGCGCATGGACGGGCGGGCGC
>JBIQKP010000084.1:0-4487 GCA_044506405.1 Lysobacterales bacterium | reverse complement strand
GGCTGCTCAACGACGCCGCGACTTCCACAGTCCCTGACGAACCATCCGCAACCGCGATACGACCTTCACTCGCTGTGCTTCCGTTTGCCGATCTGTCGCAGTCGCGTGATCAGGAATATCTGGCCGACGGTCTGGCCGAGGAGATTCTCAACCAGTTGGCACAGGTGTCCGGGTTGAGGGTCGTCGGGCGATCTTCTAGTTTCTCATTCAAGGGCAAGAACGAAGACCTTCGCATCATCGGCCAGAGACTGGGTGTGAGCCACGTGTTGGAAGGCAGCGTGCGCAAAGCGGGCGATCAGCTCCGTATCACCGCGCAGCTCATTCGTGCCGATGACGGCACCCACTTGTGGTCGAGGACCTATTCGCGCGTAGTGCCTGACGTATTCGCCGTGCAGGATGAGATTTCGCGCGACGTGGCGCGCTCGCTGAGCGTGAAGCTCGACGTGGTGACATACAACCGCGAGCAGGGCGGGACGACGAACGTCGAGGCGTACGAGCGATTTCTACGATACCGCGGCATCGTGATGGCAGAGCTATTCGGTTTCGAGCACGACCGCGAGCGCCTGCAACTGTCGCGCGAGATGGTGGCGCTGGATCCGCAGTGCATGTTGTGTCGGGATGCGCTCGCGAGCTCGCTCGACAGCATGGCGAATCACGTCGATGGTGAACAAGCAGAACGATTGCGTGCAGAAGCGGTGCAGGTTCGCGAGTCCATCGGGCGGATGGCGCCCGAGAGTTGGGTGGCCAAGCGCGATCGATCCAACGTGTTGTGGCGTGAGGGCAAGCGGGCTGAGGCCATTGCACTCGCGAAGGAGATCGCCGATTCAGGCCCGCCGACGAAGGAGCGCGTCTGGGACTACGCCTACATGATCTTCGCAGTGGGTCATCTGAATGAAACGATCGCGCTCGTCGAGCAGGTGCGTGCCGTGGAGCCGATGGCACTCTTCTTGTCCCGCGATCTGCAATACGACTACACCGCGGCGCGACGCTTCGAGGATGCGGAAGCCGAATACCAGCGGGGCTTGAAGCTCGAAGGAAATCAACTGGAGCCAACCTACGTCGCCTTCCTTCGCCAGTTGGCGGGACGGCGCCCAGGTGGAGTGAACGAACTGCGAGGATTGCATCGACAGTTGCTTGGACACACCAAGGAGTTCGATTCGCCGTTCTTCCGCGATTTGGGCAATGCGTTGGATGACCGCGAAGCCATGCTCGCGCTGGTGCGTAAGGCTTTAGTTGCAGACGTTGCCTATCGCGGCATCGATCCCGCGTATGTGCCGATCGCTATTGCAGATGCACTGGGCGACGCCGAGCTGGCCGCGGCGGCGATGCGCAAGAATCTGGAGGCACAGAAGGGATTCAAGGAAGGCGCCATGGCTCAATATGCCAATGTCGTTTTCTGGATTTCACCCTATTCGAACGTGCGCGCGCATCCCGAATTCAAGAACCTGCTGATCGAGGCGGGCGTGGCCGATTACTGGCGGCAGACCGGCAAGTGGGGCGACGGGTGCACGCCTATCGGCGCAGACGACTTTCAGTGCCGATGATTGCGGGTGTCGATACGAGATCGCATGGCGGGGCGATCGCACATATATATGAGTACGCCTGAACATGAACAAGGAGCTCGAAGCGCAATCCCATTATGACGAGAGCGAACCTAAGGGGCGACCTGATGAAGTTCGCTAAGCGCGGCATCGGGGTTGTATTGGTTCTGATGGTTCTCCTGATTGCCGCGTTTGCGCTCGGTGTCGTGTGGCCGAGTCCTTCTCTGCCGGGGGCGCGCGCAACCGCACCGGTGGCCATCGTGAACGTGTCCGTCGTCGATGTTCAGAGCGGAACGCTCCTTCACGGTCAAACGGTGCTCGTAGCGAACGCGCGCATCGTCGCGGTCGGCCCTTCCGCCGAGATCGATGTGCCGTCGAATGCGCACGTGATCGACGGCAGCACTCGCTTCCTCATGCCGGCGCTCTGGGACATGCACGCTCATGTCTACGCGGTTTCACCGCTCTTGGATTTGCCGCTCTATGTTGCTTACGGCGTGACCAACGTGCGCGACATGCAGGGGTGTCCGCAGCCTGATGACCCATTCATTGCGTGTCGAGAAGATAAACATCGCTGGACGGCCGAGGCCATTGCGGGGATGCGTGTGGCGCCTCGGGTCGTGGCCTCCACGAGCTTCATGGCGAATGGGCCCGGGATGCTCGAACGGTTGCAAGACGCTCCATCGTTCTTTGGCACAGCAAACCCTGAGCAAGCTCGAGCGTTCGTTCGCCACTTCGCGGAACGCAAGGTAGAAGCGATCAAAGTCTACGATCGGATTCCGCGGGAAGCCTATTTCGCCCTCGTCGATGAGGCACGCCAACTTGGGCTCGATGTCGTCGGCCATCGGCCTCATAGCGTGAGCGCGATTGAAGCCGCTACGCACCAGAAGAGCATCGAGCATTCCAGGTTCATACTGCACGAATCCTTCAGCGGCAGCGCGGATCTTCGTGCATCCGCGGGAACTGACGAATGGCACGAAGATCGGCGGCGCATGCTCGATAAGCATGACCCGCAAAGCGCGGAGCTCATTTTCGAAGCCATGGAGCGTTCGGGCACATGGTATGTCCCTACGCATCTCACGCGGTGGGTGGATGCCTATGCAGACGATGCGGCGGTCCGAGAGGATCCGCTGTTGCGATATCTGCATCCTCTGCTGAAGTGGCAGTGGCTAGAGGATGTCGATGGCACGTTGGCGGATGATCCGCTGCCAGCGGCACGCGAAACGTATCGTGAGTTCTACCGCAAAGGGTTGGAGCTGACCGGCGCCGCACATCGTGCGGGCGTGAAGATTCTCGTCGGGTCGGATTACATCATCGCAGGCGCCGATGTTCATCGAGAGCTGGAGCAGCTGGTTCTCGCTGGCCTCACGCCGGCGGAAGCGATTCATGCAGGCACGCTCGCAGCGGCGGAGTACTTCGGCCTCGAAAAGCAGTATGGAACTGTC
This sequence comes from Lysobacterales bacterium, assembly GCA_044506405.1. Lineage (GTDB taxonomy): Bacteria > Pseudomonadota > Gammaproteobacteria > Steroidobacterales > Steroidobacteraceae > Steroidobacter. The sequence goes on along the minus strand of JBIQKP010000084.1, from coordinate 1,504 downwards.
GTGAGCGGCAAAGTCGCAGACCTCATTCTGCTCGGCGCCGATCCACTCAGCGACATTCGAAATACGCAGCGCATCGAAGCGGTCGTCTTCAATGGCTCCTTGTACGATCGAGATACGCTCGACCGGGTTGTCGCTCACGTCGAGGCTCAAGCGCGCAGCTGGTCCGTCGGCTGCAAAATACTGTGGCGGTTCATCCGCAATCCGGTTACATATTGATCGCGCGATTCGGTTTGCAGGTTGAGTGGGCTGTGTCTCGCGGCGCAGGGGAGCGATATGAGAAGAACAACGATTTTCGCTGGGGCGATCTCCGCGTGTGTGTTTCTTGGCGGATGTTCAGGCGGCTCCGGTGGTAGTTCACCGCCGACGGGCAGTCCGCCTCCGCCAGCACTGACTGGGGTGGCCTTCAAAGCGCTGATCGGAACCGCGCCGGCGGATGCCGCGTTGGGTCAGCCGCTGACCGTCGAGTGGACCTTGCCGACGGGTGTTGCACTTTCCTCTGTTCAACTCGAGGCAACTGCGTCGTCGGGTACGGGTAACAATCGTGCGACGTGTTCCGTACCGACCGGTGCGCTGCCTATTACGGCGACCTCCGCAACGATCACGGTCCCGAACACGTGCGAGGACAGAACGGTTCACGAGGTTCGTCTCACGCTCAAGGTGTCGGGTACAGGCGGTCAGCAAACGTCCGCCGTGCATTCGTTCCTCGCGCCGGCTTCGCCTGACACCTTCATGCCTCAGCGAATGAATCTACCGGTGCTGCGACTCACCACGGATTCCGGGCTGCCGATCACCAGCAAGGAGGAGTATGTGTCAGGTCAGTGGCTGCTGGAGGCCGGCACGGAGACGATCAGCGGAATGCTGGAGATCCGCGGTCGCGGCAATTCGACTTGGGACTTGATGCCGAAAAAGTCGTATCGCCTCAGGCTGAGCGACTCGCAGTCCTTGGTCGACATGCCGGCGAGCAGACACTGGGTATTGATCGCGAACCATCCTGATAAAACCCTGCTGCGCAACGCGCTTGCAATGGAATTGGGCGAGAGTGTGGGCATGGCCTGGACGCCCCGTACCGTGTCGGTGGAAGTGTTCTTGAACGGTAGCTACAACGGTGTGTATCTCCTCTCCGAGAACATCAGGATCGCGGAGGACCGCGTCAACATCGATGAGCTTGGCGAGGACGATGTGAGCACTGACAAGATCAGCGGCGGCTACTTGCTCGAAGTGGATTTTCGCAAAGACGGACACACGATCTACAGTGCCATCGATGAGCTGCCGATCGTCATGCAGGACCCAGAGGAGCCGACGCCCGCACAAGAGGCGTACATCAAGAGCTACATCGACGAGTTCGAAGGCGTGCTGCACTCCGAGGACTTCGCGGAGCCTGATACGGGATACGCAGCGTACATCGATGTGGATTCGTTCATTCGCTGGTATCTCGTCAACGAGATCTTTCGCAATGTCGATGCGAACATGTGGACGAGCTGCTGGATGTACAAGCCGCGCGACG
>JBIQKP010000017.1:0-70086 GCA_044506405.1 Lysobacterales bacterium | reverse complement strand
ACTGCGCGACCTTCCACGCGAGCGCGTGCTCGCGCCCGCCGGAACCGATGATTAGCACTCGCATGGACGCACCATGGGAGTGAGTGAACGGCGGACGGCGGACGGCGGACGGTGATAAGAGTGGAATGTACGCATGCTGAAGAGATATCGATGATTGTCGTTCACGTGGTGACGTACGGTGCGAAGACGCAGCGGGTCGCCAACGATTCTTTCACCGTCCGCCGTCCGCCGTTCACTCACTCCGGTCAGTGGCGGAAGTGCCTCATTCCGGTGAGGACCATCGCCATGCCGTGTTCGTCGGCCGCGGCAATGACCTCGGTGTCGCGCATCGAGCCGCCGGGTTGGATCACGGCTTTGATCCCGAACTCGGCTGCCACATCGAGGCCGTCGCGGAACGGAAAGAATGCGTCCGAGGCCATCACTGCCCCGGCGACCGTCAGTCCTTCGTCTTTCGCCTTCATGGCCGCGATGCGGCTCGATACGACACGACTCATCTGGCCCGCGCCGACGCCGATCGTCGTGCGATCTTTCGCATAGATGATCGCGTTCGACTTGACGTACTTGCACACCTGCCACGCGAACAAGAGATCGTCGAGCTCTTCGCTCGTCGGCTGGCGCTTCGTGACGATCTTGAGATCGCTCTTGCCGACCATGCCTTCATCGCGGGTCTGCACGAGCAAGCCGCCATTCACGCTGCGATACTCTTGATGTAGTCCGCTCCCTGCGAGTCCGCCTGTCGCGAGCACGCGCACGTTCTCTTTGCGTGCGCAGATTTCGAGTGCGTCCTTCTCGATCTCAGGCGCGATGATGAGCTCAACGAACTGACGCTCGACAATCGCGCGCGCGGTCGCCGCGTTCAATGGGCGGTTGAACGCGATGATGCCGCCGAAGGCGGAAGTCGGATCGGTCTTGTAGGCCTTGTCGTATGCGGCAAGCGTGTCGCTCGCAACGGCGACGCCGCACGGATTCGCGTGCTTGACGATCACGCACGCGGGTGCGTCGAACTGACGCACGCATTCGAATGCCGTATCGCCATCGGCAATGTTGTTGTACGAGAGCGCCTTGCCTTGCAATTGCTTGGCGCTGCCGATACTCGCGCCCTGCGCGGCGGGGCTCACATAGAAAGCTGCGCTCTGATGCGGATTCTCGCCGTAGCGTAGATCGATGCGCTTCTGGAACGGTAGGTTGAGCGAATTCGGGTACGACGATGCGTTCGACCCGCTCGTCACTTTTTCAAGATAGCTTGCGACCATGGCATCGTACGCCGCAGTGTGGGCGTAGGCTTTCGCGGCGAGGCGCTTGCGCGTTTCGAGTGTTACGGTGCCGTCATTGTTCGCTAGCTCTTCGAGCACGCTGGCGTAATCGTTCGGATCGACCACGATTGCAACGCGGTCATGATTCTTTGCCGCCGCGCGCACCATCGCGGGGCCCCCGATGTCGATATTCTCGATCGCGTCTTCATACGTGCAATTCGGCTTCGCGATCGTCGCCGCGAAGGGATAGAGATTGACGACGACGAGATCGATTGCATCGATGCCATGCTGCTGCATGACCTGTTCATCGACGCCGCGCCGACCGAGCAAGCCGCCGTGGATTTTCGGGTGCAGCGTCTTCACGCGCCCGTCCATGATCTCCGGAAATCCCGTATGCGCGGACACTTGTTTCACCGGCACGCCCGCCTTCTCGAGCGCGCTCGCCGTTCCGCCGGTCGATAACATCGACACACCGCGTTCGTGCAGCGCACGCGCGAATTCCACTAAACCTGTTTTGTCGGAGACGGAGAGGAGGGCGAGTTGAATCATGGGCGTCGGAAGTGATGGAGGTGATGAGAGCAATGGAGGTTCAGAGGAACTGTGCGATTCGGCGCGCAGCGCGCAGCGTCTTGCCTACGTCACTTTCATCACCTACATCACTAGCTCGCGAACGTTAGTTCGCGAGCCCGTAAGTCTTCAGCTTTTTTCGCAAGGTTCCGCGATTGATGCCGAGAATATCGGCCGCGCGGCTCTGGTTTCCTTCGGCGTAGTCGAGCACGGCTTTGAACAGCGGTTCTTCGACTTCACGCAAGACGAGGTCGTAGAGCTGTCCTGGCTTGTGGCCATTCAGCGTTGCGAAGTATGCGTTGAGCGCTTCTTCGCACATCGATCGTAACGGCATTGCGCGCGAGGCGGGCCTGACGATCGGCTCTCTACGAGCTCTCGTTTTTTTTCTGGGCGCCATGGGCTCTCCGATGTGGTCGACAGCAATCTTCGGAGTCACGCCGCGCTTGGCAGCAAGCTTTCCTCGTGCGCGAGCGCATCGAAATACGCTCGTGCTCGCTCGACTTGTGTGTGCGCGTCTTCTGCCTGCATCACGGCATGACGAAAAGCGTGCGCTCGTGCGCGACCTTTCGCATACCAATCGATGTGCTTGCGCGCGACCCGGACCCCGGCCTCTTCCCCATAGAAATCATGCAGATCGCGCAAATGGGCGAGCATGATATCACGGACTTCCGCGATGGGAGGCTCTGCGATCGACTCGCCGCGCGTGAGGAATCTCCCAACCTCGCAAAAGATCCAAGGTCGACCTTGTGCGGCGCGTCCGATCATCACGCCATCTGCGCCCGTTTGTTCAAGCACGAGCTTCGCTTTGCGCGCTGAGTCGATGTCTCCATTGGCGAAAATCGGAATCGAGACTGCGCTCTTGACGGCCCCAATCGTTTCGTACTCGGCTTCACCGCGGTACATGCACGCGCGCGTGCGGCCGTGAACTGCGAGGGCCTGAATGCCGATGTCCTCCGCCATGCGTGCGATCGCGACGGCATTCCGGTTCGCGACATCCCAACCTGTGCGCATCTTCAGCGTCACAGGGACATTCACGGCCTTGACAACGGCTTCGAGGATGCTTCGCACGAGCGCTTCATCTTTCATCAGCGCGGAGCCGGCGGCTTTGTTGCAGACCTTCTTCGCGGGGCAGCCCATGTTGATGTCGATGATTTGCGCGCCAGCGTCGACGTTGAGCTGCGCCGCTTGCGCCATCATTGCGGGATCGCCGCCCGCGATTTGCACGACGCGCGGCTCGGCTTCGCCGCTGTGATCCATACGGCGTCGCGACTTTTCGGTGCGCCACAAGCGCACGTCGCTCGTCAGCATCTCGCCCGCCGCGATCCCTGCGCCCATGCGTCGGCACAACAATCGAAACGGCAGATCCGTCACGCCCGCCATCGGTGCGAGCGCGAGATTGTTCGGAAGCGTGAATGTGCCGATGCGAATCGTCATCGCCGGCGAACCTCTGCCGCGCACACCAATCCTTCGCTGCCGCGCAAGCAGACATCGAAGCGAAAGCCTTCGGCATCGGGGCCTGGGTCGACGATCGCGATCGTCGCGTTCGCTTGCTGACCCGGACCCAGCATGCGATCCGATGAAACCGTGGGATCGAGATATTCGGTCGGATCGAATTCGCGCGCGCCGACTTGCTCGCCCCAACGGTCTTCGAGCACGAGCTTGAGAAACGGATACGGCTGCGCGAAGTCCGCAAGGTTCGTGATGCTCGCGCGCACGCGTAACGTGCCGGGCGTGCTCGGGTCCGAGATCACTCCCCACTGGCGGATTTGATACGCATGTAAATCCCAGTTGGGTGTCAGCGGCACGTTGAGTGCGCGATAGAGCGACATGACCGGTTCGCCGAGCGTCGGATGACGTGCGAGCGTCGCCCGATAGTTGTGCACCCATTGCCCAATCAACAGCAATAGAAGCGGCAGCGCGAGTAGCGCCCAGACTTTCGATTGCGGCGTACGCTTGCTCGCGGGCGGCGCGAACAGATCGACATCCGGTCCCGTTTCGTCGGACTTCGGCACGGCTCGTCCGTACGCGAAACGCGGGGAACCCGTGAATCGCTCCTGGGTTCGTGCTGTATCGAAAGACTGCTCGACCGGCACTTCTTCGCCTGGCTCTTCGACGAACTCCGGTTCACTGTCCGGATCGCCGTCGTCGGCGATCGGTTCTTCTTCCTGGGAGTTGGCGCTGGTATCGACACCTTCATCAGGAGAGACATCGCCGTAATCGATCTCGACCCATTCCTCGACGGTCTTTTGCTGGAGCTCTTCCTCTCCATTGCCGTATCGATCGGGCACGCGATACGTGCCGCTGATCTCGATATGCCGACCCTCCATCGTGATGTCTTCATGGGTCGGCGGCTCTTCGACTTCGATGCGTCCGGCAGAGGACGAAGTCCCCATTGCGGCACGCGGCCGACTCGATTCGAGCTCGTCCTCGTTCTCTTCGATCAGGCGCTCGAGCGCGTCGAATTGCCGCTGACAACGCCCGCAGCGCACTTGGCCCTCCGCCACGCGCAGGATCTCGCTCGTGACGCGAAATATCGTCTGGCAGTTGGGGCACTGAGTCAGCATCGTGAGGTTCTACGCGCGTCGCACGCCATCGAGACGCGCCCACTCATCGCGCAGGGCCGCGGGGGCGATATCAAACCATGGCGCGTAGTGCTGTGCTACCGCGGGTGCCTGACTCACGAGAATTCCTGACAATACGATGCGGCCGCCGGGCTCGAGCAGTTGCGCAAAGGTCGGAGCAAGGTGTTGAAGCGGCTCGGCAAGGATATTCGCGAGCACGATATCGGCACGAAAGCCCGCGACGTCATCGATGCCGCCGATTCGTAATGCCGAACCGACAGCGTTACGTGCGGCGTTGTCTCGCGTCGCCGTCAGTGCTTGCTCGTCGATGTCGACGGCGAGCGCCTCGCGAGCACCGAGCTTCAATGCGGCGATCGCGAGAATGCCGGAGCCGCAGCCGTAATCGATTAAGCGCTTGCCTGCGAGATCCGCCGCGTCCAGCCATTCGAGGCATAACGCCGTCGTCGGATGCGTTCCGGTGCCGAACGCAAGACCCGGGTCGAGTGTGAGCGTGATCCGCGATTCGTCGGCGGCCTCGTCGGGAAGCTGGCCGCCGGGGCACACCCAGAGTCGTTGGCCGAACCGCATCGGTCGAAAATCTTTGAGCCATTCGCGTTCCCACGCACGATCTTCGATCACCTCGAACGTAAGCTCGGGCAAAGGTGGTGCGATCTCGCGGTGGAGGCCGTCCACGATGTCGGAGCGCGCTGTGTCGGCGTCGAACAATGCTTTGACGCGCACGCTGGGCCACAACGGCGTGGTGCCAGGCGCCGGCTCCAACACCGGCGTATCTTCCGCGTCTTCGAGGGTGATCGAGGTCGCGCCAGCCGCCAACAAGGCATCCTCGAACGGCGACGGATCCGCCGAGCCGATGGTGAGGGTGAGTTGGAGGAAAGGCATGTCGGAGGGAAGCGGTTAGCGGTTAGCGGTTAGATCGGAAAGGCTCCGCGGGGTTTACGTGTGCGTAGCGACGGGTCGGATGCATCCTCGAGGGCGAGATCGGCTCTTCGTTCTGAACTAACCGCTAACCGCCGGCCGCTTCTATCTACTTGATCCCGAGCCTGCGCTCCAAGTAGTGAATATCCAGCCCGCCCCCCTTGAACGCGGCGTGATTGAAGATTTCCTGATGCAGCGGGATGTTCGTCTTGATCCCTTCGATGACCATTTCGGAGAGTGCATTCTTCATGCGAGCGATCGCTGTATCGCGGTCTTCGCCGTAAGCGATCACTTTGCCGATCATCGAATCGTAGAACGGCGGCACGGTGTAGCCGCTGTAGAGATGACTATCGACCCGAATGCCCGGGCCGCCCGGTGCATGGAACAGCTTGACAGGTCCCGGAGAGGGGATGAACCCCTTCGGGTCTTCCGCGTTGATGCGGCATTCGATCGCGTGACCGCGAATCACGATGTCGTTCTGTGTCCACGGTAACCGCTCTCCGGCTGCTACGCGTAGCTGCGCTTTCACGATGTCGATGCCTGTGATCTGCTCGGTCACAGGGTGCTCGACCTGCACGCGCGTATTCATTTCGATGAAATAGAATTCGCCGTCTTGAAACAGGAACTCGAGCGTTCCGGCGCCTCGGTAGCCGACCTCGCGGCAGGCGGCGATACAGCGATCGCCGATGGCCTTGCGTTGTTTCGGTGTGATGCCGGGCGCGGGCGCCTCTTCGATCACCTTTTGGTGACGACGCTGCAGCGAGCAGTCACGCTCGCCGAGGTGGATCACGTTCCCGTAGTTATCGGCGAGCACCTGGATTTCGATGTGCCGGGGCTTCTCGAGGAACTTCTCCATGTAGACCTCGCCGTTGCCGAACGCCGCGGTCGCTTCGGCCTGCGTCACGTTGATCGCATTGATCAGCGTCGCATCGGAGTGCACGACGCGCATGCCACGTCCGCCGCCGCCGCCCGCGGCCTTGATGATCACGGGATAGCCGAGCTCGCGTGCGATTCGAAAGTTGTCCTCAGGCACGTTGCCGAGCGGCCCGTCGGATCCGGGCACACACGGCACGCCAGCCGCTTTCATGACTTTGATCGCGGAGACTTTGTCGCCCATCAAGCGAATGGTTTCGGGCTTCGGGCCGACGAAGATGAATCCGCTCTTCTCGACGCGCTCGGCGAAATCCGCGTTCTCCGACAGAAAGCCGTAGCCCGGATGAATGGCGACGGAATCGGTCACTTCCGCCGCGCTGATGATCGCCGGCATGTTGAGATAGCTCTCTTTGGAGGGCGGCGGCCCGATGCATACGGACTCGTCCGCGAGCAGCACGTGTTTTTGGTTGTAGTCAGCGGTCGAATGCACCGCGACCGTCTTGATTCCGAGCTCGCGGCACGCGCGCAAGATGCGCAAAGCGATTTCGCCGCGATTAGCAATGACGACTTTTTCGAGCATGGGTTTGTTTTATGGCTGGAGGCTGGGGGCTAGGGGCTGGAGCAAGAGCGGCAGAGACGGTCCTTCTCTGACCCCAGCCTCCAGCCCCCAGTCCCCAGCCGATTGAGTGACGGTCGTCACTCAATGATGAAAAGAGGTTGTCCGAACTCGACCGGATCGCCGTTCTTGACGAGGATCGCGGTGACGCGACCGCTCTTGTCGGACTCGATCTGATTCATCATCTTCATTGCTTCGATGATGCAGAGCGTATCGCCGACGTTTACTTCGCTACCGATCTCGACAAACGCTTTCGCGCCAGGAGTCGCGGCGGCGTAGAACGTGCCGACCATCGGCGCGGTCACAGTGTGATCGGCGCGCGGGGCGGGCGCAGCCGGACTGGCGGCTTGCGGTGCGGGCGCGGCGGGCGCGGCGGCTTGCGCAGGCGCAGGGGCCGGCGCCGCGTAATGAACGATCGGTGCCTGCGGTGCTGCATTCCCTGTCGGATAGCGGCTGATGCGAACCGATTCCTCGCCCTCGCTGATTTCGATCTCAGCGATGCCGGATTCCTCGAGCAGCTCGATCAGCTTTTTGACCTTTCGTATATCCATGCAAAATCCTCTTGTTCTTTTCCGCTATGACGCTTCGAACGGCTCCATTGGACGATCAAAGCAGCAGGTAAGGGGGATGCCGCACGCTTCAAGGAGTGCGTGCGGCATCATGACTTGCTCTTCGATGGCTGTGCGAGCAGGTGAGCGGCGGCACGGACCGCGAGCTCATAGCCAACTGCACCCAGGCCCGTAATCGTGCCGACCGCGACATCCGAAAAATACGAATGATGTCTGAACGGCTCGCGGGCCTGCACGTTACTCAAATGAACTTCGATGAACGGAATCTTCACAGCCAGCAGTGCATCGCGTAAAGCGACGCTCGTGTGAGTGAGTGCCGCCGGATTGAAGATGATGAACGCAACGTGCGTCGCCGGCGCCTCTTGAATGCGCGAGATCAGCTCCGCTTCTGCGTTGCTCTGGAACGCCGACAAGTGATGTCCGAACTCAGCTGCGAGTGCGCCAGCACGACCGACGATCGTCTCGAGCGTGGCCGAGCCATAGACACCCGGCTCGCGCGTGCCGAGCAGGTTCAGATTCGGGCCATTTAGGAGCAAAAGGTGCGCCATACACCGACAAACGAAGTTCGCTTGATTTCCAATTGCGCGAAGATGGCGGCGAGTCTACCCACATTAACGGCTTTTTGGCGATAGTTACCTGCAAACTCGTTCCGGATCGCAGTCCGAAGAGAGCGGCGGGCGCGCAACATCGCCGCAGATACACTGCCGGGCGGGCCGCGATGGCAAGGGTGCGGCCTTCTTGGAGTCGCGGAAGATCTAAGGCGCCGAGATCTTAGATGAACTGCGAAATCAGACCGTAGAGTCTTCGTTCTCGATCTCGGCGAGTTGTTTCGCAGCAACGGTACGAGCCGCCTCGGGCGTGAGTTCCCCAGCGTTGACGCGCCGGACGACATCCAGGAGGACTTTGGCTTCTTCCTCGGTGACTTCACCGAGATGCGTCAACACGATGCGGGATTGCGCATCGGTGAAGACGGTGAACGGAAACCCAGCCGCGGAAATGCCGAACTTGCCGATGGCATCGAGCCCGTCCTGCTCGCCGATCAAGAGAGGATAATTGATCCCGATGTCGTCGGCGTACTTGAGCACGTCATCGCGAAAATCGACCGCAATGCCGACGACCTGAAACCCCTCGGCCGCGTGCTCGTCCTGGATCTGCTTGAGCAACGGGATCTCTCGACGACAGGGCGCGCACCAGGTTGCCCAGAAGTTCACGATCAGCGACTTGCCGGGCCAGCTCTGGATCGATCGCATCTCGCCCTCGCGGTCCATGAGCTCGAACTCGGGCAACTGGGTCGGCATCTCGGGCGACCTGCCGACCTGGTCACTCGTGTCCGTGGGCACAGAGGCCACCGCGCCTTGGTTCAGCACCCGTGGCTCGATCACCTGACGATAGATGAAGAAACCCAGAATGCCGGCGGCGAGTGCGATAGCGACGTATGTGAGACCTCTCATGCGCCTAGTCTAGCGGAGAATGAGTGCGCTACGTGTGAACGTCAGAAGAAGGGGCGCTGGTGTCCACACGCTTACGCGGTTACACGTGCAAGCGCCTACGACTGAAAGGCAGCGACCACGTGCTCTCGAAACTTTTCCGCTGGAGTGAAACCGACGAGACGGAAGTTCTTCCGCTCTACGCCATCCGTGCCGAAGAACGCGATCGTGGGAGGACCGAAGATCTCGAAGCGTAAAAGCAGCGCTTGATCGTCGGCATCGTTCTTCGTGACGTCCGCTTTCAACAGCACGGCATTTGCGAGTGCCGTCTGCACGCCCGGATCCGGGAACGTGTACTTCTCCATCTCCTTGCACGAGACGCACCAATCGGCATAGAAATCGAGCATCACGGGCTTGCCGGCTGCGCTCGCTGCTGCGACTTCGCGTTCGAGATCGGCGATCGTCTTGATCGTGCGAAACGTGAGACCTTCCTCTGCGCGGACGCCGCCGCCCATCACGCTCGCACTGATTCGATCGAGCGGCTGCAGCGGATCCTTGCTTCCAGAGCTCGCACCGATGAGCAGCAACACGCCGTAGAACACGCCCAGCAATCCGAATGCGCGCACGGGCGATGGCGCAGGCTCGCCGTCTCCGCTCTTCAGCGAGAAGATCCAGAATCCGGCGACAACCGCGAGCGTTGCCCAAAGCAGCATCATCACCGCGGCGGGAAGGAGCGGCGTGAGTAGATAAATCGCGACGGCGACGAACAGCACCCCGAACAACGATTTGATCGTGTCCATCCACGGCCCGACCTTCGGCAGTAGCGAGCCCGCTGAGGCGCCCACTGCGAGTAGCGGTACGCCCATGCCGAGGCCGGTCGCGTAGAGCGCGCCGGCGCCGCGTGCAATTTGTCCGGTCTGACTGATGACGGAGAGTGCGGCGATGATCGCGGGCGCAACGCACGCAGTGACGATGAGCGCCGAGAGCGCGCCCATCACGAACGTTCCGATGTAGGTGCCCGACTTCTGCCGATTGCTCACGTCGGTCAAGCGCGTTTGTATCGCGCTCGGCATCTGCAGCGTGTACGCGCCGAACATCGCGAGTGCCAGCGCGATGAACAATCCCGCGAACAGCAGAATGATCCAGGGCTGTTGAAAGAACGCTTGCGGGGCTTGCTTGAAGGCGAGCACGAACGCGGCGCCTGCGGCGGCATACGTGAGCGCCATGCCTTGCACATAGGTAAACGCGAGCGAGAAGCCACGTGCTGGCGTTACTTTCTCGCCCTGACCGACGATGATGCCGGAGAGAATCGGGATCATCGGTAGCACGCACGGCGTGAACGAGAGCAGCACGCCGATACCGAAAAACGTGGCAAGAACGAGCGCCAGGTGTCCATCGCGGATCAATGTTGCGAGTCGATCCTGCTCGGCGACCGGTGCGCCGGTCGAAGGCGCAAGATCCTCCGCGGCGAGCGTGCTCCCCACATCGGTCGGCGGCAGCTCGAGTGAAACGGTCTTCGTGATCGGGTTGTAGCAGAGACCGGCTTCGGCGCAGCCTTGGTACGTGATCGTCAGATCGAGCGTGCCGGTCGATGAGCTCGCTGCGCGCGCGATCGGCAGCGTCCCTTCGAGCACTTCGTAGTACACCTCGACGTCGCCGAAGTATTCGTCGTGCTTTTGTTTGCCTTCGGGCAGCGCGAGCTTACCGAGCTGGACGTTCTCGGTTGAGGTCGAGACCTGAATGCGGTCCCGATAGAGGTAATAGTCTTCCGCGATGATCCACGTGAGCGCGACGGCGTCGGGCCGAAGCATGCTCGCCGCAAATCGGAACGCTTCGTCGGGCGGCAGGAACTCATCTTGGTTCGAGCGGCGCGACGAGGGGAATAGGCTCCGCACGGGACTCGATAGCGCGCCCGTCGCTGCGGCTGGCAACGACACCTCGCTCTTCCAAGTGAGCGGCGTATAGCACAGGCCCGCATCCGCGCAGCCCTGCAGTTTCAACTCGATCGGCAATGTCGCTGGGCGTGTTGCGCCCGCATGGATCGGCACGGGGATTTCGATCGTGCCCCGATAGACTTCTTGCCGCCCGAAATAATCGTCCTCGTGATCTTCACCGCGGGGCCACTTGGGTTCGCCGAGCTGTACGCTCGAGAGCGAAGAGGCGACACCCATCCTGTGTCTATAAAGGTAATAACCTGGCGCGATCGTCCAGGTGACGAAGAGCTGATCGCCTTCCGCGCGCAACGAATACTTGAACGCTTCCTGAGGCGGCAAGAAGTCAGTCGCCGCGTGAGCGAATTGCCAGCCGATCGATGCGCACAGCAGCGCGAGCGCGCAAAGCGCTTTCGCCCTCAGGCTCCAGCCCCCAGTCTCCAGCCCTGTCACTCGTTCTCTGCTCACTCGTCCGTTCCCTTTACCATGCCCTCTCGGACCCACCTCAAGTACGCTTCGTTCCCCCCGATCACCGGCAGCACGATCAGTTCGGGCAGTTCATAGGGATGAAGTGCCTTGAGCCGCGCTTCCAGGTCGCGAAGCCGGGAGTGCGTCGTCTTAATCATTAACAGAATCTCAGCGTCGTTCTGCAGACGGCCGTCCCAAAAGTAAGTAGACCGGACATTTGGGAGTTGATTGACACACGTCGCGAAGCGCTCGGTCACGAGCGACTTCGCGATGCGCGACGCCGTGTCTGGATCCGGGCAGGTCGTGAGCGCGAGGCACACGGCCTGTTCCTGTGGGGTCGGGAGAGCAGATTCGGACGTCATGGGACCTGACACTCTACACATCGGTTAGGCCGTCGCCGCTTCGCGTCGCCGCGACCCCTTGAATTCGGTGGCCGCGTGCCTATTATTAGCACCCGCTTGGGGTGAGTGCTAAGGTGTAAGGAAACCCCGTCCCCTACCACTCACTCCCGCGTAACCCACGTATTTTATTATCTTTTTCGACCTGATCGAGGTTTGAGCTATGGCTGACAAACTGAAGATTCGCCCGTTGCACGATCGAGTGATCATCAAGCGCCTTGAAGAGGAGCGGACTTCCCCCGGTGGCATCGTGATCCCCGATTCGGCGACCGAGAAGCCGATCAAGGGCAAGGTCATCGCGGTGGGTAAGGGCAAGATCCTCGAGAACGGTGAAGTGCGTCCCCTCGACGTGAAGGTGGGCGACAACATCCTTTTCGGCAAATACAGCGGCACCGAAGTGAAGGTCGACGGCGAAGAGCTCCTCGTCATGCGCGAGGAAGACGTGATGGCCGTCATCGAGAAGTGACCCGACCCCGTCGAGTCATCCTCACGTAGGTGAGGATCCATCCTCGCCGCGAGCGCGGCGACAACCAACAAGGATGGATACCCGCCTCGCGGGTGCGACGAGACACCACTTCTCCCACTTCCGGTTTCCACCCGAGTTTCTAGTTAGAGGTTGAACAAACATGGCTGCTAAAGAAGTACGTTTTAGCGACGATGCTCGCGCCCGTATGCTGAAGGGCGTGAACGTCCTGGCGAACGCCGTCAAGGCGACGCTCGGCCCGAAGGGCCGCAATGCCGTGCTCGAGAAGAGCTTCGGCGCCCCCACCGTCACGAAGGACGGTGTGTCGGTCGCGAAGGAAATCGAGCTGAAGGACAAGTTCGAGAACATGGGCGCGCAGATGGTGAAGGAAGTTGCTTCCAACACGTCTGATGAAGCCGGTGACGGCACGACGACCGCCACGGTGCTCGCGCAAGCGATCGTTCGCGAAGGCTTGAAGGCCGTCGCAGCGGGCGCGAACCCGATGGACCTGAAGCGCGGCATCGACGCCGCTGTCGCCACGGCAGTGGACGAGCTCAAGCGCTTGAGCAAGCCCTGCAAGGACCAGAAGGCGATCGCGCAGGTCGGCACGATCTCCGCGAACTCCGACGAGTCGATCGGCAAGACGATTGCCGATGCGATGGAGAAGGTCGGTAAGGAAGGCGTGATCACGGTCGAAGAAGGTTCGGGCCTGCAAAACGAGCTCGACGTCGTCGAGGGTATGCAGTTCGACCGCGGCTATCTCTCGCCGTACTTCATCAACAATCAGCAGAACCAGACCGCCGAGCTCGACAATCCGTACGTGCTGCTCTACGAGAAGAAGATCAGCAACGTGCGCGAAATGCTCCCGCTGCTCGAGGGCATCGCAAAGGCTGGCCGTCCGCTGCTCGTCGTCGCTGAAGACGTCGAAGGCGAAGCGCTTGCAACGCTCGTCGTGAACACGATCCGCGGCATCGTCAAGGTTGCGGCCGTCAAGGCGCCGGGCTTCGGCGATCGTCGTAAGGCCATGCTGCAGGACATCGCGATCCTCACGGGCGGCACGGTCATCTCCGACGAAGTCGGTCTGTCGCTCGAGAAAGCGACGTTGAACGACCTCGGCGAAGCGAAGAAGATCGTCGTGGAGAAAGAAAACACCACGATCATCGACGGCAAAGGCAAGGCGGGCGACATCAAGGCGCGCGTCGAGCAGATCCGCCAGCAGATCGAAGATGCGACGAGCGACTACGACAAGGAGAAGTTGCAGGAGCGCGTTGCGAAGCTCTCCGGCGGCGTCGCCGTGATCAAGGTCGGTGCTGCGACCGAAGTCGAAATGAAGGAGAAGAAGGCCCGCGTCGAAGACGCGCTGCATGCGACCCGTGCGGCCGTCGAAGAAGGCGTGGTGCCGGGCGGCGGCGTTGCGCTGATTCGCGCGCAGAAGGCTGTCGAGAAGCTCGAAGGCAAGAACGAAGATCAGGCTTTCGGTATCCGCATCCTGTCTCGCTCGATCGAAGAGCCGCTCCGTCAGATCGTGACGAACGCTGGTGAAGATGCGGCGGTCGTGCTCGCGAAGGTGAAGGAAGGCAAGGGCACGTACGGCTACAACGCCGCGACGGGCGAGTATGGCGACATGCTCGAGCTCGGCATTCTGGATCCGACGAAGGTCACGCGCTTGGCGCTGCAGAACGCCGCGTCGGTTGCTGGCCTGCTCCTGACGACCGAGGTGATGATCGCCGAGGCTCCGAAGGAAGAGGCTGACCATGCTCATGGCGCGCCCGGCATGGGCGGCATGGGCGGAATGGATATGTAATCGATCCTCGAGATCGATTCGATCCCGAAAAGCCCCGCTTCGGCGGGGCTTTTCTTTTATTAGGCTTTAGGCTCTAGGCTGTAGGTAGAGCAAGAGCGCGCAGTGCGCGCCTTCACCTGTTCGCACTGGTGCCAGGTCTCGCGTCTGATCTTTTTCTGGCTACAGCCTACAGCCTACAGCCTAAACAGCCATCTTATGTCTGCCAGGCTGGCCGTTCGCGCCGTTGGCGTCTATGCTTCGATCCGCCCGTTACCGTTAACACAACAGAAGAGAGCGCTATGGACGCAATCGCAGAAAAGCAGACGGTCACCGAGAAGCTCAGTGTCGTCGAAAAAGTCGGGTACAGCTTGGGGGACCTTGCAGCCAACCTGATCTTCCAAACCTTCGTCACGTTCCTCGCGTTCTTCTATACGGACGTTTTCAAGATTCCCGCGGGCACGGCGTCCTCCATCATTTTCTGGGGCGGCGTCATCGGGGGTGTGCTGTTCAACCCGATCATGGGGATCATTGCTGACCGCACGAATACGCGCTGGGGGAAGTTCCGTCCCTGGATTCTCTGGACCGCTGTGCCGTTCGGTGTGTTCTCGCTGCTCGCGTTCACGACGCCCGATTTGGGCGAGCAAGGCAAGGTGTACTACGCGGCGATCACATACACGCTGCTCGTCATCATCTATGCCGCGAATAACTTACCGTACGCCGCGTTGAGCGGCGTGCTCACGGGCAACATGTCCGATCGCAACAGTCTGTCGGCGTATCGGTTCGTGGCGGTGATGGTCGCTCAGTTCATCATCCAAGTGCTGCTCTTGCCGCTCGTGCTCATGCTCGGCGACGGCGACCAAGCGGTCGGATTCCAGAAGGCGATGATGATCTTCGCGATCGTCGGCACGATCTTCTTCTTGATCACGTTCCTCACGACCAAGGAACGCATCGTGCCGAAGCCGGAGCAGAAATCGACCGTCATGCAGGACTTGGGCGATCTCTTCCGGAACAAGCCTTGGATTCTGATATTGCTCGTCACCGTGCTCGTCTTCGTCAACATCGCGCTGAAAGGCGGCACCTATATTTTCTACTTCCAGAACTACGTGGACGAGTCGGCGCTCGCGAGCTTCCTGGACGACATCGGTTTCAATACGTTCATCGGCGGGCTGAATTCCGTCCTGAGCGGAATTGGCCTTGGCGAATTTCATTGGCCCGACGATCCGGTTGCCTCAGGCTTCGGCATCTTCAACGGCGGCGGCATCATCTTCATGATCGTCGGCATCGCCTTCTCGAAGCCCCTCGCCGATCGCTTCGGCAAGCGCAACGTCTACAGCAGCGCGCTGTTCGTCTCCGCGTTGTTCTTGCTCGTGTTCATCGCGTACCCGCCGGAAGCGATCGGGTTGATCTTCATCTCTCAGATACTGCACGGGTTCTTCTACGGAATCACGATCCCGCTGCTCTGGGCGATGATTGCCGACGTCGCGGACTACTCGGAGTGGAAGAACAATCGCCGGGCGACTGCGATCATCTTTTCCGCGATGATCCTTGGCCTGAAATTCGGCCTTGCGGTGGGTGGCGCGCTGGTCGCCAAGATTCTCGATGTCTATGGATATGTGCGCGGCGCTCCCGAACAGGCAATCGAGGTCGTGAACGGCATCAAGCTCGCGATGAGCTTGTATGCCGCGATTCCCTTCTTTATCTGCTGCGTGCTGCTCTTCTTCTACGAGATCAACAAGGCGATGGAATCGCGCATCGAGGCGGACCTGCGCGCACGCCGGGCTGATTAGCAGGTAGGGGATCGGGGTCGGGGGATCGTCGGGGCGCGCTGCGCGTTAGCTTCTGACGATCCGCTATCCCCTGATCATGATCCCCTTCTTCAGGAGTGAATGAATATGTCGGATGAATCAAACGTCGATTACAAGGCCCTCGCCGAGAAGGCGATTTCGCAGCCCGTCGTCACTCATATTTATACGGCGGATCCGTCCGCGCACGTGTTCGACGGCAAGCTCTACATCTACCCGTCGCACGACATCGATGCGGGTATCCCGTTCAACGACCTCGGCGATCATTTCGCAATGGAGGACTACCACGTCCTGCGCCTCGATTCGCCGACGAGCAAAGCGGTCGACTGCGGCGTCGCGCTGCATGTGAAGGATGTCGCTTGGGCCGAGCGCCAGATGTGGGCGCCGGACGCCGCAACGAAGGACGGCAAGTACTATCTGTACTTCCCCGCCAAGCGCGCGGATGGGATTTTCCAGATCGGCGTCGCGGTGGGCGATCGTCCGGAAGGCCCGTTCAAGCCCGAATCGAAGCCGATCGAAGGCAGCTATTCGATCGACCCTGCCGTGTTCGGCGATGATGACGGCTCTTTCTACATGTATTTCGGGGGAATCTGGGGCGGTCAGCTCCAGAAGTATCGCAACAACGTTTACGGCGCGAACAATGAAGAGCCGGCCGACGACGAGCCCGCGCTCGGAGCGCGCATCGCGCGCCTGACGCCCGACATGAAAGAGTTCGCGGAAGCGCCGCGTGAAGTCACGATCTTGGACGAAGGCGGCAAGCCGCTCCGCGCGGGCGATCACGACCGCCGCTTCTTCGAAGCGCCGTGGGTGCACAAGTATCGAGGCAAGTACTACTTCTCGTACTCGACCGGCAACACGCATTTCCTGTGCTACGCGATCGGCGACAACCCTTACGGCCCGTTCACGTATCAAGGGAGGATTCTCGAGCCCGTAGTCGGCTGGACCACGCACCACTCGATCTGCGAGTTCCAAGGCAAGTGGTATCTCTTCTATCACGACTCCATTTTGTCTAACGGCGTGACGCACCTTCGCTCAGTCAAGGTCACGGAGCTGCAGTACGACGCGAACGGTCGCCTCGTTCCGATCCGCCCGTACAAGGACTGAAGTCGATTCGGAGCGAGACGGGAGTCGCCACGAAGCACACAAGGATCGCGAGAACAGACTGAGCCGTAGACGTCTGATCCAGATCGATCTGTCTCTTACTTGCGTGTGCTTCGTGGCTCTCTCAATCAAATCCCTCCCCCCGATCCGCCCCTCACCGGCCAATCGCGGCTACGCACCGGCGGACGAAGCTGCGCGCGCTCGGCGCGCTGCTATGATTGCTTAGAAGAAGAAACCGCGGCCGCAATAGGAGGTTCACATGCCTTGGTGGGGATGGCTGGTTGTGGGTGCCGCACTACTTGCATCGGAGCTACTGCTGATCGATGCGCAGTTTTATCTCGTGTTTCTCGGGATTTCGGCCGCGCTCGTCGGTCTGCTCGGATGGATGGGCATCGACATGCCTGTTTGGGGGCAGTGGCTCGCGTTCGGTGCGGTCTCGCTCGTATCGATGATCGAGTTCCGCCAGCGCGTCTATCAACGGTTGCGGGGCAGGACCGGTCACGTGGAAGAACGCGTCACGCTCGGCGATCGTGTCGTCGTGCCGACGCCGCTTGCGGTCGGCGAAACCTGCCGCATCGACTATCGCGGTTCGTCGTGGAGCGCGCGCAATATCGGCGAGCGCCCGATCGATGCAGGCAAGGAAGCCGTGATCGCGCACGTCGAAGGACTGACTCTGCACGTGAAATCGACCTAGTCGATTCGATGTGAGCGGATAGTGTCTAGGGGTCGGGGATAGTCAGAAATGACGAGCACTTCGTGCCTACCTTTGTTTCTCACCGAGGAGCTACAGCGATGACAACAACGGTGCTAACGACAATTTTCCGGGAAACGCGCGCCGCGCGCTTCTGACTATCTCCGATCCCCTAGTCATTACCCCCTAGAACAGGAGGCCTCCTCGAAATGGATACACTCTACGTCGTGCTCGCACTCGTTGCCGTGGTCGTCATCGTCATCATGAAGACGGCGACTGTCGTGCCGCAGCAGAGTGCCTATGTCGTCGAGAACCTCGGGCGCTATAGCCGCACGATTCAGGCCGGCTTTCACATTCTCGTGCCCTTCATCGAGCGCATCGCCTACAAGCACACGCTCAAAGAAGAAGCGCTCGACATTCCCGAGCAGGTTTGCATCACGAAAGACAACGTACAGGTCGGCGTGGACGGCGTGTTGTACTTGCAGGTGCTCGATGCGCGCATGGCTTCGTACGGCATCCACAACTACAAGTTCGCGATCGTGCAGCTCGCGCAGACGACGTTGCGCAGCGAGATCGGCAAGATTGACCTCGACCGTACGTTCGAAGCGCGCGGGACGATCAATTCGAACGTCGTGAGCGAGCTCGATCACGCGACGTCTGCGTGGGGCGTGAAGGTGCTCCGCTACGAGATCAAGAACATCACGCCGCCGAAGGACGTGCTGCACGCGATGGAGAAGCAGATGCGTGCGGAGCGTGAGAAGCGCGCGGTCGTGCTGACCTCGGAAGGCGATCGCGACGCGAAGATCAATCAAGCCGAAGGCGAGAAACAGCGCGTCATCAAAGAGTCGGAAGCGAACAAGCAGCAGCAGATCAACGAGGCGCAAGGTCAGGCTGAAGCGATCCTCGCGGTGGCTACCGCGACCGCAGAAGGTCTGCGCCGCGTTGGAACCGCGCTCAGCGGGCCGGGCGGTCTCGAAGCGATGCAGCTACGCGTCGCCGAAGAGTACGTGAAGCAGTTCGGCCGGCTCGCCGACGAAGCGTCGAGCACACTGATCGTGCCCGCGACGTTGAGCGATGTTTCCTCGATGGTCGCGCTCGCGACGAACGTGCTGAAGAATCAGAACCGCGCGAGTTGAGCGCGTAATCGATCGCTGCGGCGTGGGGGAAACCCCACGTCCCGGCCTCATCTCGCACCGGTCATGGGGTCCGAATCGATCTCACATCCTTCAGAGTAGACTTCGGGACGCATACTCAGGGGGCGGCGCTGAACGTCCCACGTCTGTGATGGACTGCCAGTCGTATCCTGTTCAGTTTCCATGCGTCCGGCCGAAAACCTTTGCGCCCGCTCTTTGTGCGAGCGGTGCTGTTAGAGGTAACTCATTCATGCGAGATAACGGACCGGTCAACGATCGAGAGTATGTTCTTCCCGATGACGAAGTCATCATCACGCACACCGATCCGTCGAGCCGCATCACCTACGCCAATCCCGCGTTCCTGGAGAGCAGTCAATTCTCGTTAGAGGAGTGCTTGGGTCAAACGCACAATATCGTGCGGCATCCAGACATGCCGGAAGCCGTCTTCGCCGATCTGTGGGCCACGATTCGCGCCGGACGAAGTTGGACGGGCATCGTCAAGAACAGACGCAAGGACGGTGGCTTCTACTGGGTGCGTTCCAATATCACGCCAATCGTGCAGGACGGGCGCACCGTGGGGTACATGTCGGTTCGGGTCAAACCGACGCGAGAGGAGATCGACACAGCGCAGCGTGCCTACCGCGACCTTCGCGCCGGCCAAGCAGCCCACTTTCGCATTCAGGCTGGACGGATCGTCGATACCAGTCTCAAAGGCGTCCTTGCGCGGCTCTCTCGTCCTTCGCTTCGCGCAGGCACTTGGGTGTTCTTGGGAGTGCTCAGCATCCTGCTCGTCGGTCTCACCGTTCACTCCTTCCTCACGCAGGGCTCGAGCCTGGTCACGGTGCTGCACGCACTCGGCGCATCGATCGCAATCTCGAACATGCTGTACGTGCAGGGCAATGTGGTGCGGCCCTTGCTCTCCTTACAGAAAGCCGCCGTACAGTTGCTCGTCGGCGATACTCGAACACGACTGCCGCAGCAAGGCGTGCTCTGCGTCGCTGCGGTCGCAGGTTCGCTAGAGCAGCTTCGCGTGAAGCTCGACGGCATTCTGAAAGACAATCGCCAGGCCGCGGAGCGCGTCGGGCACAGTGTGACTGAGGTCGTCCAAGCGAACTCGGAGCTCTCGGAGCGTACGAGCTCGCATGCATCGGGATTCGAGCAAACGGCAGCATCGCTCGAGGAGCTCACCGCGACCGTGCAACGAAACACCGAAAGCGCGCGACAGGCGCTCGAGCTCGCCGGCGACTCCTCGCAAGCGACGGCCCGCGGCCGCGAGGTCGTTAAGGAAGTCCACGAGGCAATGCTTTCCATTGCGGAGTCATCGAAGAAGATCGGCGAGATCGTCGGCATCATCGACGGTATCGCGTTTCAGACGAACCTTCTCGCGCTGAACGCGGCCGTGGAGGCCGCGCGCGCGGGCGAGCAGGGGCGCGGCTTCGCGGTCGTCGCACAAGAAGTACGCAATCTCGCGCAGCGTTCGGCACAAGCCGCGAAGGAGATTCGCGTGCTGATCGACGAGTCGCAAAGCACGGTCGCGCATGGCAGCGATCTCGCGCGCGGTGCGGATGAGGCGATGACGCTCGTCGTCGAGTTCGCGAAGCGTGTTACCGACGTGATCGCGAAGATCGAGGTGGCGAACGGCGAGCAAGCCGTCGGCATCGGGCAGATCAACGCGGCCGTGACGCAAATGGAGTCGATGACGCAGGCCGATGCGGAGCTCGCGCAGCAGCTGATGCAGACCGCAGCGACACTCGAATCGCAGTCCGCCATGATGCTCGCGGCGATGTCCGCGTTCTCGGCCAAGGCCGACGAACGAAGGTTCGCATCCGCTTCGATCGAGGACTCTTCACCGCGAGCAGACGCGCGAAGGGCCGCGTAACCCTCGAGTGTTTTCTGGCCGTAGCGAAAACATTCGCTGCGGCCGTGTTCGCGCGGCCGCTAAGCCGCCAACGCCGGCCGTGCGGTCCCGAGCGCATCCTCGATTTTTCTTCGAACCTCCGTGAGCGGTAGGCGCGCCGTGGCGGCGGAGGCGTGCTCGAAGGGCTTCGCGAGCCAGAACAGTCCATCGGGATGATGCTTCGCGCTCGTCGTCGTCGGCATGCGCACGAAGTGCTCCTGGAAGCGCAGCATCGCCCTGTCCATCACGATCGTGGTGCTCGCATCGACTTCGCTTGCGAACAGATCGCATCCCACAATCATCGATCGACCGTCGAAGCCGCGCACTTTGAAGACCGTGCGCCCCTGATTCGTTTTGACGCTCTCGATCGCGCGCAGTCCGGCCCGCGCCGCTTCTTCGTCGGAGAAATGAAGGCGCGACTCCTCGGCCATGATGTGCTCGATGCGGGCAGAGCGGATGCCGAGCGTCTGCAGCAGCGCGCCGAAGTCCTTGGCGACGAACATCTCCTTCCCGCCGCGCGTTTCATAGTCGCGCATCGGCTGCTGACTGAGCGCCGTGCACAGCGCAAGCGAGGTGTGGCTGTCGAGAAGGTCGAGTGCCTTGCCGATGAGCGCGTCGTGCGCTCGATAGCCGGAGCGGATCGCATCTTTGTAGACCGCGAGCTCCGCAGGCGGCGGCTTCAGGGAGAATGCATCTGGATCGTGATGACGCCAATACTTGTGCTGATAGTGCGCCGTGGCGTTCGAGAAGAAGACGCCGACCCTCGGCTCGCGCTCGCTCTTCCAATAATGCGCGAAGACGTCCCACAGGAATCGATCGAGCAGCATCGCACGCCGCCACTTCGCGGCCTCTCCCCGGCGAAGCTCCTGCATCACTTGTCCCGCCGCTGCCATGAAGCTACTCAACGACAAGCCATGTCGTGCGAGAAACGAAAGCGCCTGAGCGACCTTTGCCGGCGGCAGTCCGTCGGATCGCGCATGACCCGTGACAGCTGCGCGAATGAAATCATAGAGCGGCGCGATGTCTTCTGACGGGCGCTGCGACGCCGCCCAAGGGTCAGGCATGAAGATCGAGTCGTCGTCGCGCTCGAATTTCACGTTCATGGGGGAGATGAGCAGCAGGTTCCCATCGACCACTTGATCCCAGAAGGCCTCGTGCGTGAGTTTCTGCGCTTCATCGAGGTCGACGATGCCGTGCTGAGCGAGCGGTACGCCCGTGTGCACCGTGACCCATTGCGTCCACGGTTCCAACACGGCTTCGTTCGTATCCGTGATAAACGTTTGCGAGCGCTCTTTCAGCCGCTTGAAGTTGGGCAGAATGCCCTCGCACATGAACTGATCGACCAGTATCGGGCAAAGCTCATTGAGCTCGAGCAGGATCAAGCGCGATCTGGGGACAGGCGCAGTGGGCTTCATGATTCACCTCGATGGTTTGGCGTACACACGCACGTAGTCGATTCGAAGCTCGGTGGGAAATTTCTCATCGGCGATGCCGTGGCGTCCCGCCCAGCTTCCGCCGATGGCTAAATTGAGCAGGATGTGCGCGGGTGCAGCGGGCGCGCCGTCGTTGTACGCCCAGTGATAGTTCTCGCACATGACCTTGAGCCCGTCGATGAAGTAGCAGACGCCCTTGTACGTCCACTCTGCGCCGACTTCGATCCATCGAGCACGCAGCGAGTAGGGCGCCTTGTAGGTCTTCCAGCGCAGATTGAGATTGGGCGCTGAGTAGGTGATCTCGCGTTCGCCGCTCGAGGTTTGTCCCTTGGAGCGGATCTGTGCGCCGAGGCGCAGCATGTACTCGGTATCTTCCTGCTCGTTGAGTGCGCCTTCGAAGATGTCGATCTCCGGTGGCCAGCCCGTCGTGCCATCGAGCTTGCGATCCGAGTTGAGCCAGAGCGAAGGCCACGTACCGCGCACGTTCGGCAGATACACCCGAGCCGTGATGTAGTAGCTCGTCTCCGGCGTCGCGAGGAACAGGCGTTTGCTTCGAATCATCGCGGCTTCGTACGGCGTCTTCTCGTCCTCGCCCGTCTTCGTCGCGCGCAAGCTGAGAATGCCGGAAGAGACGACGTGCATCCGTGCGCCTTCGGTATTGAAGTCGACGTAACGCTGTACTTCGTCGTTGAGGCGGTCAGCCGTGCCTTCGCCGGGGTACTGACATTCCGCGTCGATGATCTGCGGCTTTGCGCCGCCGCCGTAGATGTAGCGCGTGCACCAGCGCGTGCGGTCGAGTTCGTTGCCGGTGAACTCGTCTTCGAAAACGAGCGAATAGCCCGAGGGATGAAAATCGCCCTGTGCATTCTCAGGGCAACTCTCTCCGCCGCATAACACGGGTGGACGCGGTTGCGCGGGGTCAGGGCTCGAGTGTGCGGTGCACGCGGCGAAGGAGGCACTCGCAAGGACGAGTCTGAGCCCACTACACCCGACGCGGAAAATATCCATTGAGATCATGTGTGCACCTCCTTGCGCGCTGACATTAGGGCTTACGTACGGCGAGATCCGGAAGCGACGGGGTTACCGTGCTCGTCGAGGCGGTGCTCTCATGCGACCGTGCGATCGAGAACACCTTCTCGAAGCGAGGCCGCAACCATGCGGCCACTACGCGGTAATGTCGCTCGAACGCGAGATACAGTAGATACGAGCACACGTGCGCGAGCACGATGCCCACCGCCGCACGTACACGAAGGTCTTCGATCGGAAACGCTTCGAGCACCACGATCAAGATCGTGTTGTGCAATAGATAGAGGCTGTAGCTGTACGACGCCGCGCGCTCGAGGAACCGCTGCCATCGTGACGAGAAGCGAGTGACGGTTATCAGATACGCGAGCACGCCAAACATCACAATCGCGATCAATGTCGCCGTCTGGAAGTCGTAAGGCGAGAACCCCGCCTTGCCGATCCGCCCGATGAGGGCGATCGTGCCGAAGCCAATCATCGTGAGCGAGATCGCAGGCGCGTTGGCATAGCCCGTCGAGCGCCATCGCTGAAACACGAGCCCGACCAGCGCACCGACGAGCCAGATCAAGCTCAAGGACTTTCCGCCCCCGGCCGCGGCATTCCACACGACGACGGGCACGCTAATCATCGTGAGCGCGATGAGCCAATGGCGATTCAGGCGCTCGCGCTTGATCGCACAGAAGTAGAAGAGACCCGCGGCGACGTAGATCCACATCTCGATCGCGACGGTCCAGAACGGCTCGGCGCTGTTGTAGGGACGGATCCGCCATGCGAGCTCGATGCCGACGAGCTCGAGGAATTGAAAGGCACTGTGATCCTGAAGCAGGAAGAGATTGCCCAGGAACGCGAGCACGCCGGTGTTCGTCCCGTCCTTGCTGTAGCTCGCATCGATGAACGCGAGGTTCAAGAGCGCGATGACCACCAGGGCGGGTACGTACGGGGTCAGGATGCGAGCCGTGCGATCCGCAAGAAAGGCCGGCAAGTGCGAGCCCGGTCGCGCGCCGCGCGACAGCATGGACTGCATGATTAGAAAGCCAGAGAGCAAGAAGAAAATCGTCACGCCCAGGCTGCCGAACGGGAAGATCCAGATTCCGAAATAGAGGGCGAGCACGTGCGAGACGATCACGAGGTTCGCGCCGAGCGCGCGCATCGCATCCAGGTAGGCGGATGCCGCGCCGCTCATCGGTGCCGTTCGGGCCACCTCTTGGGCAGTCGTGCTCATGACTTAAGACGCCCTCCGGGTCTGTCGAAGTGCATCGGAGAGAAGCTCGCCGAGGCGAGCGTGCCCTCGTGGCGAGAGGTGGAGCAGGTCCGCTCGAAAGTATCGGGCGTCAGGTGCGTCGTGCTCATCGGCGAGTGCCGCGAACAGATCGATGAGCGTGACGCGCTCGTGCGCACGAGCCAGCGCGCGCAGTCCGTCGTTGAGTGCGCTGCGTTGCCGCTCATCGACCGGAGCCTTCGGATTTGCGCTCGGTGGAACAGTACACAGGATCACGTGCGCCTCAGGTTCTCGAGCGCGCGTCATCTCGAGCATGCTGCGAATATTGGCGATCGTCAGATCCGCCTTCTGACGCGCCGTGAGATCGTTCGTGCCGATCAAGATCAAGATCGCGGTGGGTTCGAGCGCGAGCACATCTTCTTCGAAGCGGAACAGAAGACCTCGGCTCACATCGCCGCCGATCGCGCGGTTCGCAATGCGCTCGCCCGGAAAGTAACTCGGGGCATCCTTCCAGGACGCGAGCAGCGAGTCGCCCGCGAAGACGATGCTGTTGCGCGCCTCGTTGCGGTGACGCCAGAACACGCGACGATTCTCGGTCATCCATCCGAAAACACGCACGACCCCGACGCCGGGCCAATCTTCCGCGCGCGATGGATAAGGCGACGGCCCGTTCTCGGCGCGTGCGGCATTCGAGACGATGAGCAGTGCCGTGACACACGCGAGCACGCATCGTGTTGAAGAGAGACGCCTGGGCAAAGGTTTCACGTTTGCCATCGCTGCACGCTCAGAACACCACGCGGAAGGCGAAGCCCGCGGCTTGCGCGTCGTAGATGCGGCTGGGTCGATTAGAGCTGCGATCGGTGTAAGCGAGCGTCAGATCCAGCTCGATGAACTCGCGCGGGGAGTAGGAGGCTCTGAAGCGCGCAACATCGATCTCGTCCTCGCGACCAGGGTCCTGTTCGAATACAGGATCGACGGGAAGGGATGAGAGCGTGAGGCTGCCGATGTAGTCCTGCTCCTCGTAGAGATACTCGAGCGCGAGATCGAGTTTCTCGGACGGTTTCCAGGTCGGACCGAAACTCGCGCCGACCGCTTCGAAGTAGTTCGACTCCGCATCGACATAGGCCTTCAAGTCGCGCCAAGCGGAGAGCTCGAACCCGAGCTTTCGTCGCGGCTCCCAATCCAATGTCGCTTTCCAAACGACGCCCGAATAGTCTTCCGCCAACGATCCTGTCGGATACTCGCGTTCCAGATTGCCGACGTTGCCTCGCAAGTGCAGCTTCGAGGTGATCTCATACTGGAGGCGGAGGTTCGCGAGCGTTTCCTCGTAGCTGCGATCGCGCGCCTCGGGGCGGTCGGGCGCGAACGTGTCCGGGAAGTCGCCCTCGAGATATCGATACTCGAAGATGATGCGATCCGTGCTGGACAGGATCATCTCGATACCCGCGGTACCCGAATCGCTCTCGAAGTTCTCCGAGCGCCGATTGCTGTCGCTGTGATCCGTGCGCCTCGACCGGGCGCTCGCGAGCAGTGCGATGCGTGGGCCGACTCGAACGCGGGTCTGCAGTTCGCCGCTCCACGCATCGACGATGTCACGGTCGAAGAAGCGATAGTTGGTGTAGCTCGCGAGTGAGCGCTGATAGTCGCCCAGCAGCTTACCGCTCAAGCGGCTGCCGACCTGCCAATCGAAGTCGAGCCGCGCGAGCCCACCCGTGTGATCGAGTTGATCGTTGTTCCGAAACTGAACGTCATCCACGCGCGCTGCAAGCGCGAGCGTTTGCTGGCCCATGTGCATACGCGCGCGTACGCCCGCCGAGAGTTGATTGACGTAGTCCTCGGTGTCTTCGACGGGGAGCTGGCTCGGATCCCGTTGCGCGGGCTCGGGCAGCCTGAACAAGTTGTCCTCATAGATGAGCTGATCGCCCACATAGAAAACGAACGCCCGATCATCGTCGGCCGATACCGTACGTTGCGTCGCGGGGAGCTGCTGCTGTGCGGCGGCCTGCGCGCTCGCGAAGGCGATCGCCACCGCGAGGGTGAGCTGTAGATAGCGCGTGTGCTCGGTCATGCGTGAGACTCCCATGCAATCCTCAAGCCTGCCGATGACGCAGGAACATCTCTCTCGCGTCGATGTAGATGCGCGGATAGACGACGCGCAGCGCGGCGAGATACAGCGCGCCGCCGAGCAGTCCACCAGCAATGAGGTGCGAAAGCGTTGATGTCGGCAGCGCGGGCCAACGCCACAGGAACAAGGCGACGGTGACGCTCATCGTCGCCGCCGCGACGAACGGTCGAATCCATTGAGCGAAGTAGCGGCGCGGTTCGACGCCGATGGCACGCCTCAAGATCCAGACGCGGACCGGCCAATAGAGGTACTGACGCGCGACGACTGCGATCGCGACGGCGATCACGCCGAACGGCGCAGCGATGAACACGAGCACGGCGCCGAGCACGCTCTGACCGAGCGTGAGGAGGAACGCGTCTTTCGCGCGCCCTGAGGCGAGTAGAGCGTTGCGGTCGAAATATGCGAGCGCGTTGACTGCGCCCAGCAGCGCGAGGATCTGGAAGATCGGAACGCTCGGCGCCCACTGCTCCCCCAGCACCCACGGCAGCATCAACGGCGCGAGTGCGGCGGCGAGGGCAAAGCAGGGGAGCGCGACTGCGCTGCTCGCGCCGGTCAAGCGATAGAGCCAAGCACACAGTTGAGTGCGATCGCTCTGCAGCCGCGCAAACATCGGCATCGACACCGCCGCGAACACGGACGAGAAGATCTCGACCATGATCGTGACGATCTTCATTGCCATGAAATACCAGCCGAGCGCCTCGGCGCCGAGAAACGCTGCAACGGCGATGCGATCGACCTGCGAGCCCAAGACGGCCAACAGCTCGATGCCGAGCACCCCAAAACCGATCGGCCAGAGCTCGCGCAAGGCCGTCATGCTCGGCAACCCGCGCGGTCGCCAATCCGTCGCGGCCCACAGAACGACGACACCCACAACGCTATTGACGAGCATCTGACCGACGAGGCTCCAGACGCCGAACCCCGAGTAGGCCATTGCGATCGCGACGAGCGCGCCGCTCACCGTGCTCGAGAGCCGCCGGATCGCGAGCGTTTTGAAACGAAACTCCCGTTCGAGCAGCGCGTAAGGCGTGCACGTCAACGCGTTGATGACGAGTGAGATGGACAGCCACCGCAGGACGCCAGCGAGCTCCGGCGCATCCACCGCATGGGCGATGTAGGGCGCAAGGACGATCGTGGCGCTCGTGAATACGACGGCGACGAGCATCGAGGCCCAGAAGGCGCTATCCATGTGATCTGCGCGGAGCGTTTGCCGCTGAATGAGCGCCTTGTTGAAGCCTTGCTCGACGAAGATGCCCGCGACCGTGATGAAGATCAGCGCGAGTGCGACGAGGCCGAAGTCGCCCGGCGTCAACAGACGTCCGAGAACGAGCACGGAGAGCAGCGTCGCAAGCCGGGTTCCCCAACGATCGACGACGATCCACCCGACGGAGCGGGCCGCCGTGCGGCCGAGCGATTCTGAAGCGGGTGCCTTCATCGTCCCGCTCACGTTTGCCGCGTTGTCATCGGAGTTGTTCATGGGTTCGCTCAAGATCTCGAGCTCCGACCGTCGAGCGTTGCCGCATCGGCGCTGCGCGGCGGTTCGTTCGGCGCTGCGCTATGCCGGTAGTAGTGCAGTGCGGAGTGCCCGATCACTTCCCAGTCGAACATCGAGAGGTCGACGTGCTCGTGCTCCTCGGGGGTTGCGGCGTCGCGCATCGCGCGCCGCAAGTGCTCGGGCCCGAAGGCGCCTTGATAGAGATCGAGCCAACGAGCGCCGACGTGCGCTTGCAGTTCTGGCAGCGCGCCGAGGTTGGGCGCGAGCACGCTTCGATTCAGCGAGAGCGCGAGCATGACGCTGCCTGAGTTGAGAACGTTCGCGAACGGGATGACGACCTTGTCGGCCGCGCCCAGGTACAGCGTGACATCCTCGTCCGCAATGAACTTCAAATGCAGATGAATGCGCGGATCGCCAGCGGCCAAGGCGCGAACATCCTCCGCGCGCATTCCGCGAACGGGCCGGCCCGCGATCAAGAGCTGCACGCTCGGCTCATCGAGCTTCCGAAACGCTTCGATCAAGGCGGGCACGTTCTTGTACGGCCGGATGTTGCCGAAGAACACGAACGTGTACGCGTGCTCATCCAGGCCGAGCTTGCGACGCGCGCTGCCGCGCGATTCGACCGTCGGATGAACGTTGCGATAGTGTCCGTGGGGGATGACAATCGCGGGCTTCGCCGGAAGGCGCGGATACGCTTGATGCGCGAGCAGCAACCCCTTGTGCGTCAGCGCCATGATGTTCGTGCACGCACGCGGAAACCAGAGCGGAAAGAGCGTCCGCGAAATCCAATGATCCTTCTCGTGCGGCTTGATGTTGTGAATCATCCAGACGATGCGCGTACCGCGTGCGCGCAGCACCGCGCAGGTGGCGCCGAGCCGAAGGTGTTTGCCGATCGCGCGCCACCAGGAATGCGTGCGCAGGTGCGTGTCCGGCCAATGCATGTGCACGACGTCGTATCGTTTCGACAGCGCTCGTCCGAACGTGAACTCATCGACGATCGCGCCGCAACGCTCGAGGCTATTCGCGAAACTGTGTAAGTAGGCGTTCTCGCCGCGCTTCGGAAAGCACGACACTCGCGTCGTCGGTGGTCGCGTGCGCGTGCCGGCGCAGGCGCGCGCGGACGGCCAACGCGTCACGTTCGCAGACTGCGACAATTCTTCGACGCGTGACACGAGCTTGCCGGCTTGCTCCTCCAGGCGAGCCTCATCGGAAAGCTGAAACAGCGCGCTGTCGTCACGTCGTCGATAAAGCGCACGCGCGAGCCGGCTTTCGGCGACAGCTCGCAGCGGGCGAAGCATCGTGCGAGCGCGACTCCAATTGCGCTTCAGTGGGAGAAGGCCAATGCCGTTGATCGAGGCGCCATCTAGCCCCAACACCGAGAACGCATCGTTCCACTTGAAATCCGCGACGTCGGGGCGCTCGTAGTAAAGCGAACAGGCGCAAATGCGAGCCCACGGGATGCGCAAGGCGTCCGCGAAGATCGCGCCGTGCAGCGACTCGGTGAACACACGCGAGTGACCCGCGAGCTTGCTTAGGAACGTTTCGATGTCGAGTGTCGGGCTGATGACGTCGAAGCCCGCATCCTCGGCCGCGCGACTGATCGAGGAGTAGCGCTCCGAGTAGACATGCGGGACGAATGCGACGCGCTCAGTGTCCGATCGCCGCTGCGGCCAAGCTTTCGGAGCCAAGAATCCCGGGTCGCACACAGCAAACTCAGAATCGAGTCCGCACTGCGCGGCGCTCAGGAATCCACGCACGGCCGCGAAGTGGACGTTCGCGTCGGAAACGCGCTTCGCGCCAGGACGAAACCCCGTCCCCATCACGACCTTGCGCCCCGGCAACGAGTCGAGTCGCGCGTCGAGAATCGTTCCGGCGCCGATCAACCAATCCGCACTCGCCACCTGGTTCAGCGACGGCACGAGCTTGTGCCATAACGCGGCATTCATGTCGTCGCCGACGTTGCCGCCTTCCATTCTGTGATAGAAAACCTTCATGTACTCGTGATGATCCTTCGGCTGTATTCGACAAGATTTCGATGCCGCGTTCCTCATACGCGCACCACTTTCAATCGTCCGAGCAATGTCTTGAGCGAGGACGGGCGCGCGAGCGGCGCGAAGCGCCACAAGATCAAGCGGCCTGCTGCGGAAGCGGGTAATAGACACACCGCCCATCCCCAAACCAGCATCGAGATACGCGCTTTCAGCGATAGACCCTGCGGTGTGAAGAAGGCTCGCGCGAAATCCCGTAGACAGCGCAGAGCGCTGTCGTTCGTAAGTGGATGGGTCTGCGGCAGCATCTTGAGCGAGCTCGCGCGATAGCACAGGTAAGTGAAGCTGCGATCCACCGCATCCTCGCGTAGCGTCATTCCGATCGTCTGCGCGATCGAGCACGCGTACTTGCGCCGTAGGCGCGCGCGTGTCATCTGACGTACGAACTGCTTCGCGTCAAGGCGCAGGAGCGCACCCTGATTCCGTCCGTGAATGCGATACGACACGAGCGGTTTCGCGATCGTCACGACATCGCCTAGAAAAGGCGCGGCCGCTAGACAGTAAGAGTCATTCGCGGTGCCGCACGTGTCGTGCAGCGGAAAGATCCGCTCGAGGAACCAGCGGGCGTACACATTTCCCGAGCCCGGCGGCGTTGGGTATGCGGAGCTCGACGCAGCCCATCGCCTGATGTCTTGCGGCGAGGGGACTGTCAGGAACTGCGGGAAGACGCTCCCGGAGAAGCGGCCTTGCGCATCGATGGACCGCATCTGCACTTGTGCTTTGCTGACACGCGGTGTCCATACTGCATACGCCTCGCGCGCAAGCGATGGATCGAGAACGTCATCGGAGTCGAGAAAGATCACGAGCTCGCCGCTCGAGAGCGCGAGACCTTTGTTGCACGCGACGAGTTGCCCTGAGTTCTCTTGCACGATCGTCTTGATACGCGAACCGTAGCGGGCGAGCACGGCGCGCGAGCCATCGGTGGATCCGTCGTCGATGACGATCACTTCCACACGCGGCCAGTCAAGATCGAGCGCACTGTCGATCGCATTCCCAACGTACGCTTCGTAGTTGTAATTGGGAATGATCACGGAGATCAGCGGGAGGTTCGCTTCCGTGTCGGGTCGTGCGGGTTGAGTCGGCTGATCGTGCATCGAATCCTCAGGCAGACTGTCGCGCCGAGCGCTCATCGAGATTCGCATCGGGCAGCCCTTCGACCTTGCGGTGCGCGCCGAACATCGGCGTGCGTTGAAAGCGCGCGTTGATGAGACGTTGGGCGAGCGATGTCGGGCTGCACAGCAAGGCTGTGAGCCATAGGCCGTGTGCGAGCTTCAAGCGAGCCGGTAAGGGTCGGTTGAACAGCGTCCCGATGCCCTTACGCCAGAGCCCGAACGATCGATCGTGCGCGGCACCCTCGTAACTCGCGCCGAGACGTCGCAGCATCAATCGATAGTTCACGAACGTGAGGTCATGATCGAGCAGGTTGCCCGGCGGCAAGCGTCGTTTCATGTTCTCGGCATGACGACGGAGCGCTTCGATCTCACTCAACCGCAAACTCACTCGGCGAGAGAAGCGTGCGCCAAAGTCAGTAGCCGTGGTGCCGTGATAGTTGAGGTTGGCATCGTGGAGGCGGTAGTAGCCGAGCGTCCTGTCCACCACGTGCACTGGTCCATAGAGCGGGGCGAGCGTGTTCAAGAGCCCGTCCGGCGCGCGCGTGACGCGCAGCGGCATCAATTGCTGCAGGTACCAGCGCGAATAAAGATTGCCGGACAGCACTGGCCAGACGTAGGTGCCGAATCGGGTGAACTCGCGCTCGATGCGATCTGAATCGTAGCCGGCGACGTAGTTGCAAAAGCGGCGGAGGAAACGTCCTTCCGCGTCTACCACGTCGAGCTCGAACTGCACCTTCGTGCAGCGCTCGTTCCAGGCGGCCACTGCTTCGTCGATCGCATTCGGAAGCAGAGCGTCGTCCGCGTCGAGGAACAGCACGGCATCGCCCGTGGCCGCCGCAAACCCTCGATTCACGGCAGCGACGTGCCCGCGATTGCCCTGCGCGATGCGAACGATGCGATCGTCGTAGCGCTCGAGGATGCTCGGTGTCTCGTCGGTCGAGCCGTCGTCGACGACGATCAACTCGATGTCCGCGTACGTTTGCGCGAGCACACTTTCGATCGCGAGCGGCACATAGCGACCGTAGTTGTAGCAGGTGATGACGATGCTGACTTTGGGCGCTCGGCGGATCATGTCGCACCCTCTGTCGCGCGACCCGCCTCGGCTGGCGATGCACTGTCTCGCGCGCTTTCGCTCGTCGGCTGTAGCCGCCACATGCAGGCGAGCACATACAGCATGCTCACATTGTCGGG
This sequence comes from Lysobacterales bacterium, assembly GCA_044506405.1. GTDB lineage: Bacteria > Pseudomonadota > Gammaproteobacteria > Steroidobacterales > Steroidobacteraceae > Steroidobacter. The sequence continues at coordinate 37,974 of JBIQKP010000017.1, read as the reverse complement.
CGAGAGCAGGTGTCCGCCCATGATCAGCCAGGAGAAAAACAGCACGGCAGCGACCTGAGTCGGCACGCGCGATTGCGACAGCGCATGAATGACGAGCGCGAGCATCGCCGTGAATCCGACGAGTCCGTACTCGAACAGCAATTTCGCCCACGTCGGATCGAACGCTTGGAACGATTGCGCCGTACGCTGGATGGATCCGGGGCCCTGCCCGAAGACCGCGCTCCAGGGGCTGGCGTCGATGGAGCCAGCGATCACGTGCATCGGCGCGATGTAGCGGATGTAGGCGCTGCTGTGCTCGGAGCCGAACTCCTGAAGACGATTCACGGTGAACGACAGGTTGAGCGTATCGCCGAGCAGCGTGATCAAAAGTCCACCGCCCACGACCAACGCAACGAGCCGCACGAGCGTATTGCGACCGAGCGGGAACATCAGCCCGATCAGCAAAGCCAGCACACCAGTGCCTGAGTACGTGAGGAGGAGTGCGAAGATGAACAGAGTGATGCGCTTCCAGCGCTTCTCCGTGTTCATCTCCACGATCGCGGCGAGTGCCATGAGAAAGGAGAAGGCGGAGGGCTCTCGCAAGAAGAATCCATTGGCCTTGTAGAGATCGCCGACCGGGATCGCGGTGTTGTAGGTGCCGATGTTGCGAATCGAATCCGGCAGCATCGGCGTGAAGTCGATCAGCCACGGTGCCTTGAAGAAGAACTGCGCGAAGAACTGGACCACTCCCGCGAGCGCGCAGAGCATCGCAATATTGCTGAACGCCCGCGCAGTCCATCGCCATTCAGAGTGGGAGGTGCTCGACGTTCGGAGAATGACCGTGAACGGAAGATAGAGCGCGATGATGAAGAGGAGCGAGCTCGGCGAGGATCGATCGACGGACGCGTAGCTGGAGTTGATGAACCAGCTCACGTAGGCTGCGAGCAGCACACAGCCGTAAATGGCTGTCGTCGTGCCGTCGACTCGCGTGTGTTTCGCGAGCGCGAGCGCGGCGAGCAACGCGTACAGTGCTGCCAAGCTGACGGGCAATGACTCGCCGCCCACATTGACGCCGAAACGAGCGAATACGGTCGTCGCGAGTAGCGCGAACACGACCGCGCAGCGAATCGCACGTACGCTCGCGGGCGAGTGCACCTCCCCGGTCGCGACCGCGGGTGCGTCGAACGAGTGCACGGAGGCTTCACTCATGATCGCCTCGCTTGCGCGTTCGAATGGCGACCGAAGTCCTAGGCATCTGCCGCTCCAGCATCCGCAACGGGTGCGGAATGGGTCTGCTTGTTGAGCACCCGCTCATAGGCGGCGCGGGTTGCTTGACCGATCTCGGACCACGAGTCCTGGACTGAGACACGCGGTACGCGCGGGCGTGTGAGCGCGGCATGCTGAAGCGCATCCGCAAGTCCTTGGACATCGCCGCTTGGAACCAGCGCGCCATCGCGGCCCTCGGCGAGATCTTCCGCGAACACACCCACACGACTGGCGATGAGCCACTTACGCAGGCCCTTCGTCAGGAAGTACACGCCGCTCGCATCGATCTCCCGATAGGGGAACACGAAGCAATCGGCCGCCGTGAAGAGATCGGCCATCTCCTGCTCGCTGAAGCGTCGTGGTTGAATGTCGATCGTGGCGCCGAGGGACAGACTCGCGATTCGCGCGCGAATCGCGGAGAGGTCCATGCGCTCGCGCCCCGCAACGATGACCCGCATTCGAGCTCGAACGTCGGCGGGCACGACCGCCAGTGCTTCGACGAGGAGGTCGAGTCCCTTGTAGGCTTTGATCTCTCCGAAGAGCACGAACGTGTAGCGATCGTCCCGTTCGTACGCGTCCGCGCGGGCGGTGGCCCGCAGCCGCAGCGGGCCGTGCGGTACGACGCTGATCTTCGCGGCATCGATCCCGCGCGCGATCAGCTTTCGCTTGCCGCTGCGCGTGTGCACGATGACGTGATTCGCCAGGCGAATAGGCAAATCGAATCCGAATTGTTGAAAGAGCGTCAGGCGACTGCCGTTATAGGGTGTCGGGTCGTGCACGGTCATCACGATCGGCGTGCGCAGTCGAATGAACCAGAGCGCAATCGTGTCGACCAACGGCAGCACGGCCCATTGCACGTGCACGACTTGCGGTTTGCGCCGCCCGATGAGGCGCATGAGTCGTAGAAGGCCCACGATATGGGAGCACCCTTTGAGGAGGGAGCGCATCCACCCCTGCAGCGCGCTCGCATCATCCGAACGCCGGTAAAAGATCGCAGCAACGCGCTCGCGTGGGATTTGATCTTCATCACCGCGCCGAGTCGGGCGCGTTGCCCAAACGGATTCCACGCCCGCGGCGAGCAGGCCCTCGCTCAAGGCCGCGTCGTATGGGCCTGTGTAGAGAGAGGGATCGACGAGTAAACAGGTGAGGCGTACGTTCGACATCACTCTGCTGCCTTGCGCACCGTCGCGACTGGCGTCCAGGTTTGATACGACTCGCCGCGTATGGACTTCCACACGCCAAGGCCGGTGCCCGCCAGGCTCATGACGATATCGACGATCTGCGAGAGCGGCTTGATCGACCACTGCGCCCCAAGCGCGAACAGCAGTGCACCTGCAAGGACCGCGAGCGCCGCCACTTGAACGAAGCCCGCAACCGCGAGCGCAATCACACTCACGGCGGCCCCGAGCGCGAGGAAGTAGATGCTCAGCCAGCGCAGTAGCTTGTGTGAGACGTACTTGTAAACGGTGAGCGCATCGCGCTTGCGCAGCTCGGGCCAGATGAGCCTGTGCACGTTGAAGGCCTGACACCCGATGCGCGACTTGCGCCCGAACTCTTCCGCGGCAGAGCTCGCGGACTGCTCATAGGCGCGCGCGTCCTTGGACTGAACGATGCGATAGCCCTGCAGCAGCACCATGAACGAGACATACATGTCATCGATGATGTGATCCGGCGGCGCTCGATGCAGCGACCGACGCACGGCGAACAAGGAACCGTCGGCGCCCATCACGGAGCCGGTTTCCTGTTCGAGCGCTTTGATGCTTTCCTCGAGGCGCCAGTACAGCGTGCCCACCGAGGCTGTCACGGATTCGCCCGGATTCGTATAGGAAAGCTGACCGCAGACGCAGCCGACCTGTGGGTCTTCGAACGCACGCCGCATCTGGCGGACGCAGTCCATGTCGAGCATCACGTTCGCATCCGTGAAGAGCAGGATCGAGCCTGTCGCTCGCGCAGCGAGGAGGTTCATTCCGAAAGTCTTGCCGCGCCGCTCTTTCGCGACGTGCACTTGTATATGGGGCGCATACGCCCGGAGGAGTCGAGCCGTGTCGTCGCTCGCGGCATCGACGTAGATCAGGATCTCGATGCCCGGCTCTCGTTCGCGCAGCGCGAGAAGATTCTGCAGCTTCTGCCGAATGACCGTCGCTTCGTTGTACGCGCACATGCAAATGGAAAAATCGGGCACCGTGTCGGGCCGCGAGATGCCGTTCCCGGTGCTCGAGCGAGGCCGCCGCACGCGCCGCAATGTTAGTAGCGAGAGGGGATAAGTGACGAACGGATGCAGCGCGAGCGCGAAGCAGAGAATCGCCGCACCGATCAGCAGTGCCAAGGTCATCGACGGAGAGCCCTCATTCGTTGATCACAACACCGAGAACCGTCGCGCCGGTCGGTCGCAACGTCGTCTTGGAACGATTCAGATCGGCAGTCGGCGTTCGATGACGCTTCGCGCTCAGCAGGCAGGCGCCGGCGCGTTGCGACACGATCGCTCCGTCTGCGTAGTCGAGCAGCGGCGGCGTGTCGATGATGACGACGTCGTACGCGCCGACGAGATCCTCGAGCACATCGGCGAACACAGAACCGCCCAATATTTCCTGGGGATTCGGCGGCTGCGCACCCGCGGTCATCACCGTCAACTTGTCGAAAGGATCGACACGCTGCAGAGCGTCCTCGATGCCGCACCGTTCGCTGATGAGATCCGCAAGACCGCTGCACGCGCCCAAGCCGAACAATCGATGCTGTTGAGGCTCGCGCAGGTTCGCGTCGATGAGCAGTGTGCTCTCACCGAGTTGAGCGAAGACGATCGCGAGATTCCCCGCCACGATGCTGCAGCCTTCACCGCGCCGCGCGGAGGACACGGCCAATGCGCGCTGTTCGCGGCCGAACCATCGCATGAGGAGTTGGCTGCGCAGGGTGCGAAGCGACTCGGCATAGTCGCAGAAGGGTTCGTACGCAGCCGCGAGGGCCTGCGACAAGTGCGACTGGCCATACTCGACATAGGGGTAGCCAATTTGTTTCGCCAGCGCGCACGAGAGCTGCTCGGCCGTCACGAGCTTCATCTCGAGCGCGATCTCGCCGAAGCGTTTCGAGCTGTTACGTTGCTTCGAGACGATTCGCTGGACGTCGATCGGGCGCAGCGCTCCGGAAGCAACGAGCAGGTCGCCGATCCTCGCGGCAGGAGGAATCTTCGATCGGACGCGTGCGGGTTGAATGGCGAAGCTCATGCGTGTTCCTCAGGTCGCGCGCGGGCGCAGCTGCTGCAAGGGCAATGCGGGTTGTGCGGCTTCGCGTACGCGTGGACGCGACCGACGGGGCGGTGCGGGCAGTTCCGCGAGCACGGGTAAGTCGACGAGCTCGAGCAGATCCTCGCTGCTGCGCACGCGCGGGCGAACGAACTCGCCATAGAGCACCCAGGCGGCCACGAGCAAGCTGCTTACGACGAACGCGAGCGCGATATTGAGCAGAATGCGCGGGGAGGCAGGCGACGAGGGCACCGCGGCCGGATTCAAAATCGCGATGTTCGTGCGATCGATGCGGCTCTCGAGGCGAGACCGATTCGCTTGCTGAAGTGCCGCATCGTATGCAGCGCGGGCACTTTCCACGTCCCGTTGCATCACGCTCAGTTCATCGCGCTGCTGATTGAGCGCGATGATTCGTTCCTTCTGCTCCTTGAGCGCGTGTTCGAGCTCGCGTACTTGCTTGCCTGCCATCGAGGCCGATTGCACCAGCGAGGCCCGCGCGACATTGGCTTCCGACTCGAGCTTCGCGCGGAGCGATGCGACCTCCGCGGCGGCACTCTTGTACTGAGGGTGATTGCGATCGACGCGCTCGGACAGATCGGCGAGCCTTGCTTCGGCGCGTGCGAGCTCGGATTTCAATCCTTGCAGCAGGGGATTCGTCAGCAGATCCGGTATCTCACGCGATCCGCCGGTGCGCGTCTCGGCCTCGACGAACGCGGCCTGCGCTTTCACGAGTTGACTCGAGATCTCCTGCAAGCGGCTGTTCTCGACGTCGAGTCGCCCGGCATCCACGCCGAGCACGCCATGATCGCGCTGATAGGCATCGAGCTTGTTCTGCGCTTGTGCGAGATCTTCGCGCAGCTTCTGGACCTGCTGCTCGAACCACGCGGCTTGCCTTCGTGCGGGATCGACCTGCAGCTCCAAGGTCGTTTGGACGTAGGCCGCACCGATCGCGTTCGCGAACTGAGCTGCCGTGTACGGGTTATCGCTGCGATACGAGACGCGGATCAGATTGCTGTTGAGTGAGCTCGCGGTTTCGAGCGGCTTCAGCACCTGCGCGATGTATGCGCTGCGCGGATCGACGAGCGACGATGGATCGGAACCGCTGCCGGCACCGTCGGCAAGACCGAGTGAATCGATCACTTTCAGCGCGACGTTGCGGCTCGCGATGATCTCTCGCTGGGTCGCGATGTATGACGACAACAGCGGGGAGGACAAAGCGGTGTCGGCCAGCGGGTCGCTGCCCTTCACGTCGACCACGAGCGTGAGCTCCGCGATGTACTTCTTCGGCGCGAGGATGCTCGCGGTCGCGACGAGACCGACGCAGACGAACACGCTCATCACGAGCGCCGCGCGCCGGGCCCAGAGAACTTTGAACACTCGTTCCAATGTCATGAGAATTCCTGTCGAGATACCGTTAGAAGAGTCCTTCCTTCACCATCACCACGTCGTCGGGCTGCAGCAGATCCTGGCCGCGTAACGAGACTTGCTCCTCCTCGCCGGTCGTCGTCTTACGTTTGACGAGAACGCGCCGCTCCGTGCCGCGCGAGGTCAGACCGCCGCCTGCTGAAATGGCGCGCGAGACGGTCATGCCGCGCTCGAGCCGATACATGCCCGGCCGTTGCACTTCGCCGTAGATATAGAACTGCGGCGCGCGCGGCACATAGAGGGTGTCGCCGCCCAGCACCGATACGTTCTGGGAGGGATCGCCATTGAAGAGCGAATACAGATCGACTGGCTGCCGCGAGTTGTCTTTGCGGATCAGGACTGCCGAATCGCCGGCCTCATCCATGCGAACGCCACCTGCTGCGGCGAGCATGTCGAGTACACGGCTGCTCGATTGCAGCGTGTACTGCCCGGGCTTCATAACGTGGCCGAGCACGGAAACCTTCTGGCTCTGATACTCCGCGACGTGCACGAGTACCTGCGGGTCGCGCAAGAAGCCGCCTTCGATGAATCCCGCCTTGAGCATCGACTCGACTTGCGCGGTCGATTTACCCGCGACTTCGATCGAGCCGATGAGCGGATACGTGATGAAGCCAGAATCGCTCACGCGGACTTCATTCGAGAGCTCTGGCGAGCCGAACACCGACACGCGCAGCAAATCGCCCGGACCCAAGCGGTAGTCGACATCGCCGTTCGCCCGCGCGAGCGTGCATGCGAGCAGCACACTGCTGAGGAGCAGCCACATCATCGCGTCGTGAATGGACGGCCTAGTACGCATGGCGGTCCTTCCAAACGATCAAGGCAGTGCGAAGAATGATCATGAGATCGAGCGTGAGCGACCAATGTTGGAGGTATTCGAGGTCGAGCTCGATGCGCTGTCGCATCGAGTCGATGTCGTCGCCGCCGCGAAATCCATTCACTTGGGCCCAGCCGGTGATGCCCGGCTTCACTTTGTGACGAACCATGTAGCCCGGAATCAGACGCCGGTACTGTTCGTTCACGGCGATTGCGTGGGGGCGCGGGCCGACGATGCTCATGCTGCCTTCGAGAACGTTGAAGAGCTGCGGCAGCTCATCGAGCGACGTTGCGCGAATGAACGCGCCGACCGGCGTGACGCGCGAATCGTTGCGGGTCACTTGCTTATAGGTGCGATCGCCGTCTTCCGTCACCGTCATCGACCGAAACTTGTAGACGATGATCTCCTTGCCATCCAAGCCATAGCGTTTTTGCCGAAAGATGATCGGTCCGCGCGAGGTGAGCTTGATGGCCGCCGCGACACCGAGCATCACGGGGGAGGCGAGCACGGTGAGAATCGATGCGATCACCATATCGGTAAAGCGCTTCGCCAAGCCGCGCCCGCCATAGAACGGCGACTCGCAGACGGCGACAACGGGAATGCCGTTCACGAGATCGAATCGGGGCTGGACGAGATCGCAGACCGTGAGATCGGGGACGAAGTAGATCGAGCTCGTGGAATCGCCGAGCGATTGCAACAGCTCACGGACTCGACGATGACGCGTCATGGGCAACGTGATGTACACAGTATCGATGCCGTGCTTTGCGGCGTATCGGTTCACGTCGCAGAGCTTGCCGAGCAATCGCTTACCGCAGCGCGGCGGTAAGCGGCTTGCAACTCGATCGTCGAAGAAGCCGAGCACTTCGGTGTCGAGCCATGGCGCGGCCGCAATGCGCTCGGCGAGCTTGGCCCCGAGCTCGGTCGCGCCGGCAATCACGACTTTCTTGCGAGAGACGTGCCGCGCGCCGTTTCGATGGAGCACGCGAGGCGCCGATAGCTGGCTGAACCACAACACGATCGGTGTCGCGATGGCCCACGTGAGCAGTACGCGCCAGTTGAAGCGCTCGGCGAGCCCTGCGATCTCGAGTAGTGCCCATACGAAGACGATCACGAGCAACCATCGCGCGATGATGTCGATGAGTGCGCCGAGCGCGAGCGAGCGCGCGCGTGGAACGTCTATTGGGACCGCATCGAGCACTTCCGCTGCACCGATGAAGGCGAGCACCGCGATCAAGAAGTAAGGACCTTCGAACGGTTCGCGCCAGAGCAGCAGTACCGCGCCGAGCGTCAACACGGGCACCGTCGGGTAGAGGAGCGATTTGAAGACGAACAGGGACGCCGGCTCGGACGCACTCACGCCCGATGGCCGTTCGTCGAATGGAAGCGGCTCTCGCGAGTTGGGCATCGCGCTCTCTTAGGATTTCGTCATCGGCGAGGGAGTCCTCAAATCCGATGGAATCGGTGAGGTCTGAGCAAGCGATGCTTGCGCCGAAGCTGATATCCGATGAGGAGGAGTGCCACGCCGATCATGAGCCATGCGCTCGGCGGTCGATCCTCAGGTGATGCAGCAAATGATGCTGCGGCGACAGCCGCTTGCGCTTGGCCGGCGGCCGTTCGCTCGGTGACGATAGGCGCGACGGTAGCGAGATGAATGCGTTGCGCGCCAGTGTCCTTTGGCAGCGGACTCATCAAGTCGGCCTGAAAGTTTGCGAGGTCCGTGCCAGTGAAGCCACCGCCCGGTGACACGAACGCATCCGTGCTCGCGACCGGAGCTCCCGCAGCTCGCGGAAGATCGGTGAGCGCGTGAGCGCACGACAGCCAACCCAAGCCCGCGGCCACGACGGCCGATCCAACAATCCGAAGACGCATCTAATCCTCCTTACTCGACAGCTCATGCACCAATGGTGCGTACATGTGCTCAATGCGCCCCGTCCCCACGTCTCGCATCGGCCGCGTCTCTGCGACCCAAGTATCAAAGCAAGATCCATTCCACTCGCTCGTGCGAGTGCGCGTGCCTCCTGTTTAGCCGAAATGTCTAGCGACTTTGAAAGGATTACTCAATCAACCTACGTTCAGCAGGTGCGAAGTGCGGTGCCAACGCATCGCACTGCTTCATGTGGGATCATCCCGCGACGGAGTGTGCATCAATATAGGACGTCGAGAGAAGACTGCATTTGGCGACAGTCGATCGATTGCACGACGTTTGCGCATCGCGCGAGATGCTTCGCGTAGTTATTGCGCACCTCTCTCTTGTTCGTGTTGAGTGAGCTGCACACGTTCTCTCCTCGCGAAATCTTCGCGAGCGAACGCAGCGTGCTCTCGGAACTCGCGTCTCGCGCATGCCATTAGAAAGTGACTAGCCGAATCTTTTGCGAGGCGCGCGCGATGTCCAGTGAACCTTTCGAGCCTTCGACGAGCGGGCGGCCGCCGCGTGAAGCGGCGACGTACGCGTCGCCTTATACCTCCTACTCCGAATGGAGCGAGGAACAAGCGTACTTGGCGCCGCACGAGGAGGAGCCCAGCATCGACCCCCGACAGCTCGCGAACGCGCTCGGGTGGTTCAGTATCGGGCTCGGCCTTGCCGAGCTCTTAGCGCCGCGCGCACTCGGTCGCGCGATCGGCGTCGGCGATCATCCGCAACTGATGCGTGCGCTCGGTGTGCGTGAGATCACGAGCGGTCTTGGATTGCTGTCGCAACGTGCAACGAATGCGTGGGCGTGGTCGCGAGTCGGCGGCGATGCGATGGATCTCGCGTTGCTCGGCGCAGCCACGCGCAATCCCGATGCCGATCCGCGGCGCATCGCGATGGCGGCGACCGCCGTCATGGGCGTTGCAGCGCTCGACGTCTACGCCACGCGAGCGCTCTCTAGAATGGAGCTGGGCGAGCCTGAGGAGATTGTCAGCGAAAGTCGCACGATCAACAGCACGCCCGAGGCGCTCTATTCTTTCTGGAAGAACGTGGAGAACCTGCCGCGGTTCATGAGTCATCTCGAGTCCGTCACGCCGACGGGCGAGCGCACCTCGCATTGGATCGCAAAGGCGCCTGCGGGCATGAGCGTCGAGTGGGATGCCGAGATCGTGCGTGACGATCCGAACGAGGGATTGTCATGGCAAACGGTGCCGGGCTCCGAGGTGACTCACGAGGGTACCGTGCGATTCGAACCCGATCCGTCGGGGCGAGGCACCGTCGTGCGCGTGCAAATGCGCTACGTGGCGCCGGCGGGCAAAGTGGGCGTTCAGCTCGCGAAGCTCTTCGGCGAAGAGCCGAAGCTGCAGATCAAAGATGACTTGCGGCGCCTCAAGCAACTGATCGAGACGGGTGAGGTCGCGACGACCTTAGGACAATCGACGGGTCAGCGCAGTCTGATCGGTCGTGCAACGTTGGGGAGGCGAGTGCAATGAGAGCAGTCTGCTGGCAAGGTATTGCGGAGGTCGGTGTCGAGACCGTGCCCGATCCCGAGATTCTGAATCCGCGCGATGCGATCATCAAAGTCACGTCGACCGCTATCTGCGGTTCCGATCTGCACTTGTACGACGGCTATGTGCCGACGATGTATCGCGGCGACATCCTCGGTCATGAGTTCATGGGCGAGGTCGTCGACGTGGGGCCTGGCGTCACCAACTTGTCGATTGGCGATCGCGTCGTCGTGCCGTTCCCCATCTCCTGCGGCAACTGCTACTTCTGCGAGAAGGAGCTGTATTCGTTGTGCGAGAACTCTAATCCAAATGCGCAGCTCGCGGAGAAGTTTTGGGGGCATTCCCCCGCGGGCATCTTCGGGTATTCGCACATCACGGGGGGATACGCGGGCGGGCAAGCCGAGTATGTGCGCGTGCCGTTTGCGGATGTTGGTCCACTGAAAGTACCCGACTCACTCGATGATGAGCAGGTGCTTTTTCTTTCCGACATTCTTCCGACCGGATACATGGCTGCTGAGCAGTGCGACATCCAGCGTGGCGATACCGTGGCTGTGTGGGGCTGCGGTCCTGTCGGGTTGTTCTCTATTCAGAGCGCTAAGTTACTCGGCGCGGGACGCGTGATCGCAATCGATCGGTTCCCGGAACGGCTCGCGAAGGCGCAGCTTGCGGGTGCTGAAATCGCACTCAACTACGAAGAAGTCGACATCCTCGAAACCTTGAAAGACCTCACGGGTGGTCGCGGGCCGGATGCGTGCATCGACGCGGTGGGCATGGAGGCGCACGTGCACGGCGCGATGCATGTGTACGATCGGGTCAAGCAAGCGATGCGCCTCGAATCGGACCGCCCCGCCGCGTTACGTCAGGCGATCCTGGCGTGCCGCAACGGAGGCACGGTTTCCGTGCCAGGCGTATATGGCGGCTTCATCGACAAGGTCCCCTTCGGATCGATCGTCAACAAAGCGATCACGATCAAGAGCGGGCAAACGCACGTGCAACGCTATATGCGGCCGCTCCTGGAGCGTATCGAAAGCGGTGAGATCGACCCGTCGTTCGTTATCACACACCGAATAGGGTTGGACGAAGCGCCGCTCGGCTACCGGGTCTTCAGGAACAAGGAAGATGAGTGCGTGAAGGTGGTGATGAAACCGTAGGGGGCTCCGCCCGGCTGTAGGCTGTAGGCTGTAGGCTGTAGGTCGGAATTCATTCCGACACCTCTACCGCGGCGTTCACCCCGCGCGATTCGATTCCTGTGATCGGGGTTACTGCGACCTGCATGCGAGCGTACGGGTGCCGAGGCCTCGTTCTACCTACAGCCTACAGCCTACAGCCTACAGCCTACAGCCTTCCTCAGATCATTCCCGCCTTCTTCACCGCCTGATACCGGTTCACGAGCTCGATCCCAAGACGTTGCGGTTCGGCATCGATCATGAGCGAGTCGCGAGCGGCGATTCGATTGAATGCATCGCGTCGGCTCTGTTCGTATAGATGTGCGCTCGACACTTCGAGGGCCGAGGGGAAGTCGTGCACGCCCTGAGTCATGAGCTCCCCCACGACGCGTTCGCGCAAGCTCGCTGTCAGCACCAGATGTCGCGAACGCAATAATGAGAGCGCCTGACCGAGCTCGCTCGAGTCTTCATCGCGGAAGTTCGTGATCAGAATCACGAGCGATCGTTTGCGGTGCCGGCGCATCAAAGCCTGCGCCGCGCTCAAGTAGTCGGAGTGAGAGGCCGCCGGCTGTACGGCATAGAGCTCGCTCATCAGCATGTTCAGCGTCTGCGCACCTTTGCGCGGCGGCGCCCATCGCTCTTCTCCCGACGGCGTGCCGAAGGTCATCGCGCCGACGGCATCGCCCTGTTTGAGCGCGACATACGTCATGAGCATCGCGGCATTGAGCACCTGGTCAAAGTGCGAGCTGCCGATCCCTTGCTCGCGATCATCCGCTCGCATGCGACGACCGCAGTCGAGCAGCAGGATGACGTACTGATCGCGTTCGTTTTGAAACTGGCGCACGATCGGTTTGTCCTGGCGTAACGTCGCCTTCCAATCGATGTGACGCAAGGCATCGCCGATACGATACTCGGCGAGCTGCTTGAAATCCGTTCCTTCGCCACGCTGGTGATACGTCTTGATTCCGATCTCCGCGAGACGCCGATCGCCCGCAAGCCATGCATAGCGCGCGATCTGCGCGAAATCCGGATAGCAGCGGCGCGCCTCGCTCGTACCCAGCCGATCGAGTAAATCGAGCAAGCCCCAACGCGAGCGCACGCGAACGTCGGCAGGGTCGAACTCGATCTCGCCTCGTCGCGTCGGTACGGCGCTGTACTGCATGTCGAGAGCGGTTTGCCCATCGAGACGAAGGTCGACGGGCATGTTCGTGACGCGCAGCGTCGGGTCCGCGTGATCGTGAAGTTTCAGTTGCCACGGGAGGGTGCCGCCGGTGCGGACCTGAAGATGCACACGCGATACGACGCCTAGCGCAAACGCCGCCGGCAACGTGCGGGTCATCTCGGGCGCCGCCTCGCGCCACGCGCGCAGGGTAATCTGGCGATCGATCAGCACCGCGATGAGGACGCCGACCGACCACGCGATGGCGAGTCGATAGGCGGTGTCGACCGGGACGCCGGAGACGAGCACGATGGTCACGAGCGCAAAGCCGAGCCCGATCGCGATCAGTAAGCCCGTCCCCGGAATGAAGCGCATTCGCATGCGGATCGAACTCGTCCGTTAAGCGCGCGGCGCGGCGACGCTTTCAACGACTGCCGTGAGCAGATCGCGCGTCGTTCGCCCTTCGAGGAGCGCATCGGGCGCGAGCGCGATGCGATGGCGCAGAGCGGGCAGGGCGATGCGCTTGATATCGTCCGGTGTGACGAAATCACGGCCGCTCATGAGCGCGACGACGCGTGCTGCGCGGACGAGCGAGATCGCGCCGCGCGATCCGGACCCGATCGCGATGCCCGGCCATTCGCGCGTCGCGCGCACGATGCGAACGGCGTAGTCGACGACGCTCTCATCGACGCGCTGACGTGCCGCGATCTGCTGCAGGCTCAGCACGGCTCGTTCGCTCAAGCACGGCTTGACGCTCTCGAGCGGAAACTGTTGCCCCGTTTGATTGATAGTCGTGCGCAAGACGACATCCACTTCTTCTTTGATCGAGGGGTATCCGATCTCGATCTTGAGGAGAAAGCGATCGAGCTGCGCTTCGGGAAGCGGGTAGGTTCCTTCGGTCTCGACGGGATTCTGCGTCGCGAGCACGAAGAACGGTTGCGGGAGCGGCAATGTTTGCCCTTCCAGCGTCACCTGATACTCCTGCATCACTTCGAGCAGCGCGCTTTGCGTCTTTGCCGGCGCGCGGTTGATCTCGTCCGCGAGCAGGATCTGCGTGAAGACGGGACCGCGCACGATGCGGAGCTCGCGAGTGTTCGGATCGAGCACCGCATGCCCCGTGATGTCCGATGGCATCATGTCGGGTGTGAACTGCACCCGCGCGTAGTTGAGCGACAGCGCGCGAGAGAGGGCGCGTACGAGCAGCGTCTTGCCGAGCCCAGGGACGCCTTCGATCAACGCATGACCGGCGGCAACGAGCGTGATGACGATTTGCTCCACGACTTCGGTCTGTCCAACCATCGCTTGACCGATTGTCTGGCGCAGGCGCTCGAGGATCTCGGCGGCTCGCGTGATCGTGTTCGTTTCTGTTTCCATGGCGTGTCCGATCTTGAGGCTAGAGATTGATGAGAAAGGGTATCGTCCGTCAGGCGTTGTTCACGTGAGCGGCGGCTCGGTGCGAGGCTTGCGAGGCGTCGTGAGCCCACAACCGAGCGCGCGCCAGATCGAGGCGGGCGATGGCTTGCTTGAACTCATGGTGTGTGCGTGAGCCGCTGAACTTGATCGTTTCGGCGAGGCTATCCGAATCGAGTAACGTGAGATGTGCGATGGCCGCGATGCGATCCTCCAGCGAGAGCGACTCATAGCTCGGGATCCGATGGCGCCCAGCTTCATGCAGCGCCCTCACCATCGCGGCGTGTAGCGGACGGCCGCCGTCGGTCCGAAACACGAACTGACCGGTGCCGCGGATCTGCTCGCCGAGCGAGCGGCGCGAGATTTCGGGCGCCGCTTCGAGCGGTCCGAATCGAACGCTATTGCGCCACAATGCGAACGCGACGAATGCGAGCCCGAGCAGAACCGCCGGTGCCCCGTGCAGCCAGATCAGCGTGAGAATGGATGGATGATCTTCTTCGGACAGGAAGACGACGTGATCGCCGTGCCGTAGCAGCGTCGCATCGACGAACAGCGCGCCATTGTTCGCTTCGAGCATCGAGCGTGTGGAGAACGGCTCGCCGTTGACGAAGGTCACCTTGCCGCGGCCGATCGCGATGCGCACGACCTGCATGCCCTCCTCATCCTCGAGGATCCATTCCGGCGGCTTCGTCACGTTGATCCAACCGAAGGTCGACAAACCGCAGACCTCGTATGTCGAACGCGTCGCGTCCGATTGCGCGCGGCCGTGCGTCAGCTGCAGCTCCCGGCAGGACTCGGCGAACGAGATGCCGTCAGCCAATTCGCCCGATGCTTCCATCTTTTCGGGGTCATATTCCGTGCTCAAGCCGCTCCATGCTTCGAGCTCACGCTCGCCGCCGATCAGCGATGCGTCGAGGAGAAGCCGTCCGCCGTTCTCGACCCATTGCTCCAGTGCTTTTCGGCGTGACTCGATCAACCCCCAGTTCCAATGCGTGAGCATGAGCACCGAGCGTGTACTGGGCAGCTCGCCCATCGAGCGGCGCCACTCGCTTTCGATGCCGAGTGCTTCGACGAAGCGCTGGACGGCGTAGAACGGATTCGTTGCGGCTTCGCCACGAAGGAAACGCGGAACGGTGATGTCGTCCCAATAGGTATTACGCGCGATCCAGCTCGCGAGTAGAGCGAGCCCGGCGAGCAATGCAACACCGATGAGCCAGCGCCGCTTCATGGGCCGACTCCTGGCGCCGGTGCGTTCGCAAGCAGTGCGCGCTCGAATCGATCGCACAAGCCGCGGACTTCGGGTGCTTGCGGATCCTCGCCGCCGTAAACGGCGCGTTGCCAAGTGCGAATCAATTGCAAGACGTACCCGTGACGTTCCGCAGGCAAGTGCCGCTCAGCGAGCGCAAGACAATCGCCTTCCGTACTCGAGTCGCGGATGGGGATGGCGTGCACATGCGCGAGCCGCGAGAGGAGCCCGCGATACAGCAGCGACAAGGCGCCACGATGGTCGCCGCGTTCCCATAGGGACCACGCTGCCCCGCCGATATCGTCGGGCAGGCTTTCAGGTCGAATGTCGAGATCGCGCACGTGTGTGGGTGGAGTGCTCGCGCTCTTACGCTGTTTGGCATCGAACGTTTTGCCCATTCGAACGAGGTACAGCGCGAGAAGGCCGATGAGCAACGCGATGACGACCCATACGAGCACTCGGCCCGCCTCGGCGATCCAAGCGAAGAGATTGCCGATCCAGTCGAGCCAACTGGATCGATCGTCCTTCTCGTCGTCATCGTCGCTGACCCAGCGCAGCGTGCGCGTTTGGCGCGTCGTTTGAAGATTCGGATCGGCCTTCAGTTCTTCTGTCGCGGCATCGATCTCGGCTGCATGGATCGCACCGGTGCTCGGATCGTCGGCAGCGAGCACGACATGAGCGGGCCCGAGCGTCAACCACGCGCCGAGCAGTAGGGTGCGGCACACACGCGCGCAGCGTGCGCTCGCGCGAGCCTTTGCCCGACCGCTACTCGGGCCGCGCACGTCTCAACTCCTGCTCGATATCCCACGCCTCGAGCTCGACGCGCCGGTTCAAGTACAGCCCGAATCCCGCGGCGACGAAGAACGGTTCGACGATCGCGACCGTCGCGGCATATGCAATGGCCGTGACGAGCTGAATCTGCTCCTGCCGGTCGGGATCGAAGATCAAGGCGAGATCGGGTTTCATGCCTTCGGGTGCGAACCAGCTGAAGAGAGACAGCATTCCGAACATGAAAGCCGTCTCGACGAGATTGAACGTTCCCGTAACGACGAGACCGGCACTCGTCTTACCGGAGCGAACTTGGCGCACGCGTTTACGCAGGCGGGCGCCTTTGAGTCCTTCGAGCTGGTAGACGGGCGCTGTGAGCGAACGCCACGGCGACACGCGGCGCTGTGTCCACGTGCGGATCAGTTGCGACCACCAGACGTGTCGCTGCGCGGCCCACACATCTCGCGGGGTCGTCGCTTGTCCGAAGGCGGCGCGCGCGAGCGCGAACAGGATCGTGCGGTCGAGCCACGGCTTCGCCCACCAGATGGCGAGGGTCGGCAGCCATTGCGCGTACTCGAATGTCGCCAGACAGATCACGAGGACCGGCAATGCCACTGTGAGATAGCACGTAAACACAGAGCGGGCGGCGTGTTGGCACAAGCGTATGCCGAGATCGGCTGCCTCGACGTTGCTCCGCGGTCGCAGTCGAACGGCAAGTGCGTCAACTTGCATGGCGGCCCTGTCGCCACAAATAACTGAGCACCATGATCCAGCATGCGGCGGCCACGCCGTACTTGAGCGGCAGCGGAATCCACCGCGCCGATGACCAGAAAGCTTCGATCGCGGCGGCGATGAGCAGCATGCCGGCGACGCCGTACACGATGACGATCGACTCGCGCGCCGCGAGGACGAGCGCTTGTCGTCGCGTACGACGACCGGGCGAGATCAAGGCGTGACCGATGCGAAGCCCTGCCGCGCCTGAGAGCACGATCGCCGTCAACTCGAATGCACCATGCGTGACGACGAACGAGTAGAACGTAGAAGACAACCCGCGCTCGGTCAGGTAGCCCGCGATCGCGCCCATGAATGCGCCGTTGAATGCAAGAAAGAAGAGGCTGCCGATGCCTGCGAACAGTCCGCTCGCGAAACACTGAAATCCGATGCTGATGTTATGGCGGATATAAAAACCGAACATGACCCAGTCGCTCTCGGCAGTGCGCCGGCGACCGATCGAGTCGGCGGCGTCGGAGTACATCTGCTCGAACTCGGCCGCCGTCGTCGCGTCGACCATCGACAGGATGAGCTCCGGTTTGAAGTACACGAGGAGTCCGAGCACGAGCGTCGGAATCAGAAAGACCGCGGTCGCAAGCCAGACGTACACCGCATGCGCTCGGACGGCCCGCGGAAAATCGACCGCGATCATGCGCTTCAAGCGATCGAGGCCGAACTCTTGTCGCTGGTAGATGATTTGATGTGCATCGGACGTGAGTTGATTGAGACGCTCGACAATGTGTGCGGGGTAGGAGCGCGCACGCGCGAGCGCGAGCTGTTCGCAGGCGCGGCGATACAAGCCCGCGAGCCGTTCGCCGGAGACTTTCGCTTCGGTCTTGCGCGTGCGAATGCGCAGATTCGTGAGCAGCGTTTGCAGCTCATCCCATTCGCTCTGGTACTGCGCTTCGAATTGCAGGGGCGTCATGACCCTATCTCAAAGCTACTGCGCGACGCGATTTCGCGCCCTTGCGGTGCTCGTAATCCTCATTTATTCCCATATAAACTCCGGTTCCTGCGCTCCTCAGAACGCGAACTAGCGCCGCTCATGACGCTTTGAGATAGGTTCTAGGTCGTCACCGCTTGCCGAGCAGCCATTGCGCCACGGCGAGCACGCGACGGGTCACGTCCGGGCCGCTGCGGCCGGCATCGCCCGAGACCCACGCAGCGAGCGCGGCGAGCTCATCGAGCCGTTCCCGCGTGAGCCGTGACCCGCGCGCGGCGAGCGCGACGATCGCGGTTTGATCCTGCGGGGACAACGGGCAGACTGGGGCGAGCGGCTCGAGGTCATCCATCGTGACCTTGGGCGCGGGCGGGGGCTGATAGACCACGAGCGTATTCGCGGCGATGTCGCCGAGGCGTTTGAAATCGCCCCGCACGAGCATGCTGGTGATACCGAACGCGTAGAGCGCGGGCAAGAAGTCGGCGGCTCGCAGTAGGTTCCGCGTGATCGAGGCGGCGGGCGTGATCGGCAGTCCGTTGTCCATGACGACCTTGATGCCCATCACGCGCTTGCCTGGCGTTGCGCCCCAGCGGCTCAACTCGAACGCGACGGGATAGAACCACTCGAGCGCAAACGCGAGGATCAGCAGCAGACCGAAGCCGAGGCCGCCCATCAACGTCGTCGCGATGCCGACCGCGTAAATCACACCGAGGCGAATGAGCAGATCGATGAGATAAGCGAAGCAGCGCGAGCTCAAGCCCGCGGGCCGGAGCTCGATCGCGATGCCCTCGGGCGTCTCGGCGGAGACGACCGTATCGAGCACGTCCTTGTTCACGCGCGGCCTTACGCGGCAGTGCTGACGGTCGTGGGCGCGATCAGGTCGTGTACGCCTGGGCATCGATTCATCGGGTCTCTCCCTATCGGCCTACTTATATATATGTGTGAGCTCAGTATGGGATCATGCTGCCGCCTTGGCCCGAGCGGCGAGCTGATTTTGCACCCCCGACCGCTCGAAATCACGCGCCAAGTGCATGTCGGCACAACTTAACGATCTTTGGACGTGGACTGGTGAATTCAACGACTGCTCTCGTGATCTTCGACTGTGACGGAGTTCTCGTTGACAGCGAGCCGATCGCGAACCGCGTGTTCGCCGAAGCGCTCGCCGAGTTGGGGTTGAGTATGAGCGAGTCGGAGATGTACGCCGAGTTCGTCGGTCGCTCGATGTCGTACTGCATGGAGCGCGTGGAGGAGCGCCTGGGGCGTCCCGCACCGGCAGACTTCGTCGCACGTCTGCAGGAACGGACTTTCGCCGCGTTCGAGGCCGAAGGCTTGAAAGCGACCGACGGGATCTTCGAAGCGCTCGATGCGATCACGACCTCGATGTGCGTGGCTTCGAGCGGCGAGATCGAGAAGATGCGATTCACACTCGGCTTGACGAGTTTGTTGCCTCGCTTCGAAGGGCGGCTCTTTAGTGCAACGCAGGTGGCGCACGGAAAACCCGCCCCCGATATTTATCTGTTCGCCGCCGAGCAGATGGGCGTGCATCCGAGCCGTTGTGTCGTCGTGGAAGATTCACTTGCCGGTGCGCGCGCGGGTCTTGCGGCAGGGATGACTGTGCTCGGGTACTGTGCCCATACGTCCGCGGACGCACTCGCGCGGCTCGGCGTTCATCGAACGTTTGCGGACATGCGCGAGTTGCCCGGCCTGCTGACGCGCACCGTTGCAGGTTGATCGCCGGGACGCTTGCGTCGGTGAGGTGCTTCGATTTCAGGCGGAGCCCCGGGCGTCAGCCCGAGCTTGCGCATCAACGTTTGAGCATCGATAGGCGCTCGCAGCTTGACGTCGGTGTTGTCGAAATAGCAGAACACATCGCGCGGCTTCGTCGTCGGTGCTCTCGCTCGAGAGACCTTTTCCGCATCTTTCGGCTCCTTGCCTGCGTGCCAGGCTGAAATCTTCTCTGCCCAGCGTTCGAGTGCGCGATCGCTGTAGCCGCTCTGATAGAGCGTCTTGTCTCCGTGCAGTCGCATGTAGAGGAAGTCCGCCGTGATGTCGTGCATCATCGGCCAGCGCTTCGCCGTCTCGGCAATCACGAGCGCGACGTTGAATCGGCGCAGTAGCTCGACGAAGCGAGCGTCGATGAAGCTCTCATGACGAATCTCGACTGCATGGCGAAGGGCACGCGGCTCATCGATCGCTAAGCGCGCGCGGCCTTTGAGTCGATAGTCTCGCTTGCGCGCAAGCTTGAGCGCACCCGCGGTGTCGCTCGGCAGCAGCTCGAAGAAGCGCGCAAGCTTCGCCTCATCGAACCTGAACTGTGGCGGAAATTGCCAAAGAACCGGGCCGAGTTTCTCGCGCAGGTTGAACACGCCCGAGGCGAAGAAGTTCGCAAGCGGTATCTCGACATCGCGCAACCGTTTCATGTGCGTGATGAACCGCGGACCTTTCACGGCGAACACGAAATCGTCCGGCGTCTCGCGATGCCACTGCTCGAAATATTCGGGCCGCTGCAGCGAATAGAACGAGCCGTTGATCTCGATCGTCGAGAGGATTCGCGAGGCATACCAGAGCTCCAAGCGCTGCGGAAGGTCGGTCGGATAGAACGCGCCTCGCCAGGGCGTATAGCGCCAACCAGAAATACCGATGCGGATCGAGGGCATGCTGCTGCCGTGATGTAACTGATACAAGTGATATAGATCAGAACGCGCCGCGCGCTGCGTCGGGTTCACACTCGGAATTCGGCGCACGGTCAGATGCTTCTGACCGCATCGCCTTCACGACTTTCGTCACTTACGCCGCGAGCGCTTGGGAACCTTGCCCTACACGACGCGTTGCCCGTCTGATCGGATTCTCTGGAGAAGGGAACTCATGGCTGTTTACCTAGTTCGTCGCAGCGTTGCTGTTGCGCTGATCGCTGCTTCAACGGCGGTCCCCCATGTCGCGCTCGCATCCGGATTCGCGCTGCTCGAGCAGAGTGCCGCACGCCTGGGCAACGCCTTTTCCGGAACGACGGTCGTGGCGGATGACGCTTCTGCAATGTTCTACAACCCGGCTGCGCTCGCGCATCTCGAGCGCGCGCAGTGGGTGCTTTCCGCGTCGGGCGTCAAGATCCAATCGGAGTTTCGTAACGAGGGCTCCGCGGCGCCGCTTACGCACGCGCTCGGCGGCGAAGGCGGAGATGCTGGCGATTGGAATGCGGTGCCGAGCGCGTATCTCGCCATGCCGATCAACGATCGGTTGTCGTTCGGATTCGGCTTCAATGTTCCGTTCGGACTCAAGCTCGAATATCCGGACGACTGGATCGGCCGCTTTCAGGCGCTCAACTCCGAGATCCAGACATACAACTTCAATCCTGCGCTCGCCTGGGAGTTGAACGATGTCGTCACGCTCGGCATCGGGCTCAACTACCAGCGCATGCAGGCAGAGCTCACGAATGCGGTGAACTACACCGCCATCGTCGCGGGCGCCGCACCGCTCGTGGGCGTGCCGCAAGAACAGATTCCCGCGCTCATCGCCGCCAATCCCGGGCTGCAAGGCCGCGCTGTCGTGCGCGGGGACGACGATACTTGGGGCTTCAACGTCGGCGCCATTTTTCAGCTCACCCCAGACACGCGGCTCGGCATCAGCTATCGCTCGAGCGCCGATTACACCGTCGAAGGGTCGGCACGCTTCGAGCCGGCGACGACGAGCGATCCGCTGGGTCAAACGATCATCTCGACAGTCTCGGCGCCGGGTGGACCGTTCGCAACGACGCCGGCGTCAGTCGATCTCGAGTTGCCGGAAATCGCCACCGCCTCGCTCTCGCATCGAATCGGCGAGCGATGGGAGTTGCTGGCGGACGTCGCGTGGACCGGTTGGAGCAGTGTGCAGTACCTCCGTGTCGAGCGGCCGGATGGAAGCGAGATCACGACGACGCCGGAGCTCTGGGAGGACACGTGGCGCTTCGCGCTCGGCGCCAGTTATCAGTTGAACGATGCGTGGAAGCTGAAAGTGGGCGCGGCGTTCGACGAGACGCCGGTGCCTGACAGCACGCGGACCGCGCGGTTGCCCGATACCGATCGAACATGGGTTGCGTTCGGCGCGCGCTACGACACGGGCGGCGCGTTCGTGTTCGATTTCGGATACGCGCACTTGTTCAGCGACGATGTGCCGATGAACCAAGATCAAGACGAACCCTTGGTGTATGGCCTCCTCAATGGCGAACAGGAGTCTGCGGTCGATATCGTGGCGGTCCAGGCGACGTATCGGTTCTAGAGGAGGTTTGCGGTTCTCGCGAGCCACGCATGCGTATCGGCGTTCCGAAAGAAATCAAAGTTCATGAGTATCGCGTCGGCCTCGTGCCGGCCGGCGTGCGCGAGCTCTGTCGCGCGGGCCACGAAGTGTTCATTCAAAGCGGCGCGGGCGTCGGTGTCGGTGAAAGCGACGACATCTATGCGTCGGCCGGCGCGAAAGTGCTCTCGAGTGCTCGCGAGGTATTCGATGCCGCCGATCTCATCGTCAAGGTGAAAGAACCTCAGCTTTCAGAGTGCAAGCTGATGCGGCGCGGACAGGCGATCTTTACCTATCTGCATCTCGCGCCTGACCCGGAACAAGCCAAGGCGCTCATGGAAGCGGGCGTGACTGCAATTGCCTATGAAACCGTCGGCTCGCCGGACGGCTCGCTGCCGCTCTTGACGCCGATGAGCGAAGTCGCAGGTCGCATGTCCGTGCAAGTCGGTGCAGCGGCGCTGCAAAAGGCGAACGGCGGTCGCGGCGTACTGCTCGGCGGAGTGCCGGGGGTACCGCCCGCGAAAGTAGTCATTCTCGGTGGGGGTGTTTCCGGCACCAGTGCGGCGGAAATGGCGGTCGGACTCCGCGCGGATGTCACCGTCATCGATTCGTCGCTCAAGAAGTTGCGTGCGCTGGATGCGCTGTTCGAGGGGCGCCTCAAGACGTGTGCCTCGACGACCTCCGCGATCGAATCGTGGGTCGTGCAGGCGGACCTCGTGATTGGGGCAGTGCTCATCGCGGGCGCCGCAGCGCCGAAGCTCGTCACGCGTGAGATGGTCAAGGCCATGAAGAACGGTGCCGTCATCGTCGATATTTCCATCGACCAGGGCGGGTGTATCGAGACGAGTCGGCCGACGACGCACGCGGATCCGCTCTTCGTGGATGAAGGCGTCGTTCACTATTGCGTCACGAACATGCCAGGTGCGGTCGCGCGTACCTCGACTTTCGCGCTCACGAATGCAACTTTGCCTTACGTCAAGGCGTTGGCCCAACACGGCATCGAAGAGGCGCTGCGCCGAGACCCGTATCTCGCGCAAGGGCTGAATGTCTACGCCGGCGCGATCTGCCACGAAGCGGTCGCTCGCGACCTCGGCTTGCCGTATCGGCCCTACGCGTGATGCGACCGGCCGTACCCAGATTTCTGTAGACGCTGTTATCCTCAGCTCCCAAAGCCCGCGCACGGCGGGCTCTTTTTTATGCGCGGGTTGAAAGTCCGGGATTCGTCTACATAGCAGCCCAATGTTCGATCGCATTACACCCATCAATAAGGCGCTGATCATCGCGAACGTGGCCGTGTTCGCGTTGCAGTACTTGCTTGGACCCCGCATCGGATGGCTCTTCGCGCTGTGGCCGCCGGAGACGGGGCTCTTCAGACCGTGGCAGATCGTCACGTACGGGTTCCTGCACGGCGGGTTCACGCATCTGTTCTTCAATATGTTCGCGCTCTTCATGTTCGGCTCGGAGATCGAACGTCTCTTCGGCCAGAAGCGCTATCTCATCTACTACTTCATGTGCGTCATCGGTGCGGCGTTGATGCACATGATCGTGATGTCTCAGTCGAATCTGCCGCCCGCGGCCACCGTGGGTGCCTCCGGTGCCGTGTTCGGTTTGTTGCTCGCGTTCGGCATGGCGTATCCGAAGCGAATGATCATGCTGATCTTCCCGCCGATCCCGATGCCTGCGTGGTTGTTCGTGACACTCTACGGCTTGCTCGAGCTCTATCTCGGCATCACGCAAACGCTCTCAGGTATCGCACACTTCGCGCACATCGGCGGCATGGCGACGGGCTTCGTATTGATCCGCTACTGGCAGGCTCAGCAGCGCGCCAGAAGGCGATGAGGTTGCCTCGGTTGGTCACGTGGTGAGCGGCAGTCTCTCGGTGCCCGCCGCATTCCTCTCGTCGAGGAATGTCTCCTAGGGCTCGGTGCCTCTGAGCTCGGCCACTTTGTTTCGCAGTGTGTCGAGCTGAGCGTCCTCTGGCGCAATCGGTTCACCGATCGTCAACTTGATCTTCGGCCAGAACCGTCGCGGCCATCGCTTCCAAACGGCTTTGTACTTTCGCGAGAACATCGAGTCCCACAAACCCGAGAGCGCCATCGGGATCACGGGAACCGGTGTCTCCTTCAGAATACGAAGAATGCCTGGCCGAAACTCCTGGACTTCGCCATCCGGCGTGAGACGGCCCTCGGGAAAGATGCAGACCAGGTTGCCGCGCCGAAGCTCCTCCGCAACGACCTCGAACGCGCGCTCGTACACGGCCGGATCTTGCTTCGCGGGCGCAACGGGGATCGCTTTCATGCCGCGGAAGATCGTGCTCAGCACCGGGATCTTGAAGATGCTGCTCTCCATGATGAAGCGAACCGGCCGCGAGCAGCCCGCTGAGATGACGATCGCATCGGCGTAGCCGACGTGATTGCAGATGAGGAGCGCTGGCCCTTCGTCCGGAATGTTGTCGGCTCCGCGACGATCGAGGCGATAGATGACGTGGACGAGCAGCCACGCAATGAACCGCAACAAGAACTCGGGCACGAGGCTGTAGATATAAACCGCAACGAATGCATTGAGCGCGGCCGTGAGCAGAATGAGCTGCGGGATCGAGAGACCCGCTTCGAGCGCGAGCGCCGCGAGTGCCGCGGCGGCGACCATGAACACCGCGTTCAGAATGTTGTTCGCGCCGATGATGCGTGACATCGCCGCGCGCCGCGCACGCTGCTGCACGATCGCATACAGCGGCACGATGAAGAAGCCGCCGAAGAGGCCGATGAGTCCAATGTCCACCAGGATGCGCCACGCGCCGGCTTGGCGAACGAACTCGGCGGCGCTCAGCGCTTCTCCGAATGCCGGTCGCGGCGTTGCGAAGAACAGATCGACCGCGAAGATCGTGAGGCCGAGCGAGCCGAACGGCACGAGACCGATCTCCACTTGCTTGCCGGATAATCGTTCGCACAGGAGCGATCCGGTTCCGACGCCGATGGAGAAGAGCACGAGCAGCAGTGTGACGACTTCTTCGCTACCGCCGAGCACGTCCTTCGAATAGAGCGGAAGCTGCGTGAGGACGAGCGCGCCGTAAAACCAGAACCAAGAGATGCCGAGGATGGAGAGAAAGACGACGCGCGATTCGCGAGCGGCAACGATGTTGCTCCACGTCGAGCGCCACGGTTGCCAGTCGATCTTGAGCTGAGGCGCGGCTGGACGGAGTTTCGGAATTGCGAGGCTCGCGAGGAATCCAGCGCCCGCGATCGCGACTAACAGCAATGAGATGAGGCTGGTGCTCGCGTTACTCGCGAGGAGACCCGCGGTGAGCGTGCCAAGCAGGATCGCGAGGAACGTGCCGCTTTCGACCATCGCGTTGCCGCCGATGAGCTCGGAGTCGCGCAAGACTTCCGGAAGCAAACCGTACTTGGCGGGCGCGAAGAATGTCGATTGCGTGCCCATGAGAAAGAGCGTTGCCAGCAACAGTTCGATGCTCTGCACCGCGAAGCCGATCGCCGCGAGTCCCATGATCGGAATCTCGGCCGCCTTGACCACCTTGAGCACGAGCGCTTTGTCATAGCGATCCGCGAGCTGGCCCGCGACCCCGGAGAACAGTACGAAGGGAAGGATGAACAGTCCGGCCGCAATGTTCGCCAACAGTTGCGGTTGCATGGCCGTGTAGCTCGCTGCCTGATACACGGCAATGATGACGAGCACGTTCTTGTAGACATTGTCGTTGAACGCGCCGAGCGCTTGCGCACCGAAGAACGGAAGAAAGCGGCGCTGCGCCAGCAATCGAAATTGACCGGTGTGTGCCACGACGACACCCGCTGATTCGTATTATTGCGAGGATCATACACGAGACCGTGCGGAGCTACGCCCGTGTAAGGTGTGAGGTGTAGAGTGTCGGACGGCGCTGCCCGTATCCAACCCTACACTCCACATCTTACACACTACACTTCTTCAGCTATGGAACACCGTCAACTCGGAGCCTCCGGCTTCAAGATTCCCGTACTCAGCTTCGGTACAGGCGGCTTCGGGGGCCGCAGCGAATTCTTCCGCGGCTTCGGCGAAGTCGATGTAAAGCAAGCCAGCCGGCTGGTCGATGTCTGTCTCGAAGCAGGGCTGAACATGTTCGATTCCGCCGACGTGTATTCGGCGGGGGCCGCTGAAGAGATCCTCGGCGAGGCGATCCGCGGACGTCGCGACAAAGTCATCATCTCGACGAAGGCGACGTTCACGGTGGGGCCAGGACCCAACGACGTCGGCTCTTCGCGGTACGCACTGTTGAGGGCGGTCGATGCGAGTCTGCGTCGGCTCGGTACCGATTACATCGATTTGTTTCAGTTGCATGGGTTCGATGCGACGACGCCGATCGAAGAGGCGTTGCGCACGCTCGACGATCTCGTTCGCGCAGGCAAGATTCGTTACATCGGTTGCTCGAACTTCTCGGGCTGGCACTTGATGAAGTCTCTCGCCATTTCCGATCGACATGGCTGGGTTCGCCATGTTGCGCATCAAGCGTACTACTCGCTGCTCGGTAGAGACTACGAATGGGAGCTCATGCCGCTCGCGCTCGATCAGAAAGTGGGGACGATCGTGTGGAGTCCGCTCGGCTGGGGTCGGCTCACTGGCAAGATCCGGCGAGGTGCACCGCTGCCGGAGACGACCCGTTTGCGGAATCAAGCGACGGTGGAGGGTGGTCCGCCGGTCTCGGACGAACATCTATTCCGCGTTGTCGATGCGCTCGACGCGGTGGCGAAGGAGGCCGGTAAGACCGTTCCGCAGATCGCGCTCAATTGGTTGCTGCAGCGACCGACCGTTGCGAGCGTCATTGTCGGTGCTCGCACCGAAGAGCAGCTGCGTCAGAACCTGGGTGCGGTCGGCTGGCAGCTCGCGCCGGAGCACATCAAGCAGCTCGATGCGGCGAGCGCGGTGACGCTGCCCTATCCGTATTGGCATCAGCGCGGCTTCACGAAGCGCAATCCTCCGCCCGTGTGACGAATAGGCTGTAGGCTCTAGGCTGTAGACTGTAGCCAGAGTGAAGGCTGGCTGCAGCTTCGGTGGAGCGGCGAGCGCCGTTGTTTCCGCAGATTGCTTTCCTGACTTACAGCCTACCGCCTACAGCCTAGGGCCCCGAATGATCCCGCTCCGCGACGACAATCCATCTACGATCAAGCCCGTCGTGACGATCGCGCTCGTCGTGCTGTGCGCGATTGTCTTCTTGTGGCAGTTCTCCCTGGGTCCCGCGCGCGGTCAGCAGGCCATCTATGCGTTGGGCGTGATTCCGGCCGTGCTCTTCGGTCACGGTTCGCTGCCGCCGGAGCTCGCGGTCGTGCCGCCGTACATGACCGCGCTCACGTCGATGTTCATGCACGGCGGATGGATGCATCTGATCGGCAACATGCTTTATCTATGGATCTTCGGGGACAACGTCGAGGACAGCATGGGGCACGGGCGCTTCATCGTGTTCTATCTCTTGTGCGGTCTCGCCGCCGTCCTCGCGCAAGCGTTGCCGGAACCGGGCTCGACGATCCCGATGGTGGGCGCGAGCGGCGCGATTTCGGGTGTGCTCGGCGCTTACCTATTGCTCTATCCGCATGCGCGTGTGCTCGTCTTGATTCCGTTCGGGTTCATTCTGCACACCGTTCGCATTCCTGCGGGCATCGTGCTTCTGCTGTGGTTCGGTTTGCAGTTGTTCAGCCAGCTCGCAACGCCGGCAGGACAGGGTGGCGTCGCCTTTCGCGCGCACATCGGTGGCTTCATCGCAGGCATGCTCTTGATCCCGTTCTTCAAACGAAAGCGTTTCGCGCTGCGGACGCCGTGGCGATAGCGATGCACCTGACGTCGTCCCAGCACGCCGAACCCACGCACAGGCGTCGTCCCCGCCGAGGCGTGGATCTATCCGGAGAAGAAATGCTCTCGCCGCGCGCAGAGCCCGCAGAGATCAGCAAGAAGAACTGACGTCACGGGACTCAACGTCCTTCATTCATCTAGTTCCTATTCGCCGCGTCGCCGCGTCGCCGCGCCGCCGCGGCGAAGGGTGTCGAGCGTCGAATGTGAGTGGGCAAACTGACTGCGCGAAGAGGGGTCTGGACAGAGCATTGCTTCGTGAACGCGGCAGGGGAGGCTTCAAGTTTTCCCGCACAGCAGTGCGGCTGCGCGAGGCCGACGCCGAACGGCGCGCGTTCGGTGTGCTCCGAGAGAGTTCTCTTAGTGTGATGCTGCTCGCTGTGCGAGCCGATCCACCTAGATATCGTGTTCGATCATCGAGAACCGAGGCGCTTCCACGCGCGACGAGCCGGATGGCTGACACCTACTACGACCGTTGCCCGAAGTGTGCCCATGCGCCGTTGCCTGCGGAGCAGGCATTGCCCGCGACGTGTCCCGCGTGCGGGATCGTTCTCGCGAAGGTGGCCGCGGCCGAGCGGCAACATGAGCAGCCGCCGGAGCCCGTTGAATACGTAGACAAGCCGCCACGCTTCTTCGCGCGACTGCTCGCGCTCGCGACGAATGTACCGGAGCAGGTGAATTCAGCAGCCCTGATCGCGCGCACCGCATTGCTGCTCGGGTTCGCGGTTTGGGGCGTGAAGCTCATCGCGCTCGACTTCCGAACAGGCGAGATGAGCGCTTCATTCCTGCATGGTCCGCTTCTCATCTTTCATGAAGCAGGACACGTGATCTTTCGCGTGCTGGGCGAGTTCATGATGGTGCTCGGCGGAACGTTGGCTCAGTTATTGATGCCGATGATCATCGCCGCCGCCTTGCTTCTGAAGAACCGAGATCCGTTCGGCGCAGCGATCGCGACTTGGTTGGTGGGTGTAAGCATGCTCGATGCCGCACCGTACGTTTACGACGCGCTCGCGCCGCAGCTCATTCTCCTCGGCGGGCAAACCGGTGAGCAAGGCGGCCACGATTGGATCTTCATACTCGGAGAGCTCGGCTGGCTCGAACATTCACAGACGCTCGGCTGGTTCACCCACAAGCTCGGCGCCGCGGTCGTCGTCGCATCGCTCGCCTGGGCCGCCTGGGTCCTATGGGAGCAGCGCAAGCGTGTTTCCGAACAGGGCGTATTCACGTCTTCAGATCGATGAGGCGCCAGATCGCACGCGATGAAAATGTCGGGCGGAGTGGGGCCGGAACGTCCTAGAGGCGAACGACACTCATGCCTCACGGGAGAAGCCATGAAATACCTATGCCTCGTCTACGGCGAAGAAGCGGTCCTCAACGCGATGTCGCAGGAGGACTCCGACGAACTGACGCGGATCTCAATCGAATACGATCAGGAGCTCGCCCGCCGTGGCCATCTGATCGCTGCGCAAGCGCTGATGCCGGTGCGTACCGCGAAGACGATTCGAGTGCGCAAACAGAAAGTGCACACGACGGACGGGCCATTCGCTGAGACGAAAGAACAGTTGCTCGGATTCGTCTATATCGAGGCCGCCGATGAGGCAGAAGCCCTCTCGATTGCTTCCGAGATCCCGCTCGCGAAGGTCGGTAGTATCGAAGTGCGCGCGGTCATGCCGCTCGGTTAGGCGCCGGAGTCGGCGGCGCATTCGCCGGCCATCGACGCGATCCATGCCTGGATCAATGCCGCGCCCTCGAAATGCACGACGGCGCGGCCGATCTCCGGCATCGCGACATCGGGCTCAGTGGCAATCATTCGTTGCAGCAGGATCGAATCCTCCGGCGCACCGGGGACGATGTCGAAGGACCCCGTCCCTGCGCCTCGGCCCGTTGCGACCGGCACTTTGCACACGCCGAGTTGAGTCGGGTTCGTTTCGCTCGTATCGAGGAACAGACCCGACGTGTTCGCGATCGCAGTTGCACTGTGGCAATGGCCGCAGTTCACGTCGAGGTAGGCGCGGGCACGTGCATTCAAGTCTGCGGCTGCATCGTCCCAACGCGCGAGGCGCGGAACATCGCTCGCATCGGCTAACGCGCCCAAGATCCTTGAGCGCGCCCAATGGACGAGTTGGTTACGAGTCCCGCTCGGGTATGCGACCTCGCGATTGAGGTGCCGCGCTTTGATTCCGATCGGCTCGATGCGCTGCTGAGCGAAGTCCGCCGCGTGACAGGATGCGCACTGATTCGCATCGGGCACTTGGTATACGAACGGTTCTTTCGCGTTCTGGTCGATGAGCTCCAGCTCGATCTCGTCGCCCGCCAAGGCCAGCATGGCCTCGGTTTGTGATTCATTCCAAACGTAAGGGAGTGCGATCCAGCCGTTGCTCGTGTTTACGAGGAGCCTCGTTTCGAGTAGGCGAGCTTCGCGAAGGTTCACCTCGAACCGTTCGACTGCGTGGACGACCTTTCGCACCGCGGTGCGATCTCCCGAACGCGCATCAGCGAGCGGGTAGTAGAACGTCTTCGTGATGATCGTGCCGACGGGAAACTGGAATTCGTGCTCGCCGTAGCGAATCGCGGCGCCTGAAGGCACATGCACGACACGCAGCTTGTGTGCGTAGTCGCTGAAGAGCGGCGTGTTGAGCTCGTAGACGACGCCGTCGCGCGTGGGTCGAAGAACGCCGGCATCGATTTCGAACAAGTGCCACGCGGACAGCACCTCAGGTACATCCCCTCTCGCGCCGTGCGTCAGCGCATCTCGCGAAGGCGGCTGCTGACACGCGGCGAGCAGGAGCGCGATGACGACTAAGGGTAGACGCATACACATGAAGCGGTTCGGGCGAATGAGAGAAGATACTCTCGCAGAGCACGCAGAGCACGCCTGCTCAAGGCACCCAAACCGACGCCTACTAGGCGTCATCCCCGCGGAGGCGGGGACCCATCCGAAATCAACGACGATCCTCTTCTCGTTCTTAACGTCACGCTCTGCGAGGGATCTTCTTACCCTCCGTGCCACGACACCGAAGGAAGCGGCGGCAGCTCACAGCGATGCGGCGTGCGATCTCGCGAGACGTTCTTCGCACCTCCGCGCAGATCGATGTTCGCGAAATCGGCCTCGCCGTTCTCGCCGATGCAGATCTCCGCCGGCGGCGCGTCGCGGTCATCTGAAACGACGCCATCCCAAATGATGTCCGGTACCCGGCCCTGCGCCCCGAGTTTCCCGAGCTGGAGTGCTCTCATGTTCGCGGCGTCTGGCCGATCGCCGCCGCCTTTGAAGCGATTGTCGTGCAGAAAGACCCTCGACGGATACGGATCGTATCCAACGTCGTTCTCCGGCTTGGACGTCGCGGCGAAGGACGCAATGACCGCGTTCGCGCTTTGATTGTTCTCGACCATGTTGTCGAAGAACTCGACCTCGTCGCTCGCGAGGATCATGAACCCTGTTCCCGCCGGGACCTTCGCGATGAGGTTTCCAGGCGCCGTGAAGTTGGGCGTGTTGTTGGCGTAGATGCGATTCGAGAACACACGCGTCTGTCGCGAAAACTTCACCGGCAAGTTCGGCATGTTGATGACGAGCACGCCGCCTGTATTGTTCGTGACTTCGTTCCTGTAGACGTCGGCCGCGGTGGTGTTCTCGATCTCGATGCCGACGACGTTGTACTCGAGGCGGTTGTCGCGCACGATCGCATCGCGCGATTGTCCGACGTAGATACCCGCATCCGACGCGCCGATCGCGACGGAGCGTTCGATGAGAACGCGCTCGCAGAGAACGGGATAGAGGCCGTACCCGCCGTTCTTCGAGCTCGGGCCGCGCGTCCATTCGACGCGCACATTGCGAATCGTGAGGTTCTTGCAGCGATTCGCCTTGAGTGCATCGCCTTTCGTGTCTTCAATGGCGAGATTCTCGATGGTCACGTTCGATGCGGCATTGATCGCCAGACCCTCCGCGCCGTGCACTTGCGCCTTGAATGACAGGATCGTCGCATCCGGACCGGCGCCTCGCAGCGTGACGTTCGATTGGGTGAGCGTCAGTCCTCGGGCGAGCGTCCACCGTCCAGCCGGTAACTCGATGACCTCGCCGGGCTGCGCGTTGATGAGCTTCAGTTGAAGCGCCCTGCGAAATTCGTTGTCGACTGTCTCGGCGGCGCGTGCATTCCCGAACGAGACGAACAGCGCAAGCGCGATCAGGACCGAGAGCAAGCGACCCATGCTTCACCGCGAAGTGTGAACGTGTGGAGCGGAGTGTAGTGCAACGTGCCATCATTCGCCTTCCCGCGCGAGCGCAGGAACTCTGGTATTCGTTATCTACTTACGAATTGAGCCTCACGTTTTCGAGTATGACGAAATGAACGATCTCTCCTCCTTCCCGATCACGAAAAAGTGGCCCGCACGTTACCCGGATCGCATTCAGCTTTACTCTCTCACGACGCCGAACGGCGTAAAAGCCTCGATCATGCTCGAGGAAACCGGCCTTCCCTACGAGCCGCATCTCGTCAGTTTCGACACCAACGACCAGAAGACGCCGGAGTTTCTGTCGTTGAATCCGTACGGGAAGATTCCCGCGCTCATCGATCCAAACGGTCCGGAGGGGCGTCCCTTGCCGCTCTTCGAGTCCGGCGCGATTCTGATTTACCTCGCCGACAAGGCGGGTCGCTTCCTACCGCGCGATGCAAATGGGCGCTACGAGACGATTCAATGGCTGATGTTTCAGGTCGCCGGAATCGGCCCGATGTTCGGACAGGTGGGGTTCTTCCATAAGTTCGCCGGCCGCGAGTTCGAAGACAAGCGACCGCGCGATCGATACGTCACGGAGTCGCGGCGTTTGCTCGGCGTTCTGAACGCGCGACTCGAGGGCCGAGACTGGGTGATGGGCGATGACTACACGATCGCCGATATCGCGATATTCCCGTGGGTGCGCAACCTCATCGGCTTCTACGGCGCCGGCGAGCTCGTGGGCATTGCCGACTTTCCTAACGTGACGAGAGCGCTCGAGCGATTCCTGGGGCGCCCCGCCGTGGCGGCAGGTCTCTACATTCCGAGCCGCGAGTAGCCCATCTCGAGGGTAATCGTTGCCAGCAACACGCCGCTGCGAACGCCCCGTGGTATCGACTCCAACAAGGAATCGAGCGCTCGGTCGCCACAGTTTCAGCAAGCACAGCAGGCAGCTGAGTGGACTCGCTGTATACGCGGCGCGCGTGTACGATCCGGCACACTCACTTGCAACACATGAGACTTACGATGTCGCGGCTCAGACTCTCGCTGGTACCCGGTATTCTGGTGCTTGCTTTTGGGCTCTTTGGTTGTGCGAAGGACGACACGCCCTCTCAGGCGAGCGCCCCACAACCGCCGACAAAGTATGACGCGGAAGCGTTCTTCACGACGACTTCGTATGGTCTCGCAGGGGGATACGCATGGTCCCCCGATGACAAAGATTTGCTCGTACACGCGGATGAAACCGGCATCTTCAACGCGTACGCAGTCGCGGCTCAGGAGGGTTCGAAGGAGCCGCTCACAAAGTCGGAAGAGTCCACATTCGCGGTTTCGTGGTTTCCCGACGATCGACGCGTATTGATCACTTCCGATACGGGCGGCAACGAGCTCGATCATTTGTTCGTGCGCGAGGAGTCGGGCGAGATTCGAGATCTTACGCCTGGCGACAAGCTCAAGGCCGAGTTCGGCGGCTGGTCGGCCGATCGGAAATACTTCTATGTCGTCACGAACGAGCGCGATTCGAAGGCGTTCGATCTGTACCGCTATTCCGTCAAAGACTACGCACGGACGATCGTGTTTCGCAATGACGACGCACTCGCGATCGCCGCGGTCTCTCCGGACGGCCACTACCTCGCGCTCGTGAAACCGCGCACGAGCGCGGATTCGGACATTTATCTGATCGATACGCGCGCGAAGAAGCCGACGCCGAAGCTCATAACGAAGCACGAAGGCAACGTGCAGCACTCGGTCTACGAATTCACTCGCGATAGCAAGCAGCTTGTCTACTCGACCGATGAGCACGGCGAGTTCACGCAGGCGTGGACTTACGACATCGAAGCGGATCGCAAGTCGCCGCTCATCGAATCGGAGTGGGACGTTGTGTTCGTGACGTTCTCGGACTCCGGCCGCTTCCGTGTTTCGGGTACGAACGAAGATGCGCGCACCGTGATCCGGATCTTCGACCACCAGTCCAACAAGGAGATCAAGCTGCCTGGGTTGCCGCCTGGCGATCTCGCGCAGATCCGCTTTTCGCGCGATGAGAACAAAGTTGCCCTACTCCTTACCTCGGACACCTCGCCCGCTGACGTGTACACGGTCGACCTCAAGGCGCAGCAAAGCGAGCGCCTGACGCAAGCGCTCAATCCGAAGATCAACGAAGCGGACCTCGTGCCTTCGCAGGTCGTGCGCTACAAGAGCTTCGATGGGCTCGAAATTCCCTCGATTCTTTACAGGCCGAAGACTGCGTCGACGAAGAACAAGGTGCCGGCGCTCGTGTGGGTGCACGGCGGTCCCGGTGGACAAAGTCGCACTGGTTACTCCGCGACGATCCAGCATCTAGTGAATCATGGCTATGCAGTGCTCGCTGCGAACAATCGCGGCTCGACCGGCTATGGCAAGACTTTCTTCCACATGGACGACAAGCGCCACGGTGACGTGGATCTCAAGGACATCGTGTATGGCAAGCAATACCTTGCTTCGCTCGACTGGGTCGACCCGGAGAAGATCGGAATTATCGGCGGCTCTTATGGCGGATACATGGTGGGTGCCGCGCTCGCATTCGAGCCAGAAGTGTTCGAGGTCGGCATCAACATCTTCGGGGTCATGAACTGGGAGCGCACGCTCACGAGCATTCCGCCTTGGTGGGAGTCGTTCAAGGAAGCCCTCTACGATGAGATGGGCGACCCGAAGACGGACGCGGAGCGCCATCGCCGGATCTCACCGTTGTTCCATGCGAAGAACATTCGCGTGCCGCTACTCGTCGTCCAAGGAGCGAACGATCCTCGCGTGCTCCAGGTGGAGAGCGATGAGATCGTCGAAGCCGTGAAGTCGAACGGTGTGCCGGTGGAGTACGTGCTGTTCCCCGACGAAGGGCACGGCTTCACGAAGCGCGAGAACCGGATCAAGGCTTCCGACGCGTATATCGAATTTTTGGACAAGCACCTAAAGAGCGAGCAGACCGCGACCTGAGACCGAGGGCATCGGCCACGTCTCAGGTCCCAGCCGCCCTCGACCAGGTGCTCCTTGTCGGCATTCTTCATTCCCTCGACAAACGTTCGCGGCCGTGCGGTGCGCTGAAATCGAGTGACGGTCCGATCGGGACGATGCCCGTCGGGTTGATCATCGTGTGGCTTTGATAGTAGTGATTCTTGATGTGGTCGAAGTGCACCGTCGATGCGATCCCAGGTATCTGAAAGAGATCGCGCGCGTAGGCAGAGAGGTTGGGATAGTCGATCAATCGCCGCGTGTTGCACTTGAAGTGACCGTAGTAGACGGCATCGAAGCGCACGAGCGTCGTGAACAGGCGCCAGTCCGTTTCCACGATCCGATCGCCGAATAGATAGCGATTGCTTGCGAGTCGTTTCTCGATCTCGTCCAACGTCGAGAATACGCCGCGCGCCGCTTCCTCGTACGCCCCTTGCTCGGTCGCGAAGCCCGCTTTGTAGACGCCGTTGTTTACCGTGTCATAGATGCGATCGTTCAATGCATCGATCTCGGGGCGCAGTGTCTCCGGGTAGTAATCGCCCGACTTTGCGCCGACGCCATCGAACGCGCTGTTGAACATGCGTACGATCTCCGCAGACTCGTTGCTGACGATCCGCCGCTGCTTCTTGTCCCACAGTAGCGGTGTCGTCGCGCGGCCCGATGCTTTCGGGTTGTCGGCCAGGTAGACCTCGTACAGCGTGCGCGCGTCATTGACGGAATCGGGAACGACACCCGGTCCTGGAGTGAACGTCCATCCTTGTTCTGCCATGAGCCAATGCGTGACGGAGAGCGAGATCAGGTTCTGCAATCCCTTGAGCTCGCGCATGATCAGCGTGCGGTGTGCCCACGGACACGCGTACGAGACATACAAGTGATACCGACCCGCCTCCGCCGCAAACCCCGCGTCGCCGGTCGGCCCTGCAGATCCATCCGGCGTGACCCAATGTCGGTGCGGGGATTGCCAACGAACGAACCGGCCACCGGTCGACTTAGTGTCGTACCACTGATCCTTCCATTCACCGTCGACGAGCACACCCATGATCCGAGCCTCTAAGATGCAGCGCGATGATCTCAGGCTGCTGAGCCTCGATTGTGGCCGACTCGGGGTGAGGGAAGAATAGGGGGATTCTGATGTGGAGGGAGCAGACAATGATTCTCACGCAGAGACGCTGAGATCGGAACAGATCCGAATTAACTCATTCTTCCCGTTCTTACCTCTGCGTCCCTGCGCTCTGCGAGATTTTTCCCTCTTCTTCGTTCGCCTGAAACGGCTCATCGCCTACGCGAGCAAAGGTCGTCGGCTTGGCGCGCTCTGCGAGCGTTCTCCTTATTTCGCGGCGAGCGCTGCCTCACGAAGTGCCGTCATCGCGAGAAGGTACGGGTGCGGTCCGTAGCTGACGCGAGCAACGCCGAGCTCGGCGTATCGACTCACTGATGTTGCATCTGGTCGCGCCATGACATTGACCGGCAAGGGACTCTTCTCGCAGATGCGCGCGATCTTCTCGTGATCGACGAGGCCCGGAACGAAGAAGCCGTCAGCGCCTGCATCGGCATAGGCCTTCGCACGAGCGAGCGCATCCTCGACCATCTCGTCGGTGTGCTTGCTCGATTCCGTAATGAGGAAGATGTCCGTTCGGGCGTTGATGAACGTGCCGGTGATGAGCTCGTCCGCAGCGATGCGAGCATCGCGGATGCGTTCGCATTGCGCTTCGACAGAATGCAGCGTCTGCTCGGAAGGGATGCTGTCTTCGAGGTTGAAACCGATAGCGCCGAACCTAATCGCTCGCTGGACCGTCGAGCGTACATCGTCATAGCCGCTCTCGAGATCGATCGAAACGGGCATGTCCACGCCTGTAACGATGCGCTGCAGGTTTGCGAGCACGAGTGTCAGTGGAATCTTCTCTCCGTCCTCGAAACCGTGTGCGGCGGCGACTGACCAACTGCCAGTCGCGAGCGCCTGCGCACCCGCTTCCGCGACGGCCTTCGCCGATCCTGCATCCCACACATTGAACAGGACGAGCGGCGTGCCCTTCTGATGTAGATCGCGGAAACGGCGTGCGTGTGCTTCTTGCTTGCTCATGCGTGTTCGAGCTCCGTTGAGATCGCAGCTCGCGCTGCGGATGACTGTGCGCGATGCGGCCATCGATGATGGACCGTGCGACGTTCGGGCGCCGAAGATCCGGCTGCACATGCAACCGTAGCGCCTAGGCAGGGTAAGTTCCACTGAAGATGCATCGAATCTTGCTCCGTGCGACTGGATTAGAAACGAAGCGGGGTCGTACGCACGATTCCTAGTCAGGCGTCCACTGATTTGCCGCCAGCACGTCCTGCTCGACATGGACAAGCGGCGGCGATGAACGTAAGTTGTACTCGCTCGGACTAACAAAAGAACGATCTCGCGTCCATGCGGCGCAAGAGACTGAAACGAAAAAATGACTCGTATGCACAGTTCTGCTTCGCCCCGCACCTACGCGGCCGCTCGGTATTTCTCCACGAAGCCTCACCGGCGGGCTGCGGTCGCAGGCCTCGTCGTGCTTTCTTGTCTAGGAATCGTGGGCTGCTCTAAGCAGGAGGAGTACCGCGGTTGGACGACGTACGGCGGTACGCCGGATCAGATTCGCTATTCTGCGCTCGATCAAATTAATCGTTCGAACGTGCATCGACTCGAGGTCGCTTGGTCGTACGACACAGGTGAAGGCGGCGATCTGCAAACGCAGCCCATCGTCGTCGACGGTGTGTTGTACGCGTACACGCCCACGCACAAGACGATTGCGCTCGACGCCGCGAGCGGCAAGCTCCTGTGGGAGTTCGATTCGGGCATCGAGGGCAAAGGCGCGAACCGCGGCTTGATGTACTGGGAGCAGGGTCGGGACGCACGCGTGTTCGCCGCAGTCGATGAGTACGTCTATGCGCTCAACGCGAAGACCGGTGCGGTGATCAAGGAGTTCGGCTCATCAGGTCGCATCGACCTTCGCGAGCATCTTGGACGAGAACCCGCGGCGCAGTCCGTGCGGCTGACGACGCCTGGCGTGATCTACAAGAACTTGATGATCGTCGGCGGGCGCGTCGGCGAGATCTTGCCGGCTTCGCCCGGCTA
>JBIQKP010000083.1:0-13422 GCA_044506405.1 Lysobacterales bacterium | reverse complement strand
GTCGGCCCGTGAGATGCTCCTGCAACACGGGCTTCCCTACATCCTTGTAGGTCGGAATTCATTCCGACACCTCCTGAGCTCGGATCAAGAACCCGACCCACACGCGCTAGCGCGATGTAGGTCGGAATTCATTCCGACACCTTCCTGGTCGGATTGAAATCCGACCTACATCTGATCTTGGTCGGATTGAAATCCGACCTACAGCGCTAGCGCTTTTCTTCTAACCTCGCGTACGGGCCGACGACCGCGCCGACGAAACCGCCCGCGACTTCCGTGCTCAGAATCGTGCCATCGTCGCGCTCTTTGAGCGGCTTCCAGCCTTTGTTGTCGGCATCGTAGAAGAAGGAGTAGTCGCCCCCGTCGCCCGAAATCTTGAGCTTCAGCTGCTTCACGGCGGGCACACGGACTTCTGCAATTTGCTCGACGGCACCGCCGCCCTTCTTCTCCAAGAACACGTGCAGCGTCTTGCCCTCACGTCGCGTGCCGAAGAAGTACCAGTAATTTTCGCCTTGGAATGCAGCGATCCCCGCGGAAACGCGATCGCTCTGCGGCACTTCGAACGCCGTACTCGCATCGAAAGCGATGTGCTGTTGGCGACGCGCGAGGAACGATGGGTTCACCCTATCGGACAACGTGACCGAGAGCGGCTCGATCGTGAGCATGCCCGGACGCTTGCGCAGGTCGAACCACGCCAGCTTCGGCACGTGAACTTGTAGCCAGGCCGAATTCAGCGTGGCCTCGTTGAAGTCATCGCGCCATGTGAAGTTGCCGCTCATCGGTGCCTGCGAACCCTCGCGCATGAACGC
Organism: Lysobacterales bacterium; assembly: GCA_044506405.1. GTDB lineage: Bacteria > Pseudomonadota > Gammaproteobacteria > Steroidobacterales > Steroidobacteraceae > Steroidobacter. Next base: position 12,616 of record JBIQKP010000083.1, on the reverse strand, counting down.
AGGGCCCTTCTCGACGTACGGAATCGTCTTCCCGTTCTCGAGAATGATCGGCCAGCCGTCTTTCCAGGTGACCGGCAGCACGAACGTTTCGCGACCGGTGTTGTAGTGCTTCTGCTCGTACGTGCGCGTTGCCAAGAACACCGCCCACCAGCTTCCGTCCGGTGCTTGCACGAGATCCGCGTGACCGGCGTTCGTGATCGGATCCGGACGATCGTGCGGCAGGTTGCGCTGAGTGAGGATCGGATTGCCTTCGAACGGCTTGAACGGGCCCCACGGCGAACGTCCTCGCAAGATCACTTGCGAATGATTCGGTCCCGTGCCGCCTTCTGCGCACATCAAGTAGTAGTGCCCGTCGACGAGATAGATATGTGGGCCTTCGATCCAAATCGGCTGAGTCGACGGGTCGACACCGCCGTCGATGAGGACCTTCCGCGGTCCGACGAGCTTTTGCTTCGCGACGTCGTACTCCTGGATCCAAATCGCGCGGTGCCCGTCGTACTGCGGCACACCTTCAGGCGGCCCATTGTTCAAGATGTACGCACGGCCATCGACGTCGAAGAAGATCGATGGATCGATGCCGTCGATCTCCGGCAGCCAGATCGGATCCGACCATGGGCCGCGCGGATCCTTTGCGGTCACGATGAAGTTGCCGCCGCTATCGACCGCGGTATTGAGCACGTAGAACGTCCCTTCGTGATACTCGATCGTCGGTGCGAAGACGCCGCGCGAGATGCCGAGCCCGTCGAACTTGAGCTGCGAAGGCCGTTCGATCGCGTTGCCGACTTGCGTCCAGTGCACGAGATCCGAGCTCTCGAAAATCGGGATCCCAGGGAAGTAGGCGAACGTGGAGTTCACGAGGTAGAACTTGTCCCCTGCGCGCGCAATGCTCGGATCCGGGTAGAAGCCCGTGAGGATCGGATTGCGATAGTGGCCGGGTGGAAGCGGCTTTTCGAACACCGAATCGCGTCCGGTGTACTCGAAGTAGTCGAACGCGACCGTTCCCTCGGCGAGCGCGCCCGCCGAGAGCAGGCAGCCGCAGAGAATCGTCCAAAACGTGCGTCGGCGAATCATGCGATCAGAACCCCCTTCTTTTTACCGAACGGCCGATCATACAGAAGAGCGCACGAGACTCGACTCTGAGGAACGTCTGCCTTGACCGGGGGTCGCTTGCCGCAGAGGGAAACCGGGGCGGCAATGTGAATTTCCGTCATACCGCCTCCGCGGACCTTTCATCCGCGCGCTATTTCGGCAATGCTGCCGCCAGCGCCATATTGGTCAGGCCACAATGGCCGACCCTACTGTACGAGTGACCAGCATGAAGAAACGCACGCCCGGATCGATCACCCGTCGCGACTTCGGCAAAAGCGTGGCCGCAACGGCGGGCGCACTGGCATTCCCCCTCATCGTACCCTCGAGCGTGTTTGGCGCGACGGCTCCGAGTAATCGGTTGCGCGTCGGGCAGATCGGGTCCGGTCGCATCGCACGCGGGCACGACATGCCGGGTACGTTCAAAGCCGGCGGCGTGGACTTCGTCGCGATCTGCGATGTGGACAGCAAGCGGGCGCGAGAGGGCAAGGCGCTTGCCGAACAGTTCTATCGCGACGCTGGCGGATCCGCGCCCGAGATCAGCACCTATCAGGACTATCGCGAGCTCATCGAGCGCAAGGACATCGATGCCGTCGTCATCAGCACGCCCGATCATTCGCATGCAGAGCTCGCCTTGGCCGCAGTGATGAATGGCAAGGATGTCTACTTGCAGAAGCCGTTCACGATGACGCTGAGCGAAGGCATCCTTTTGCGCGACGCCGTGGCGAAGACTCGGCGCATCCTGCAAGTTGGCAGCCAACAACGCTCGAGCACGCAATTCCGTCGAGCGTGCGAGCTCGTTCGTTCAGGACGCATCGGTCGCGTGCGTCGTGTCGAGATCGGTTTGCCGATCGATCCGACGAAACCTGACGATCCTGTGCAACCGATTCCAGCGAATCTCGACTACGACAAGTGGCTCGGCCCGACGCCGTTCGCATACTACACAGAGCAACGCGTACATCCGCAGAACGGTTATGACGAGCGACCGGGCTGGCTGCGTAACGAAGCGTACTGCCTCGGCATGATCACAGGATGGGGATCGCACCACTACGACACGCTGCATTGGGCGCTCAACACCGAACACACCGGCCCGAAGCGCGTGGAAGGTCGCGGCGAATTTCCGACGAACAAGATTTGGAATGTACACGGCGCTTATCACGTCGAGCTCGTGTATCCGGACGATGTCATCGTGACCGTGTCGGATACGCTGCCGAACGGCCTCAAGTTCTTCGGCGACGACGGCTGGATCTGGGTCACGCGCGAGGGAACGACCACAGCGAGCGATCCGACGAATCCGAACGCGAAGAAACTGCCGCCGCTCGATGCGAGCGATCCGAAGCTGCTCGCGGAGGAAGGCGTCAAAGTGCAATTGCCGCGCAGTGCGGAGCATCACGCGAATTGGATCGAAGCCGTTCGCACTCGCCAGCAACCGATTGCGCCGGCCCCGGTTGGACATCGCAGCAACAGCGCGTGCATCGTGAGCTGGATCGCGATGAAGCTCGGCCGTCCGCTCACGTGGGACGCGAAAGCAGAGCGCTTCGTCAACGACGATGAAGCAAACTCGATGCTGTCGCGACCGGAGCGCGCACCTTACGGCGCGCACAATTTGATGAAGGCGTACAAGTCATGAAAGGATGGGGATGCACGGCGGTCGCGACGGCCGCTGCGGCCATCATGACTGCCTTCTCTGGATCGATCTCCGCCGACAACCCGCGTATGTATCGGCTCATGACGCTCGATCCCGGGCACTTCCATGCGGCGCTCGTGCAGAAGTTGATGTACGCCGATGTCGATCCGCTCGTTCATGTCTACGCACCGCCGGGCGATGACGTCGAGCAGCACCTCAAACGGATCGAGAGCTTCAATGCACGCAGCGAAGATCCGACGAGTTGGCGAACGAAGACATACACAGGCAAGGACTTCCTCGAGAAAATGTTCGAGGAGAAGCCCGGCAACATCGTCGTGCTCGCCGGCAACAACGCGCACAAGACCGACTACATCCTGCGATCCGTGGAAGCCGGCCTCAATGTGCTCGCCGACAAGCCGATGGCGATCACGCCGAAGGACTACGTCACGCTGCAACGCGCGTTCGAAGTTGCCGAAGCGAAAGGGGTCGTGCTCTACGATATCATGACCGAGCGCTTCGAGATCACCTCGATCCTGCAGCGAGCGCTCTCGCAGAATCGCGACCTGTTCGGCGAGCTCGTACGCGGCACGCCGCAAGAACCGGCGATCGTCAAAGAGAGCGTGCACCACTTCTCGAAGACCGTGGCAGGCGCTCCGCTCATTCGTCCGCAGTGGTTCTTCGACGTGCGCCAGGAAGGCGAAGGCATCGTGGACGTCACGACGCATCTCGTCGATCTCGTGCAATGGCAAGCGTTCCCAGAGCAAGCGCTCGACCCGAAGGATGCGGAAGTGCTGAGCGCGCGCCGCTGGAGCACGACACTCACGCCGGCGCAGTTCAAGCACGTGACCGGTGCAACTTCATTTCCACAGTACTTGGAGCGCGACCTCGACGATGGAAATCTACAGGTGTACTCGAACGGCGAGTTCACTTATCGCTTGCGCGACGTGCACGCACGCATCTCCGTGATCTGGAACTTCGAAGCACCGCCCGGCACGGGCGACACGCACTTCTCGACGATGCGCGGATCGAAAGCCGCACTCACGATTCGTCAAGGGGAAGCGGAGAAGTACCGCCCGGTGTTGTACATCAAGAAGACCGCAGGCAGCGATGCGAGCGCGCATGAGAAGGCCGTGAAGTCTGCAATCGCGACTTTGCAGAAGACGCACCCAGGCGTCGGCGTGCGCCGCGCGACACACGCCGAGGATGCGGACTGGGTCGTGACTGTGCCCGAGCGCTACAACGTCGGTCACGAAGCGCATTTCGCACAAGTGACCGAGAACTTCCTTCGCTACCTTCGCAGCGGCGAGCTTCCCGAATGGGAAGTGCCGAACATGCTGACAAAGTACGCGACGATCATGCAGGCGTATGAGATGAGCCGGTGAGTGGAGAGGCACACCTATGATCAGACTCCGAGACCTGCTTTCCGCCGCAATCGGCATCGTCGCGACACTGAGCGTCGTCGCGATCGCGCAGTCGAACCCCGCAGTGATGCGCTCGCAAGTCTTTGACTGGACCGAGGTGCCAGTGACGCACGAGGAAGTGCGCACGGTCCGGCAGTTCTTCCAAGCACCCACCGCCACCCTGGCGGAGCTCGAGCTGCATGTCACGACGTTGAAGCCCGGCGATACTTCACACGCGCCGCATCGTCACGAGAACGAAGAGCTCGTCATCATCAAGGAAGGCACTGTCGAAGCCTTCAACAACGGCGAACTGAAACGCGTGGGCGCAGGCTCAGTGATTTTCAACGCGTCGAACGAGCTGCACGGCATCCGCAACGTGGGCGGTGGCCCGGCGACCTATCACGTGATCAACTGGCGTCCGGCGAAGGAATAAAGGGATTGGCTCGCAGTGACGCGGTGACGCGGAGGTCAAAGAAGAAAGGACCTTTTCTTCGGAACTCTGCGCCCCTGCGTCTCTGCGCCTCTGCGAAAAGTATCTAGTGATCGACGCCCGAAGCCGGATGGATCCCCGCCTTCGCGGGGACGACGAAACTTGATGCTAGCGCTTCTTCTCATGGTGCCCGCCGAATTGCTTACGCATCGCAGAGAGCAGGCGGTTGGCGTAGAGATCTTCGTCTCGCGAGCTGAAACGCGCGAACAGCGCCGTCGATAGCGACGGCATCGGTACGCCGAGGTCGACGGCCGCCTTCAACGCCCAGCGGCCCTCGCCTGAATCGGAAACGTGACCCGAAAAACTGTCGAGCTTCGAGTCGTCCTTCAACGCGGCCGCCGTCAAGTCGAGAAGCCACGATCGAATCACGCTGCCGTTTCGCCATAGATCCGCAATGGCCGCGACGTCGAAGTCGTATTGATACGCTTCGGGTTCGGAGAGCGGCGTCGTTTCAGCATCCGCTGGGCGATCCTCCTTACCGCGCCCCGCGTGCTTCAGCAGATTGAAGCCTTCCGCATACGCGGCCATGATCGCGTACTCGATTCCGTTGTGAACCATCTTCACGAAATGGCCGCCACCCGGCGCGCCACAGTAGAGATAACCTTTGGTTGGCGTCGCGTCGTCGGCACGCGCCGCCTCGATCGGTGCCGGTGCGAGCGTTTCGAAGATCGGTTGCAAGCGAGTCGCTGCGCCGCGATCACCGCCGATCATCAAGCAGTATCCGCCCTCGAGTCCCCACACACCGCCGCTCGTGCCGACATCCAAGAAGTGAATGCCGCGCTCTGCGAACGTCCGCGCGCGTCCGATAGCGAGCCGGTAATCGGAATTTCCGCCGTCGATGACGATGTCATCCTTCGTCAGCACCCGTTTCAATGTCTCGAGCACCGATTCGACAACGGCTGCCGGCACCATCAACCAGACGGCACGGGGCGTAGGCAATGCGGCGACGAGCTCCTCGATCGTGTACGCGCCTGTCGCACCCTCCGCGGCGAGCGCGTCGACCGATTGCTTGTTCGCATCGAACGCCACGCACTCGTGTCCCGCACGCATCAGCCTGCGAGACATGTTCGCGCCCATGCGGCCCAATCCGACCATGCCGATCTTCATCTCTTCACTCCTACTTCATACTGCCGCGTCATTCTCGCAGACACACCCACCTCATGCGAGTTGTAGGGGACATTCCTCGTCCTCGAGGAGTGTCCCGATGTTCGTCTCGGTTGCATGTCGCTTTGAGGTGGTGGACTGATATGGGAACACTCCTCGAGGACGAGGAAATTGCCCCTAGCACGCCTTCGCGACCGCCTCGCGAATGATCTGCGCCAACCGCAGCGTGCCCGGGCCCGCGGCATCGCGGTCCGGGAAGATCAGATAAATATCCGCACTGCGTTCGCTGCCACCGCGCAGCGGCAGCGGTTTCAGCACACCTTCCGCGAGCTCGCTGCGAATCTTCTCCTCGGGGAACCACGCGAAGCCGTAGCCGCGAGTCACCGCACCGATTGACGTCGCCATGTTGGAGACAGTCCAGCGCTGCTCGGCTTCCAAGAATGCCGCGCGCTTGTCGCGATTCGACGCGGAATCGCGCACGACGAGGTGCCGATGGCGCCGCAGATCCCGCATCGACAGCTCACGCCCAAGCTTGTGGAGGGCATGATTTGGGTGCGCGACCGGAACGAACTTCACTGGCATTAACCGTTCGCCGTTCATGCCCGGCGGCACTCGCGGCGAGATCGCGAGATCGATGTTCCCGCTCGCGATCGCCTCATTCGTCCCTTCGATCACGGTTTCGAACACTTCGATGCGTGTGTGCGGACTTTCGGTACCGAAGCGCTGCAGGCAATCGAGCAGAAGCCACATTGGAAACAGCACCTCGACCGCCAACGCGATCTCGGCTTCCCAGCCCGCGGAGATCTTTTTCGCCGCCCGTTCGACACCGCTCGCGTCATCAAGCAGGCTGCGCGCGCGTCGATACAACATCTGACCCGTCGAGGTGAGGACGGCTTTTCGGCCCTGAATCTCGAACGCCCGCACCTTGAGCATCGACTGCAACTTCTGCACGGCGTACGTCACCGACGACTGGCTCTTGTTCAAGTATTCCGCTGCTTGCGCATACCCGCCGTGGTCCACGACGGCGACCAGGCATCGCCATTGCTCGAGTGTGATTCGGGGTGCCGGGGTCGGTTTCGCGGTGGACGCAGCCATCTATCGATCCACTAGATAGGTTAGACCCGGTTTTTATACCTTTCGATCAACTGGATCAATGGAATATAGGCACCGAAGTATTCATGGAGGTGTCTATGGCAACGCTACTGAAAGTGCAGGCGAGTCTCTTCGGCGAACAAGGGCAATCCTCGCAGCTCGCGAATCGCTTCATCGATCGCTGGCTCGCAGAGCACCCTGAGGGTCAGGTGGTCGTGCGCGACCTGAACACGAATCCGCTTCCGCATCTCACCGCTGAGCGGTTCCAAGCGTTTTCGACAAAACCGGCTGATCGCACGCCAAAGCAACAAGCGATCGTCGCTGAATCGGATGCGCTGATCGCAGAGCTCACGAACGCAGACACGATCGTGCTCGCCGTGCCGATGTACAACTTCAGCGTGCCCTCGACGGTCCGCACGTACTTCGATCACATCGCTCGAGCGGGTGTGACCTTCCGCTACACCGAGAAGGGACCCGAGGGATTGATCAAAGGCAAGAAGACGTTTCTGTTCCTGACCCGCGGCGGCGTGTATTCGGGGAGCGCGGATACGCAAACGCCGTACTTGAAACAGTTCCTCTCCTTCATCGGACTGGACGATCTCACGTTCATCCAGGCGGACGGCCTTTCGATGGGCGAGGAGACGCGTAGCCGCGCCCTCACGCTCGCTCACACGTCCATCGAATCGCTCACGTCTATCCAGACGATGGCGGCTTGAGTACGTCACCAGACGGTTGCTCGCGAAGCTCGATCTCGATGAGCTTCGCGATCATCGTGCGATAGACCTGCTCGACGAGTGCGGGATCGGCGCCCAAATCGGCGGCGAGCACTCGCACGTTCGACACGACCTGTTCGACGCGATCAGGCGCCCGCACGCTCGCTGCACTGGTCTTGAATCGCGCGGCTTCACGGACGAAACGCGTGCGATCGGCAAGCAATGCGACGATGCTGCGGTCGATTCGGTCGATTCGATCCCGCACTTCCGCCAATGTGCCGCACGAGTGCAAAGGCGGTCGACCCTCCACGCCACTCAGCACTTCCGCCGTCGTGACAACCCGCGCGTACTCGCCGTGCAAGTTCGCGAGTGCGATTGCGTGCATGTCCTCGGCGCAACGCCGAGTGCCGTCCAAGTCGATTCTGTCGAAGGTCGCGGTCGCATCCGATACGACGTAAGTGAGATAGCCCAAATTGCCCGCCATCCGTGCGGTTGCTTCAACGGAGTTGTTAGTGATGACGCCGCAGACAACGAGCGTGTCGATCGAGCGCGCCTTCAAGCGCGCATCGAGCTCCGTATCGATGAACGCGTTGTTCGTGTGCTTCGTGACGACGATCTCGCCTGGAAGCGGAGCGACTTCCGGCTTGAACTCGAAGCCGCTCTGCCCCGGCCGATAGGTGGAGCCCGGCTCGCGCGACGAATGCTGTACGTGCACGATCGGCCAGCCGCACCGCCGCCAATGCACCAGCAGCTCGCTCATGTGCAGCTCCGCATCGGCATTGTTGCGTCGACCCCAGCTCGGGTGATCGATCGCCTTCTGAACGTCGATGATGAGCAGTCCCGGAGGATGTTGGGGCGCAGCGGAGTCCATGCCTAATCGATGGCGCGCGGCCAGATCGATTTGATCTCCGCGCGCTGCTGCGCCTCCGTGAATCGCTCCCACACGATGCCGTTGACGTCGATGTTCGACGAGAACGCGTCGGCCGCCGCGTCTTCCCAGCCGAGATGACGAAGCGTGCCTGCTTTCGCATTTGCGACTTTTCGGATGGAGAAATTGAGGCACTCCGTACGCCACAGTGCGTACTCGCCCGCAATCAGGATCGTCGGCGCACCCCCGAGGCGCTCCGAGTAATCGCGAACGGAATCTTCGATGTCGACGACACTGAGCGCGATATGAAACTTGCGCATGGCGCGGCTCTCCCTGACATCTTCTATTGGTACGTCCGACTCTGGTGCTTCAACCAGCCGCCGACGTGACGGCCTTGCGGATCATGATGCGTCCAGTGAATCACGCCGCCTCGATCGTTCCATTCGTACTCGCCGAAGAACTCGACGCGATCGCCTTTTTTCAGCGAGTCGATGCGTGGCGCGAGGTCGATATTATGCGCGACCAATAGCGTATGTCCGGACGGCAACTCGAGAATGAAGCGTTGATGACGACTGCCTTCATTGTCGTCGCTCAAGGTTCGAAGCACTGTGCCCGCTCCTCGAACTTGAACATCGCTTGCGCGGCGCTCGAACAATCCCTCGATCTCGCCCGCGCGCGTTCCTTGCGGATTGGCCTCGACAGGCGCGACATCAACTGACTCTTGCGAGTACCAGAACGCGCCTGCGGCGAAGATCAAAAGGAGCGGCCAGACTCTCTTCATGTCAGGTACCGAGTCGCATCACTTTGGGGGCAGTTCTGCGTACTGCGGCAAGTCGTCGTGGATCTCGAGCCAGTTTGCCTTGGACGCCGTATAGATATGCCCTTGCGGCCCGCGTTCGAGCGGCGTATCGACCGTCCCCAGTCGCACGCGCACGGCTTCCGGCATGGCATCGCGACGGCTGATGATTGGCGATCCACAATGGGCACAAAAGATCCGATGCACGCCGGCGACGCTGAAGCTCTTCAAGGCATCTTCGCCTTGAACGACGACGAAATCCTTCGTTGCAACGAGCGCGCTCGCCGCGAACGCCGATCCCGTCGCCTTCCGACAACGAGCGCAATGGCAAAAATATCCCGCACCGATTTCGCCGCGGATCTCGTACTTCACCGCCCCACACAAACAACCGCCACGATACATTCGTGCACTCCTCGCGTCATGCGCGCTTGCGTCCGAAGCATCATCGTATCATCCAGAGGTCTTTGCTGCGGCCACCGGGCCGTTGCGCTCGTCGCCCAAACGCCGCTGAGCATTCACTCAGCTGCAGGGCGCGCGAGTCGATACACGCGACAATCGTCCTCGCCGAAACGACGGTTCTCAACGAACCGGAACCCGAGGCATTCGTAAAAGCGATGCGCTCGAGTGTTCGAAACGAGTGGATCGATGAGAATCGCCGTGACTCTCGGATCGGCAAAGCAGCGTGCGATCGCCAATCGCATGATCTGTGTTCCGTATCCCTTTCCGAGATCGTCCCCTTCGCCGATCCAGATGTCGATCGCACGCGCGTTCTCGTTCACATTCCCCCAGTAGTGGGTTTCTTCCTGTGCGGCATCGATGATCTGAACGAATCCGATCGGGCGACCATCGACTTCAGCAATGAGTTGCTCTCTCCATTCGGGGGTACGCGCGAGCTCCGTTTCCCAGTGCCAGTCGTCGTTCGGATCGGAGTCGATCACGTGAGGTTGCTCATCCCAATGACGCAATAGCTCGATATCGCCGAGCGTGGCGGGACGCAGACTCACACTCATCGCCCGACGCCCAACAATTTCTCGTAGACACTGAGATCGCTTCGCGAGAAGCAGCAGAAGGTCACTTCAACGAGTGTCGGCAACGTGGGAATCAGATCGTGGATGGTCGCAACCGCGATGCGAGCGGCCGGCTCGATCGGGTAACCATACACTCCGGTACTGATGCCGGGGAACGCAATCGTGCTGAGACGCATGTCCGCGGCGATCTCGAGCGAACGCCGATAGCACGAGGCAAGGAGCGCGGATTCGTCGCGATGCCCGCCCTGCCAAACCGGTCCGACCGTGTGGATCACATACTTCGCAGGCAGCCGATATCCTTTCGTCAACTTCGCATCGCCCGTTGGACAGCCGCCGAGCATGCGGCATTCCTCAAGCAGCTCTGGTCCGGCCGCGCGGTGAATCGCGCCGTCCACGCCCCCACCACCGAGCAACGAGGAATTCGCGGCGTTGACGATCGCGTCGAGCGCGAGCGTCGTGATATCGGCCTGTATCGCTTTGATCGTTGCCATTGCGCTCATCTACTGTGGCATCAACTCGGGACGCTCATGTGACCTGCAACGATGCGACAACTATCGGCGTATCTGCGCCAGACACGCGTGTAGCGCAGCAGCCCTTCCGAAACCGCGCCGTCAAAGGAAGCGGCCGCACGCATCTTCGCACTCACCACGGCGATGTCGCCGAGAATCATCACGCGACGTTCGATCGGCTCCATCCGAGTTATCCGTAGTCGGCCCGAGCGATGCAGATCGAGATCGTCGTGCTTGCCGACGATCGCTCCATCGAGGGCCGTGAACATCAGATCGTCATCCAGGAGTTTCTCCAGTTCTGTGACATCGCTCTTGAGCTGCGCGATCCGGAGCCGCTCTTCATGCTCGAGCACGATCGCTTCGTCCATCACACTACACCCTCCTCGACAGCAGCAGCTCCCAATACCCAACGTCGACCCACTTGCCCTGCTTCCATCCGATCTCCCGGAACTGTCCGATCCTCTCGAACCCCAACCTCTCATGAAGCGCGACGCTCGCGTCGTTCGGTAGTGCGATCCCTCCAACGACAGCATGGATCCCACGTTCCTTCAATTCGGCAATCAGCGCACTGTAGAGCTGTATGCCGATACCTCGGCCGACCGCGCTCGGCTCAAGGTAGATGGTCGCTTCGACAGACGAACGATAGGCGGCGCGAAGCTTCCAGGGGGCCGCATAGGCGTATCCTAAGATGCGCGCGCCTTCTTCCCATACGAGCCACGGCAGACTCGTGCCGATCTCGACGATGCGCCGAGCCATTTCGCCCTGCGTGACGCCTTCTTCCTCGAACGTAACGACCGTCGTTCGCACATAGTAATTGTAGATGGCGCAGATCTGCCCTGCGTCGGCAGTCGAACACGATCTGATCATCGCGCGCTCGCTTCTTCGTGGACGTCGCCCGTCACCCCTGCGCCTTCTCCTTGCTCACACAGTGCATCACGAGACGATCTCGACCGATCGCCTGTATCGCCTTTCGCGTCTCCTTGATCGCGAACTGACACGCCTCACGCGTTTCGAACTCCTGAGTGAATCCTTCGCTCGGCGCCGAGCTTCCGCCTTGAAAGAAGATCACGATGAGAACGTACATATCGAGCGCTCCGTGTTACGAGTTGAAATTCGAGGTCGCAGATCATGCAAGCGGCATGATCAACGGCAGCAATTCAGTACAGCTCGTCGACGTACGCCTTGTCTAACAAGGCCTGCGACTTCCGCACCGATTCTTCGCTGTCACCGCCGCCTAGGACCGGCGCGAGCTGTCTTGCCCCGATGGATTCCGTCGACGTGTCCCACGACTGCGGCTGCCAGAGTTTCGATCGGATGAGCGCCTTGCCACAGTGCATGAAGCACTCCTTGACCTCGACGTACGTATAGAGGAGCGCGGGCTTGCCATTCGCTTGCAGCTCGGCGAGGACGTTCGGGTCCTTGTGAAGCGTTGCGACGCCTTTGACCCGCAACGTCTCTCGCTGGTTGGGCACGACGAAGATCAATCCGATCTCCCCGTTGCGAAGGATGTTTCTGAATCCAAATATGAGCCTGTTCCCCGGACGATCTGGGATCAGGAGGTTGCCGACCGCGTCGATTTTCACGAACCCGCAGGGATCCCCTTTCGGGGAAACGTCGACGTGACCGTTGGCATCAATGGTCGAGATGAAGATCAGTGGGGATCGCCGAATGAACTCTTTCATCGGCTCGTCCAACCGCGCCAGAATCTTTCCTCTGACGAAATCCATCGGCGGGCCGATGACGGATTCGAGCTCGCGCTCGTTCTTGATCGCATGTGCGGCATCCATAGCGTTCTCCTTCGCTCCGTCTCATGGCAAGGCCCCCGCTTCCGTGCCTAATCCTCCACGAATCCATGCCGACTTTAAAGGTGAGTTCTCTGCCGAGTATCCCGGCGTGACGCACA
>JBIQKP010000082.1:0-13542 GCA_044506405.1 Lysobacterales bacterium | reverse complement strand
CAGATCTTCCGAAATGCTATTGAGCACTCGCCAGGCGACTCTGAGCGGCGTGCCGAGATACTCGGAGCAATTCTTGGTGTCGTTTTCAGAGGTGACATCCGTCAGCAAGACGTAGCCACTCGTATCCACGCTATGGGCCGCATCGAATCGCGCATCCTCGGCGATCTGCAGTCGAAGCCGGAATGCATCTCGGGAGTGGCGCAATGCCTCAACCAAGCCGTGCTGGCGGATCTCATTCGCCACGACCTGAAGATCATGGACACCTCTAAAGACACCCATGCGCACTCCTATTGCTACTTCTGAACCGGGAACTCAATCTTAGCGAGCGGGACGATTCTAGAAAACACATTGCACACTTCGCGCATTCGACTCCCGACGAATCGGACCTTCATCGCACAGGTCGCCCCAACGCATTGCACTTTTCAGGTGCACCACACAGCGGGCCGAGCGCGCGCCCCATAGGCTGCGCGCCCTCATCCGCAAAGTCACGCCATTAATACTTCCGTCCACGGAGCCAAGGAGTTTTTGTGCGCGGCACGACAACGGGTTGCCGAGCCGTGTATTCGACCACCTTTTTCGGAAGGATAAAGGTTGCGCTCACGACTCAACGTCTCCCCTGCGAGGGTTTCATAGTCCGGCTGCGACTCGTTCCGGAACAAATAGCCTACAACGAGGACGTCCAAGCGCTGCGAACGGTTGCTTGCCATTCACCGAGCTTCACTTTGCCGGAGCAACTTCAACGTGCGTGCCCCAAGCGCCATTAGCGGGTACAGAGGTGGGCCGTAGAGCACGCGCTTCTTGGCCGCCTCCCAAGCGCTGTCGCGCGGCGCGCGCGCACCGATCAGCACGGTCCAGCGCCCCAAGGCATCGGCGCGTTGCGGAATTCGCGTTAGCTCGACTTCGTGCGGCAGCGTCTTGTCGAACACGAGAGCATCACCTCGCTTCAAGCCGAGATCGCCCTCGACTCGACGACTTGTACCATCCTTCGAGTAGAGCACGAGATTGCCGCCTTCGTAGTCCACGCCCGGCTCCGATAGCGCTACCCAGAATTGAATGAGCGGATACGGCGCAGGACCGCTATAGTCCTGGTGCTTCGTCAACATGCCCTTGTTGCCGAAGTACTGAGTCACTATGACATAGTCGACTAGTGTCTCTTTCTCACTTCGATAAATCGGATCGAACAACCATCCGGCTTCGATCGCATCACGGATTGCAATCGCGCGGGAGAACAGCTCGCCTGCAAAGTCCGTTTTGTGGTTATGAAAGTACTGATAGATACGTGCCGTTCGCTCCACCTGATCGTGGGATCGCGGGTGAACGTAGTCCTCAATCGAGTTCGTGATGATGCGCTCCTGAATGCGCTTTGCGCGGCCCATGAACTGTTCGCATGTTTGTCGATAGCGGCTAATCTCTTCCTTCGAGAACAGATTGTGGATTACAAAGAAGCCTCTTGCCGGATCTAAAAGGTCGTGCCGCGCTTCTTCCACGCTGATCATGGCAACTTCTCCCCTTCACCTGTGATCTTCGCCAGAGCCTTTTCGATGAGGTCATGCTTGCGATCGGGCAAGCTCTCCGCCATGTGCGGAGTGATGATACAGTTCCTGAGGCGCCGAAATGGATCGAAGTACGGCACGGGTTCGCGCCAGAAAACGTCGGTTGCATAGCATGCGATTCTTCTCGTGCGAAGCGCTTTGTATAGCGCGCGTCTCTCGACGACGCCAGCTCTACCGCAATTGACCAGGACGAGACTGCGCCGGGCTTTGTCCAGGATCGCGCCGGACACCATATTCCTAGTCGCCTGGGTCAAGCCGACCTGCAAGAAAATGACATCGCACACCGCAAACAACTCTTCCAGTCCCCGATAGGTCATTTGCAGGGCGTCTTCCACCGATGGCGGGTAACGGGAGAGGTGGTTGTACGAAATTCTGGCGCCGAACCCGGAGAGCCGGCGGTGTATCTCCCGCCCTATCAATCCGTAGCCGACGATTCCGACATCTTTGCCGTAGAGCGTTCCGGTCGTCTCATCGGTCCAGTTGTGTGCCCCGACGGCCTCGCTCGCCTCAGGCGCACTGAACAGATGTCGAATAGCCGAGACCGAGAAGCTCTTCTGTAATTTGACTCGGTGTAGCTTCTTGATCGCCGCTAAGCTCAGCGCGATCGCATGCTCCGCGACCTCATATCCCCGACATTCGTCGAGGGTATGCACGGCGATCTTCATATCCGGCCCGAGGCCTATCATCCAACTTTCGGGCCCGAGGACGACGATGCCTCGCAGCGATTGGAAACGTCCTACGAACCTCGCATCGATATAGCGAGTCTTCGTAACGATCCACTCAACTTGGTCCTGGTCGAATACGTCCGTATCGTCGACACACCGGCATCTGAATCGCTCATAAACCCGAGCCACGGCCGATTTGCGCGCGGGATCCGTGTAGAAATTCTGGTAGACGAGCAACATACCTGGTGGCGGCCCAGTGCATGCATGATTCCCGCAGGAGGAATAGAGTTGTTTCAGCACGCAAAGCGGCTATGCCATTCCCCCAAGACCACGAGTTGCCAAATCCCGCGATGATTCGAGGCACGCCCTCGTCTGTGACAGGCGTAGCCAATTCGTACCTGCCGCCGAAACGCCGCCGTCATTCGCTGAGCCAAGCGAGATACAGAAATGCCTGGCGCTGCGAAAGATAATCAGTGTCAGGCGCTACGTCGCACCTTTGCTGAAGGGCACTCCGCGGCGTCCGCTGCAAACAACTTGCAGACTTCTCGTGCATTCCATTCCCAATTGAGGCGCACTTCGACTTTCTGTCGCGCTCGCTTACCCAACTCGATGCAGTGCTCGCGCCTTTCATAAAGAGAGGCCAGCACTCGCGCCATGTCGCCCGCATCGCCCTCCTTGAAGGTCACACCATTTACGCCCTCATCGACGATGTCAAGAAAGTTTTGCGTGCCGGGAACGACGACCGGCTTCCCGAGGGCCATGTACTCGATGACCTTCATTGGAGACGCATAGAAGGTCGCGCGAGGGCTCACAGCGGCATCGAATAGAGCGACGTAGTCCGGCACCATCGGGTGCGGAACGCGGCCCGTAATGAATACTTTCTCGCTCAACCCTCGCTCGCTCGCGATGCGCTCGATCGTCGGTCGATACGGTCCATCGCCGACGATCAGCAGAGCGACATCCAATCCCTTCTGCACGAGGTGATCGAACGCCTCGATCAGCAGGTCGAGGCCATGCCAGGGCCGCAGAATCCCGGTAAATCCGATCACGAACGCGCTCGCAGGGATGCCCACTTTGCGTTGCACGTCCTCATTCTTCTGCTTCGGCCTGAATCGCTCGGGGTCGACGCCGTTTGGCATGACGATGCATTTGTCCTTCGGCACGCCAACCGATTCCAGATATTGCTTGAGCGGCGTCGATACGACGACCGTGTGGTCAGCGTGAGTCGGAATCCAAGTCTCGAGCCGGGCTGCGATACTTCGAAATACCAGCCGCTCGTCCTGCTCTCCCGTGCGCTCGTAGGCGAGCGGCGCATTCACCTCGAGGCACAACGGAACCTTGAGGCGCCTCGCTGCCCGCACGACGCCTGAGTTGAACGTGATGTAGCGATCGTAGATAAAGTCCGGCTTGTAGCGGCGCACTTCCCGAGCGACCTTGAAATAGATGTACGGTGCATACCCCATTTCGAGAATCTCGTACAACGCAGATGGGATGAGGCGTCTCAGCCGATCGAGCAACCGGAAGTTCTTCGACTTCTCCGGCGGAGTTTCGCCCGCCGGCCCGATTACCTTCACTTCGTGGCCAAGTGAACGGAAGGCGCGAACCATTTCGCGAACGTGGATGCCTTCGGCGCCGTCGCCGAGCGTGCGGTGGTGATAGAGGATTCTCATTTGTCTGTGTGGCTGCCCGGTGCCGGTTCCAAAATCATGCGGTATATTTGAAGTAGTTGTTCTGCGCACGAAGCCCAGCTCCGTGCGCGCATTCGTGCGGCGATCTGTTCGCGATCCCATCTCCTAGTCAGGGCCGCGCCGATGATGTCACCTAGTTCGGACATCCGGTTGGATTCGACCACGATGCCATTCTCGTCATCGGTAATCAGCTCCCGAATGGCACCGACGTTTGTTGCAACGACCGGCGTCCCGCACGCGAGAGCCTCCAGCACGACGTTCGGACAGCCTTCGGTCTTCGTCGCCAAACAGAAAAGATCGGCCGCACCGTACCAGGATGCCAACTCGTCGTGCGGCACTCGATCGACGATCTGAACGTTGTCGAGCTTGAGATCGGCGATCATCTTGCGCAGGACAAGGCTGAAGTCTTCTTCGCGGTTGACGCCGCCGACGATGTAGAGCTGCGTTTCGCCTTGTTGGGAAAGCTGCGGCATGACGCTGATCAGCTCGTGATGTCCTTTCTGCTGCGTGAGCCGTCCGACCGAGATCAGAATTCGACTCGTGGGGCTCAGACCCAATTTGCGACGGCACCCCTCTCGATCCATATAGCTGAAGCTATTCAGGTCGACCCCGTTGAGCACGACGCGGCATCGTTCGGGCGAAACACCCAACCGGATGACCTTTGCTCGCAGCTCTTCGCTCAGCGCGATGACGAAATCCGCGCGCCTCAACAGCGCAGCGACGACCCACCGACGAAGGGAGACCTCCTGATCGTACAATGCCTCGTGGCCCCGGATCGTCACGATGAACTTCTTCGATCGCGAACGCGCAAGCACGTATCCCGCGACGATATCTGGATAGGTCCAATGCACATCGACCAAATCGAAAGTGAAGTCGTTGCGGCGAGCGAGCTGTCTCACGACGCGAGCGGCGGACCATAGATAACTCAGCGCGTCGAACCATTTCATGTACCGAGGCACGACTGCAAAGCGCGGGTGAAACACCTCGATCCCGTCGATTTCGTCGCGCCGAGGAACGCCGCGACCGCCGGCGGCACCTTTGAGCCTGTCGATGAACGGGTACCATTGAATCGGAGCGATGACCTTGAGCGCGCAGTACTCTCGCAGGGCCTTCAACCGATTGAGGACGAAAACGCCGTAACCGCGCTGGACGCGATTCGGAAACAGAAAGCTCAGTGCGAGAATGTTGATTCGCATGGCGGATCGTAACGAGCTGCGCGCCACTCAATACCCGAAGCGCCGATGCCACTCTTCGAGGACGAGCAGCTGCCAGATCTCGCGGTGATTCGCCGACGTCCCTTCACGGTGCTCGAGCAAGAGCCGACGCACGGCGCCAGGATCGAAGTAGCCTCTGCTCGTTGCTCGTTCCGACAGCAGCGTGTCATGCGCGTAACCGAACAATTCTCCGCGAAACATGATCTCGAGCGGTGTCGGGAAACCCATCTTCTTGCGATCGATGATCCGCTTAGGCAGCAAATCCTGCAGCGCGCATTTGAGGACGTGCTTCGTACTAGTGCCATGGATCTTGTAGCGCGAAGGGATGGAAGCCGCGTATTCGACGACTCGATGGTCCAAGAACGGCACGCGAAGCTCGATCGAATGCGCCATGCTCATTCGATCTGCCTTGATCAAGAGGTCATCGACCAACCATGTCTTGGTATCGAAATACAGCATCCGACTGAGAGGATCGAGTCCGCTCGTTTGCTTGAAGAGCGCCTCGATGAACGCGGCACACCGTTGCTCCTTGCGACGGGCCGCTTCGGCGAAACCTACCGAGTACAGACTGCTCTTCTTGGCCTGCTCATAACTGGAAATGCCTCGATAGCGCTCTTCGATCGTTCCCGAGGCGAGGCTCAGGTACTTGTGAAGCTTTGCGATGCGATTGATCCCGCGCGTCAGTCTCGCTAAAGCTCGGAATCCGCCGGCGCCGAGCAGGCCTCGGGCCTTTTCAATAGCGAGGTTGTAGCGATAGAAGTCGTATCCGGCGAACAGCTCGTCAGACCCCTCGCCGCTCAAACCCACGACGACGTGCTCGCGAGCAAGCTTCGCCACGTAGTTCAAAGAAATCGCCGCCGCCTCGGTGACTGGCTCGTCCATGTGCCAGATGTACTGGGGGACGTACTCGACGAACTGATGAGGCGTGACCCGAATCTCATGGTGATCGGTGCCGAAGGCGCGCGAGACTTCTCGCGCGTAAGGCGTTTCGTCGTAGTTGGGGCCGAAATCATATGCGACGGAAAATGTCTTGAGCCCGCTGCTCGCACCAGGCGTCAGCAGCGCGACCATGGCACTCGAATCGATACCTCCGCTCAGAAACACGCCGAGCGGAACGTCGCTGCGCAGGTGCAAGCGCACCGAATCCTGAAGCAAGGCCCTAACTCGCTCCGCATGCGCGTGCAGGCCGCTGTCAACCTGCGAATCGAATCGAAGGTCCCAGTAAGAAGCGATCGAGATGCGGTTATCCCGCCACAAGAGCATGTGGCCGGGCAGAAGTCGTTCCACGCCCTTGTGCATCGTCTGCTCGCCGGGCACGTAGCCGAAATCCATGTAGGCATCGATCAGAGAGGTCTCGACCGACCGCGGACCGTTCGAGGCGGTCAAGATGGACTTCACCTCGGAGGCAAACACCAGGCCGTGGGCCGTTCTCTTGTAGTAGAAGGGCTTGATTCCGAGGCGATCGCGCGCCGCGAACAGCTCGCGCTTTCTTCTATCCCAGATCGCAAACGCGTACATGCCCATCAGGTGCTGCAGGCAAGACGTCCCCCACTGTTCATATGCGCGCAACAGCACTTCAGTGTCCGAGTCGGAACGAAATGTATAGCCGAGCGCCTGCAGCTCGCGACGAATCTCGAGATAGTTGTATATCTCGCCGTTGAACGTGATCCAGAACTGTTCGTTCGCCTCGGTCATCGGCTGGCGTCCGGCATCCGACAGGTCCAGGATGCTGAGCCTGCGGTGACCAAGGGCGACCCCATCCTCGGCGATTACTTTGCAACCGCTGCCATCAGGTCCGCGATAGGGAATGTCGGCGATCATCGCCTCGATTCGCTGGACGCTCGGAGCCGTCGCTGTATCAATGATTCCAGCAATGCCGCACAAGGATTTTCTTCCAGTTCATGGTTCGCAACACCCGCGCAGCCTTAAGCGGATGAGCGAGTGCAAAAAAGCGCGCTGACAGCGATAGTCGCTGCGACCGGGCGCGAGCCGTATCGGCTTAATTCGAAAACGCGCACGATAGTCGAAATCTTAACAGCGCCCGCGCCGCGTCGGCCGGTTTCGGCAAGAATCCACGCCATCGCGGCTCATCGCATCACACCAACGGCCCGTAGCCAGCACGACGCCGAACATGATATTGGACACGGTACCGCCGTGGCGTGAACCAGTTCTTCCCAATACTCAATCGTGCAGCATAAAGTTCGGGATCGACTCGGAACCACTCCACATCTCTCAGCCCCCAGCATGTCACCAAGCATGTCGCGAACAGCAAAGACCGATCGGCGTAACTGTCAAAAGCACCGACACCACGAAGCGCGGCCTGCCAGGGGCGGCGCGCGATGAGCAACGGGGAAGCTGCGGTTGCGTGGGTGTTCTGGGCAGCTTCGCTGCTCGTCGTGTACCCGTACGTCATCTATCCGCTGATCCTGGCCCTCGTGGCCAAGCTGCGTCCGCAGCCCGATCAACAAAGCGTGCGCGATGCTCCATCGGTCACGATCATCATCTCGGCATTCAATGAAGAAGGCTCGATCGCGGCGAAGCTCGCGAACACGCTCGAGCTGGATTTCCCGCGCGAGAATCTGGAGATCATCGTTGCCTCGGACGCCAGCACAGATGGCACCGACCACATCGTGCGTGAATTCTCAATGAAGGACGATCGCGTGCGACTGCTGCGCCAAGACGAGCGCCGAGGCAAATCGGCAGCGCTCAATCGCGCCGTCAACGCAGCCCGCGGAGAGATCATCGTCTTCTCCGACGCGAATGCTATGTACGAACCCTCGGCAATCCGTGAGCTCGTCTCCGGTTTCGCAGATGAACGAGTCGGCTATGTGGTCGGTGCCGCGCACTATGTAGATGCGGGCGGACGCGATGCCGCCGAGAACGAAGGGCTCTATTGGAAGCTCGAGCTATTCCTCAAGCAGCTCGAGTCGAAGTTCGGCAGCGTCGTGGGCGGCGATGGTGCCATCTACGCAGTTAGGCGCCATCTCTTCCAGCCTCTCAAAGACGACGACATCAGCGACTTCGTCAATCCGCTGCAAGTGATCGCCTCAGGGTATCGCGGTCTCTTCAATCCGTCGGCGCGCTGCTTCGAGGAGGCCGGTGACACGGTCGGCCAGGAGTTCCGGCGCAAGCGCCGCATCGTCAATCGAAGCTGGCGAGCGTTTCGCCGGTACGGACGGCGGCTGTCCCTTCGGCAACACGCCGGGTTTCTGTTCATGCTACTGTCCCACAAGGTGATCCGCTGGTACGCACTGCCCTTGGTTGCGATTGCCTGGGGCGCGAGCCTGCTGCTAGCGCTGAACTCGGCCTTCTATCTTTCGTGCTGGATTCTCATCAGCTTGACGATCGTCACTGCAGCGATCGGCGCAATCGCGCAACACAACCAGCTGAGATCGCCGCGATACGTCTCGATCATCCACTACTTCTACGTCATCAACACGGCCGGATTCCTCGGTATCTGGGACGAATGGCGCGGCGTGCGCCACGTCACATGGGACCATATTCGCAAGGCGCAAAGCTGAGCCCCATCCGGCGACTGCTCAAACAAACTATTTGACCCATGTGCGGAATCGTAGGGATCTACTATTTTGACCGGCAGCGTGCCGTCTCGACGGAAGAGCTTCGCGAGATGGCCGATCGGATCGTTCATCGGGGTCCGGACGATGCCGGCTATCACATCGACGGCAATATCGGGATCGGGATGCGACGCCTCAGCATCATTGATCTCGGCGGTGGACACCAGCCGATCTATACCGCGGATGGCCGCTACGTCATCGTCTTCAACGGCGAGGTCTACAACTTCAAGGAGAAGCGGCTCGAGCTCGAGGCGCGCGGACACACGTTCGCGACGCACTCGGACACGGAAGTCGTGCTGCAGCTCTACGCGCAGTTCGGCCTGGCGTTCGTGGATCACCTAAACGGGATGTTCGGCCTCGCGGTTCTGGATCGCACGACGCGTGAGCTCGTCATTGTGCGCGATCGCATCGGTATCAAGCCGCTGTACTACTTCCGCGATGCGCAGAAAATCGTGTTCGCTTCCGAGATCAAGGCGATCCTGGCGCACCGCGAGGTGCGCGGAGAGATCAATCGCGAAGGGCTTGGCGCTTACCTCCGATACGGCTTCACGCCGCCGCCGTACACACTCTTCAAGGGAATTCGCAAGCTTGGCCCTGCCCACATGCTGCGCCTGCAGGGCAACGATGTCGTCGAGCAACGCTACTGGCAGCTGAGCTACCGAGACAAACTCGAGGGCAGCGAAGACGAGCTTGCCGAGCAGCTCTACTCGCTGCTCGACGATAGCGTGCGGCATCAAATGATCGCAGATGTTCCGCTCGGCGCGTTTCTTTCCGGCGGCTTCGACTCGAGCGGCATCGTTCATTTGATGAGCAAGGCAGACAGCCGCCCGGTGAATACCTACACGATCGGTTTCGGCGCGGGCTTCGATGCCTATAACGAAGCACAAGCCGCGAGACGCTTTGCTGACGACTACAAGACGGCGCATCACGAAATCATCGTCACTCCCAATGTCGAAGATCTGCTCCCGCGACTCGTAGAAGCGCTCGATGAACCGGTGGCCGATTCATCCTTTCTGGTGACCTATCTCGTCGCGAAGCTCGCGCGGGAAAGCGTGAAAGTCATTCTCTCGGGCGTCGGCGGCGATGAGCTCTTTGGCGGCTACCGCCGGTATCTGAACGTCCCCCTGGCCCGCTATATGCGATTCATTCCAAGGGTCGTAAGGAGGGGGCTGCTCGAGAACGCGTTGAAGAGACTCCCTGTCGACCGCAACAATCGTTGGCTGAACCTCACGCGGCTCGCACGCGGCTATCTCTCAGCGGCAGATCTGCCCATAGAGGAACAGTACGGCCGATACACCCGCGTCTTTGACAACGCAGTGATACGCGAGCTCGCGCCCAGTGCGGCTGCCGTGCCCGATTATTACCAACAAATATTCGAGGAATGCGACAGCGTGGATCTGCTCGACAAGATGATGTACTTCGACCTGAAGACATCTCTTCCCGAGCAGCTGCTCATGCTGACCGATAAGATGACGATGGCCGTATCGCTCGAGGCGCGCGTTCCATTCCTCGATCACCGCGTCGTCGAGTTCGCAGCGCGCGTGCCCGGAAATCTGAAAGTAAAGGGCATGGGGCTGCGCTACCTGCAGAAAAAGACGTTTCGCGGCCGTCTTCCCGACTACGTGTATCAGCAGCGCAAGAAAGGGTTCGGCGCACCAGTAGGTGCGTGGCTGCGCGATGATTTACGGGATCTCACGGCCGAGCTGCTTGGCGAATCCCGCTTGAAGACGCAGGGTATTTTTGACGCAAAATCCGTCGCGCGGCTTCTGAGCGATCACCACGCACAGAGAGCCGATCACAGCGATCAAATCCTCGCGCTCGTCGTATTTCAGCTCTGGTTCCGCAGCTACGGCCTCGGGTGAGGCCACGCGGCTCGATCGGGGCAGGCGGACCCGCACGGGACCACCCACCCCGATTGATTTCGACTGAACTTAATCTCTACTGAACCGTGACATTCTTCGGCGCTTCAGGCGCCAAGCTCGGCTCACTACCGCTACCGCCAGGCGCCGCGATCGGCTGCGTCGAAACGATCAGTTCGTCGTACCAAACATATGCCGCGCTCGGTGCGGCCGCGGAAATTTCTGTCATGTAGGTTTCGAAGCGGAGCTTGGACAGGAAGTTATCGCGATTGTTGTTGAAGCGAACGTTGTTCACGCGATGCCACTGCTTGTAGCTACTGCCATCGTGACTCTCAAAAGCATTCACGACCGTGTCGTTTCCACCGAAAGCGCCGAGTTTGATGATCTCGTAGTGCGTGATCCACTTGTTGGCTTCTGGATAGTAGCACCCGGACCCTTTGCCATCCCCTTTGGATTGGTCCCAATAATGGCAGTTGTATCCCGATCCATTCGGTGAGGGCGTGAGATTGCTGCCTTGCTGAATGAGGCAGTCGCCCGTGCATTTGGCCAGTACGGCGTTAGTGTTCACGTCCGTGAACCAGCCATCGCCGCAGTTCGTGTACATGGATGCCATCCCTAGATGATCCACGATGGTCGTGAACTCCGCGCCTTGGCAAGTCGAGCTCGGGCCATGGATGTTTATCTGCTTGACACTGCTGCGCCAATAGTTCTTGTTGTTACTGAAGTATTCCGGCGAGGCTCTCCAGCGATATTGCACGTAGAGCGTGTCGCCGCTCTTGAAGCTGCGGCCCAAATCGGTCGACCAGTATCCGCCGATGTTCTGGCTACGATTGCCGCCGCGTAAGGTGAACTTCAGGCTCCCAGCGCCGGAAGCCTTCTGTGCCGTATCGACGACGCTCTGGCGCGATCCATCGCCTGCGCTGCCGATCTCGCCCATCTTCAGATCCGCTTCAGAATCCAACCCCGTACACAAGACCACGCCTGGCGCAGCACATCTGGCCGCGAAATCGCTGTTCGCATCCGCGACGGCCTGTTCGGTAGCGAATCCGAAGCAAGCGCCGACGGCCATTACACCAAGCAGTAAGCTTCCCCGGGCTGCGCCCAATCGTACTCTAAATGTGTCGCGCGACATTACTCTGAAACTCCTCCGCGAAAGCCGCAGTAAACAAGCTGAAGCACGGTAGCTGCAGTCAGATGCCTAATGTACGAACCAACCTACCGTACGAATCGTGGGTCCTACGATTGCGCTACAAAACTGTGACGCAATCCACATTCTCTAGTCACCTGCCCGAACCACTCGAGATCCGATTCTTCGTAGCGTGGGCGCACAACGCCGCACACACAAGATGTGCCTGATCTGCGACAGACATACCTATAAAATCGGGAAGGAGACTCCATGCGCAGTCTACACACCGATGTTCAGATGGCTTTGGGGCTAAGGATGTCGTTCCGGTATAGAAACCATGAAAACGCAATGCGAAAACAACTGACAATACTTGCATTCGCCTACGTGTATCCGCCCGATGCGGGCAGCGGCACTTTTCGTAGCCTCTATTTCGCAAATCAATGGGCTCAGAGCTCCGATTCCGTCATCGTCATCACTGCGAAAGAGAGAGATTTTTCTGCGGATGCCCTGATCGACGAGCGGCTGTTAAGTCACGTACACCCAGGGATCTCGATTGAACGTGCCCGTGTCTTTCGACCGCACGATTGGCTGCTCTCGGTACGAAATCGGCTGCGTGGACCCGCGCCTACTTCCGAAGGCAACGGATCCCGCCCGCAAGACGAACCGGTGCAGGATGCTCCTCGCGAGCGCGGGTTGCTGCACAAACTAAAGAATTCGATTTCATCGCTCCTGATGTTCCCGGATTCGCACAGCGGCTGGATTCCAGATGCCACACGCCTCGGACGACGGATTGCCCGCACGCGGGCTGCCGACTGCATTTACGCGACAGGCGGGCCGTGGAGCGGCATCCTCGCCGCAACGCTAGTGCACAAGCTCACGAAGCTTCCGCTCATTCTCGATTTTCGAGACCCTTGGGCGAGCAATCCCAATCTAGGCGTAGAAGCGTCATCTATCCGCCGCACTCACGCGCGCTGCGAAAGCTACTGCATTCGAAGCGCCAGCCGAATCATCACGAACACTGAAGAGCTTCGACGGGACTTCGTCACGCGCTATCCCGATATCGATCCTTCACGGTTCGTTTGCATCACGAACGGCTTCGAAGAATTACCGGCACTGGATCCGCCGCAAGGCGACAGATTCAGGCTAGTGCATGCAGGTGCGTTGTATCTGTCGCGAAATCCGCAGCACTTCCTGCAAGCACTTAGCGAAGCAGTCCATGAGAATCTGATTTCGAAGGATCGCCTGCTCGTCCAGTTCGTCGGCGGCGTGCCACGAGAGGACCCCAATATCGCTGCGTTGCTGGATCAACTTGGTCCGGTAGTCGAAATCTTTCCCCGATTGCCACATTCGGAAGCGCTCGAGTTGCAAAAGAATGCCTCGGCTCTGCTGCTCTTTCAGGCTGGCTTTCCTCTGCAGGTGCCGCGTAAGTTGTTCGAGTATTTATCGCTGCGCCGGCCAATCATGGCCGTGACGGAAGCAGGCAGCGCGACCGCACGAATTCTGCAAGACGTCGGGATGGAGTATTCCACCGAGGACACGGTCGGGCAGATCAAAGAGACCCTGGTCCAGCTATATCGCGATTGGGAAGCAGGTCGAGTACTCGGAGCGAGCGAGGAGCGTCTGCAAGCGTATTCCAATCGCAGCCTGGCGGCACGACTCAGGGACGAGATGGCGGCCGCCGTCGCGCGTTCTTGACAGGCTCAGCGTGATTGCGCGGCGTTGGACTCGCCGCGGGCCTTCCAGCAGCCAACCGCTTACGTCGGAGCGCTCCACTCTGCGCCGGGACCGTAACCGGCTCCTGGAGCGCTCGGTGCGACTGCAGCGCGGCGACCATTGCGGCGATCCAGACAACGATCTCGGCT
>JBIQKP010000193.1:0-2153 GCA_044506405.1 Lysobacterales bacterium | reverse complement strand
CCGCCGCCAGCGGCAGCCGCAGCAAATAGCGCAGCCGCGAACGTGGCGAGGAGCTTGGAACCCTTGCCCGCAGGTGCTTCGGTCGTCGACTCAGACATTCAAACATCCTCGAAAGAAAATCCGCTCAGCTCATAGAGCAAGGCGCGTGCCAGAGCGTTCAGCACGCGCGCAAGTGTCTATCTAACAAGGAAAATGCTTGAAATTCCGAGTGTGAGATCGAGCACACTCGTTACGAGGCGACAGAAAGTTGGCGGAGCCCGTGTGACGCAAGTCCGCGGGGGACATTCCTCGCAGAGGAGTGTCCCTTCATCTCGCCGAGCTCATCGAGAACCTCGCGGCAGCGAAATCTTGGTGACACTCCTCGTAGACGAGGAATGTCCCCTACCGGATGGAATCGAGAACTCGGTCGCGCACGTTCAAGCGCCCGTCCTCAGCGTGCTCGAACAACGCCTCACCCGCCAGCGACGCGGGCCAAAGGATGCGGCTCGCATCCGTGGGTTCTGAAAGTTGCAACGCTATCGGCATTCGAAGATGTTCGGCGAGCCGTTGGAGGCTTTGCTCCATCCCTGCCGCACGCACCGGCGCTTGGAACCATGCGCCGCTGTCATCGATGAGGATTGCGAAGTAGTGCCCGTCTTCAAGGGCCGCGGAACGAAGCTCGCCGAGCACTCGGATGCACTCGAGCGGGACGCGCCAATGTGCATCCTGGGGACCGAAAAAGCTGACGCTCTCGTCGTCGACGACGATCGAGGCGGCGTGACAAACGCTCATGGCGCAATTGTAGGTCGGAATTCATTCCGACCACGAAAAATCGACGTCGAGTCGACAGCTAGGCGTAGGCGTCTACGAGTCCGACGCTCACACGCACCGGTGCTGAGGCAAGCTCCTCGGACACCCCCACATCGCCGTTCGATGACCCGCGCCCGCCTTCCGCAAGTTGCGGTTGCTCGCGCGGCGCCTCGTGGAACACACCCGCATCGGCAAGCGCCAGCCCTTGCGCCTCGAACATTTCACGCAGGCGCGGCAAGGCGTGTTCGATCGCGGCACGCGTATCGGCGTGCGCGGCACCAAACCATACGGAAGCCTGATCATCGCGAATCGAAATGCGAACCTCGAGCGGACCGAGATGCTCGGGCGACAAGCGCAACGATGCGGCATGCCGCCCCTGCTCCGTCATCGTCGTGAGCCGCGCGCCCAACTCATCCGCCCATTGCGCGTTGCCCACCGGCACATGGAGGCGCAACGTCGGATCGCCCGCCGCGTGCAGCTTGTGCTGCGAGCCTTCGACTGCGCCGAACGGTAACCGGAGAACATCCCCGTCCGGCATCGATTCCGCAGAGCCCGCTTGCTCAGCTTGGATCATGTCCGTGACGAGCTTGACGTCGAGCATCGCGCGCGCGCCGGCGCCCGTCTGCCCGTTGATCATACCGATCATCCTCTCGGATGCTTGCGGGTTCAAAGCACCTTCGGCGGACATGAACGGAAGCGCAAACGGAAGGAGCTGCGCCGCGTCGGGCGACAACGGTTCGTCGCCTTCGAGCGTTCCCGACTGTAGCGCGGCCTGCATCGGAAGCGGTGTCACCGCTTGCTGCGCGGGCTGACCGACAACTTGGGCGAGCAGCATCAAGAAGTTCGTCGGTGCAGCGCTCGAGGCCGCATCGGTCGCACTCGGCTGGCCGTTCCCGCTCGGGAGGGTCGTTCCAATCGTCGGGGTCATCGTTGCTGTACCTTTCGTTGCGCGCGTTCATCGCTTTCGCGCTGCTCGCGCCGGTCGAGTGCGTGGCGCTCTTCGAGCCGCCAACGCTCCATCACATGATCGACGGCCTTCGCTCGAGTCGCAGCTTCTTGCCATCGCGTACGCTCTTGGTCGCGTTCGATACGCGCACGCTGTACCAGCGTCGTCTGCTGACGAATCGCCTCGGTCAAGCGCGCCAAGAACGCCTGGTAGTCGCGCAAGGCTGTCGCACCCATGCCGAGCCCGACACGTGCGCTGAACTGATTCTCGTACTCCTGCCGATAGCGCTGCAGCTCCGACAACTTCGTTTCCGCCTCCGCGACGCGCCGATCGAACTGCGCGACGCTCTGCGCGAGTCGGCGCTCGTTGTCGTCGGCAAGACGTTGCACGGGTTGAAGACGTTTCGCGCGGGTCATGT
>JBIQKP010000016.1:0-72631 GCA_044506405.1 Lysobacterales bacterium | reverse complement strand
GCCGCTCGAATGGATTCGACGTCGTGAGAATGAATAAGGCGAATCCGGCGCTGATAACGCCGAGCACGCCGAGCACGCGGCTCGTCATCGCGTCCGGCATGTTGCGGCTGAACGCGGCGACGGACAGCGTCCAAATCGACTGCGCCAGCAGCCACAAGACGAGCGAGCCTTCGTGTGCACCCCATACGGCGGCGAACCGATAGAACGTCGGCAAGGCCGAGTTCGAGTTCTGCGCAACGTACAGAACGGAAAAATCGTTGATGTAGAACGAATAGGACAGACACGCGAATGCGACCGCCGCGAACACGAAGTGGCCCGCGACTGCGCCGTTCGTCACGCGCATCCAATGCGGCTTACGCGTCGCTGCGCCGACCAGACCGAAAAACGCCTGCGGCAGCGCGAGGCAGAACGCGAGAATCAGCGCGAAATGTCCCAGCTCGGTAATCATGCTCGGAACCTGCGTGTTTGGCTCGGCGCGCTAGTTCGCATTCGGCTCGACGGTCGACGTGACGATCGGAGTCGTCACGCGCTTGTCACCTTGCTTGCGCAACGTATCGGCGACGTCGGGGGGCATGTAGTTTTCATCGTGCTTCGCGAGGACTTCTTCCGCGACGAAGAGCCCGCTATCACCGACCTTGCCGCGCGCGATGATGCCCTGCCCTTCGCGAAACAGATCCGGCAGCACGCCGGTGTAGCTCACGGTGACGTTGCTTTCGTAGTCGGTCAGGACGAAGTGAGCCTCGAGGCTGCCTGGCGCTCGAGTGAAGCTGCCTTCCGTGACCATGCCGCCGACGCGGATCACGCGATCGGGCGGCGCCTCACCCGCTGTAACTTGCGTCGGCGTGTAGTAATAAAGGAGGTTGTCCTGGAAAGCGGTGAGCGCAAGCGCGACCGCGCCGCCGACTCCAAGCAGGATCAGGCCAACGAGCACCATGCGTCGACGTCGCGGCGTCATGCGTCCACACCCCTGCCGATCTCACCTCGGCGTTTCGCCTTCATCAGCTGCTCGGCCCAATGCCGTCGCGCAGCCCAGGCGTTATATATGAGGACGGCGCACGTGAGCCCAAAGCAGGACCACACGTACGGGGCATAACCGTCCATGTGAAGAAACTCTTGCAACTCTCTGTTCCTACTAAATTTCCGCCAACCAGCTGGCGTTACGTTCGCGTCTCAGAATTTCGCCGCGGATTCTGTCGCACATCACGGCGGCGAAGTAGAGCACAAATCCGAGCATCAGTACCAAGAGCGGCCACAGCATCGAAGAATCGATCGACGGCGCATCCAACTTCGAGATGCTCGGACCTTGATGAAGGCTGTTCCACCACACGACCGAGTACTTCACGATGGGCACGTTCACCGCGCCCACAACGGCGAGAATCGCACTCGCTCGATCGGCCCGCTGGGTCTCGTCGAACGAAGCGCGCAGCGCCATGTACCCTAGATATAGAAAGAGCAGAATGAGTTCCGACGTGAGCCGCGGATCCCACTCCCACCACGTTCCCCACATTGGCTTGCCGTAGATCGAACCGGTCGCGAGCGTGAGCACGGTGAACCACGCGCCGATCGGTGCGCAGGCTGCAGCAAACGCGTGCGCGAGCTTCATCCGCCAGATGATTCCAATGGCCGCGGCAATCGCCATGGCCACGTACACCATGAGCGACATCGAAGCCGCCGGGACATGCACGTACAGCATTCGAAACGCGTCTTTCTGCTGATAGTCTTCCGGCGCCAGTACCAAGCCGCCGTAGGTGCCGACGACCAACAAGATCAGCGCCGGCCAGAAGAACCAAGGACGCAACCAACCCGCCGTTCGGTAGGCGTGCGGCGGTGAGCTCAACTTGTGAAACCAAAGCCACATAGAGGAAGTGATTAGCGGTTCGCGGTCAGTCAGAGCTAAGAGGCGACCCGGTCAGTATCGTGTTGCGCGCATCGTAGGTGAATATAGACATCTCATCGGAATGCATTTCCCAATATCGGGTATTTGCGAGCAGGTGCAGCGATTCTGACTAACCGCTCACCGCTAACCGCTTCTAGCGTCAGCTTTCAACGCTGATTCGCATCGCCGCCGCCATCGCGATCGGCCCCAGGCTCGCGAACAGTAACAGCATTGCCGCGAGCAAGTTTAGCGGACCCGCGACGCTCTCGCCTTGCATCGCGAGGTCTACTGCGCGCGCCCCGAAAATGAGCACAGGCATTTCGAGCGGCAGCACGAGCAGCGCGAGTAGCACGCTGCCGCGGCGAACAGCGACCGTGAGCGCCGCGCCGATCGCACCCAGGATGCTGAGGCTGGCAGTGCCCAACGCAAGCGAGATCGCCAACACCCACCATACCGACGAAGGCAATCCCAAAGCCGTTCCGACGAGCGGCGAAATCAGCACGAGCGGCAAACCCGCGAGCAGCCAGTGCGCAAACGTCTTCGCCAGCAGCATGATGGACAACGGCTGGCCCGATAAGGTCCATTGCTCCATCGTCCCGTCTTCCACGTCTGGTCGAAACAGCGATTCGAGCGCGAGGAGCGAGGCGAGCATCGCCGCGACCCAGACGACGCCCGGCGCGATCTTACGGAGCTCATCGAGTGCGGGGCTGATCGCGAGCGGAAACAAGGTCGTCACGATCACGAAGAAGATCAGCGGTTGAACGACCTGATCCCAATGCCGAAGCGCAAGCTTGAGATCGCGTGCGATGACGAGGTGCGTGAGCGCGAGCAGCCCTGGTGCACTCATGCGTACAGCTCCAGGGTGCGGGCATTCGGCTCGCCCTTCAGCAGCAACTGGTGTGCAGCCGTTAGCACCGCGCCGCCTCGTTTCAGATGAGAGGCGACGCACTCTTCGAAGAGCGAGATTCCCGCTGCATCGAGATTGGTGATCGGCTCATCGAGAATCCAAAGCGTCGCGTCGGAGAGCAGAACCCGGGCGATCGCAAGTCGCCGCTTTTGCCCGGCCGACATAGCGCGCGCAGGCAGGTGAACGCATTGCGGGATCTGCACACGCTCGAGCGCTTCGAGAAGCTCTACCGACGTGACCTTCCGCCTGAGACTCACGCCGTAGCGCAGGTTCTCGAGCGCGGTGAGCTCGTTCTTGAGCGCGTTCGTGTGACCGAGATAGGACAGCGCGCGGTGGTAATCGTCCCTGCCCTCCCGAATATCGTTGCCCTTCCATTTCACGTCGCCGGATTCCATAGGCAACAGCCCGGCGATGCAGCGAAGCAGACTTGTCTTGCCGACACCGTTCGGCCCGACGATCTGGAGCAACTCTCCTGCATGAAGCGCCAGCGCGACGCCGCGAAGCAGGTGCTTGTCCCCGCGCCACAGATGCACTGCGATCGCCTCGAGAAGAGGCGCTGCCGGGGCGGTAGACGTTTCCAACATTCGTAGCTGCGTTCGCAGTGTCGTGTATTGTTCGCGTGGCACTGGCGTTTGGCGGGCCGCAGTGTAGCACTCCCCTCGCACCGTCCCACGCGCCGAATCGATCTGCCTTACAATGCGCGCGCCAACGCGTGCCCGGGTGGCGAAATTGGTAGACGCAAGGGACTTAAAATCCCTCGGAGGCGACTCCGTACCGGTTCGAGTCCGGTCCCGGGCACCACGCTGGAAGCGGTCAGCGGTTAGTCGCGAACATTTTCGCAAGCGCACGAGATAGGCCGCGCGGAGCGCGCTTCTACCTACCGCCTACAGCCTAGAACCGGCGATTGACGTTCTCATCGCGATGCTGCTCTAATCGCCCCGCCTCTCACAGGGGAGTAGCCGGAGCCCATCGCTCCTGCAGTGTCGTCAACACGGACCTGCCGATCGCAGTCGAGCGCATCGGACGACCCGGCACTGCATTCTCGCCGCCAGGCGTGAACGGCAAGACCGCGACAGGCGTTGTCACCGTAGCACCGCGAAGATGCTGTGCTCGTGAAAATGTCTTCGATACGGTTCTAAGGATTTACATGACGTCCGCCACGCCTGTGATGTGGTCGCTGTTTGCGGCCTTCGTTCTCTTATCGCTGTTTGTCGATTTCTTCGCGCTCAACAAGCAAGGCGCGCACAAGGTTTCCATCCGAGAAGCCGCGCTGTGGTCGCTTGCGTGGGTGCTCGTGAGCTTCGTCTTCGTGGGATGGCTCTGGTGGTATCTCGGCGGCACGAGTTCCGAACCCGCGGCGCAAGCATTGGCGGGCGATAAATCCCTCGAGTTCATCACCGGTTACCTGATCGAGAAGGCGCTCGCGGTCGACAACATCTTCGTCTTCTTGATGATCTTCACGTACTTCGGCGTCCCGCAGGAGTACCAAAAACGCGTGCTCATGATCGGCGTGCTCGGCGCACTGATTTTGCGCGCGATCATGATCGCGATCGGTGCGTGGGCGATCGCCCGCTTCCACTGGCTTCTCTATGTGTTCGGCCTCTTCCTCGTGTTCACCGGGATCAAGATGTGGCTCGCCGCAGGCGAGGAACCCGACCTGGAATCGAATCCCGCGCTCAAGTGGATCCGAAAGCGCATGAAGATTGCCCCCGACTACGATGGGGAGCGACTGACGACGATGTATCAAGGAGAGCGCGTTGCGACGCCGTTAGCCGTCGTCATCGTGCTCATCGGCATCATCGACATCATTTTCGCAGTCGATTCGATTCCGGCGATCTTCGCGATCACGACGGATACGTTCATCGTGCTCACCTCCAACGTATTCGCCGTGCTTGGGCTTCGCGCCATGTACTTCCTGCTTGCAGGCATGCACGAGCGCTTTCATCTGCTCTCCTACGGCCTTGCTCTGATTCTGCTCGTCATCGGTGCGAAGATGCTTCTGATCGACGTCTACAAAATACCCGTCGTCTGGTCGCTCGGCATCACCGGTTCGATTCTCGTGGGCACGATGCTGCTATCGCTCGCGATTCCGCCGAAACCCGGTGCTGGCCGCGGCGCTTACCCGTTCGCGAAGAAGAAGCCGCCGCAAGAGCGGCCGTGAGGTTGCGGTCTCGCTCATCTATTCGGCCGAGATCCGAACGGGGCGCGGCGATTCCTCGAGTTCCGCACGAACGATGAATCGTTGCGGTGCGGACCCGAGGAAGTAGAAGGGATAACACGTGACGAGCGTCAGAGTCGGTGTGGCGGTCGGGGCCAGTACCTCGACCTGCGTGGGCGCCACGATGGAGGTCTCGACGATCCGATAGGTTAGTTCATCGCGCACCGTCTTCAGTTTGAGCTGATCGCCGATGCGCACATCCTTGAGCGCTCTGAAGTAGCCATCGCGATGCGCCGCAAGCCCCACGTTGCCGGCTGCGCCGATCCGAGCCGTGCCCTCGATACGGCCCGCACCTCGATTCAAGTTTCTCTCGCTCGTTCCCTCGAAGACAGGCACGCTGAGCCCGACCGAGTCGATATCGAGGACGGCTTGCGGCGCATCGCGCGCGTCGGACGCGCGCCGCCACGCATCGATCCGCGCGGGCGCCCAGAGCGAGGTGTCCGGAGGCCGAGGCCGTGCGCGGAGCTCCGTGGGCTTGTTGGAAAACGCTTCTCGCGCTTCTTGAACGGCGGCAATCCCCTCGAGGCGCGCACGTTCCGCCGTCGCGCGTGCGCCCGCATAGATCGCGAGCAAAGCAATGCCCGCGATCCATGCAATTGTTTCCAGCCACCGCAGCATGTTCACGCGATGGAATGCGCGAGCTCTCAATGACGGCGCAGAAGTCGCAACGCGCCCGCGACGCCGAGCAGCAAGAGACTCGAAAGCGCGAGCCACGGCAGCGGACTCGCCGTCGACGGCAACATGGCCATTCGATCTTCGCTATCCTCAGGCGTCGCTTGCTCTGCGGCGGCGATTGGCATGCTCACCGCTTGAGACTCCTGAGTATTCGCAAGTTGCTCGTCAGGATAGAACTGCGCCGTCATGCGATCCTCGGGTACATAGAACGTCAGCCGGTCGCCGCGTCGAAGGTCCGACACCGGGATCTGTTTGCCGTTCATATATATCTGCGTACCCGCGGGCGGCTGCATTTGTACCCTTCCGCCGCCCCGGAAGTTGATGTCGAGCTCGCTCGCGCTCGCGCTCCGTACCGTGCCATCGAACCTGACGTACTTCTTACCGTTGCGCTCCTCAACCGATTGGCACGCTGAGTCGATGTCCGGATAGCGCTGCTGCATCTCCTCGGACCATTGCACGTCCTTGCAGTCGTTCGACGTGGTGGTGAACGACCGGTCGATGCTGCTTTGAGCAGACGCTCCGAATGTCCATAGGGATGCCGCGAAAGCGAATGAGATCAAGTGGCGCGTACGCATGGGTTCCTCCTGCGATGGTCGAGCTCTAGGCACGAACATGGGCTGACGCAGAAGCGTGCGCGGTTGTTCCGTCTATTTCGGACAGACGCAACGACGTTCATTTGGCTCTGACCTGCTACGATTTACGCAACAGGCAAACAAACGCGATGATCCGGCGCCTCTAACCATGCTCACCCGACTCATCCCGCCTATTCGCGAATCCAGAGATCATTCATTGGGCCCGGAAACGGCGCCCATCACCCTTGTGGAATACGGCAGCTACGTATGCCGTTTCTGCCGCGGGGCGAACGAGCGCGTCGGCGAGCTTCGCAGTGAGCTCGGAGATCGACTGCGCTACGTTTTCCGTCACCGCCCGATTTCCGGCCTCGAGCTTGCGCGGCGGGCCGCCGAGGTCGTGGAGCGCGCGACGACGCCCGAGCAGTTCTGGCGGGTGCATGTCACGCTGATGGAGCGAGGCGAGAGCTTGACCGCCGAGGAGCTCGACGCGATTGCACGCGATCACGGACTCGCGAATGACGATGCTGCGGCGGAGCGAGCGAGGGAACGCGTGGCGGAAGACATCGCGAGCGCGCACGCGAGCGGCGTTGAGGTCACGCCGACGTTCTATATCAATGGACACAAGTATGAAGGCGCTTGGGACAGCGTGTCCTTCAAAGATGCAATCGAAGGCTCGCTCGGTCATCGCGTGCGCGTGGCCGCGCTCGAGTTTGCCCGCTGGGCGCCCTCCGCAGGCGTTCTGCTCGTGCTCGCGACTGTGCTAGCCGTGCTGCTCAGCAATTCAGGGTTCGCGCATACCATCGATGCTTTATGGGAAACGAACGCCGGCTTTACGGTGAACGGTGCGCAGTTCAGCATGTCGCTTCGCGACTGGGTGAACGACGGTTTGCTGACGATCTTCTTCCTCGTCGTTGGTCTCGAGATCAAGCGCGAGTTCACGGTCGGTCATCTTGCGAGTCGACAAACGGCTGCTCTACCGATTGCTGCGGCGATCGGCGGTTTAGCCGTGCCTGCTCTGCTCTATCGCCTCTTCATCCCGGATGGGCCTCTCGCGCACGGTTGGGGCGTCCCCATGTCCACGGACACTGCTTTCGCGGTCGCGCTCATTGCCATGATGGGGCGACGTGTACCGTTGGAGCTTCGCATTTTCCTGACCGCGGCGGCCATCGTCGATGACATCGGGGCGATCGTCGTCGTGGCGATCTTCTATTCGACGTCGCTTGATTACGAATGGCTGCTCGCCGCCCTGGGCATCATGGTCGGTTTGGCGGTGCTGAATCGCTCGCATGTTTATCGCCCGACCCCCTACGTTCTCTTCGGATTCGTGTTGTGGTTCTGCGTGTACTCGGGCGGTGTCCATGCGACGCTCGCAGGCGTCATCCTCGCGCTATTCATACCCACCTTGCCGCCGCCACAGCTCAATAGTCTCGTTGCGCAGGCGAACGCCGTCTTCATCGCCGAGTCGCGCCACAGTCAAGAAGTCCTACGGCGCGGGCCCTCGGCGCCTGCGCTACGCGCTCTCGACGCAATCCACGATCGCCTCGAATCTCCCGCCGATCGATTGCTGCGTCACATGGCGCCGCGCTCGAGCTACTTGGTGCTGCCGCTGTTCGCGCTCGCGAATGCCGGCGTCGCCGTCTTGCCGGGCAATGTCGACGGACACGGCGCGCTCATCAGCGCGATCGCCGTAGGGCTCATCGTCGGCAAGCCGGTCGGGCTCGCCGCGGCGTCATGGATTGCGGTCAAACTTGCCTGGGCGGTGAAACCTGCTGCGTACTCATGGCGACAGCTCATCGGCGCCGGTGCGCTCTCCGGCATCGGCTTTACGATGTCGTTGTTCATTGCGAGCGAAGCGTTCTCGAACACCTCGAACTTCACGGCCGCCAAGATCGCGATCTTCGGCGCATCGATCGTGTCGGCATTCATCGGCGTCGCGGTCCTATGGGGTTCAGAAGCGGCCCGAGAGGCGCACGCGAGCACCGTATCGGAGTGAGGGGACCCCGCAGAGTCGTTCCCCCGGAACTCAGCGCGTTGCCAGCCATATAGAGGTATCCGCAACGGAGGGATCGATTATGGCGACGCGAGCCGTGCTGCTAGGCGCCCTGCTGATCGTCGCGATGGGTGGGAACGCCCAAGACGCGCAAGAGAAGGACCTTCGTATTGCGAATGCCGATAACGCTGCTGCGGTGCAGGCCAGTCAGGCGGACCGGCGATTCTTGCAACTCGCAATCGACAGCAGTGCGAAGGAAATCCAACTTTCGCAACGCGCGCTCGAAAAGGGTGAGCGTGCGCAGGTCAAGCAGTTTGCCGAGCAGATGATCCAAGATCACGGCGGGACGAACCGTGAGCTGATGGCGCTCAACGAAGCGCTGCTCGGCGAGAAGGGTCCGCCGTACAAGCGGGCGAGCTCGAAGGTGAAGCGGGAAGTCGAGCAGCTTTCACGCCTCGAGGGCGCCGAGTTCGATCGCCGCTACATGGCGATCATGATCAAAGATCACCGCGATGCGGTCGATCTCTACTCCAAGCAAGCGGCCCGGGGCGAAAACCCGCAGCTCAAAGCGCTTGCGAAGAAGACGCTCCCGAATCTCGAACGGCATCTCGAGATGGCCGAAGAGATCGGCTCGAAGTAGATCCTCCCGTTCATCAGAAGATCGAGCGTACGAGCCACTCGCCGGCCGTACCGACTGCGGACATCACGAGCGCGCCGCCGAGCGCCCACTTGAAACTATCGATCGTGAGGTGATCGGTCAGCTTATCCGTGAGCACGAGGAGGATGGCATTGATGATCCACCGCGTGATGAACGCGAGCAGCCAAGCGATGCCCAGGGTGAAAATCGTAAAGACCGCGAACAAGAGCCAACCGAGGAGAAAGTTCAAGAGCCCGAAGATCGCTGCGACGAGCAAAGCGCTTTTCGGTCCCTTGATGTGAAAGCCGGGTAGGAGTGCGTCGGTCGCCCACACTGCGAACGAAAGAATCAACCAAGATAGAAATAGCTCCATCGCTTGGCTCCCCTTTGTCGAGACAATCGTTGTTCCCTATCGGCGGAACGCTCGGCGCCTATCGTACGCCCGTTCGCGGAGCAAGTTAATGCTTGCAGGTGCGCATACATATGGCCGAAGAAGCTTCGACGCCCCGATGCTGGCACGATCCTTCCTGTTGAAACTCTGTCGATAGGAGATCTCTATCGGAGAGGTCGATACAATCGACTGGCCCTTGAGGTCTGCAGCCGGTATCTTTCCGTCCGCTCGCTGCAGCTTGCAGCACATTTGCACTGTTTCCTCGAGGAGAATCTCTTAGATGAGTTTGATCAATACTGCAATCAAGCCGTTCAAGACGACCGCGTACTACAACGGAAAGTTCATTCCGGTGTCCGACGCCGACGTCAAAGGCAAATGGTCGATCTTCTTTTTCTATCCTGCGGACTTCACGTTCGTCTGCCCGACCGAGCTCGGCGACTTGGCTGACGTGTATCCGGAACTGAAGAAGCTCGGCGTCGAAGTTTACAGTGTCTCCACGGACACGCATTTCACGCACAAGGCGTGGCACGACGCTTCCGAGACGATTCGTAAGATCCAATACCCGATGCTCGGCGATCCGACCCAGGCGATCTCGCGCAATTTCGGCGTGCTGATCGAGGAAGAAGGACTGGCGCTGCGCGGCACGTTCATCGTGAATCCCGAGGGCGTCATCAAAGCCTACGAGGTGCACGACAACGGAATCGGTCGCGATGCGAAGGAGCTGCTCCGCAAGGTGCAGGCCGCCCAGTACATCGCGGCGCATCCGGGTGAGGTGTGCCCGGCGAAGTGGACGCCTGGTCAGAAGACGCTGGCTCCGTCGCTGGATCTCGTCGGAAAGATCTAACGAGTACGCGTACACAGGGCGGCGCTTCGCCGCCCTGTTCTTTCCTCCTGCGAATGATCCGCCTAGCCCACTGCACCAAGGGTAAGAGATGCTCGACGAGAATTTGAGACAACAACTCCGAACCTACCTGGAACGTATTACGCTGCCGATCGAGATTGTCGCTTCGTTGGACGACACCGATGCGTCTCGCGAGATGAAGGAGCTGCTGGTAGAAATTGCCTCGCTCTCCTCGCTCATCGCCCTCGAATACGCGGACCATGCAGAACGTAAGCCTTCGTTCGCGCTGAATCGCAAGGGCTCCGCGATGAGCATTCGCTTTGCGGGCATCCCGATGGGACACGAATTCACCTCGCTCGTGCTCGCATTGCTGCAGGTCGGCGGCTATCCGCCAAAGATCGATGAGAGCGTCATCGAGCAGATTCGCGCGCTCAAGGGCGAATTCCGCTTCGAGACCTATATTTCTCTGTCGTGCCAGAACTGCCCGGACGTGGTTCAGGCCCTCAATCTCATGGCGGTGCTGAATCCGAACATCAGTCACACGATGATCGACGGCGCGCTGTTCCAGAAGGAGGTCGAAGAACGGCAGATCATGGCAGTGCCGACCGTCTATCTGAACGGCGAGGTGTTTGGCCAAGGCCGCACCTCGATCGAAGAGATCATTGCGAAGCT
The DNA here is from genome assembly GCA_044506405.1 of Lysobacterales bacterium. GTDB lineage: Bacteria > Pseudomonadota > Gammaproteobacteria > Steroidobacterales > Steroidobacteraceae > Steroidobacter. The sequence goes on along the minus strand of JBIQKP010000016.1, from coordinate 61,852 downwards.
CGACAGCGGTGCGAGCGCTCGTCAGGCAGAGCAGTTGAATGCGAAAGACGCGTTCGATGTGCTCGTCGTCGGCGGCGGACCCGCCGGCGCTGCGGCCGCGATCTATGCCGCTCGAAAAGGCATCCGCACGGGCATCGTTGCGGAGCGCTTCGGTGGTCAGGTACTCGACACGCTCGCGATCGAGAACTTCATCTCGGTCAAAGAGACCGAGGGCCCGAAGATGGCCATTGCACTCGAAGAGCACGTGAAGAGCTATGACGTCGATCTCATGAACGTGCAGCGTGCCGAGAAGCTGGTTCCCGCCGACGAGAACGGCCTCATCACCGTGCAACTCGAAAGCGGCGCGGCCTTGCGTAGCCGTTCGGTGGTGATCGCCACGGGCGCACGCTGGCGCGAGATGAATGTGCCAGGTGAGCGCGAGTATCGCGGTCGCGGCGTTGCGTACTGCCCGCACTGTGACGGCCCGTTGTTCAAAGGCAAGCGCGTCGCCGTGATCGGCGGCGGCAACTCAGGCGTTGAGGCCGCGATCGATCTTGCAGGTATCGTCGCCCAGGTCACACTGATCGAGTTCGACAGCCGCTTGCGTGCCGACGAAGTTCTACAGCGCAAGCTCCGCAGCCTCTCGAATGTGCGCGTCATCGTTTCCGCGCAGACGACCGAGGTGCACGGTGAGAATGGCAAGGTCAATGCGCTCACGTACAAGGATCGCGCGACGGGCGAACTTCACCGCGTGGAGCTCGAGGGCGTGTTCGTCCAAATCGGTCTCCTGCCGAATACCGACTGGCTCAAGGGCACGGTTGCGTTGAGCCCTCGCGGCGAGATCGAGGTCGATGCTCGCGGACAAACCTCCGTGCCGGGCGTATTTGCAGCGGGCGATGCCACGACGACGCCCTACAAGCAGATCGTGATCGCGATGGGCGAAGGTGCCAAAGCGGCGCTGAGTGCATTCGATCACCTGATTCGCACCTCTGCACCCGAGGAGAAGGCGAACGCGGCTTAGTGCCGAAGCGTTTGGGCAGGGATGCCTCAACGCGCCATATCGACGATTGGGAGATTCCAAGCTGCTCGCAATCGCTCGTACTCCTGCTCAGGTAGGAGCACGAAGATCGGATGTTTGGTGGCGTCCAACCACGCGACGAGCTCGACGAGCACCTCCTCTTCCATTGCAGTACACCCCGCGGTCGGTGCGCTGGGTTCTTTCCAGATGTGGGCGAAGATGCAGCTGCCGAGCCCTGCGCTGCGCTTGCCATTATGCTCGACGATAAAGCCGAGCTTGTAGCGCTGATCTCCATTCGCGTGAATATCGCGCCGCATCGGCTCAGTCGAGCCTTCGATTGCCGCGCGCCCCACGACACGCTCATCGACGATCTGGTTGTAGAACGGAGAGCGCTCGACGTCGATGCAATAACTCGATTCCGTCATCGCCGCATAGTGCAGCCCCGTCCGCGCGGAATCGGCGTATCCGAATGCATCGCCGATTCGAAACACACCGGCGGGGCTGCGTCCGTCGCCTTCCTTCTTATGTGTCCCAGGTTGCCTCGTGTGCAACCCGGCACCCCAAGCCGCGCCCTGGCGCCCGATCGTGACGGCACTCGGCGGCTTGGTCGCCTGCCAACCCTGCTCAGTTTTTGTGAACGCCTGCAGCGTTCCATGACTCGTGTTCCAGTCCGCGATCCTGACGAGCACGAGCTGTCGGGCGTCCGCCCACCCGTTTGCGTGCGTGACGCTCGATACCAACAGCAGGAGCGCGGCAGCGATTTTAAGCATGCGGAACATCTTAACCGCGAGCGCCGAGCGGCTCGAGCCCGCGAATCCCTCGGATCCCGAGTCCCGGTGCATCGCTCATCGTAATCGTCGAGTCATTGAAGATGACTCCACCGTCCACCGGATCGAAGGCGCAGAGCGACGGGCTGTCGAGATCGACTTTGGTGATGACGTTCGCTTTTGCGGCCGCGACATGCGCGGCGGCGGCAACGCTGATGCTGCTCTCGAGCATGCAACCGATCATGCAGTCGATCCCGAACATCTCCGCGATGTCGGCGATTCGCAGCGCATTCGAGATACCACCGGCTTTCATGAGCTTGATGTTGACGAGGTCGGCCGCGCGCATGCGGATCAGCTCGATGACTTGCGTCGGCCCGAATACGCTCTCGTCCGCCATGATCGGCGTTTCGACGCGTTCGGTGACGTATTTCAAGCCATCGAGGTCCTGCGCCTTTACGGGCTGTTCGACGAATTCGAGCTGTACGCCCGCATCTTCGAGCTTATGCAGCGCATCGACAGCTTGCGTCGCGATCCACCCCTGGTTCGCGTCGAGCCGCAAGCGGGCGCGATCGCCCACGGCGGCGTAGATCGCTTTGATGCGCTCGAGATCGACCTCGATGTCATTCCCGACCTTGATCTTGAGCGACTCGAAGCCGCGTTCGGCCGCTTGAATCGAGTCCGCGACCATGTTGTCGATGTCATTGAGGCTGATCGTAATGTCGGTCGTCACGACGGGCTCGCCGCCGCCCAGCATCTGGTAGAGCGGCGCATCGTAGAGTTGACCGTAGAGATCGTAGATTGCGATCTCCACCGCGGCCTTTGCATTCGTGTTCTTCTCGAGCGCGCTCTGCACGAGTTGCACGAGCCGATTCAAGTTCGCGATCTCCTGTCCAACGATTCGCGGAGCGATGGAGCGCTCGATCGCTGCGATGATGGACTCGTGCGTATCTCCAGTGATCGCGGCCGTTGCGGGGGCGCCACCGTAGCCAACTTGCCCTGTGTCGGTGTGCAGCGTGACGATGACATCTTCGACCCGGTCGACCGTGCGCAACGCAGTCTTGAACGGCGTTCGCAGTGGAACGCGCAGCATGCCGAGGCGGATGTCAGTGATCTTCATCGCGCGCCTAACGGATGCGTTGGATGCTATAGATCTGATCGATGAGCACGCGCTCCTCTGCGATCAAGTCGGGTGTTAGCGGTGTCACGGTCACGCCATTCACTGGTACGCGCACGATCGCATCGCCGCTGCGATACTGAATGTTCGCAGTGTCATGAATGACGTAAGGCAAGCCTCGATCGTGACCGATCACCATCATCACGTGCCCGGGGATATAGATGAGATCGCCGACCTCGAGGGATCGCAGGCGCTCGATGCGCTGCTCTCGGGTATCCTGCGTCGAAAGCGCGGTGCGTTCGAAGGCAGCGCTCATGCCTTGATCGCGCGTATTGCGCGGCAATTGCACGCCGAAGCTGCGATACACCTCGGAGACGAAGCCACTGCAGTCGCGTGCGTTGTAGGAATGTCCCCAACCATAGCGTTCGCCTAGGAACTTGAAGCTCTGCCGGATGAGGTTGGCTTGCGTAAGCGGTAGGTAGTGCGTGCTGACGTCCGCTGCTCGCGGTAAGAGCGCTGCCCTGAACCGCAACTCCCCCGCTTCGCCACGAATCGGTAGCTCGACAACATGGCCCGCATGCGGATGTTGCCCATTGACGGGCTGATCGGCGGGCCAAGCAATGAGCAGCGGAACACGCACGCCCATGTCGAGTTGAAGCTCGGACACACGCGGGTCCTCGGGCGTAAAGACCGTTCGAGCAGTGCTGCCCGTGACGACGACATACGGCGCCTTGCGCGTGTACTCGAACACTTCCGCAGCGGTGCCTTCGGCGATGCGCTCCCGCTCGATCCACGCCTTGTAGCGTGGCGTAGCAACGAACAGCCACTCGCCATCTTTGCTCGTGTGCATGATGACCACGGGCGTGCCGGGAAAGACCGCGCTCTCTTGGAAACGGTCGATGTCCGCTTCCTCGACTGTGCGGAATACGCGCATGCGCGTCGGGAACGTGCGCAGGTCGGCGCGGCGCACGACGAGTCCATATCTCACCGGCTGCTGCTCAGCGACGGCATCGAGGTTCGTCGCTTCGATCAGCTCATCGATCGCATGCTGCGCGAGCTCGCCGGATTCCCCAAATAGCACGGTCCGAGGCCGTGCCGAGATCGCTTCGATCCATTTGCTTACTTGCGATCGGGAGAGCATCGCGGGTACGCGCTCCAGGTCGTTCATCGAGGGGTCGATCTGGACGAGCTTGGTGTTCCGAGCCGCGATCCGCCGCTCATCGAGGAGGATGCCGTCGGGCGCGCGCTGTCGCCCGATCCAGAACGCCGGATCGAGGTACGCGTCTTCTACAAGGGTGGCGGCCTGATCTCGCGCAGGCAGATCGCTCGTCTGCGTGGCCGTGCACCCCGATAAGAGCGCGAAAAGGAGGAAGGAGCCGAGCTGGCGCATCCGAATATGATGTCACGATCGCGGACGGACGCGTGCGTTCGATTTGCGTTTCGCCGTGAACCCAATCGTCGTTGGGTGCGTTCAAAGAGCGATGATCAATACGCTCTGGACAATCGGTCACTCGAATCGCGAACTGGGCGACTTTCTAAGCCTACTCAGTCAGTACGAAATCGAAGCGGTCGCAGATGTGCGGCGCTTTCCAGGTTCGCGCCGGCAGCCGCATTTCGCGCGCGAAGCGCTCGAGGCTTCCCTGCGCGAGCAAGGCGTTGCTTATCTCTGGCTGCCGCAGCTCGGGGGGCGCCGCCGCCCCGTACCGGACTCCGTGAATACGGCATGGCGCAACAACGCCTTCCAGGGTTATGCAGATCACATGGCCACGGAAGAGTTCGAAAGCGGGATGAACGCGCTGCTCGAGCTCGCGCAGAAGCATCGCACCGCAGTGATGTGTGCGGAGCTGCTGTGGTGGCGCTGTCACCGCAGGTTGATCGCGGACTTGCTCAAGGCTCGGGATTACGACGTCATTCACATCCTCGACGGCCGCCAAACCACCGAGCACCCGTTCACCTCCCCTGCTCGCATAGTGGCTGGCCAGCTCACCTATGCGAGTGAGTCGTGATCCCTTACTCGCGACTGGCAAGAACTGCTACCAATCGACTTCGAGGTGCGATGCTGGTGGCGGCACCGGCGCGGATTACGAATCACTGAAGTCTTGCGGCGTCGGGACAAAGAATCTCTTTTGCAAACTGAGCAGCTCGCTTCGATGGAGTTCCGCAAGCCGCTCCAGGCGCTTCTCACCTTTGTCCGTCAGTCGCACGAGCACGCGCCGTCGGTCCTCTTCATCCACCCGGCGTTCCACGAGGCCGAGGCTTTCGCATCGCGTGATGAGCGCGACGACGCCGTGATGCTTCGCCTGCAGCCGCTCGGCAAGCTCGGTGATCGTCGCCTGCTCGCGGTCCGGATAGCCCTTGATCTGCAGCAGCAGTTGGTACTGCAGCGGCGTCACCCCGTGCTTGCGCGTGACCTCCTCGCTGTAGCGCAAGTAACGCCGCAGCTCGTACCGGAAGGTGGCGAGCGTTTCGTATTGCTTCTTGGTGACCCGAGGCTTGTTCTTGGAGGACATGCTTTCTCCGGCCTCACGTAGGGGCCTGCGCCGCGAATCCTCTTACAGCGGGCCTACGCGCGTCCAGCGGCGTAGCAAGAACGCGGGACTGATTCCCAAACTGCATATGCTCAAGCCTAAGACATTTATTCGTATCACATTGTGAGGTGTTAGGCTCCGGACCCCATCCTGATTAGTTTTGCGTGCCAGAAGAGGAGACCAACAATGGCGCTACAGATTGGCGATACCGCTCCGGACTTTGCTGCGACCACGACCCAAGGCCCGATCAAGTTCCACGAATGGCTTGGATCGTCATGGGGCGTGCTGTTCTCGCACCCGAAAGACTTCACGCCCGTATGCACGACTGAGCTCGGCTTCACCGAGAAGCTCCGCCCCGAGTTCGAGAAGCGCAATGTGAAGGTGATCGGTTTGTCGGTCGATGCGGTAAGCGATCACGAGCGCTGGGCCGACGATATCGAAGCGACGCAAGGCGCCCGTCCCCGCTTTCCGCTGATCGGTGATGCCGACCGTACGGTCGCGAATCTCTACGGGATGCTGCATCCGAAGGCGAGCGCCACCCTCACGGTTCGTTCCGTCTTCATCATCGATTCGGCGAAGGTCATTCGCGCAACGATCACCTATCCGGCGAGCACGGGACGCAACTTCGAGGAAATCCTGCGCGTCATCGATTCGCTGCAGCTCACGGACACGCACAAGGTTGCCACGCCTGTGAACTGGAAGCCCGGCGACGATGTGATCATCGTGCCCTCGCTCTCGAATGACGATGCACGCAAGCTGTTCCCGCAGGGCTGGAACGAGCAGCGTCCGTACCTTCGCACTGTGAAGCTGCCGAGCTAACGAAGGCGACGTCTCTCGAACATGAGCATGCCCTCGAAAGAGCTGGTGCGCGATTTGGCGGCGTCCGTCGACCCGTGGTCGGCGGCGCCATTCGATGCGTCAGCCGTTCAAACGTTGAAGCGTGTGGTGCAGCCGCTCACCGCGCAGCAACGCTTGTGGCTCAGCGGTTATCTCGCGGGGAGTGTCGGTGCAACCGCTGCGTTCGCAGCAACGGCGCCCGCTTCGATTCCGTCTACCGATCCCATCGTCACCGTGCTCTACGGCTCGCAGAGCGGCAACTGCGAGCGATTGGCCGCGCAAGTGGGCGAGGCGCTGTCGATGCGCGGCGTCCCACATGTCGTTGTCGACATGCTGGATTGTCGAAAGAGTCATCTGCAGGAAGCCCGCAACCTACTCGTGATCGTGAGCACCCACGGCGAAGGCGATCCGCCGGATCGTGCCGCAGCGCTCCACGAACTGCTTCACAGCCGTAAAGCCCCTCCGCTCAAACACCTCAAGTACTCCGTGCTCGCGCTCGGCGACTCCAGCTATGAGCGCTTTTGCGAGACGGGGCGGCAGTTCGACGTCCGGCTCGCGTCGCTGGGTGCAGAGTCGCTGCAGGCGCGAGTCGATTGCGATGTCGACTACGAGCAGAGCGCGCGCGAATGGATCGATGCCGTCGTAGCCCGGCTCGCGAGCGAGCACGCGTCGGTTCCTGCGCAGCAGCAGAGCATACTCGAGCCGACGCTTGCGCCGGTCGCAACGGCCTATACGCGTAAGAATCCCTTTCTCGCGCCGGTGCTCGCGAATCAGCGCCTCACAGCGCGCGATTCGGAGAAGGACGTGCGGCACATCGAACTCTCGCTCGAAGGCTCGGGGATTCACTACGAGCCCGGCGACGCGATCGGTGTTGTCGTCCGCAACGCCGCCGAGCGTGTCGAGGCGCTTCTTTCCGTTCTGCCCTACTCTGCCGAGACGCCAATTTCCCATGAAGGCGCACTTCTTCCACTGCGCGAAGTGCTGCAGGGCTGCGATATCGGCCTCGTGACGCGAACGTTCGCGGACAAGTATCTCACGCGCCTCGGACAAGCCGAACGCGCGGCGAGCATCGACTTCGCTCGCAACCTCCAGCTCAGTGATTTTCTTCGCGAGTACGCACCGAGCGATTTGAATCCGGGAGAGTTCGTCTCCCTACTACGTCCGCTCGCTCCGCGTCTTTACTCGATTGCGTCGAGCGCGCGCGCGACACCGGACGAAGTGCATCTAACCGTGGGCCTCGCTCAGTTCGAGCTGAACGGTGCGACTCACTACGGCGTGGCTTCAAAGCAATTCGCGGATATGGAGGGCGACGATGCGGTCGCGCCGATCTACCTGCATCGCAATCCGAACTTCCGATTGCCGCAAGATCCGACGTTGCCGATCGTCATGATCGGTCCGGGAACGGGCGTCGCGCCTTTCCGCGGCTTCATCGCCGAGCGCGAAGCGCTCGGAGCACGCGGCAAGAGTTGGCTCTTCTTTGGAGAGCGTCGTTTCCGTTCGGACTTTCTTTATCAATCGGAGTGGCTCGACTATCGCAAGCGCGGCGCCCTGCATCGCATTGAGCTCGCGTTCTCGAGGGACCAGACCGACAAGATCTACGTCCAACACCGCATGCGAGAGCATGGACGCGAGCTCTACGAATGGCTGCAAGACGGCGCGCACGTTTACGTCTGCGGCGATGCCACGCGCATGGCATCTGACGTTCAGGATGCCCTCCTCGCGATTCTGCAGGAGCATGGCGGGCATTCGGCTGAGCGTGCTGCTGAGGAACTGTTGGAGCTGCAGCGCGCGCGACGATATCAGCGAGATGTGTACTAAATGACTCTGGAGCGAAAGGCCGATCTGTCACGGCCCCTTTCAGAGCTGCACGACAACGAGCAGCTCAAGTTCGACAGTCACTATCTACGCGGCACGATCGAGGCGAGTCTCGCCGATCCCGTCACGGGCGCCGTGACGGACGACGATACGAAGCTGCTCAAGTTCTTCGGCATTTATCAGCAGGACGATCGCGATCTGCGCGAAGAACGTCGTCGGGCGAAGCTCGAGCCTCAGTACCAGTTTATGGTACGTGTGCGCCTACCAGGCGGTGTGTGCACACCGCAGCAGTGGCTCGCGCTCGATGCTGCGGCGTGCGAGACCGCCAACGGTTCCCTGCGGCTGACGACACGCCAAACGTTTCAATTCCACGGTGTCTTCAAGCCGGTGTTGAAGCGCCACATACAGAGCATTGCCGCAGCGGGGCTCGATACGATCGCAGCATGCGGCGATGACAATCGCAACGTCATCTGTACTGCGAACCCGCTGCTTTCGCCAGCGCACGCAGAAGTCAGCGAGCTTGCGCAGCGCATCGGACAGCATCTCTTGCACCGAACTGGCGCGTATCGAGAGATCCTACTGGAGCAGCCCGCCGCGAGTCCTCCGCCGGCCGAAGAAGAGCCCTTGTACGGTCGCACGTATCTGCCGCGCAAGTTCAAGATCGCCCTTGCGATTCCGCCTCACAACGACATCGACGTGTTCGCGCACGACTTGGGCTTCATTGCGATCGTGAAGGACGGGCGCATCGAGGGGTACAACGTCCTCGTGGGCGGCGGCATGGGCATGACGCACAAAGTGCCGGCCACGTATCCGCGCTTGAGCGATGTCGTCGGCTTCTGCCTGCCAGAACAAGTCATCACGGTTGCTGAGCACACGGTCTGCATTCAGCGCGACTACGGCGACCGCAAGGACAGAGCACACGCGCGGTTCAAGTACACGATCGAGGATCGTGGCGTCGAGTGGTTCAAGTCAGAGCTCGCGCAGCGCACGGGTTTCCCTCTGCAACCGGCCCGCGAGTTTGCGTTCGAAACCTCATCCGATCGCTACGGCTGGTATCAGGGTGCCGAGGGTCGTTGGCATTACACCCTCTTCATCGAGAACGGTCGCGTATCCGATCGGCCCGGTTATGAACTCATGACCGGCCTGCGCGAGATCGCCCGCGTTCACACCGGCGTGTTCGCACTCACGACGAATCAGAACATCACGATCGCAGGTGTCGAAGACGGCGATCGTGCGCGCATTGCAACGCTACTGCGCTCACATGGAATCGAGAACGATCTTACGTCGACTGCGCTTCGTCTGCATTCAATGGCGTGCGTCGCCTTCCCGACGTGCGGCCTCGCGATGGCTGAAAGCGAGCGATATCTGCCGACGCTGATCTCGAAGCTCGGTCAGACGCTCGAAGAGCTCGGGCTCGAGCGCACGCCGATCACGATGCGCATGAGCGGCTGCCCGAATGGCTGTTCACGTCCGTACTTGGCGGAGATAGCACTCGTTGGGAAAGGCCCGGGTAAGTACAACCTGTACCTCGGCGCGAGTGCGAACGGTGATCGGCTGAACGCGCTTCATCTCGAGAATGTCGGCGAGCAGCAGATCCTGGAAACACTGCGGAAATTGCTCGGCGCGTACGCCGCGGGGCGAATTGAAGGAGAGCGCTTCGGAGATTTCCTCGTGCGCGAAGGAGTCGTTCCCGCGATGCTGGCGGGCCGGGACTTTCAACGTCCGATCCCGCTCGCGAAGGCCGCTGGCGCTTAGCTTTTCGTGGCCTCACGGATGAGGCCCTTCTCCAGCAGACTCGCACCGAGACAGCAGAAGTATAAATATCCTCGGACGTCTCCAAAGGCCCCTACCGTCTCTTCGATGGACGATTGATCGTCGATCGGTAAGAGCTTGCGAAGCGAGCGCGCTGCGCCAGCATCACCCGCGGGAAAGACATCGGTCCTGCCTAAGCCTCGCAGCAGCACGAGCCCTGCGGTCCATGGCCCGACGCCAGGCAACTGAACCAAACGCTCGAGGGCTTCTCGCGTCGTCAACCGAACGAGACTGTATTCAGTCAGTGTTCTCGACTGAATGGCGCGAGCGATACCCTGGAGCGTTTGCGCCTTCTTCCGGCTCAAGCCGCAAGCTTGTAGCTCATCGGTTGGAGCCTCCGCCACGGCATTTGGCGTTGGGAAAGCGAAGTACTGCCGCCCCTCATACACAACGTGCTCGGCAAACCGCTCGATCAGCTTGCTGAGAATAGAGAGCCCGGCATCGATGCTGAGCTGCTGGAATGGGATGACGCTCGCGAATGACTCGAACAATGTAGCAAAGCGCGGCGGGCGCATCCCTCGTAGTGCACGCACAGTTGGCGTCAGTGCACTCTCCACCTGCGCGACACGCGCGAGCGCGGCAGCGTCCGCCTCGAGTCCAAGAATGCGTGTGAACCCTGACCGAATCCTGGCGTGCGCTGCGAGCGAATGTCGGCCAGCCAGGATGGTGTATCGAAGGTCGGGATTGCCGATTCCGCCTGCGTTCCACACCTTCACCAATACCGGACCCTGCGTCGAGTGAATCACGCGAACGTACGCGTCGTGTTCCCATAGATCGACGCGATTCCACGCACGTCGCTGGAGCACGCGCACCGTCGCTTCAAGGTGGAATGGCGCATCGGTGAACAGACGTCCTTCCTTTGGCTTACGCGTGCGCAGTCGCGATCCGACCGTGCTACCGGGAGATGGCGCTCGCATCTCGTGAGCTCCTTCATACGATTTGGCGCTATCAGTCATCTTTGCACGCACGGCACGGTGCCGAGATTCTCATCGGTCGGCGAACATCGAAAGTCAGTCTGCACCGCCCTCCTGATCCTGCAAGTGATGAATATTCACGCGAACTATCTATGAACCCGATAGGTGCGACAAACAGAAGACGCTGCGGCGCCGCCCAGCGCAGGCGATCTCATATCGGTAGAGCCGATTTGACGGGCCAATATTCTTCGCTTGCCTGATATCAGGAGCACTCCTACTGTCTTTGCAACCACATTCAACCGTGGGGAGAAAGCGATCATGCGCAAGTCTCACAACGTGCACCAAACTTCATCGTTGCACGATCCCTTACACCTCGTCTCTCAGGCGCCCGAGTCGGCCGGCAGACGAGCGGACACCACGCACTCTGAGGATCACGAGACGCAGGTCAATCCGCTCTGGATGATCACTGCCGGGCTCGCTGCCTTTTTAGTATTGCTCGTTGCGGTTTGGTAAGAACTGCGCACGGGCCGGGATCGAACACATGGTCCGCTTCCGTACGAAGGCGATGGCGGGTGGGCTCACCGCAACGCTCTTGCTCGGCGCTGCCATGGCGCTGTGCATTGCGCGGCTCAACTCGACAGCGACCTCGCAGCTCGAGCAGGTGCGTGCGGAGGAGCTTCAAATCACGCTCGCAGAGCGCTTGCGATGGAACGTAGAGCTCATCATCTCGATCGGGAAAGGCTACTTCATCACCGAGGATCCGGCGCTCCTCGCCAAGTTGAGTGGCGCGCGTGCGGAGATGCGCGCGAATGTTCAAAGCCTGTCGGCTTGGGCGAGAACGCACGGCGAAACAGCTTCCATCTCCAGGCTCGATACCTTGTCGGAGCGATTCGACCGAGCTCATGAAGAGCTCATCACTGCTCGAACGCATGTTGGCGCGTCCGAGTTGCTTCGGCGCTTCGATAGGGACGTCCTGCCCATCAAGCGAGAGCTCGCCGCCTCGCTCGACGACTTGGTTCAGCGTAAGGAAGCAGCGATGGACGTTCTCTACCATCATGCCGCCCAAGAACGACGCGAGCTCACCTCTTGGATGTATGGATTGGTCGCCATGCTGATCCTCGTAGGATCGGTCATCACGACCTACTTCGCACTTCAGCTCGCGCGTGCCTACCGCGCAGAGCGCCTGGCGCTGAGGGCGGCGCGGAATGCAGCCAATGCACGCGAAGAACTCCTCGGTGTCGTGGCTCACGAGCTGCGCAATCCGTTGAACGCGATCGCGATAAAGGCCGCTCTGGTGCAACGGATCGCGACTTTGCCCATGGCGAAGCAGCAGGCAGAATCGATCACGAGCATTGCCTCTCGCATGGATCATCTCATCAAGGAGATGCTCGATGTCGCAACCATCGAGGCGGGACGATTGTCTGTTCGTGTCGCTCCTTGTCCGGTCGCAAGCATCATCGATACGATCATGGACGTGTTCTTGCCGCTCTCCACGGCGAAGCAAATCACCCTGCACTGCACGTTCGATCGCAAAGACACGCCGCACGTGCACGCCGACCGCGACCGAGTGCTCCAAGTGCTTTCCAACCTACTCGCCAACGCACTCAACTTCTCTCCTGCCGACAGCACGATCGTGCTCGAGGCCGTGCAACAAGGAGAGTGGATGCGCTTCTCGATCAGCGATCAAGGCCCCGGCATCCCGACAGAACAGCAAGCCCGACTCTTCGATCGGTTCTGGCGAGCGAGTGCATCGCAGGTTAAAGGAACGGGTCTAGGTCTATTTATTGCGAAAGGCATCGTCGAGGCTCACCACGGATCAATCTGGGTGGAAAGCGCGGGCGGCGGCGCGACCTTCCGCTTCACGCTTCCAATCGTCGAGCCCGCGTCTTCAGAGACTTGCACCGACTCGAAGGTGGTTTCGCCGGTAAGAGCCCTCGCGTGAGTGCGAGGCATAGAGCTTGAACTCCCCCCATCATCGTCGAATCGCGGGGCTCACGAGCTCGTTGATGTAGCCTGGCAGTGCGAATGCGGCCCGATCGACTTCGGGCGTGTAGTAACGCAGCTTCAAATCGGCCTTGGCATGCCGCGATCTGATCGCGTCGAGCGATACCGATGCAGGCGACACGCTGTCGCTTCCCCATCCTAGCGCGAGATGGCCGCCGAAGTAGCTCGGCGAGGCAAGCAAATAGCAGCTCGGATATCGGAACACGCGAGCAAGATTGCGCATCGTCGATGAGAACTCCTGCGGCTGCAGGAAAGGCGTGCCCGCCTGTACGACGAGCACACCGCGCATTCGTAGACAGCGGCGAACCTTCTCGTAGAACTCGCCGCTGAACAACTTGGAAGCCTCTCCGACGGGATCGGTCGAATCCACGAGGACCAAGTCGAATCGCTCGTCGATGCCGTCGATGAACGCGGCACCGTCGGAGATGATGAGCTGGAAGCGCTCGTCCGCGAAAACCCCTGCATTGATCTCATCGAGGTGCCGACGCGAGATCTCGACGACGCACCCGTCGAGCTCCACTTGGACGACTCTGCGGACGCCCTTGTGTTTGAGCACCTCCTCCGCGAGTCCACAATCGCCGCCGCCGATGATGAGAACGTCTTGGACGTCGCCATGCGAGAAGATCGGAACGTGCGCGAGCATCTCGTGATAGATGAACTCGTCCGCCGTCGTGAGTTGAGTAGCGCCATCGAGAAGTAGAACGCGCCCGAACCGGTGATTGTCGATGAGCACGACATCCTGATACGGCGTGCTCGTCTGCACGAGAACTTGGCTGACGTCGTAGGACACACGCACGGTCGGCGTCAGCGTGTCATGGATCATCTCGCTCGCTCGCGCTTGCATCGTCACACTCGACCTCGCAACAGTTCTTCGATCGCGACGCGCCGCGGCGTAAACGCTTCCAGCAACACCTCGATGCAGCGCTCCGGACGCGCCTGTCCGCACATGAAGATATCGAACGCGGCATAGTGGTGCTCGGGCCAAGAGTGAACTGAGATATGACTTTCGGCGAGTACGGCAACGCCGCTCACTCCTCCGTTCGGTTCGAAGGGGTGCAAGTGGATGTGCAGCAACGTGGCACCTGCCGCGTCGACACACTTTCTCAACGTGTGCTCCATCAACTCGAGATCATCGAGTTTGTTCGCGTCATACAGGTCGATGATCAAATGCGCACCGGCACAGCGCACGCCGGCGCGTTCGATGAAGAAGTCCTGGTTGGCCGACGTGCTCGGCTGTGTAGTCACTCTCGCAGAGCTCTCCTGACTCACTAGTTCGAGATTCAATACGGAATGCGCGTGCGCATCCGAGCGGCGCGAGCGCGTACGACGGAGAGCTGATCTCATTTACGGCGATCCTCCGATGAGGGTATTTCGTGACTCCGAGGCGCACGCCTCCCCCGGTCGCAGGGACCGGCCCCTTTTTACGCAACAAGCGTCGTTAGATCTATTAGAATTATTCTCGTCGATACTTAGAGAAAAGGTTCCCCTTATGTCGCTCCACATTCCGCGGCTGAACTACCAGCACCTCCTCTATTTTTGGGCTGTCGTGCGCACCGGCAGTCTGCGGCAAGCCTGTGAGGAGCTGAGTTTGTCCGCACCGACCGTGAGCGCGCAGTTGCGCACGTTCGAGGAGCGCATCGGCGAGAAGCTGCTGATGAAGTCAGGTCGCACGCTCGTGCCTACCGAGACGGGGCGCCTCGTGTTCACCTACGCGGAAGAGATCTTCGGGCTCGGCAGCGATTTGCTGAGTGCGCTCGCGCAGCGGCCGACGCATCGACCGATGCGCCTCTCGGTCGGCGTCGATGATGTCGTGCCGAAGGAGATCGTGCGCCGTCTACTGGACGGTGTCTTCGCGCTGAAGCATCCCGTGCAACTCATCTGCCGCGAAGGCACGATCGCGCATCTGCACGCGGCACTGCAGACCCATGAGCTCGACGTCGTGATCTCCGATGCGCCAGCGACACCGAGCTTGAACGTGCGTGCTTACAACCATCTCCTCGGCAGTTGCGGTGAATCGTGGATGGCGGCGCCAGCACTCGCGAAGCGGCTGAGCGGCAACTTCCCGAAATCGTTGAATGGCGTCCCGATGCTGTTGCCAACGGACGATACGGCAATTCGCGGCTCGCTCGATCTGTGGCTCGATAAGCAAGGCGTGCGGCCCTACATCGTCGGAGAGTTCGAGGACTATGCATTGCTGCGAGAGTTCGCACGGCACGGCAGCGGCGTCGCACCGGTACCGGATGTGTTGGCCGAGCAGTTTCGCAAGGAGTCCGGCTTCGTCGTGCTCGGGAGTGCAGGCAAAGTGCGCGCGGAGTTCTATGCGATTTCCACCGAGCGTAAGCTCAAACATCCAGCGGTGATCGCCATTCTCGACAAAGCCTCCGAACTGTTCGCAAGTTAACCGTCGCGAGCTGAGGAGAGTTGGCCTCTGCCGCACGCTATGCGGCATCTCCTCCCGGTGGAGAGTCGGTGACTGGCGCGTAGTGGCTCAACCACATGACCAGCTGTGCAGTGCCACCGGTGGATGCTCTTACGTGCGCGGGATAGCCGACGAGTGCGGCCAGCGGCGCCGTCGCGCGTAGCACGCCGCAGATGTCATTGCGTTCAGCATCGTTGAGCTCGGCACCTCTGCGAACGAGATCGCCTTTGAGTCGCTCGAAGTGCGGCGATTGACAGCGGATACGTAAGCCCATGTACGGTTCTTCGACCTGCGCACCTTCGTGATAGCGCACGGTCGGCGGTCCGACGCGAACTTCGTCGCCATACACGTCTTTCAGTACGGCGATCGGCCGTTCGAGCGCCATCTCCGTTTCAGCAAGCAGTGTCAGGCCGCGCGGCGAGGGTTCGAGCACGAGCTCTTTCCCGGGGCGCAAAAACTCCATCGCCTTACGCGCGAAGGCGAGATTGAATCGATCTCTGCTATACGAGCACTCGCACTGAATCGGAAAACGGGAATACATCGCTCTCTCCTGCAATTGAGGTCTGCCGACGTCGCTCGTCGGCGTGTCAGGAGCCCCGGCTTCGGCGCTTACGCGCGCGAAAGCCGGGCGAGCGAAGGAAAGATGACGATCGGACACCGGCGATTCGAGAGGGCAACCTGCGCGCACGCGACGCCATCGTCTGGGCTCAGCAGGTTATTGGGGGGCGCGAGCGTCATGTCGCGAGTTATAGCTCACGAGATCCGATTTGCAAGCCTTCGCGCCTTGACTCGGCTTCGCAAATTACTATGCTGCAAAGATGTGCGCTGTCAGTCTCGCTTTCTGCCGCTTGCATTCCTCGGGGCGCCTCATCCAGGGCTCTCATCCCCGGGCGTAGCTCGTTGAAACGCGCCCGGGGTGAACCCCGCGGCCGCGTACGCGTTCTTCCGTAAAGCCCGCTCGCACCGCTTCCCTCGCAAGATCGTTTGCGCTCGAAGGCGCGCTCGTCCCTGCGATTCGCACCACACGTTGCTTCATCACGAGTAGTCCATAGTGCCCACCATTCGCGCCCGCATCGAACAGATCATCGACGACGTCATCCGCCGCAATCGCGGCGAAACAGAATTTCACCAAGCGGTTCGTGAAGTCGTCGAATCGTTGGAGCCCGTTCTGCGCAAACACCCGCAGTACGCGGATCAAAAGATCATCGAACGCATTTGCGAACCCGAACGCCAGATCATCTTCCGCGTGCCTTGGCAGGACGATCGCGGCGTCGTGCAGATCAATCGGGGTTTTCGCGTGGGCTTCAACAGTGCGCTCGGTCCGTACAAGGGCGGGCTGCGGTTTCATCCGTCCGTGTATCTCGGCATCGTCAAGTTCTTGGGCTTCGAGCAGGTGTTCAAGAACGCGATTACCGGGATGCCAATCGGTGGTGCGAAGGGCGGCGCCGACTTCGATCCGAAGGGCCGCTCCGACAACGAGGTGATGCGCTTCTGCCAGAGCTTCATGACGGAGCTTTATCGTCACATCGGCGAGTTCACGGACGTGCCTGCAGGCGATATCGGCGTCGGGACGCGCGAGATCGGCTATCTATTCGGTCAGTACAAGCGCATCACGAATCGCTACGAGTCCGGCGTGCTCACGGGCAAGAGTCCGCACTGGGGCGGCGCGCTCGTGCGCCGCGAAGCGACCGGCTACGGACTCGTCTACTTCGTCGAAGAGATGCTGAAGGCGCGCGGCGAGACGCTGGAAGGAAAAACCTGCGTCGTCTCCGGTTCCGGCAATGTCGCCATCTACGCGATCCAGAAGCTGCAAATGCTCGGCGCGAAAGTCGTCGCGTGTTCGGATTCGGATAGCGCGGTCTACCATCCCGAGGGCATCAATCTCGAGACGCTTACGAAGCTCAAAGAGGTCGAGCGGCGCAGGCTCCGAGAGTATGCGAAGGCGCATCCGAGCGCACAGGTGCTGAAGGCGGGTGCGTTGTGGAGCATTCCCTGTGAGGTCGCCCTGCCCTGCGCGACGCAGAACGAGCTTGCGGACGAGGACGTACGTGCACTGATCAAGAACGGCTGCATGGTCGTGGGTGAAGGGGCAAACATGCCGACGACACCCGGAGGCATTCGCCTTCTCCTCGATGCTGGTGTCGCATTTGGCCCAGGCAAGGCCGCGAACGCGGGTGGCGTCGCAACGTCCGCGCTCGAGATGCAGCAGAACGCGAGTCGCGACGCCTGGACGTTCGAGCACACGGAACGGCGCCTGCAGGAGATCATGCGAAGGATTCATCGGGAGTGCCACGACGCGGCAGCCGAGTTCGGCAGCCCTGGCAACTACGTGCTAGGCGCAAACGTCGTCGGGTTCCGCAGAGTTGCAGAAGCGATGCTCGCGTTCGGCGTGATTTAGCCGCGAATTTCCAGCATTTTGAGCCGATCTGGGTGGACCTGGAACTTTGCCCAAACACTTAGTATTAAGCTAACCGCGGGCTAGAAGAATTCTAATAGACCTAACCGTCCTTGCGCGGTAAAACCAATCTGCGCGGCCGAGCGCCTGCGTTTTCACATTGATTGGAGTACTGCGTATGGACAAGAGAATCGTGCTCAGCAAACAAGACCTGCTGCGTCTGCGTGCGCTGTTCGGCACCTATGCCTCGCTCTCGGTCATGGACCGCGAGAATCTCTTGGACCTCAAGGATGAGATCGAGCGCGCAGCCATCGTGGAGATGGAGCAACTCTCTGCCGACGTCGTCACGCTGGATTCCCGCGTGCAGGTTCGCGACGTCGAAACGAATCTCCGCACGACCTATCAACTCGTGCTGCCGAGCCAAGCAGATCTCGCGAACGGGCGCGTCTCGGTGCTCGCTCCGCTCGGCACCGCATTACTCGGATTCCGCGAGGGAGACGAAGTCGAATGGACCATGCCCGGCGGCTTGCGCCGATTGAGGATCGAGTCGGTCACGCAAGCGGAAAAATCGCCCGACGATCCCATGCCGGGTTCGCGCGAACGGATCGCAGCATAGGCACTTTGCTGGAGTAGATGAAATATGACGAATCTTCTTGGTGACTTAGGCGCCTCAATCGAAACGAACGTCATTCCGTTCGTTCGCAAGAGACTCCTGTGCGCGAGCGATATGACGCCGCGCTCCGATCGCGCGGTGAAGCGCGCGGCGATTCTGGCCAAACAGATGAATGCCGATGTGCTGTTCGTGCACGTCGTGAGCGATCAGCAGCCGGAGCGCGTGATGCAGCTCAAGGCCAATCGTGCGCGCGTGCGGCTCATGGTGCAGGCAGAGCGAGCGATGGCGCACTCGCCTGAATCGGCACGCGTCGAGATTCATCTCGGCAAGCCGCTCAAGGTCATCCCGGAGATCGCGAAGCAATGCAGCGCCGACATGATCGTGCTCGCCGCACCGGTCGCGCGCCGTTACGAGAAATTCATGGGAACGACCGCCGAGCGCATTCTGCGTTCGGTCAACTGCCCGGTGCTGTTCGTGAGCAACGAGCCTATCGCCGAGTACACGCAAGTGGCTGTGGCAACGGATCTATCGAAGACCTCCGTGCGCGCCGCGCAAGCCGTCGCGCGCATGGGGATACTGAATGGCGCCTACTCGTGGTTCGTCCATGCGTTCGATCCGCCGGTCAGCGGCATGACCGCCGATGAGATCACGGCCGCGAAGCAGCTCGAGGCCTACAAGCGCCGATGGTCTGCGCTCGTCCATGCTCAGTTGACGCCCGAGCTCGAGGACGCCGGCTTCGATCTCTCGCGAGTGAGTATCTCCGCAGAGCCCGCACGCCCGCTGGATGCCATCGAACACATCGTCGAGAAGGTGCATCCGGAATTGCTCGTGATCGGCACGAGTCGTTGGTTCATGTTGAAGCGCATGCTGCTCAGCAGCGTCGCCCATCAGGTGTTGAGCCGACTGAGCTGCGACATCTTGGCGGTGCCGAGCACTGTGGCGCGCCGCGAGGACCGACAGTTCACGCGGCCGCGCACCCGAGATCCGCTTGCCGGATCCGGCGCAAGTGCGAGCGGTGCGCCGCTCCTGAACATTTAACGAGAGAAGAGCGTACCGAAATCTTCAGCATGAACAGCTTGAAGAAAGGAGCACCGTAAAGAGCAAGCCAGACAAACGAAGTCCAGGCGGCCGGTGTGATCGGCGCTCACCTAATCCGAACAGATAACACGAGGTTGAGTATCGACACCATGATGCTTTCAGCGAACCGCCAGCCCACGCAATATGCCCTTCATGCGCCGCCTTCGCGGGCGGCGTTCCGTCCGAAGATTCTGTGCGCGACCGACTTGTCGTCCAAGTCGGAATACGCGATTGCACGAGCGATGAACCTGTCCGAAGCGCTCGATGGACGCGCGCTCTTGCTGCATGTCGTCGGCGACGACGTGCCGCTGCGACTTACCGGTCGTCGCGCGGACCGAGCGCAGAGTGCGCTGCAGTGGCACGCGCGGCAGTTCGCACAGCTTCGCGTGAAGCCAGAGCTCTCGGTACGTGTGGGCCCGCCGTATGCCACGATCGCGCGAGCGGCGCTGAGTTGGGGCGCGGATCTCGTCGTGCTCGGACTTCATCGCAGCCGCTTGAGCAACCCGCTCGCCTGGTCGACCGCCGAACGCATCGCTCATCGCGTGCGCAGACCGGTGCTCGTGATCAATACGGATGCGAAGCGCGACTATAACGCCGTGACGTTCGTCGCAGGCCGCAGTGCGAGCTTGGGCGTGCAGCTCGCGGATCAGTTCGATTTGTTCAGCACGGCGCACGTGAGCTTCGTCCCGTTCTTGCCCACTAGAGAACGGGCGGCGCTGCGGCTCGCGCAATGGCCACGTGGAAATGCGTCACTCGCGCAGCGGTTAAATCGCTTCGTGAATCGAAGCACGCGGGAAGCCATCGAAGATGCAGGTCTGCACTTGATGGGCTTCGAAATCTTGGGAGCCGATGCAACGCCGCGTGCGTTGATGTCGCGCATCAAGAAAGGAAAGAAACCACAGTTGTTGGTCGCCGGCGTGAGCCGAAACCCGTTGCGACTACGCAGTTTGCCGAGGTTGTCCGCACTCTCCGCCTTGCGGACACGCGTGTGCGATGTGCTACTGTTCCCCGAGCGTTCTGCGCACGAGATCCTGCGTGCGCCGACCTTCTCGGCGGAGTCCGTGGCGAGCACGTAACTTCTATTGAGCGCTCTTACGAGCGCGAGCGAGGTAGGTAATGGAAACGCACAATCGACACTTCACGACCCCGTTCACCGCTTCACGGTACGTGGATAACGACTTCAATCGGATGCGATCGCACGAAGAGGCGATGCTCGATGAGGCGCTGGCTGCAACGTTCCCCTGCAGCGATCCCGTGTCCTCTCTCTCCGTGGACGAGCCGCCGCGCGAGATCGAGCACGTCGCCGAGGCCGGCGGCTCGGCGCGTGAGCCGAGTGAGTTTTCTTGACACCTGTCTGTGCGTCCATAGAATATCGCCTCCTCTTTGGGGCGTCCTTGCGCCCGAAGGCGTACGCGGGAATAGCTCAGTTGGTAGAGCGCAACCTTGCCAAGGTTGAGGTCGCGAGTTCGAGCCTCGTTTCCCGCTCCAGTTTCTGACGAACCCCGGGCTCATCCCGGGGTTCTCGCTTTAGGGGACAGGATTATTCGCCTTCGTTAGGTCCACCTGAGGCTAGGTGGCAGAGTGGTCATGCAGCGGCCTGCAAAGCCGTCTACGCCGGTTCGATTCCGACCCTAGCCTCCACTCCTCGCCGCGTGCCGTCAGCGGCCGCCTTTACGGTTGCTCGTGAAGATGTCGCCATTGCGGCCGAAGTACAGGCGCTGACCGTCATGCGATAGCGTTGCGCGCTGCTCGACGCCGGCCGTGTTGACGGCGGGCCCGAGGTTCTGCGGCGCGCTCCACCCTTTGGTCGGCCACCAGGAATAGGCGACGTACACGTCCTGTCCGCCGAACGCAGCTTGCTTTCCTCCCCACGTTGGACGATTGGAACTGAAGACCATCTCGAGAGCGCCGTCTTCGCGCACGCGGACGTTCGGCATGATGTCCTCGTAGTCCTTCGTGCTGAGCTCCGCGATCCTCTTACCCTTTCCGAATCCTCGCGGTCCGAGTTGGCTCACGTAGATGTCTTGATTGGCGCCGCCGCCATTCGTCGAGTAGAAGAGATAAGTACCGTGCCAAGTCTCCACGAGCGAAGGACTGCGCTCGCCTCCGGAGGTATTGGGTCCGTGAGGTGCGCACTTGAGCATCTCCGGAGCACTCCAGCCTCCTGCCGGGCTCTGCCGCGAGAGATACATGTCGCCCCCGCCGCAGGGCACCGGGCCGGTGCCGTCACCCGGTCGTTCGGACACGAAGAAAAGATAACGACCCATCACCGGTGTCGGACAAAAGTCTGCCCACATCGTGTTGATGGGTTCTCCCAAGTTTCTGACTTCTCCCCACGGCGAATCGATCGTGGCGCGATCGGCCGCCCAGATGTCGTTCTCGCCTGCGGTACCCGTACGGTTCGATGCTATGAAAATGGACAAGCCGTCCTCCGTTTCGATCGGACAGCCCTCCCCGGCTGACGTGTTCAGTTCCGTGACGGCGACGGCGGTGCTCCAGCGCGAAACGCCATGATGCCCACCCGCTTGCACGGGGGCGGCGCTCAAACCCGTCAGAGCGGTTGCTGCGAGTGCGAACCCTGCTCGAGTAATGACCCTTCTCTTGCTGCTCATGTTGATGCCTCGATTAGCGTTGATGTTCGTCGTGACGCCGCATGCCACCGTCCAAAAATCCGAGAGGCAACGTGACGACACGGCGCTAGAATCGCTATCAGGGCAATCAAAACTCCTTGGGCACGGCTCAAGAGTTCTAAATGGGACGCCCGCAGGCCCCAGGCATGAATCCGCAGCCAGGACGTTTTACGTACGAGTTCGGCGCGTTCCGAGTCGACCCGCAACGACGCATCCTGACGTCGTGCGAGAGCGGCCAACCCGTGCAGGTCACTGGCAAAGTTTTCGACACTTTGCTGTATCTCGTCGAACACGCGGGCGAGCTTCTCGAGAAACGTACATTGATGGAGGCGCTCTGGCCTCAAGTCGTCGTCGAAGAAAGTAATCTCACTCAAACGATTCACACCCTGCGGCGCATACTCGGCGAGCGGCCGGGCGAGCATCGATATATCGTCACGGTGCCGGGACGAGGTTATCGTTTCGTCGCGGAGGTCACGACTTGCGAGGAACTCGGGACGAGCGCGTCCGAGCCACCTCGCCCCGCGCGCCGTGCCGCGCTCGCGGCGACCCTAGCCGTCGCGGTCCTCGCGCTCGCCGGCGCACTCTTCATGCTACTCAGGCCCGATTCCGTCGCGCCCGACCACGGTGCGACGACGAGCGAGCCCGCCGTGTCGCTCGCGGTCCTTCCCTTCGTGGATATGAGCAGCGAGAACGATCAAGCGTATTTCGCAGAGGGCCTCTCGGAAGAGATTCTGAACTTGCTCGCGCAATCCTCGTCGATGCGCGTCATTGCGCGGACTTCGTCGTTCTCGTTCAAGAATCGCCAGGACCTCGATATCGCAGCGATCGCGCGAAAGCTGAATGCCACACATATTCTCGAAGGGAGTGTGCGTAAGTCGGGCCGGCGTCTTCGCGTCACAGCCCAGCTCGTCGATGGAGCGACGAGTGCACACCTGTGGTCGCAGACCTATGATCGCGATCTAACGGACGTCTTCAAAGTTCAGGACGAGATCGCCGCGGCCGTATCGGCCTCGCTGCACACGAGATTGCCGGTCGGTCAGCACGGTGTCGATACGACCGACGAGCGGGCCTATGAGCAATACCTATACGGTCGCCACCTCTTGAATCGCCGGGGCGACGCCGATGTAGCGCGCGCGAGAAACTACTTTCATAAGGCGCTGCAGATGGATTCCACCTATGCCCGCGCTTGGGCTGGCCTCGCTGGGACTTACTCCTCAGTGCTCGATGCCGGACAACTTCCCGATCAACGGCACCAGAAAGCGTGGTTGCAGGCGGTCGAGCAAGCGCTCTCTCTCGGTCCCGGAATCCCTGAGGTACACGTTCGGGCGGCTCAATATTATTGGTGGCTCGGCGACTGGCGCACCTCGGAGGAGCACTGCAAGTTAGCCATCGCATTGAACCCTTCCGACGCGCTCGTACTCAGCGTCTCAGCCTCGAAGGCCATCGCGAAGGGCCAACTGCACGACGCGATCGCGTTGCAACGCCGCGCCGTGGCCGTCGATCCGGTGTCCGCGCCGAATCGAGCGAATCTTGGAAGATATCTAGCGGCTGCGGGCGAACTGAAGGAAGCAGAAGCTGAGTTCAGGCATGCGAGAGATCTGAGCCCAACACTGGCGACGATCGACTTGAGCATTGCCAATGTCTTGACCCTTCAGCAACGGTTCGATGAGAGCCTTGGCGTCGCCGAGCAATTGCCTGCGGGCGCGATGCGCGATCAGGGCCTAGCGCTCGCTTACTATGGCGCAGGTCACGTGCGTGCTGCCGATGCTGCATTGGCCGAGCTCGTCGCGCGAGCGAATGCACCCGATGCAGATTTGTCCTCGAAGATTTGGGCAGCGGAGGTCCATGCTTTTCGTGGCGATACAGAACGGGCGATGGAAGGCATCGAGCAGGTGCTGGCTGCTGACGCGGCGCAGGAAGCTCATGCTGCCATTTGGGCCAAGCTCGAGATTCTGACGTCGCCGTTTTTCGGCCGGCTCAAGGAACATGCGCGCTGGGAGCCGTTGCTTGCGAGCGCGAATTAGCACGCGACGCTCGCTCGACGAGGGCGTATCCGGCATCGTCGGCTGAGCCGCTAAGCTGCCTCACTCCCTCGTGAGATCGGGCCACGAGGCTCTGACGTACACCACCATCGACCAGAGCGTGAGCGCCGCTGCGGCCACCAGGCAATAAAGGCCCACTTCGAATGCGGGCAGGATCCAAACGTCGCTTCGGAACAGCATCATCGAAAGTCCCGTCATCTGCAGCCCGGTTTTCCATTTGCCGATCCATGAAACCGCGACCTTTCCTCGGGCCCCGATCTCCGCCATCCATTCCCTGAGCGCCGAAATCGTGATCTCCCGGCCGACGATGACGGCCGCGGTCAGCGTAATCAGAACGTGCGGATCGAAGACGAAGAACTCGAGCATCGGCGGGTCGTAGCTCACGAGCAGAATCAGCGCGGTCGCTACCATGAGCTTGTCCGCGACCGGATCCAGAAATGCGCCGAGCGCCGACGTCTGACTCAACTTGCGCGCTAGATAGCCGTCGAGCGAGTCCGTGACCGCAGCGAGAATGAACACGATTGCGGCCGCGGGGTTCGACCACTTGAAGGGCAAGTAGAAGAGCGCGACGACGAGCGGAATCATGATGATTCGCGCGAGGGTCAGAACGTTTGCAATTGGGAAGGTCACGCGCCGATTGTAAGGAATTTTTTCCGAGCGCGGGGCACGCTTGGCCATCGAGGAGCGCGCGCCGCTATGCATGCAGCGTCTCGTAGATCGCCTGGGCGAGCTTGCGGCTGATGCCGTGGACCTTCGCGAGATCGTCGATTCCCGCACGCGCGACGCCCTGCAAGCCACCGAACTGCTTCAACAGCTCGCGGCGTCGACGGGGACCTAAGCCTGGGACGGTCTCGAGAATCGATTGTGTACGCGCTTTCGCCCGGCGCTGGCGATGGCCGGTAATCGCGAATCGGTGCGCTTCGTCGCGCACGCGCTGAATGAGCAGCAGCGCTGGAGAATCTGGCGGTAGCACGATCGGTGCATGCTGTTCGGGGACGAACAGTCGTTCTTGTCCGGGACGCCGATCGGCGCCTTTTGCGACGCCAGCAACACGCAGGCCTTCGATCTCCAACTCTTGCAGGACTTTGACGGCCTCTGCCAGTTGGCCCGGTCCGCCATCGATCAGCAATAGATCGGGCATGGGCGCCTCTCCCTTCTTGATGCGCGCATATCTGCGCGAGAGCGCCTGTCGTAGCGCGCCATAGTCATCACCGGGCGCGAGCCCCTCGATGTTGAAGCGTCGATAGTCGCTCTTGATGGCGCCCTCAGGCCCGAACACGACGCACGATGCCACGGTCCGCTCGCCCATCGTGTGGCTGACGTCGAAACACTCGATCCGCTGCGGTGGCTGCGGGAGTCCGAAGGTTTCAGCGACGGCTTGCAGTTGCTCGCTACTGGTCGCCTCCGTTGCGCGTCGCATCTTGAGGCCCAACTCCGCGTTCTCGCGTGCCATGCCGAGCCAGCGCG
This sequence comes from Lysobacterales bacterium, assembly GCA_044506405.1. Taxonomy (GTDB): domain Bacteria; phylum Pseudomonadota; class Gammaproteobacteria; order Steroidobacterales; family Steroidobacteraceae; genus Steroidobacter. The sequence goes on along the minus strand of JBIQKP010000016.1, from coordinate 36,421 downwards.
ACCGAACTCCGCGTACGCCGGAGCGAATCCGCACCGTGCGCTCCATCTTTTGTGAGAGCGTCGCTTCGAGAAGATCCGCATCTTCGATCGGCTGATCGATGAGAATTTCGCTCGGCGCATCGCGTCCGAGGTAGTACTGCGCGAGGAAGCCGCTCAACAACTCTCCTGCTTCCGCGATGCCGGGTCGAGGGAAGAAGTTCGTGCTTCCAAGATTGCGCCCACCGCGAACGAACACGATGGATACGCAATGATCGCTGCCGTGAGAGACGAGCGCGACCGCGTCGATGTCTTCGGACGCGTTTCGCGTCACCGATTGCGTCGAGTGGATCGCCTTGATGCCGTTGATCTGATCGCGCAGCCGCGCAGCGCGCTCAAACTCGAGCTGCTGAGACGCTTCCTCCATGCGCGAGGCGAGCTCGTCGATGAGCTCCGCGCCTCGACCTTCCAGCACCTTGATCGCGTCATTCACATCTTGCCGATAATCTTCGGGCGAGATCAGTCGAACGCACGGCCCCGAACAGCGCTTGATCTGATGCTGTAAGCACGGACGCGAGCGGTTCGAGAAGAAGCCGTCGCTGCACGGCCGCAGCAAGAACAGTTTCTGGAGCAGCAACAAGGTTTCACGCGTCGCGCGCGCGTTAGGGTAAGGGCCGAAGAAACGGCCCGGGAGCTTGCGGCTGCCGCGATAGAAGCTGATGCGCGGGTACTCGTGGTGTGTCGAGATGTAGAGATACGGGAAGCTCTTGTCGTCGCGCAGCGTAACGTTGAAGCGCGGCCGATGGCGCTTGATCAAGTTGTATTCGAGCAGCAACGCCTCAGTCTCGGAGGCCGTCACCGTCACTTCGATGTTCTCGATCTGCGAGACCATCGCCATCGTCTTCGCGGCTTGCGCCTTGCCGACGAAGTAGCTCGTCAGTCGATTCTTCAGGTTGCGCGCCTTGCCGACATACAGCACGTCGCCATTCGCCGCGAGCATCCGATAGACGCCGGGCCGTTGACTGACGTTGGCGAGGAAGGGTTTGGGATCGAACGCCATGGCTTCGTGACGCGCTAACGCCTCGCTTTCAGCAGCGCCTTCGCGCGCGCGAACACGGCCGCGAACATCTCCTCCGTTAGCCGCCCCGTTTGCGTGTTGTAGCGGCTGCAATGATAGGAATCGATGAGAATGTGTTCGTTCGGCAGCTCGTGCTCCGCGCCGTGCGCGAAGACGTAGGCGCTCGGTTTGAGCTTCAACGCTCGGAGCGCGGCGTTGTGCGCGATCGTGCCAAGTGCGAGCAGGACGCGTCCCGGCTTCTCGCGCTCAAGTTCCGCTGTCAGATAGCGATTACAGGTGCGGATCTCGGCCGGGGTCGGCTTGTTCTCGGGCGGAACACACTTCACGGAGTTCGTGATCCGACAATCGATGAGCTCGAGTCCGTCGCCGCGATGATGAGATTCGGGCAGATTCGCGAATCCAAATCGATGCAGCGTGCGATACAGGAGCACGCCCGCGAAATCGCCGGTAAAAGGCCGGCCCGTCGCGTTCGCTCCGTGAAAACCGGGCGCAAGTCCGATGATGAGCAGCCGCGCCTTAGGGCTGCCGAACGGCGCAACCGGTGCGCAGTAGTAGTCGGGATGCTCTTTTCTACCTTTCGCGAGAAAGGCTGCGAGTCGAGGGCAATCCGTGCACGTGCGGTCGAACACCACGCCGTCGGAAGGCCACAAGCCGTCGTGCGAACCCGCGGCGCGCGCAAGCGCAGTGCGAGTCGGTTTGATGCGCCGGGCAGGAATCGTCGACATCGGCTAAGTTTAGCAAGAGATGCCGCTACTCTTATTCAACAAACCCTTTCAAGTCCTTTCGCAGTTCACGAGTACTGACGGAAAGAAGAGCTTGAGCGATTTCTTGCGCGCGCCCGGCGTACGCGCAGCGGGACGACTCGATTACGACAGCGAGGGTCTGCTCTTGCTGACCGACGCAGGCGCACTTCAGACACGGCTCGCCGATCCGAAGTGGAAAGTGGAAAAGGTGTATCTCGCACAGGTGGAAGCGGAAGTCACGGAGGCGGCGTTGGAGCGATTACGCAAAGGCGTGCAACTCAACGACGGACCGACGCTACCCGCGCGCGCGGAGCGCATCGAAGAACCCGAGTGGCTCTGGCCGCGTACGCCGCCGATCCGTTTTCGCAAAGACATCCCAACGTCATGGATCCGACTCGCGATCCGCGAAGGCCGGAATCGTCAGGTCCGCCGAATGACCGCTGCTGTCGGATTTCCAACGTTGAGACTGGTGCGCTGGAGTGTGGGACCGTGGACAGTTGAGGGGCTGTCGCCCGCGCAATATAGAGAAGTGGATGAACGAGATATTGAAGGGTTCATGCGCGAACGCTCCCCCCCTCCCCAACTCTCCCGCGCTCCGCAAGGGAGAAAAGTCTGACCTAGAGCCTACAGCCTACACCCTGGGGACGAAGCCGCTCACGTGCCGGTGTCCACCAGCTTCTTCTCCCGCACGACGACGATGAGCACGCCGAGCAGCGTGATCGCGCCGCCGATGAGCATTCGGGGCGTCAGGTGATCGTGAAGGAGCGTCACGCCGAAGAGAATGCCGAAGAGCGGGGAGAGCAACGTCACGGGCGAAAGACTCGTCACAGGATATCGACTGATCAGGTAGTACCAACCCGTGTGCGCGACGAGGCTCGACATCAGCACAGTGAACGCAAGCGCACCCCAGCCCGCCCAGCCGGCGGTCAGAACCGCATTCCACTGACCGGCCTCTAGGATGAAGCTGATGAGCAGCAGAACGGGCGCGCCGATGATGGCGGTCCACACCTGCAACTCGAGCGGGCGGATATCGCGCAATCGCTTGATATAGATGAGACCGAGCGAGGCGAAGAACGTCGAGATCACGACAAGCGCGAGTCCTTCCCAGTACTCGATCACGCGCGGGTCGAACCCGATGATGACGATGCCGCCGAAGGCGAGCGCGATGCCGAGACGGCGCTTCCAGCGAATTTTCTCGCCGAGGAGCCAAACCGAGAGCAACGTGGAAAACGGGACGCCCATCTGCGTCGCGATCGCAACCGTCGATGCGTCCTCCGCCTTCCTCAGGCCGACGAACAGGAATGCGAACGCCACCGGGCCGATGAAGGCCGTGCCCGCGACGAGATAGCGCATCTGCCCGCGATGAAGCTTGAGCAGCGGAAACAAGAGCACGACGATCGACAGGAAGCGCAGCGCGGTGAAGAAGATCGGCGGGAAGCGCTCGACGCCGATCTTCGAGGCGATGAGATTGAGGCCCCAGATCAAATTGATGAGGATCAGGAACGCGAGGTGCTTCCCCGAAATCGTCGCCGCGTCCTCGCCTGCACTCGTTGTCAACGGCATGCAGCGACGGCGATCAACGTGCGTAGCGTTGTTTCAGAAAGGTGTACAGCGCTCGCACGCACTGCGGTTCTGCCCCCACGGGTCTCCCAGCTCGCTCCTTGCTATTCCAGCCGTACAAATCGAGATGCAACCAGTGCTGTGTTTCCGTGACGAATCGCTTGAGGAATAGCGCGCCGATGATCGCGCCCGAGAAACCGGAGCTCGACACGTTGTTGAGATCAGCGACTTTGCTGGACAACTCTTCGTCGTACGGCGCCCAGAGCGGCAGCCGCCACATCGGATCGGACGCTGCATGACTCAGCGAAAGGAGCTCCGCAGCAAGTGCTTCATCGGAGCAGAACATCGCGGGCAGCTCCGGGCCGAGCGCAACGCGCGCTGCACCCGTCAGCGTGGCCATGTCGATGATGAGGTCGGGCTTGTCCTCGTCCGCGAGCGCGAGCGCGTCGCAAAGAATCAATCGCCCTTCCGCATCCGTGTTGCCCACCTCGACGCTCAAACCTTTGCGCGTACCGATCACATCGCCAGGTCGATACGCCTGCGCGGAAATGGCGTTCTCGACCGTCGGAATCAGCACGCGCAACCGCACGGGCAATTTTGCATCCATGACGAGTTGCGCGAGGGCGAGCGTCACGGCCGCGCCGCCCATGTCCTTTTTCATGAGGAGCATCGAGGCGCTCGGTTTGATATCGAGCCCGCCCGTATCGAAGCACACGCCTTTGCCGATCAGCGTCACTTTCGGATGCGACGGATTGCCCCACTCGAGCTCTACCAGCCGGGGTGCGACCGCGGCGGCGCGCCCGACCGCGTGAATCGCCGGAAAGCGCTGCGCGAGCAGATCGTCGCCAATGATCGTGCGTTGACGGCTCCCGTAGCGCCGGCCGAGCTCGAGTGCGGCCTGACCCAACGTCTCCGGCGACATGTCGTTCGCGGGTGTGTTGATCAAATCGCGCGCGAGATTCGTGGCGGTCCGCAACCGGTCAATTTCCGCGGCATGGACACCCGCCGGCAAACGCAGATTCAGATTGCGCGACACCGCGGCGCGGCGATAACGTTCGAAGCGATAGAGCCCGTATGCCCAGCCAAAGGCGAAATGATTCGCCGCATCGGGCGGCAACGCCTCCGCAAGGTGGTAGTCGCCGTCGGGCAGCCGATCGGCCAACGAAGCGCCGTGCCACACGCTAAAGGGCTCTCGTGTTTGCTGCCGACCCAAACCGAGCGCGACAGCGGCCGTGCGACCCTGCGGGCTCGGAATAAGAAGAAGCTTATGGCGCTCCGCTCTGAAGTGGTTGGCGGCGATCCAGTTCTTCGTGGTCTCGGGCTGTGCGTCGCGCCATCGCTCGAGCTCGTCCTCGTAAACGAGATGAATCGGAACGGATCCGGGGCGATCCTCGCGTGAGAACATGGAAATTTGGCTGTGGGCTGTAGACTGTAGGCTGTAGCAAGAGCGACCGGAGCGTCCGGTTGCAATGCGAGTGCTCGTAAGTCTACAGGCTATTCGAGACGATGGCGGTAATGCGGGACGAGACGCTTGTCCGATCGGATCTGGCTACAGCTTACAGTCTACAGCCCACGGCCTAGCGGAGCGGCTTGACAAGCTGCGCACCGGTATGATGCTATCCACATGATTTTCCAGACGCTCTTGCACTCCTCGGCTCCATGTTCGCACTCGCTGCTGGCGTAAATCAGCCAGATGGCGTTCGCCATGTGCACGCACGTATCGGACCTGTTGAGGCCGGGGTGCAAGCTCGACGTCTGACGTCGGAACAGGGCCCAGTATTCTAAGCAAACGAACCCCGCACCGGCACGACCGTGGCGGGGTTCTTCATTTTCAAACTAGAGAACGCTTCAGGAGCGCACATGCAGATTTATTCGCAGAAGGACGTCAACAAGAAGGCCCTCAAGGGCGCACGGATCGCGATCCTGGGCTACGGCAGCCAAGGCCGTGCCCACGCCCTCAATCTGAAGGACAGTGGCTTTGACGTCGTCGTCGGTGTGCGCAAGACGGGCGGCAGCTGGGCGAAGGCGAAGAAGGACGGCCTGCAAGTGGCCGAGCCTGCGCAAGCCGTCAAAGGCGCGGCGCTCGTCGCGTTCCTCACGCCTGACACCACGCAGAAGGATCTGTACAAGGAAGTCATCGGGAACATCGGCAAAGGCGCCACGATTCTGTTCGCGCACGGCTTCAACGTGCATTTCAAGCAGATCAAGCCCCGCAAGGACTTGGACGTCGTGCTAATCGCGCCAAAAGGCCCCGGCGATCTCGTTCGTCGTCAATATCAGCAAGGCCGCGGCGTGCCCTGCCTTTTAGCCGTCTATCAAGACGTTACGCGCAACGCGAAGCACAACGCCCTCGCCTATGCGCACGGCATCGGTGGTACGCGCGGCGGCGTCATCAAGACGACCTTCGCGGAAGAGACGGAAACGGATCTGTTCGGCGAGCAGGTCGTCCTATGCGGTGGCGCGACCGAGCTCGTCGTCAAGGGCTTCGAGACGCTCGTCGAGGCGGGATATCAGCCGGAAGTGGCCTACTATGAGTGTTTGCACGAGTTGAAGCTGATCGTCGACTTGTTGCACGAAGGCGGTCTCTCGAAGATGCACAAGTTCATCAGCGAGACGGCGAAGTACGGCGATCTCACGCGCGGCCCGCGGATCGTGAATTCCGCGACGAAGCGTGAGATGAAGAAGGTTCTCAAGGAAATCCAGCAGGGCAAGTTCGCTCGCCAGTGGATTTCGGAGAACAAGAAGGGACGCAAGAAGTACAACAAGCTCATGAACAAGGATTTGAAGCATCCGATCGAAAAGGTCGGTGCGAAACTGCGCGAGCGCATGCCTTGGTTGGAGGAGGCTCGCGGTTAATGAGACTGGCGACGCGCGAGATCGAACGCACATCGCTGGTGGAGTAGCAATCATGGTCCACGATCCGAATCGAGTGCTGATTTTCGACACCACGCTGCGTGACGGCGAGCAATCGCCCGGCTGCAGCATGACGCAGCCCGAGAAGCTGCGAGTCGCGAAGGCCCTGGCGGAGCTCGGCGTGGACGTCATCGAAGCCGGGTTCCCGATCGCCTCTCGCGGCGATTGGGAGTCGGTGAACCTGATTGCGCAGGAAGTGCAAGGCCCGATCATCGCGGGCCTCGCACGCTGTAATCGCGAAGACATCGAGCGCGCGTGGGCTGCGCTCAAGGACGCCCCTCGTCCACGCATTCACGTGTTTCTCGCCACGAGCGCGATCCATCGCCAGTACAAGCTCAACATGGCGAAGGACGAGATCATTCGCACCGCGGTCGAAGGTGTGAAGGTCGCGCGTTCGCTGTGCGAGGACGTCGAGTTCTCTCCGGAAGATGCCTCGCGCACGGAGCTCGAGTTCCTCGCACAAGTCGTCGAAGCGGTCGTCGAAGCCGGCGCGACGACGGTCAACATCCCCGACACGGTCGGCTATACCGTGCCGGCCGAGTTCCACGAAGTCTTTGCCTATCTCAAGAAGAACGTGCGCGGCATCGACAAGGTCGTGCTGTCCGTGCACTGCCACGATGACCTCGGCATGGCGGTTGCGAACAGTCTTGCCGCGGTTCGAGCTGGTGCGCGTCAGATCGAGTGCACGATCAACGGTATCGGCGAGCGCGCGGGCAACTGCTCGCTCGAAGAAGTCGCGATGGCGCTGAAGACGCGCGAAACCTTCTTCGGCGTTCACACCAACATCAATACGACTCGCCTCTATCCGACGAGCCGTCTCGTCTCGCAGATCACGGGCATGCCGATCCCGCGCAACAAGGCGATCATCGGCGAGAACGCATTCGCCCACGAGTCGGGCATCCATCAACACGGCATGCTGCGACATCATTCGACGTACGAAATCATGCGTCCGCAGGATGTCGGCCTCTCACGCACGAATCTCGTGCTCGGCAAGCACAGCGGCCGTCACGCATTCCGCGAACGCGTGAAGGACCTCGGGTTCGAGGTCGAGGACGCTGAGCTCAATCGCCTCTTCGAAGAATTCAAGGCGCTCGCGGACAAGAAAAAGGAGCTCTTCGATGGCGACATCGAAGCGCTCGTCATGCGCGCCGAGTCAGGTGCTGAAGGTCCCTGGTCGCTCGAGAGTCTTTCGGTCGAGACGACGAGCGGCGCGAGTGCGTCTGTTGTCCTCGGGCTAAAGCACACCGATGGACGCGACGTCGAGCAACGCATGACGGCGGAAGGTCCGGTCGATGCGGTCGTCAAAGCGATCGATGCCGCGACCGGTACCTCCGTGCAAGTTCGCAAGTTCGAAGTCCACAGCGTCTCCGTCGGCGAAGATGCGCAAGGCGAAGCGCTCCTCACGGTCGAGCACAACGGACGCAGCTACCGCGGTTCTGGCGTGAGCACGAACATCGTCGAGGCCGCTGCTCGTGCGTACCTCGAAGTCATCAATCGCATCGAGGCGACCCGCCTGACCGCCGAGCGAAGCGGCGTCGAGCGTCGCACCGTCGATCGTTCTGTGGTTTCCGCGATCTGATTCGCAAGGATCGAGCGGAGATCCAAAGGAGCTCAACATGCCGATTACGGCCGCGAAACACATTTGGTTCAACGGCAAGCTCGTCCCGTGGGAGAAGGCCACCGTGCACGTGCTTGCGCACGCCCTGCACTACGGCTCGACGGTGTTCGAAGGTGAACGCGCCTATCCCACCGATCAAGGTCCAGTCATCTTTCGGCTTCGCGATCACACGCGGCGGCTGTTCGATTCAGCGAAGATCTATCGAATCGAGATCCCCTACACCCCCGATGAGATCAATGCGGCTTGTAAGGACGTCATCGTATCGAACGGACTGAATCGCGGCGCCTACCTGCGGCCATTTGCATTCCGCGGGTACGGTGAGATCGGCGTGGCACCGAAGACGCCGCCGCCAGTGGATACCGCCGTCGCAGCGTTCGAGTGGGGTGCGTATCTCGGTGCCGAGGGCCTAGAGAACGGGATCGACGTATGCGTCTCATCGTGGCAGCGCCTTGCGCCGAACACGATTCCGGCAATGGGCAAAGCGGCGGGCAACTATCTGTCGAGCCAACTCATCAGCATGGAAGCGAAGCGGCTCGGCTTTGCCGAAGGAATCGGACTCGGCGTCGACGGCAATGTCAGTGAAGGCGCCGGCGAGAACTTGTTCTTGATCCGCGATGGCATCATCTACACCCCGGCGCTCGCAAATTCGATCTTGCAAGGCATTACGCGGGATACGGTCGTCACGCTCGCTCGTGAGCATGGGTTCGAAGTGCGCGAGCAAGCGCTGCCCCGCGAGCTGCTCTATCTTGCCGATGAAATTTTCTTGACCGGCACGGCGGCGGAAATCACGCCGGTGCGCTCCGTCGATCGCATCACGATCGGAAGCGGCCGCCGCGGTCCGATCACCGAAGCGCTGCAGGCCGCATTCTTCGGGCTGTTCACGGGCAAAACCCCGGACAAATGGGGTTGGCTCGAGCGGTGCGATGCCGCGGACAAATCCGGAGCTGCCGCAGTCGGTTAAATCTCCATCCTCCGAGAGCGCACGCACGATGCACATGTGCCATCGTCACCCGCGATGCCGCGTTGATCATTGGTCAACTCGAACCGTGGCGGCCTTGGCATCCTTTGATCCGAGCTCGGCGTACTCAGTACAAACACAGCGATGACTTCAAAGACACTCTTCGAGAAAGTTTGGGAACAGCACGAAGTCGTGCCCGAAACCGTCGATACGCCGGCGGTGCTTTACATCGATCTCCACCTCGTTCACGAAGTCACCTCGCCTCAAGCATTCTCATTGTTGCGCTCGAAGGGAGTGAAGGTGCGTCGTGCGGATCGCACGCTCGCCACGATGGATCACTCGACGCCGACGGATCCCGATGAGGTCTTCGGGCGCGTGCCGATCAAAGTCGAATCGGCCGCGCGTCAGGTGAAAGAGCTCGAGAAGAATTGCCGCGAGTTCGGTGTCGAGTTGCTCGGCCTCGGCTCGGAGCAGCGCGGCATCGTGCACGTCATCGGGCCCGAGCTGGGTGCCACGCAGCCCGGCAAGACGATCGTCTGCGGTGACAGCCACACGGCGACCCACGGTGCGTTCGGCGCCCTCGCCTTCGGCATCGGCACGACGGAAGTCGGCCATGTGCTCGCGACACAATGCTTGTTGCAGCGTCGTCCGAAGACGCTCGCGATCAACGTGCATGGCCGCTTGCAGGAAGGTGTCACTGCAAAGGATTTGATACTCGCGATCATCGGCAAGATCGGCGTTTCCGGCGGCACCGGCCACGTGATCGAGTATCGCGGCTCGGCGATCGAAGCGCTCTCGATGGACGAGCGTATGACCGTTTGCAACATGTCGATCGAGGCAGGCGCGCGTGCGGGCATGATCGCCCCTGACGAGACGACCTATCGTTACTTGAAGGGCCGTCGATTCGCGCCGCAAGGCGCGGATTGGGATCGCGCGGTCGAGCGCTGGAGCACGTTGCGTACCGACGCAGGCGCGAAGTTCGATCGCGAGGTCGATATCGACGCGAGCGCGCTCGAACCGATGATCACGTACGGCACGCATCCCGGCATGGTCGTACCGATTACGGGCGTCGTTCCGAATCTGGCGAACGATCCCGTCCACGCGAAGTCGCTTGCTTACATGGGTCTCTCTGGCGGCGAGCGGCTCGAAGGCAAACCGATCAACGTCGTATTCATCGGGAGCTGCACGAACGCGCGATTGTCGGATCTCGAGCTGGCGGCGCGGGTACTCAAGGGGCGCAAAGTGGCTCGCGGCGTGCGAGTGCTCGTCGTTCCGGGGTCGCAACAAGTCAAGCGCGAAGCGGAAGCACGCGGACTCGCCAAGGTATTCACCGACGCCGGCGCTGAGTGGCGCGAATCCGGCTGTTCGATGTGCATCGGCATGAACGGCGATGTCGTCGCGAAGGGCGAGTACGCAGTCAGCACGAGCAACCGCAACTTCGAGGGCCGCCAGGGCACTGGATCACGCACGCTGCTCGCCAGCCCCGCCACCGCCGCCGCTGCCGCGATCACCGGCAAGGTCACCGACCCGCGCGGATTCCTCGCCGAACTCAAATCTGTCGTTCACTCATAATCCATGGAACCGATCCGCTCGCTCGAATCTCGAACGGTCGTCTTGCCGTTCACGAACATCGACACCGACCAAATCATTCCCGCGCGGTTTCTCACGACCACGACGAAGGAAGGTCTCGGTCAGAAAGCGTTCGCGGACTGGCGCTACGATGCATCCGGCGCAGTGAAGCCGGACTTCGTATTGAACACGCCTGAAGCGAAGGGGTGCGAGATTTTGGTCGCCGGCCGAAACTTCGGTTGCGGTTCCTCTCGCGAGCACGCGCCGTGGGCACTGCTCGACTACGGTTTTCGCGCGGTTATCAGCACCGAGATCGCCGATATCTTTCGCAACAACTCGCTCAAGAACGGCCTTCTGCCGATCGTTCTCGACGACGAGCCGCATGCCTGGTTGATGCAACACCCGGGCGCTCAGGTGCGGATCGATCTTGAAAGCTGCACGGTCCACTTGCCGACCGGTACGGTCGCGAAGTTTCCGGTCGAAGGGTTCGCGCGTTACTGCCTGTTGAATGGGATCGACGAGCTCGGCTTCCTCCTTCAGAAGAGCGAAGCGATCGCCCACTACGAGCGAGCACACGCATGAGCGGCCGCAAAGCGCGAATCGTCGTTCTTGGCGGCGATGGAATCGGTCCCGAAGTCACCGCTGAAGCCGTGAGAGTGCTAGAAGCAGTCGCTCAGCGCTTTGACCACGAGTTCGTATTCGAGGCTCATCTGATTGGCGGCGCCGCGATCGACGAAACCGGGTCCGCGCTTCCCTCGCAGACGGTATCGGCCTGCGGCACGGCAGATGCGGTGCTGCTCGGTGCGGTCGGCGGGCCTAAGTGGTCCGATCCGAACGCGACGGTACGGCCCGAACAAGGGCTGCTCGCGATTCGCAAAGCGCTCAACTTGTTTGCGAACTTGCGCCCGGTGAATGTCTACCCGGCGTTGCTCGACGCCTCCACGATCAAGCCGGAAGTGCTGCGCGGGACGGATATCATCGTCGTGCGCGAGCTCACGGGTGGAATCTACTTCGGCGAGAAGCAACGCACGGCAGACAGCGCGAGCGACCTTTGCACGTATACGGTCGCTGAAATCGAACGCGTCACGCGTGTCGCAGGCAAGCTTGCGCAAGCACGGCGCAAGTCGCTGGTCTCCATCGACAAAGCAAACGTCCTCGAGACTTCGCGCCTGTGGCGCACCACGGTCGAGGCCATCATGCGCAACGAGTTTCCGGACGTGAAGCTCGAGCACATGCTCGTCGATGCCGCCGCGATGCATTTGATTCGGAGACCCGCGAGCTTCGACGTAATGCTTACGGAGAATATGTTTGGCGATATTCTCACCGATGAAGCATCGATGCTCGCGGGATCGTTAGGCATGTTGCCGAGCGCTTCACTCGGCTCGGGTACGCTCGGTTTGTATGAGCCGATCCATGGCTCGGCACCCGATATCGCGGGCAAAGGCATTGCAAATCCATACGGAACGATCTTGAGCAGTGCGCTCTTGCTTCGTCATTCGCTCGGTCTCGATCGCGAAGCCGAGGCCGTCGAACGCGCGGTTGCTTCGGCTGTTTCCGATCGCATTTTTACGGCCGATATTGCGCCCTCTGGCGCTTCCGTATCGACGCGAACAGCAGGCGACGCGGTTGTCAATAGGCTTTTACAATAACTTTGTAAGTTATTGATTTAAAAGGCCATTCCAGAGCGATATATCTAGGGTCAGAATTCTTGCCCACATTGTGGGCGAGACCGGTTATGATCTGTCCCGCGACGGGATTGATCTCCCCCGCCGCTTCAGCCTTCGGGCAAATCTCCATGTCTCGACCACTACGGTCGAGGTGTCTTTGGTGGAAACAGGACTCGTGTCGGGTTAGTCCCCAAGGTCGATGTCGGCGCCACCGTCATCGCCACGACCGAAGTTCTAAGTTGCCACATATAGGCCAACCCTTGGGTTGGCCTTTTTTTTGGTTTCAACCTTGTTCGTCATCCTCGAAGGCGAGGACCGATCTTCGAATCGAGCACTTGTCTAGTTGCCTACTCGGTTATCTATTCGCTCGTCCATCTGTTTCGATCTTCTTCCGCGATCAGTGCAGAAGATGGACTCCTCGCCTTCGCGAGGACGACGACTTAGTCGTCGGCTTGGCGTGCTCTGCGAGAGTCACTCTTGCTTCTTCACACGCTCGTTGCCCGATCGAGCGCGGCTGTTATGTCGGCGATCAGATCTTCTTGTGCTTCGATACCGACTGACAGGCGCAGGAGTGTATCCGAAATACCTGCTCGCCGTCTCGCATCTGTATCCATTGCGGCGTGTGTCATCGTCGCAGGATGTGCAACGAGGCTTTCGACGCCGCCTAACGACTCGGCCAACGAGAAGCAACGCAGTCCTTTGAGGAAGGCGCATACGTTCGGGATCCCGCCCTTGAGCTCGAAGCTCACCATCGCACCGAATCCCGACTGTTGTCGACGCGCGAGCGCGTGCTGGGGATGGGATGCGAGACCCGGATAATAGACACCGGTCACCGCCGAGTGTGTCGAGAGCAGCGTGGCGATCGCCGCGGCATTCTCGCCGTGAACGTTGAGACGCGCGTAGAGCGTGCGCAGGCCGCGCAACGTCAGATAACTGTCGAAAGGCGCGCCCGTCACACCGATGCAGTTCGCCCACCAGGTCAGCTGCTCGTGTAGCTCCTTCGTGCGTGCGACGACAGCTCCGCCGACGACGTCGCTGTGGCCGTTCAGATACTTCGTCGTCGAGTGCAGCACCAAGTCGGCATCGAGGGCGAGCGGTTTCTGCCAGCCGGGCGACAAGAACGTGTTATCGACGAGCATCAGCGCACCCGCGGCATGCGCCGCATTGGCGATCGCTCGAATGTCGACGATGCGTAGCAATGGATTGCTTGGGGTTTCGACCCAAACGAGCTTTGGCTTGAGTGCGAGCGCGCGCTCCAACGCGTGCGCGTCGGTCTGATCCACGAACTCGACCTTGAGCGCCCCGCGACGCGCGAGGCCCGCGAACAAGCGGTACGTGCCGCCATAACAATCATGGGGCGCAATCACGAGATCATCGGCGCCAAACAGATGCGTAACCAATGAAACCGCAGCCATTCCCGATGCGGTGATCACGGCGCCCGCGCCGCCTTCGAGCCCTGAAATCGCCTCCGCCAAGGCGTCGCGCGTCGGGTTGCCAGAGCGCGTGTAGTCGTAGCAGCGCTTCTCACCAAACGCCGTGAAGGCATAAGTTGAGGTGAGGTGGATGGGCGGTACGACGGCCCCGTGCTGAGTGTCGGATTCGAGTGCCGCACGCACTGCTTGCGTCGCGGCAGATTGCGAGTCGCTCATGACCTCTCACCTACTTCGCCCAACACCTGCCTGAAAATGGACCTCAATGCGTCCGCCTCCTTGAGGAAGGCATCGTGCCCGAACAAAGACGAGATCTCGAACAACTGCGCTGGACCTGCGAGCCGCGCACGTAGCGAGCGCATGTCGTCCAGCGGAACCAATTGGTCTTCTTTGACTGCGACGAGCGCAGTCGGGACACGAATCTGCTGCGGGTCGACCCGGTGCAAGTCGATCGACTCGGAGAGGCACACGAACGCTTCGCCCAGATAGCTGCTCGCGTACGCATCGCCTCGCGCGAGCAAGTACCGCTCGACAGGGAACGACCAGCGCCCGTCGATGAGCGTCGCCGTGCCGGAAAATCGATCCCCAAACTCCGCGGGACTGCGGTACGTCGCCATCGCAAGAGCACGCGCCAGACGTAAACCTTCGGCACCTTCGCCTTTCGATGCGGCGTATCGAACGATCGCTCGCTGTACCGTACGCCAGGCCGTGGACATCGGATGAGAGCGATCCGCCGCACTGATGGAAATGATCTGGTCGACGCGATCGGGCCATCGCTCTGCGAACGCGAGCGCGACCATGCCACCGTAGGACGCACCGACGATGGCGCGCAATCGCGTGAGTTGCAAATGCTCGAGAACGAGGCGGAGGATCTCCGCTTGATCGTAGGCGCTGACAGTTGGGAAATCCGCCTGACCTGCAGCGGGGCCGGTGGATTCGCCGCTCCCACCTACGAAATCGAGTCCCAGCACGCGAAAGCGCGCGGTGTCGAGCGCGAGACCCGGACCGACAATGTCCGCCCACCACCCTCTCACGCCACCTTCGCTCGTGACGTACCGCCCGGCAGAGATTCCGCCGAGCGCGGCAATGACCGGTGCGCCCGGTGCGCCGACGAGGCGCCACGCGACGCTCGCGCGCGCCAGCGAGCCTCCGAAATGAAGCTGTAGCCCATGATCGAGCGTGAGGATGCCTTCCTGAGCGGCCGATCCGTCCACATCCGCCAAGCCGGCGGGTGCTTCGGAAGCGGTGGCATCGTGCAAAGCGGTCATCTAACGAGCACTCCGTAACGCATTCGGCTCGCGCCGAATCAGGGTTCGCACATCGCAGCAACCCTACGGAGGTCCCGTAGTGAGGAGTTCGCCGTGCCCTGCTCCCTCTCGCCTTTGCGCGAAGGAGTTACACAGCAACTCATCTGTCGGCCGGTGACCCGACCGCAGGAGTTGGCACCTTTTCGAAGGGGTGAAGTTCGACGGTTGCCCCGGCTTCAAAGGGCCTGACCCTCAGCCGGTCTCGATGAGCGTCGAGCAGTCTAGGGGGCGGTATGTAGCAGCGTCAAGGCGCTGGCCATGATCGCTCGTCGGCCCAGACCGTCCGCGTGGCGTCATTCTTCTGACGGTGACGTTTCGGGGCCAGACGCGAGGTTGCACCAGAAGCCGCATTGTATTAATGTACTAATGCGCTATCACACTAGAACGCCGCCCGCCCCACTCCTCGATGAAAGAACACCGCGCATTGACCCCACGCCAAGAGGCGCTGGCGGAAAGAGCTCTGTTCTCTGCAATCCTCACATTGCGGACCGTAGAGGAGTGCCGCGCCTTTTTTCGTGACCTTTGCACGCCCGCCGAGCTGCAGGCGCTCGCGGACCGTTGGGCGGTCGTCGGTCTGTTGCAGCAAGGTGTGCCGTATCGAGAGATCCACCGGCAGACCGGCGTGAGTGTGACGACGATCGGACGCGTCGCGCGCTATCTGACGAACGGCAACGGTGGCTATTCGCTGGCGGCGACGCGCGCGAAGGAACTCCACTCCGGCTAGGCCTCGCGCGTACCGCGCGATGACTTCTCACTTCTCTCCACGTTACACGGCGCTCGCCCACACATGATCGACAAAGCCACGCGGCTCAAAGTCGCGCTTCAAAAATCCGGTCGGCTCACCGAGAACTCGCTCGATCTACTCGTGCGCTGCGGGCTCAAGTACAGCCGCGGCAAAGATCAGTTGATGTGCTACGGCGAGAACATGCCGCTCGACATTCTGTTCGTGCGCGACGATGACATTCCGGACCTCGTTCAACAGGATGTCTGCGATCTCGGTATCGTCGGTCTCAATGTCATCGAGGAAAAGCGCATCGCGTTCGAAGCACGCGGCGTCTCTCCCATGTTCGAGCAGTTAGTGACGCTCGATTACGGACGTTGCCGCTTGTCCATCGCCGTGCCCGAAGGGACCGAGTACAAGGATGCGAGATCGCTTCGTGGCAAGCGCATTGCGACGACCTACCCGAACATTCTCGGTCGCTATTTGCGCGACAAGGACGTGCAGGCAGAGATCGTCACGTTGTCCGGTGCCGTCGAGATCGCGCCGCGCCTCGGTCGTGCGGACTTCATCTGCGACCTCGTCTCCACAGGTTCGACACTCGTTGCGAATCATTTGTGGGAAGCCGATACGATCCTCGAAAGCCAGGCGGCGATCATCAGCACCCCCGTGCCCGTGTCGCCCGAAAAGCAGGAGTGGATCCGCCGTTTGTCGGTACGAATCGACGGGGTTCAGCAGGTCAAGGAGAGCAAGTACATCATGCTGCACGCACCGCGTGCGCAACTTGCCGAAATTCGCAAGCTCCTCCCCGGGAGTGAAGCGCCGACGATCATGCCGCTCGAAGGCAGCTCGGACAAAGTTGCGGTCCACGCTGTGTGCCGCGAGAACGTGTTCTGGGAAACGCTCGAGAGCCTCAAGAGCGCGGGCGCGAGCGCGATTCTCGTGCTGCCCGTCGAGAAGATGATGGCATGACGCTTCCCCTCCTCCGCTGGGCCAGTCTGTCATCCGAAGCGCGTCGTGAGGCGCTGCGTCGACCCGCGCAAGCGGATGCGGACGCTTTGCATGAGCGCGTGCGCGGGATCATCGCTGATGTGCGCACTCGAGGCGATGCAGCGCTTCGCGAGTACGCCGAGAAGTTCGACGGCGCGACGCTGCAATCGCTTGAAGTGCAGCCGCGCGAATTCGAGCAAGCGCGAGTCGCGCTGAGCGGGAAGCAAGTTGCCGCGCTCCAGCGAGCGATCGACAACGTCCGTCAGTTTCACGAGGCGCAGCGCCCATCGGTTCTCAGGGTCGAGACGACGCCTGGCGTCGTCTGTGAGCAGCATTTCCGTGCGATCGACGCTGTCGGATTGTACGTGCCCGCCGGTGTCGCACCCTTACCCTCTGCGGCGATCATGACCGCAGTGCCCGCGTCCATTGCAGGGTGCAGAACACGCATTCTCTGTACGCCGCCGCGCAAGGACGGTACTGCAGATCCGGCAGTGCTCGTCGCCGCTCGCCTGTGTGGCGTGGAGCGGGTGTTCAAGGTCGGTGGCGCGCAAGCGATCGCCGCGATGGCGTATGGAACTCAGACCGTTCCGAAGGTCGATAAGGTATTCGGTCCCGGCAGTGCGTGGGTCACGGCGGCGAAGCTGCTCTGCGCGAACGATCCCGACGGCGCCGCACTCGATTTGCCCGCCGGACCTTCTGAAGTGCTCGTGATTGCCGATGACTCAGCGCGACCCGACTTCGTGGCAGCCGACCTACTCGCTCAAGCCGAACACAGCAATGACGCTCAGGTCGTATTCGTCACGACGTCGGAGACACTCGCGCGCGATGTGTTGGTGGAGCTCGAACAGCAGATGCGCAAACTCGGCCGAGAAAGCACGCTGCGTGCCTCGATCGATCACAGCCGTATTTTCTTGGTCGATACGCTAGAAGAGGCATTCGAGGTCAGCAATGCCTACGCACCCGAGCACTTGATCGTGCAAGTGCGCAGCCCGCGCGATTGGCTGGATCACGTTCGCAGTGCCGGCGCGGTCTTTTTGGGCTTCTGGACACCGGAAACGATGGGCGATTACTGCAGCGGCACGAACCACGTGCTGCCGACCTACGGATTCGCTCGTGCGTACAGCGGACTGTCGCTCGCTGACTTCATGAAGCGAATCACTGTGCAGGAGCTCACGTCGGACGGTCTGAAGGACTTGGGCCCGACCGCGATCGACATCGCGGCACTCGAAGGGCTGGATGCGCACGCGAATGCCGTGGAAGTGCGTCTCGCGCATCTCGCCTCGAAATGAGCACCACGATGAAAACGATCCTCGAGCTCGCGCGCCCCGACATCCTTGCATTGCAGCCGTACCAACACGCTGCTTGGGAGCCTTCGCTCGAGCGTCTGCATGCGAACGAAATGCCATGGGCGGCAAGCGGCGATCCGAGCACCAATGGACTCAATCGCTACCCGGAGCCGCAACCCGCCGAGCTCATCGACCATCTCGCGCAGCTCTATGGCGTTGCGCCGGAGAATGTTCTTGCGGGACGCGGAAGCGATGAAGGGATCGATCTCATCGTGCGCGCCTTCTGCCGCGCGGAGCGCGACAGCATCATCATCTGCCCGCCGACCTTCGGCATGTACAAGGTGTCGGCACGCATCCAAGGTGCAGGCGTCATCGAGGTTCCGCTCCTCAAAGACCGCGGGTTCGCCTTCGAGGTTGACGATGTGCTCGCGGCGTGGCGCGAGGGCGTCAAGATCGTCTTCGTCTGCTCGCCAAATAATCCAACCGGGAATCTCGTCGATCGCGCGAGCATCGTGCACCTGTGCGAATCGCTCGCGAATCGCGCGCTCGTCGTCGTAGACGAGGCGTACATCGAGTTCGCCGAGACCGACAGCGTCGTTTCGCTCATTGATCGCTATCCCAATCTGGTCGTGCTGCGCACGCTCTCGAAGGCATATGCGCTTGCGGGCGCGCGCTGCGGCGCTTTGCTCGCCCAGCCCGAGATCGTCGCCCTGCTCGCGCGCGTGATCACGCCCTACGCGCTGCCTGGTCCCACGATCGACGCGGTGCTTCATTTGACCGATCGCGCGCACGAGGCAGAGGCGCGAGCGCGCATCGCGAAGATTCTCGCGGAGCGCGCACGGGTGTCTCGCGAGCTGGAAAAGGCCGCGCTCGTACGCAAAGTGTGGCCGAGCGCGACCAACTTCTTGCTCGTCGAATGTGAAGATGCCGAGCGCGTGCTTCGCGCAGCGACGGGTGCCGGACTGATCATTCGCGACACGCGATCCCAGGCTGGACTCGCGAACTGCGTGCGCATCACGATCGGTACGCCCGAGCAGAATGATCGACTATTGGCGGGCATTCGCAGCGCCGCCGGAGCAGCAGCATGACGGGCAAGAAAGTATTGTTCATCGATCGCGACGGCACGATCATCGTCGAGCCGCCCGATCAACAGATCGATAGCTTGCAGAAGCTCGAGCTCGTGCCCGGTGTGATTCCAGCGCTGCTTCGGCTGCGCGATGCCGGCTATGTGTTCGTCCTCGTGAGCAACCAGGATGGGCTCGGGACGCCGAGTTTCCCAGAGCAAAACTTCAAAGAGCCTCACGCATTCTTGCAGTCGCTCCTTCGCTCTCAAGGTATCGTGTTCGAGCGCGAGTTCATCTGCCCGCACGTCCCCAAAGATGGGTGCGCCTGCCGCAAGCCCAAGACCGGATTGCTCGATGACTATCTGAGCACAGAACACATCGACAAGAGCGCGAGCTTCGTGATCGGCGATCGGCAGACGGACATCGAGCTGGCCGAGAACATCGGCGTGCAAGGCTTACGCCTCGGCGCGAACGGCCTCGAGTGGTCAGGGATTGCCGATCAGTTGACGCGTCCGAATCGAACGGCCCAAGTGAGTCGCACGACGAAGGAAACCGACATCGCCATCGAGCTGAATCTCGATCGCGAGTCGCCGATTCATGTCGCGACGGGCATCGGCTTCTTCGACCACATGCTCGAGCAAATCGCGAAGCACGGCGGCTTCTCCTTGCAGCTCACCTGCAAAGGTGACTTGCACATCGACGAGCACCACACCGTGGAAGATTGCGCGCTCGCGCTCGGCCAAGCCTTGCGGCAAGCGCTCGGAGATAAGCGCGGCATCAGCCGGTATGGTTTCGTGCTGCCGATGGACGAGGCGCTCGTGCAAGTGGCGATCGACTTGTCTGGACGCCCGTACTTCGTTTTCGAAGGCACGTTCGGACGCGATCAGGTTGGGCAGTTGCCGACTGAGCTCGTCCCGCACTTCTTCAGATCGCTCGCCGAGTCGCTCGGTGCGGCGGTCAATATCAAAGTGACCGGCGAGAATACGCACCACATGATAGAGGCGTGTTTCAAAGGAATGGGTCGAACGCTGCGACAAGCAATCCGCATCGCGGATTCGGAGCTGCCGAGCACGAAGGGGATGCTGTGACGCGACTTGCCATCATCGATAGCGGCGGCGCCAATATCGCGTCCTTGCGCTTTGCGTTGGAGCGGATCGGCGTCGATTCCACCCTCACGACTGATCCGAAGGTGCTTCGAGAAGCGAGCCACGTGCTGCTCCCTGGTGTCGGCGCGGCTGCGGACTGTATGGCGCGACTTCGGCAAGCCGGACTCGTCGAGACGATTCGAGAGCTCCATCAGCCGTTGCTCGGCATCTGCGTCGGCATGCAGCTCCTCCACGAGTCGTCAGAAGAAGGCAACGTGGAATGTTTGGGCCTGTTTCCAGGGCGCGTAAAGCGCCTGCCGGCGGATCTCGGACTCCCGATTCCGCACATGGGATGGAATCAGCTCGAGTTCGAACGGAGCTCGCCGCTACTCGAAGGCATCGAGACGGGTGACTATGTGTACTTCGTCCACAGCTACTGCGTACCCGTCAGCGATGCCACGCTTGCAACGTGCATGTACGGCAACCCGTTTGCCGCCATCGTTCGACGGGGCAATGTGTACGGCGCACAGTTCCATCCCGAACGATCCGCGCGCGTGGGCTCGGTCTTGCTTCGCAACTTTCTGCGCATCTGAGCGACCATCGCTCGACTACCACTGCATTTTTTCGTCACTCGAAACGACATACTGAAGAAGATGGAGCTGATCCCCGCCATCGACCTGAAAGCCGGCCGCTGCGTTCGTCTGTTCAAAGGCGACTTCGACGCGGAGACGGTGTATTCCAACGATCCGGCCACCGTGCTCGATCGATATACGAATCTCGGCGCGCATCGCGTTCACGTCGTCGATCTCGACGGCGCGAAGGATGGCGAGCAGCCGAATCGCAGGATCGTGGAGCAACTCGCCGTGCGGCGCGGCGTCAAGCTCCAAGTCGGCGGCGGCTTGCGGACATTGGGACGCGTGCAGGCTTTGCTCGCGAGCGGCGTCGAGCGCGCCGTCGTCGGCAGCCTAGCCGTTACGAAGCCGGAAGAAGTCGTCGAATGGTTCCGCGTCGTCGACCCGAAGCGCATCGTGCTCGCACTCGATGTGCGCATCGATGACTCCGGGACTCCGTTCTTAACGACGCATGGTTGGTTGCAGACATCGAAGCTGTCGCTCTGGAACGCCGTCGAGCGATATCTCGATTGCGGCCTCACGCATGTGCTCTGCACCGACGTTGCGCGCGACGGCGCCCTGACCGGACCGAACTTCGAGCTGTATGCCGAAGCGGTGCGGCGCTTCCCTCAAGTCGAGTGGCAGGCATCCGGCGGTGTCGCGTCCGGATCCGATCTCAAGACATTGCACGAATGCGGTGTTGCCGCGGTCATCAGCGGCAAGGCCATGCTCGAGAACAAGATTTCTGAAGAGGAGTTGCGACCATTCTTGCCAAACGCATCATCCCCTGCCTCGACGTAAGAGACGGACAAGTCGTCAAAGGCGTGCGTTTCCGTGACCACGTCGTCGTGGGCGATATCCTCGAGCTCGCGCAACGCTATCGCGACGAGGGCGCCGATGAGCTCGTGTTCTACGACATCACGGCGAGTCCGGAAGGCCGATCGGTCGATCGCAGCTGGGTCAGCCGCGTCGCGCGCGTACTCGACATTCCGTTCTGTGTCGCAGGCGGGATTCGCAGCGTCGCCGACGCGGAGGAAGTGCTTGGGGAAGGCGCCGAGAAGGTCTCGATCAACTCCCCTGCGCTGGCCGATCCCGAGCTGATCACCCGATTGAGCGATCGCTTCGGCGCCCAATGCGTCGTCGTCGGGATCGATAGTCAGACGGTCGACCAGAGCTATCAGGTATATCAATACACGGGCGACCCCACTCGCTCCCGCAACACCGCTCGTCTGACGCTCGACTGGGTGCGCGAGGTGCAAGAGCGCGGCGCGGGTGAGATCGTGCTCAATTGCATGGCGAGCGACGGGGTGCGCAGCGGCTACGACATCGCGCAGCTCGCAGCCGTGAGACGCGCGTGCAACGTGCCGCTGATCGCCTCGGGCGGTGCCGGCGCTGCGGAGCATTTCGTCGATGTCTTCAAGTCCGCGAACGTCGATGGCGCGCTTGCCGCGAGCGTATTCCACAGCGGCAGCCTGCCCATCCCGACCCTCAAACAGTTTCTACGTGAAGCTTCGATCGAGATCCGGCCATGAAACCAGAAGAAGTCGATTCCCTCGCCTGGGACAAGGGAGACGGCCTTCTCCCAGCGGTCGTTCAAGACGCCGACAGCGGCACCGTCTTGATGCTCGGCTATATGAACCGCGAATCGTTGCGTGCGACGCTCCAGGACAAGCGCGTCACGTTCTTCAGCCGCAGCAAGAATCGGCTCTGGACGAAAGGCGAAACCTCCGGCCATTTTCTAGATGTAGTCTCTGTGCAGGCCGACTGCGACCGAGACTCTCTATTGATCACTGCCGACCCGAAAGGACCGACGTGTCACACGGGTGCGCAGAGCTGCTTCGGCGATGTGCTCACCGACGCACAAGGCGTGTCCTTCCTCACGCGCTTGGAAGCCGTCATCGGGCAGCGCATTCGCGATCGTCCTGACGGTAGTTACACCGCGCGACTCTGGTCGGAAGGGCCGACACGCATCGCACAGAAGGTCGGTGAAGAAGGCGTCGAGGTGGCGCTCGCCGCAGTGACACAGCCCGACGATCGCTTGATCGGCGAATCCGCCGACCTCCTCTTTCACCTCGCGCTCCTGCTCAAGAGCCGGAATCTCTCATTGGCGGATGCGGTGAAGGAATTGGAGCAGCGGCATCGGGCGAAGCCGTAGCGCGCAGCGCCGCTAGAGCACGATCTCCACCGCCGGCTCCCTCAGGTTATACGTCGAGCTCATCGCTCGACCGTATGCGCCAGCGTTCGCGATGAGCAGAACGTCCCCTTCGCGCGAAGGCGGCAGCAAGCGATCGACGCCGAGTTGATCGCCGGTTTCGCAGATCGGCCCCACGATGTTGACGACTTCGGTGGCGGGCTCCTCTAGTCGCGTGAGATTCAGAATCTCGTGGTGCGCGCCGTAGAGCGCGGGGCGGATCAAGGAGTTCATGCCGGTCGCGACACCGACGTAATGCACCTCGCCTTTGCCCTTGAGCTGCGTCACCGTCGCAACGAGCACGCCCGCTTCCGCAACGAGGTAGCGACCAGGCTCGATCCAGAACGAAATGGCCGGATGCGCAGTCTTGAGCGCCGCAAGCGCTTCGCCGAATTCCGCCAGCACGACGCCGGGTTGACCGAGCCGTTCGGGAACACCCAGTCCGCCGCCCAAGTCGATCGTATGCACGTCCTTGAAGCGCGAGGTCAGCTCCGTGAGCGTGTCGCCGACTTGCTTCCAATTCTCAACGGTGAACACGCCGCTGCCGGTGTGCGCATGCAAGCCGACGATTCGCGCGCCCGCGGCCTTCGCGAGCTTATCGAGTTCGTCGAGCTCGAACAGCGGCACGCCGAACTTTGAATGCACGCCGGCCGTCCGCACTTTGTCGTGATGACCGCGGCCGTAGCCCGTATCGATGCGCACGAACAGATCGCGGCCCTTGAAGATCTCCGGCCACTCGCGCAGCGGATGCAGATTGTCGAGCGTCAGCGTGATCTTCTGCTCGAGCGCCCACTCGTATTCGTTGCGCGGTGCGAAGTTCGGCGTGAACAAAATGCGCTTGCGATCAATCCCGGACACCGACTTGAGTACATGCTCGACCTCGGCTTGCGAGACGCATTCGAAGCCGAGTCCCTCCTCAGCGAACGTCCGCAGGATCTCCGGATGCCAGTTCGCCTTGAGCGCGTATAGCACGGTGTCGATTCCCGGCAACGATTTGAGCGCGCGCGCCTTTTGCTTCAGCGTGGCACGGTCATAGACGAACGCAGCAGTGTGCTCGCGACCGACTTGCAGTAGATCCGAGCGCCGTTCGTTCCACCACTGCTGCACCGATCCGTTCGACTGGCCGGGTGCACCGTACAGCTCCTCCCAAGTCGGTCCTAGCACGCGATCGGCGGTCATCTTTCGAATCGCGATCTCGTGCAAGCGCCCAACGAGCCGATCGCCCTGCTCCTCGTCGATCACGAAGGTGATATTGAGGTCGTTCGCCGCTTGCGTAACGAGATAGATCTTCTGTTCTTCGAAGAGCTCGAGCGCATCGCCGAGGCGGTGCAGGATCGCTCGGATATTGCGTCCCACCAAGCTGACGGCCGCACACGGTCCGATGATTTGGACGCGGCACAGCTTCGAGAGATCGAGCACGAGCTCATCGAGCGCGGCGCGGTCGAGCGAGTTGGCTGCCGGATCGAGCGATACCGTCACGCTCGTTTCGGAGGTCGAGACGAGGTCGATCGATAAGCCGTGCTGCTTGAACACTTGGAACGCGTCGGCGAGGAAACCGACCGAGTGCCACATCCCGACCGTCTCCATCGAGACGAGCGTGATGTTCTTCTTGATCGTAACCGCCTTCACCTGCGCGGCGACGTTGCCGCCGTGCGTCGTGATCACCGTGCCTTCGAGCTTCGGTGTATGCGTTGCGTAGACGTAGAGCGGAATGCCGTACTGCTTCACCGGCATGATGCAGCGAGGGTGCAGCACCTTCGCGCC
This sequence comes from Lysobacterales bacterium, assembly GCA_044506405.1. Lineage (GTDB taxonomy): Bacteria > Pseudomonadota > Gammaproteobacteria > Steroidobacterales > Steroidobacteraceae > Steroidobacter. Next base: position 11,893 of record JBIQKP010000016.1, on the reverse strand, counting down.
CGCGCTCGCAATCTCCTGCGCCTCGTCGTACTCCAAGGCACGCAGCAATCGCGCGGTCGGCACGGATCTGGGGTTCGCGCTGAACATGCCCGGAACGTCGGTCCACGTTTCGAAGCGCCGTGCCTGGAGTTTCGCGGCGAAGTACGCACCCGACGTATCCGAACCTCCGCGACCGAGCAACACGGTGTCGCCTGCCTCATCGCTCGCGATGAATCCCTGAGAGATCCACACGGTGCCGGGCCGAGACCACCGCTGCTGCAATTCGAGATCGGGCTCGAACGCGCAGGTCGCGGATAGATATGTCGCTCGCACGGTCGCATTCTTGCGTTGCTCGGACTTGAGCACGGTGCGCGCATCGACCCATTCCACATCGAGCCCCTGCGCCAAGAGATACGATGCGCCAAGGCGCGTCGCCATCAATTCGCCTTGCGCCATGACACGCGCGCGCAGACGCTCGCTCACTTCGCCGACGAGCGCGATGCCGGACGCGATTTGACGCAAGCGCTTGAACTGCTCCTCGAGATCGGGACCGGGTGTCACGCCGAGGTCGCGCGCGAGATCGCGGTGGCGTTGCTCGATCTGATCCATCACCGGCTGCCAGTTGCCGCCGAGTGCCTGATTCAAGAGTTGCTCGAGGCGGTCGGTGATGCCGGACAACGCGGAATGAATGATGACCGGGCGTAAGCCTTCGGCAAGACGCTCGCGCACGACGCCCACGATGTTTTTCCAATTCGTGACCGACGAAACGCTCGTGCCGCCGAACTTGAGCACCACAAACGGCGAGGCGCCGGGTGCGGGAGAAACCGTCGTCATGAAAGACCCCAATTTAGAACACGATCCGGCGCGATTGATGTCTGGCGCTGGCCGGTGTGCGCCTCACGATTCGTGGTGCTGTTGGTCGAAGGATACGTCTCGGCTTGGATCGTCCGAGCGCAACATAGAGCATCGAAGCCGCGATCGCACTTGCAGGGATCGTCGGCGAGCGATGCGGCACGCAACCGCATCGCGGCAAGCCTATTCTTCTTCGAAGTCGTTCAGTTCTTTCTTCAGCCGTCGCTCCGCGAGCACATCCTCGAGCTTGCTCCACGCCGCTTTACCCTTCTTCGCGGCCGCGGAGGCGCTTGGACGAGCGCGCCGCCCGGGTTCGATAAATCGATCGTAATTCTGCTCTTCGTCGCTCTCCGCGACGAACTCATCATCGATATCGAAGTGATCGTCGTCTCTCTCCACCATGCGCTCCTACACCCTGCGGATATAGCAATACGGCCTAAAACGTCGCCTATAGGGCATCCGACCCCGTCGGTTTCAGGGGAGTCATGGCTCCTCGTTGGCAGGAAGCCGCCGCACACCTGAAAAAATCCAATGGAATCAACCACATCGGATCAGACCGGGGCTGGAAGCCTGCGGACTATATACGATGCGCGGACGTTTTCAATGGGGTCCGCGCAAAAGCCGTCAATCCCTTCGACAGCCCCTACGCGGATCGTTCTCTCGGGTACCCAAGCCGCCTGACATATTCAGGCGAAGGCCAAGATTTCAAGTCTCGGACACGATCACGGGCGCGCCGCGGCCGAGTCCCAAGGCTTCGACGGCGCTTTGCTCCGCCCGAGCAATTTCGAGCACGCCGAAGGAGTTGATGAGGGCGAGAAACTCGCCGGGACGCACATCGCCGTAGGTCCGGCGTACCGGCAAAGCGTGCCCTCCCGTTCGCACGATCGGACGTGCAAAGCGCTGGATCAGCTCGCCTTCGATGTTCGTGATCAGATTGCCGAAGTGATCGATCGTGATGATCACACCCGAGATCTGCTCGCCGCTGATGCTCGGCTCATCGACCCACGAAGGCACGATCTCCTGCGTCTTCGGACCAACCTCGTCAAGAGACAGCTGGCCCGCCGCAATCTGCGCCGCAACCGGCGCGAAGATGTCTCGGCCATGAAAGGTCGCGCTCGGCGTCGGCAGCTTGAGCTTCTTCGTGATACCCGCCATGTCTAGACGGCGCACGATTGCATGCTTGTGTCGGGCCACGATCGGCGCGAGCAGACCGTTGTCCGGCGCCAAGAACGCGTGCTCGTCCGCCACAACGGCGATGATGTCTCGTTTCGTGCCGACACCTGGATCGACGACCGCCACGTGCACGGTACCCTTCGGAAAGTACATGTAAGCGCGCGACAACCAGAACCCCGCCTCCGCGGGCCAATACACCGGCACTTCATGCGTCACATCGATGATGCGCGCATCGGGAACGTGCGTGAGGATGCGACCCTTCATCGTCGCGACGAATGGACCCTGATGACCGAAGTCGGTCGTGATCGTGATGACGCGGCAGGGAGTGAACATATCGTTAGGGTGACGCATGTGATGACGGTGATGTAAGTGACATAGGTAAGAGGATCGGCCCGTTCGCTACGCGAAGCTAACGCGTTCCGGTGAGCGGCGGCTTGGGCGGCTCGTCCTTCTGACCTTCATCACTTCTATCATTTTCGTCACTTCCATCACTTCCTTCATCACCCTCGCCGCTCGGCGCCTGCGCGGCCGGCCCGAGCCACCCTCCGGTGAAGCCGGCGCGCTCGAGCCCGCGACGGATGTATGGGTTTCGCTTCATGATCGTCCAGATGAGACCGCTGCGATAGTTCTCGATCATCGCGACGATCGGTCCCTGATCGATCGCGAGGTAATCGGTTGCCACCCAGCCGACATTCTCCACGATTTGGCCGTGCCTCAGCGGAACGTCGCCGAACGTGAAGCTCGGATTGACTGCGTCGAGAAATCCATAGCGTTGATAAAGGTGCTGCCCAAAGCGCGCGCGGAAGGCGCGTATCGTCGGAATGACGATCTCCGGCGCGAACGGAATCGACCCGACCGCAGCCGTCGGTGCGATCGTACCGTCGTCTACGACCTGCGGCGCCGCGGTGCCGCGTGCCATGTAAGTAAAGAAGCCGCGCTCTTCGTTGTCGAAGATTTGAACCGTGTTCGCGGGGCCATCGCACGCGGTTAGGCCCCAAATCTCGCCGTCATAGCCGCGCCAACGCATGGGGTTGTTGCGCGCGTATTCGCGCTGCGCGTACACGGCGCGACGGCTGTTCTCGAAATAGTCGATTCCCTTCTCGCGCATGAAGGCGTCTTGTATCCCGCGAAAATCGATCCACACGTGTGAGTACTGATGGCCGAACATCGGACCGAACGCGAGAAACTCTTGACCGCTGAACGTGCCCCACGACTCTTGGTACGTCTTCGTCCATTCTTCCCAAGCTGCGGGTTCGACCGGATGCGTCGGTGAGGCGAGCGCCAGAATGTAGAGCAGCATCGCTTCGTTGTAGCCGCGCCAATCGAAAGGGATGAACCCGCTCTCGGGGCGCCAGCCGAGTGAGATCGTCGTGCCGCCGTTTTGCGCCCACACCCAATCCACTCGCTCGTAGATCTGTGAGGCGAGCCGCCTGATCTCGCGTTCCGAGCGGTTGTCGCCGTCGAAGTAGGTTTGAGCGAGCAGCACGCCTGCAAGCAAGAGTGCGGTGTCCACGGTCGAGAGCTCCGTCGTCTCGAAGCGCTGACCGTTGTTCATGTGTAGAAAGTGATAGTAGAAGCCGCGGTATCCCGCGACCCCGCTCTCCTCCGGGCCCTGTGGCAGCTGCGCAAGAAAGCGCAACGTGCGCAACGTCCGGAGCCTCGCTTGCGCACGCGACACATAGCCACGCTCGACGCCGACGACGTACGCGGTGAGCGCATAACCGATGCCAGCGATGCTCGCGAACGACGGCGAGGGAAACCGATCCGGTACGAGCCCGTTCGTACCGTTCGCGGTCTGCCAGAAGAACCGGAATGTGCGGCGTTGGAGATTGTTGACCACGGGATCACCGTCGCGCACTGGGTCGTAAACACGAGAGCCTTGCACGACGATACCGGACGGCTGCGATGGTTCCGCCGCGCCCGCCGTAGCGGTCGACACCGCTAGGAGGACGCCGAGCAGTGCCTTTGAAGCGAGATGCCGCGCTGCCCTTGCCTCTTTCATCCCGCTCAGTCGATCTCCTATTCGGTTCAACGCCACCGGCCTATGTCACGCAAGAACCACTTTATAACGCACGGATCGGCCGACAGTGCGCTCAAAGACTGGAGGCAGCGTGATGCTGCATCCGAAACGCAAGAAGGATTGAAAGAGTTTCAGGCGAACTCTTGGCGCACGGCCATTCACGCGCAGTCTGGTTCGCCAGATGGCAACTCGACTTGCTCTCGGTCCTGAGAAGCGGGCTCTTCCTGCAGAGAGCGCACGCGCACGCAATTGCGCCCATCACGTTTCGCTTCGTACAGTGCGGCGTCAGCCCGTTGCAGGATGGTGCTGGTCGTGTCGTCGTGCACCGAGATCGTAAGCCCTGTGCTCACCGTAATCGGCCGGTCCGGTAGCCAGCGTCGACTATCGATCTTCGTCACCTGAATCCTGAAGCGTTCGGCGAAGGCTCGGGCCTCCTCGACGCCGGTGCCAGGGAGCACAACCATGAACTCTTCACCCCCGAGACGACCGAGAAACGCAGGCTCGTGCACCTCCGCCCGAAGGCAACTCGCAACGAGTCTCAGCGCCTCGTCGCCTTCCGGATGCCCGAAGCGATCATTGATCTGTTTGAAATGATCGATGTCGATGATCAAGAGCGCACACGAGGCGCGAGAATTCTCGAGCACGGGCTGAAGCCGCCTCAGCACGGCACGTCGATTCGGCACGCCGGTGAGCTCGTCGGTGAGCGCGAGACGCCGCATGCGTCGTGTCGTGCGCCACTGGTGGACCGCGACCGCGGCAAGCAAGAACGCAAGAATCACGGTGAGCACGATCACGGCACGCTCCAACGAACGTGCACGGCGTTCATGCGCGAGCGCCTTCTGATTCGCTCCGTTCTCGCGCAAGAGCAGGACGTTCTCTTTCTCCTTGGCCGCCGTATCGAACTCCACCTTCAGCGTCGCGAAACGCTGATCGATCTGATTCTGCAGGAGCCGCTCGGAGGTGCTCTTCGATTTCGCCAACGTGACGTATGCCGCGTTCCAATCGCCGAGCTCGACGTAGACGTCGGCGAGTACGCCATACGTCTCCCGAAGCTCGTGCAGCGAGTCCGCAGACTCGAAGATCTCGAGCGCCTCTTGAAGCGATGCGACGCTTTCGCGGAGCCGGCGCAACTTGTGAAGCGCGATTCCGCGCGCAAGCTCGATCTGCGCATGCAAGCGCGCATCGGGTGTGCCTCGCTGCAGCCCCTCGGCCTGCTCGAGAATTTGCAGCGCTCTACCGGCGTTGTTCTGCGCGTTCTCGACGGCTGCGAGTCCCCGCAGCGCATACGCTTCCCCGCGTGTATATGCGAGCTCACGACTGATCTTCGCAGACTCGCGGAACGCGCTCGCGGCTTCAGGCCATTCGTGCAGATTCTCGTGGGCTCGACCCAGGTTGTGCAGCGTGACCGCTTGCTCGCGCCGGAGGCCCGCCGCACGCTGCTCCTCGAGCGCTCGCGTGTACATGTTCCGCGCCTGCTCGAAGTCGCCCATCCGGTTGTAGAGAATCGCAATCCCGTTTAGCGCCGTGAGCGCGTGGTGCTGCAGCCCGACCTGCTGGAAGATCGCCTCGGCGCGCTTGAGATCCGCGAGCCCTGCCGCGTACTGCCCCTGCAATCCGAGTAGGTAACCGCGCGAGTACAGCGCATTTGCGAGCATTTCCTGATCGTCTGTAGCCGATGCGACTTCGACGGCCTCCTCGTAGAGCTGCGCCGCGCTCGTGTTGTCGCCGGCGGTTTCCATGATCGTGCCGCGACAGTCCAGCACGCCTGCCCGAAACCCCTTGCGAGTTGCCTGCGGGATCAGTGCGAGGGACTGATCGATCTGCAACTCCGCGGCTGCGCGATCGCGCTCGGAAAAGTAGTCGCAGAGGATGAGGCGTGCCCGCAGCTCGAGATCCACATTCGGCGTGCGAGCGAGCACCGCGAGCGCTTCCTCCGCATCGCGCCGGCTCGCCTCAGGATCGACGCGCACTGCTTGCAGCGCACGCTCGATGAGCACCTCGGCTGGATGAGATTCAGCCCACGCGGCCTCAGCGGAACATCCTAGAAGGAGGAGGAAGAGCAGCGCGCCCCATGCTGCAAGCAATCGGTTCGGTTGTGGCACTGCGCTGATCGGAGTGAAGGGAGGATCGAATGGTAGCGTGAGGTTGTGAGAAGGTCACGGAGGGGGTGTGGGAACGGGCCCGGCCCAAGAACCGTGCAAGTGCTGGGGTGACCGGGAGAGATCCTCAGGAGTCAGACCGTTTGTGGCATGCGACGGTGCGCGGACGCGCTTCCTGGTGTCACGCGCCCTTCTTTTCCAATCAAAAGGCCGGCGAACTTCTACCACGGCGCACGAACTGCGCGGATTTGGCGGTCGTGGCATGCGAAGGTGCGCGGACGCGCTCCCTGGTGTCATCCACCTTTTCTTTTCCAATCAAAAGGCCGGCGGACTTCTATCACGGCGCACGAACTGCAGCGGATTGGGCGCTCGTGGCATGCGAAGGTGCGCGGACGCGCTCCCTGAGGTCATCCACCTTTTCTTTTCCAATCAAAAGAAAAGGTGGAGCCAAAAGAAAGATTGGTCGGGACGGCGAGATTCGAACTCCCGACCCCTTGCACCCCATGCAAGTGCGCTACCAGGCTGCGCCACGTCCCGACCGGTGAGATGGTTCTCTGCGAGAGCCGCGAATGATAGTTGACGCCGCCGCGGCGTGCTAGGGAAGTCTATCGGCTGAAGTGTAGTCTGTAGGTCAAGCGCGGGCGCGCTACCCCTTGAGCACTCGCTCAGCGGCGCAGGATCCTCAAGATCTCCTCGAGCTCGATGCGAATCTGCCGCACGACCTGCTGGGCCTGCGTGAGATCGTCGCGCGCATCTTCGCCTTGCAGGCGGTTACGCGCACCGCCGATCGTGAAGCCCTGCTCATAGAGCAGCGTTCGAATCTGTCGAATCACGAGCACGTCTTGCCGCTGGTAGTAACGGCGATTGCCGCGGCGCTTGACAGGCTTGAGCTGCGGGAACTCCTGCTCCCAATAACGCAGCACGTGCGGCTTCACGCCGCACAGATCGCTCACCTCACCGATCGTGAAGTAGCGCTTGCCCGGAATCGGCGGTAGCTCGCTGTTATTGCCTGGTTCCAGCATACGCCTCGACTCGCGCCTTCAGCTTCTGTCCCGGTCTGAATGTCACCACACGACGTGCACTGATCGGAATTTCTTCACCTGTCTTCGGATTGCGCCCCGGACGCTGATTCTTGTCGCGCAGATCGAAGTTGCCGAAACCCGAGAGCTTCACTTGCTCACCGGTCGACAACGAAGCACGCAATTCCTCGAAGAACAAATCGACCAACTCGCGTGCTTCGCGCTTGTTGAGCCCGAGTTGATCGAAGAGTGCTTCTGCAATCTCAGCTTTCGTCAGTGCCATTGCTTATTTATCTCGGATCGTGGCATTGAGCTCGCGGCGCAAGCTCTCCAGAATCTGCGCCACGACGGCATCGGCCTCGCTGTCCGTCAGCGTGCGGGAAGTATCCTGTAAATTGAGTCCTAAGGCTATGCTCTTCTTACCTTTCTCGATCTGTCGCCCACTATAGACAGAAAGAATATCCAGTTCCTTCAGCAAAGCGCCGGCGCCGGCACGCACGATCGCCTGCACGGCGTCTGCTGAGACGCCTTCATCGACGATGGGCGCAATATCACGCCGGATGGCGGGGTATCTCGAGATCTCGACATACTCTGGGACACGAGCTGCGAGGCCGCGCGCGGTTTCGAGCTCGAACAGAATCGCCGGATATGTCAAATCCAACCGCTGCACGTGCCGCGGATGGAGGGCGCCGATCCATCCCACGGGATGATCGCCGCGGAGGATGCGAGCGGTTTGCCCGGGATGGAGCGCCGGATGCTCGCCACGTTCGAAGCGAAACTCATGTTTCGCGCCCGTCAACGTCAGTAGCGCTTCGACATCCGCTTTCACATCGAAAAAGTCGACGCGCGCAGATTCGGTGTCCCATTGCTCGGGAACGCGCGCGCCTGCGGCAAGGCCGGCGACGACTTCAGTCTCATGTCCGTCCTGTGCGGCGTAGCGACGCCCGATCTCGAAGAGTCGAACGCGCGATTGCTGGCGGCGCTGATTCTCTCGCAATGCCTGCAGCAAACCGGGCCACAGCGACACGCGCATCGCGCCGAGTTCGGTCGAGATTGGGTTCTTGAGCGCGAAACCCGCATCGCCGCACAACTGCGCCTGCGCGTCCGCATCGGTAAACGTATAGGTAATCGCTTCTTGGTAACCGCGATCGACGAGCGCATCCGCCGCGCGCTCGTTTCGAACGCGAGCTTCGGTGTGAAGCGCGATGACTTCGAGCGCTGCGGCCTCGGTCTCCGGAATGTTGTCGTAGCCGTACTGTCGCGCGACTTCCTCGATCAAGTCCTCCTCGATGCGAAGGTCGAACCGCCAAGACGGCGGGACGGCACTCCACGAGGCGTCAGCGTCTTTGGAAATTTCGATTCCCAAGCGTGTTAAACAATCGGCAACGGTGTTGGCCGAGATCTCCGCCCCCAGCACGCGCTGCACGCGTTCGTGCCGCACGCGAATGGGATCCCGCATGGGCACAGTTCCTTGCACCACCACTTCCGCGGGGCCGGCTTGTCCGCCCGCGCATTCGAGCAGCAGTTGAGTCGCTCGCTCGATCGCCCGCTCCTGCAGGTTCGGGTCCACGCCCCGTTCGAAGCGCTGCGACGCATCCGTGATCAGGCCATATCTTCTGCCCCGCCCCGCGACCGTATCCGGATCGAAGTACGCAACTTCCAGGAAGACGTCGGTCGTTGTGTCACTGATGCCGGAATCTTCGCCGCCCATGACGCCCGCCATGCCGAGCACGGTGCGCTCATCCGCGATGACGAGCACATCAGGTGTAAGCTCGATCGTGCGACCGTCGAGCAGCTTCAAGGTTTCCCCTGCTTTCGCATAGCGCACGATCACAGCGCCCTGCAGCGTTCGAAGATCGTAGGCATGCATCGGCTGGCCCAGCTCGAGCATGACGTAGTTCGTGACGTCCACGACCGCACTGATCGGGCGAATCCCTGCGCGGCGCAAGCGCTCCTGCATCCAGAACGGCGAAGCTGCCGTGCCGTTCACGCCCTTGATGACGCGACCCACGAACTTCGGGCAGCCCGCGCCCGCGTCGAGCCGGACGGGAAACGTGTCGCGAACCGCGGGTTCCACTCGTGCGCTTGCGGGGTTCTTCAAGGACTGCTCAGCAATCGCCGCCGCTTCTCGCGCGATGCCGAGCACACTCATGCAATCGCCACGGTTCGGCGTGAGATTCACTTCGAGAATCGTATCGTCGAGCGCGAGCGCTTCGACGAGCGAGGCACCGGTTTGCAAATGCGCCGGCAGTTCGTAGAGCCCGCTCGAGTCCTCCGCAAGTGCGAGTTCCTTTGCCGAGCACAACATGCCGAACGACTCGACGCCGCGGAGCTTCGCTTTCTTGATCTCCGTGCCGTTCGGCAACACAGCGCCGATCTTCGCGAGCGGCGCCTTCATTCCGGCACGCACATTCTGGGCGCCACACACGATCTGCAGCGAGTCGGCGCCGTCCGAAACACGGCAGACGCTGAGCTTCTCAGCGTCTGGGTGTTTCTCGACCGCGAGCACCTCGCCGACGACGATGCCTTTTAGATCCGGGCCGGCGCGATGCACGCCTTCGATCTCGAGCCCGGCCATCGTCAGCGCGTGCGCGAACGCAGGCACATCCGAGCTGACGTCCACCCATTCGCGAAGCCAATCGAGGCTGATCTTCATAGGCTGTGGGCTGTGGGCTGTAGGCTGTAGCCAGAAGCGCGCAGATGCGCGCGTTCACCGTCCGCAGTCCGCCGTCCGCCAGTCACAGGTCGACCCTTCATGCGAACTGCCTCAAGAAGCGCAGGTCGTTCTCAAAGTACATGCGGATATCGTTCACGTTATAGCGGAGCATCGTTAGACGATCGATGCCCATGCCGAAGGCATAACCAGTGTAGCGCTCGGTATCGACGTTCACCGCACGGAGTACGTTCGGATGCACGACGCCGCAGCCCGCGACTTCCACCCAACCGGTGTTCTTGCACACGCGACACCCGGAGCCGCCGCACGAAACGCAGGAAATGTCGACTTCGGCCGAAGGCTCGGTGAACGGGAAGTAGGACGGGCGCAAGCGCATCTTCACGTCCTTCTCGAACAGCGCCTTCATGAAGCTGTGCAGGATGGCTTTCAAATTCGCGAACGAGATGCCTTCATCTACGACGAGACCTTCGACCTGATGGAACATCGGCGTGTGCGTCATGTCCGAGTCGCAGCGATAAACGCGCCCTGGAACGATGACGCGAACCGGCGGCTTCTGGTGCTGCATGACGCGCACTTGCACGGGCGAGGTGTGCGTACGAAGCAGTCGTCCGTCGGGGAAATAGAACGTATCGTGCATCGCCCGCGCAGGATGGTTGGCGGGAATATTGAGCGCTTCGAAGTTGTGCCAATCGTCTTCGATTTCGGGACCGTCGGCGATCTGGAATCCGGCGCTGCTGAAAATCTGCTCGATTCGCCGCCGCACACGCGTGACAGGATGGAGCCCGCCGATCGGCTGGCCTCTGCCAGGCAGCGTAACGTCGACAGATTCGCTCGCGAGTTGCTGCGCGAGTGCTTGCGCTTCGAGCGTCGCGCGCTTCTCATCGATCGCGGCGATCAAGCGATCTTTCGCTTCGTTGATCTTCGCGCCAGCCGCTCGCCGTGCATCGGGATCCATGCCGCCGAGCGATTTGAGCAACGAGGTGATCTCGCCCTTCTTGCCGAGCAAGCGGACGCGAATCTGTTCGAGCTGATCGATGCTCGCACTCTGAGAGATCTCAGCGTGCGCACTCGCAACGACGGTTGGAAGATCGGCTGCAGTTTCGGTCATGCGAACAAGTGTACGCGATCGGTTCCCGATCACCACAGGACGAACGACTGATTCGCGCCTGCGCGGGAGCGAGAAAAAGAAGCGCTCCAAAAAAAAACGGGCGCCGACTTAGCGGCGCCCTTTTGTCTCAAGCCAGGTGCCAGTGGCCGAATGGCCAGCGGCGTTAGGCCGCCTTCTTCAGCAGGCTGTCGCGCGCCTTCTGCGCGATCACGCCGAAGGCTGCCGGATCCTGCAGCGCGAGGTCGGCGAGCACCTTGCGGTCGATCGACAAACCAGCGGCATTCAATCCGGCGATCAGCTTGCTGTACGACAGCCCGTGAACGCGCGCTTCCGCATTGATGCGCGTGATCCACAGTGCGCGCATGTTGCGCTTATTCGCCTTACGGTCGCGATAGGCATATTGACCGGCCTTGATGACAGCCTGCTTCGCGACTCGATAAACCTTGCGGCGGGCGTTGTAATAGCCCTTCGCCTTCTTGAGGACTTTCTTGTGACGGGCGCCGGCAATGACGCCTCTCTTAACGCGTGCCATGTCTCACTCCTTACTTCGCGTGCGGGAGCAGCTGCTCGAGCCGCACCAGATCTTGTTTCGCGACCATGCTCGGCGCGCGCAGCTGACGCTTACGCTTGCTCGGCTTCTTGGTCAGGATGTGACGACGATGGGATTGGGTTCGCTTGAACCCTTTGGCAGTCTTGCGAAAACGCTTCGCCGCTGCCCTGTTGGTCTTCAACTTAGGCATAAATAAAAGAGCTCCTTGGCTCTACTTTGTATAGCCCTTTAGGAACGTTCTCGAAAGAACACCCTGTCAGGCGGGACAACGCACACGAGGTGCGTTGCTCACTTGTTTGAGCGCGCGCGAGTCTTACATCGCGCGACCGGTCGAAACGCGAACGTTTCAACGCTTAAGAAGTGCGCTCACTTCTTCTTCGGTCCGAACATCATCACCATTTGTCGGCCTTCCATCAGCG
>JBIQKP010000081.1:0-14236 GCA_044506405.1 Lysobacterales bacterium | reverse complement strand
ATATCGAATGGGGTCAGCTCAAGCTCGAGCAGAGCGCGTGGTCGACGCATGGGCGTGTCGAGCAGACCGCGCGCGTGAACTTGCGGATGGAGATTCCGCGGCCTAACGAAGTACGGATCGTGACGCGATGATACGCAGCGAGAACCGAGCTTTTTCTCAAGAGCAATTCCGAGGCCGCCTGCGGTTCGTGCTCGTGCTGCTCGTGCTCACCGCGATCGCGTTGCTCGCGCGCGCCGTGCAATTGCAGTTCTTCGATCAGGCGTTCCTCGAGAAGCAGGGCGATGCGCGCTACACGCGCGTCGCGAAAATCTCGGCGGTACGCGGCGGCATCTACGATCGCAACGGCGAGGCGCTCGCGGCGAGCACGCCCGTCGATACGATCTGGGCCTGTCCGCCCGAGCTCATTCGTGCGTCCGATCAGTTCCAGCGTCTTGCCGAAGCGTTGAATCGCGACAAGAAATGGCTCGAGCAGATCGTCACGAGCAACCTCAATCGCGAATTCATCTATCTCGTGCGCCACATGCGACCGAGCGATGCGCAGCAGGTCGCGGACCTGAAGATTCCCGGTGTTTATCTGCTGCGTGAATATCAGCGCTTCTATCCGGCGGGCGAAGTCACCGGCCACCTGCTCGGCTTTACGAAGAAGTACGACGATATCGGCCAGGAAGGTCTCGAGCTTGCCTACGATCGTTGGCTCGGCGCCGAGTCCGGCGCGAAGCGGGTCATTCAAGATCGTTTCGGCCGCACGGTCGAAGACGTCGAGAGCATTCGTGCGCCGCGCCCAGGCGCGGATCTCTACACCAGCATCGATCTGCGCATTCAGTATCTCGCGTATCGCGAGCTCAAGGCGGCGGTGCAAGAACACAACGCGAAGGCCGGCTCCGTCGTCGTGCTCGACGTCGATACCGGCGAAGTGCTCGCGATGGTCAATCAGCCTGCGTACAACCCGAACGATCGCGATCAAGTGTCGCCTGCGCGCTATCGCAATCGCGCTGCGACGGACATCTTCGAGCCGGGCTCGAGCATGAAGCCGTTCGTTGCCGCGGCGGCGCTCGCATCGGGTCGCTATCACGCGGACACGATCGTTGATACCTCCCCCGGGTTCGTGAAGGTCGGCGTGAATACTTTCCGCGACAAACACAATCTCGGCGCCGTTCCGCTCACGACCATCATCGCGAAGTCGAGCAACGTCGGCATGACGAAGATGGCGCTGTCGTTGCCGCCGGAGTCGATCTGGGAAACCTTGCAGGGCTTTGGCTTCGGGCAAGTCACGGGCAGCGGCTTTCCGGGTGAGTCCGCGGGACTGCTCAACCACTACTCTCATTGGAAGCGGATCGGGACCGCATCGCTCTCGTTTGGATACGGCGTGTCGGTGACCTCGCTCCAGCTTGCCCAGGCGTACGCGATTCTGGGTTCGGGCGGCATTCGTCGTCCCGTGACGCTGCGACGTGTGGATGAGCCGGTGGTCGGCGAGCGCGTGCTCGACCCGCGTGTCGCGGCGGAAATGCTGCGCATGATGGAGAGCGTCGTTTCCGAAGAAGGCACCGGCAATCGTGCCGCGTTGATTGGTTATCGGGTTGCAGGCAAGACCGGCACCTCCAAGAAAGCCGAGAACGGCGGTTACTCCGATCATAAGTACATGGGTGTTTTCGGCGGCGTCGTGCCCGCGAGTCGGCCGAAGCTCGCCGCGGTCGTCGTCCTCGACGAGCCGACGGGCAACAAATACTACGGTGGCGAAGTGTCCGCCCCGGTGTTCGCGAACGTCATGGCGGGCGCGCTGCGCTTGATGGGCGTGCCGCCGGATGGGCTCGAGCAGCTTCCCGCAACGACGCTCGTTCAGGCGAATCGAGAGCCATGATCGGAGTCGCGCACATGAGCACTCGAGCTGCAAACCCGCGTGCGAAGAATCTTGCGACGTTGTTGCAAGGAATCGCCGCGGACGCAGCGCCGAACGCGTACGTCTCCGATTTGGCGATCGACAGTCGTCACGTGCAAGCGGGCGGTGCGTTCGTCGCATTATCCGGCGCGCGCACGCACGGCCTCGCATTTCTCGAGCAAGCACTGAGCAGAGGAGCGACCGCCGTCCTGTGGGAGCCGACAGATGCAGTGCCTGCGCCGACGCTACCGGCAGGCGTGATCGGCATTCGCGTGCCGGATCTTGCGCGTCAACTCGGCACGATTGCCGACCGATTCTTCGATGCGCCGTCGAGCGAGATGAGAGTGGCTGCCGTGACCGGTACGAACGGCAAGACGACGACGGCTTACATGCTTGCGGAAGCGTTCGAGAAGCTCGGCCTCGAATCAGCCTACACCGGCACGCTCGGATATGGCCGTGTGGATTCCATCCATGCGCGCCCACACACCACGCCGGATGCCATCACGGTGCAGCGCGAGCTCGCTGAACTGCGGGAGAACGGTGTGCGTTGCGTCGGCATGGAAGTGACTTCCCATGCGCTCGAGCAACACCGCGTTGCGGGTGTCAGGTTCGATGCGGCGCTGTTCACGAACCTGACGCGCGATCACCTCGATTATCACGGGACGCTCGAAGCGTACGGCGAAGCGAAAGCTCGACTCTTCGACTGGCCGACGCTCAAGCATGCGGTCGTGAATATCGATGATGCGTTCGGTGCGACGCTTGCGCAGCGCGTACGCGGCACTGCACTGACCGTGTACGGTCGCGAATCGCTCGCTAGAACGATGAATGTGTGCAGCGACGCCTGCTACGTGCATGCAACGCGCTTCGTGGCCGAGTCTGTCGGACTGTCGATCGACATCGATAGCAGTTGGGGTCGCGGACAACTGCATGCTCGGCTGATAGGTGCATTCAACGTCGACAATTTGCTTGCGATCCTTGCCACGCTGTTGGGTTACGACGTTTCGCTCCGCGATGCGCTGCAGGTGCTCGAGCAATGCTCGGCACCGCCGGGGCGCATGGAAATGTTGATCGCACCCGGTAAGCCGCTCGTCATCGTCGACTACGCTCACACGCCCGACGCGCTCGATAAGGCGCTGCGAGCCGCTCGCGCGCATTTGACCGGCAAACTGTTGTGCGTGTTCGGTTGCGGGGGCGAACGCGACGCAGGCAAGCGCCCGATGATGGGTGCGATCGCCGAGGAGCACGCGGATGGCGTGATCGTCACTGACGACAATCCGCGGGGTGAAGACGGCGATGCGATCGTCTCCGCCATCGTTGCGGGTATGCGCGAGCCGACGAAGGCGCGCGTAGAGCGTGATCGTGCTGCAGCGATCGAGCTCGCGATTTCGCAAGCGGTGCCAGGCGATGCGGTGCTGATCGCGGGGAAGGGTCACGAGGACTATCAGATCGTCGGCGCGACGCGTCGCCACTTCAGCGACCGTGAAGTAGCGCTTGCCGCATTCGGGAGAGCGTCATGATCGCGTGGCGCTTGAATGAGGTCGCGAAGTGCGCTGCCGGCGAGCTCGTCGGAGACGATTGTGCATTCGACAGCGTCTCGACCGATTCGCGCACGCTGCGTCCCGGCGCACTGTTCGTCGCGCTGAGCGGCGAGAACTTCGACGGCCATGATTTCGTGGCCGCGGCGATCGAACGAGGCGCGGTGGCCGCGCTCGTGGGGCGCACACTGCCGATCAGCGTTCCGCAGATCGTCGTCGCCGATCCGCTGGCTGCGCTCACGGCCTTCGCTCGCGAATGGCGGCGACAGTTTGCCATTCCGATGATCGGGGTCACGGGCAGCAATGGGAAGACGACCACAAAAGAGTTGATCGGGTCGATCCTTTCGCGTGTCGGTCCGACGCTCGTGACGCGCGGCAACTTGAACAATCACATCGGCGTGCCGCTCACGTTACTTGGTCTCTCGGCGGAGCACCGGTTCGCGATCATTGAGATGGGCGCGAATCATCAAGGCGAGATCGCGCATTTGATGGGCGTTGCAGAACCGACGATCGGCATCGTGACGAACGCCGGCGCGGCGCATCTAGAAGGCTTCGGCAGCTTGCAAGGCGTGGCGGTCGGCAAGGGCGAGATGTTCCGAGCGCTGCCAAGCGACGGCGTTGCGGTGATCAACGCGGACGATGCGTTCGCGTCCATGTGGCGCGACAACCGCTCCGCTGAAAAGATGTTGACGTTCGGCTTCGAGCAGCAAGCGAGCTTCATGGCGCACAAAGTGAACGCCAAGAGCGACACAGCGGGCTTTCATATCGAGTTCGAACTGATCACGCCCGAAGGGGCGCGCGATGCAACACTTGCGCTCGCCGGCCTTCATAACCTTCGCAACGCACTCGGCGCTGCGGCCGCGGCCTACGCCGCGGGCGCGAGTGTCGACGACATCGTCGCGGGGCTCGCAGCGATGAAGCCGGTCTCGGGAAGGCTCGAGCTCAAGCCGGCGATCAACGGCGCGTTCCTCGTCGACGATTCCTACAACGCAAATCCGAGCTCGCTCAAGGCGGGCCTGGATGCGCTTCGCGATTTCGGCGGTGCGCGTTGGCTCGTGCTCGGCGAGATGAAAGAGCTCGGCGATAGCGCGGATGCGCTGCATGCCGAAGTCGGTCGCTACGCGCGCGATGCAGGCATTCAGCGGTTGCTCGCGGTCGGCGAGCGCTCGCGTTATGCGGTCGAGGCCTTCGGTCCCGGCGCGCAATGGTTCGCGGATCTCGATGCGTTGATCGCAGACGCGCGCGACTCGCTTCGCGAAGGCGTCGCCGTTCTCATCAAGGGCTCCCGCGCCAACAAGCTCGAGCGCGTTGCCGCGGCACTCGCAGCGGGTTCAGTGCCGGACGGGGTGCATCGATGAATGGCTGGAGGCTGGAGGCTGGAGGCTGGGGCAAGAACGCGCAGATCGCAATGGCTGCGGAATGCGCGCATCTCCTCAACAGCAGAACTCACGTCTGTGGCTTTTCGGTGTGTCCGATGTGCCGCTCGAGTGCGCTTGCGTTTCTTACCCCAGCCCCCAGCCCCCAGCCCCCAGCCGCCTAACTCCAGTGCTCTACTACCTCACTCAACGCCTGACCGATGTCGAATCCGCATTTCGCGTATTCGGCTATCTCACCCTGCGCGCCATTCTCGCCGCGCTGACGGCGTTGATCATCTCCTTGATCGTAGGGCCCTGGATGATTCGTGCGCTGTCGACGAATCAGATCGGCCAACAGGTGCGCGACGACGGCCCGAAGTCGCATCTGCCGAAGGCCGGCACGCCGACGATGGGCGGCGCGCTGATCCTCGTCGCGATCTGCGCGGGCACGCTTCTGTGGGCCGATCTCACGAATCGCTTCGTATGGATCGTGCTCGTCACGACGGTCGCATTTGGACTCATCGGTTTCTGGGACGATTACTTGAAGCTCGTCGTCGGCAACAGCCGCGGGCTCATCGCGCGCTACAAATACTTCTGGCAGTCGGTGGCAGGTCTCGCGTGTGCCATCGCGCTGTATGTGACTGCGAAATCGCCAGCCGAGCTCGCGCTCCACGTTCCCTTCTTCAAGTCGGTCGCCCTGCCGCTCGGCATTGGCTACATCGTGATCGCCTATTTCGTGGTCGTGGGCATGAGCAATGCCGTCAATCTCACGGATGGTCTCGACGGGCTGGCAATCATGCCTGCGGTTCTAGTCGGTGGGGCTCTGGGGGTGTTTGCTTATGCAACGGGCAATGCGATCTTCTCGGATTATCTCGGCATACCTTTCATCGAAGGAACCGGTGAGGTCTTGGTGTTCTGCGCGACGCTGGTGGGCGCTGGACTCGGGTTTCTTTGGTTCAACACTTACCCAGCGCAAGTGTTCATGGGTGATATTGGCGCGCTCGCGCTCGGTGCGGCACTAGGCGTCATCGGCGTCATCGTTCGCCAAGAAATCGTCCTGTTCGTGATGGGCGGCGTGTTCGTCATGGAGACGGTCTCCGTGATGTTGCAGGTCGCGAGCTTCAAGCTCACCGGCAAGCGCATCTTTCGCATGGCGCCGATTCATCATCATTTCGAGCTCAAGGGCTGGGCCGAGCCGAAGGTGATCGTGCGCTTCTGGATCATTTCCGTGATCCTCGTGCTCGTCGGTCTTGCGACACTGAAGGTGCGATGAACGTGGCATACGAACGCTCATCGCTTGATCTCGAGTCGCGCAGCGAGCGCGGCCGCGCAATCGTCGTCGGGCTCGGTCGCACGGGCTTGTCGTGTGCGCGCTTCCTGCGTTCACGCGGCATCGAGTTTGCGGTGACCGACACGCGCGCAGCACCGCCTGAGGCGGCTGCACTGCGAGAGCTCGCGCCGGATGCCGAAACGCGCTTCGGTGAGCTCGATCCGAAGCTGCTGAAAGCCGCCTCTCAGATCATCGTCTCGCCGGGTATCTCCGTGCGCGAACCGTTCATCGCGAGTGCGGCAGCGCGCGGGGTGCCGGTCGTTGGCGATATCGAATTGTTCGCGCGCGAAGCGCGTGCACCGGTTGCGGCAATCACCGGAACGAATGGCAAGAGCACCGTGACGACGCTCGTTGCGCGCATGGCCGAGCAGGGAGGGCAACGCGCTATTGCGGGCGGCAATCTTGGCCGGCCAGCGCTCGATCTGCTGCAAGACGCGGTGCCCGATTTGTACGTGCTCGAGCTCTCGAGCTTTCAATTGGAGACGACGCGATCGCTCCATGCGCGCGCGGCGACCGTGCTCAATGTGTCGTCGGATCACATGGATCGCTACGGCTCCATGGAGGAGTACGCGGCCGCAAAAGCACGCATTTTCGAGACATGCGACTACGCCGTCGTGAACATGGACGATCCTCTCGTGCGCGCGATGCCGATCGAAAATGCGCGGGTGCTTCGGTTCAGTCTCTCCGAGCAGCCCTCCGTCGATTACTTCATCCGTGAACGCGAGGGCGACGTGCACTTGATGCGCGGTGGCGAATCGCTCGTCGCGATGTCGGCGCTCAAGATCGCGGGCCTGCACAACGCGCTCAACGCGCTCGCGGCGCTCGCAATGGGTGAGGCGCTGGGGCTCGATGCGAATGCCTGCATCGATGCGCTCAAGACCTTCGAAGGCCTGCCGCATCGGTCTCAATGGGTTGCGGATATCGGCGGCGTGCGCTACGTGGATGACTCCAAGGGCACGAACGTGGGCGCAACGCTCGCCGCGGTCGCCGGTATGCCAGGTTCGCTCGTCCTCATCGCGGGCGGTCAAGGCAAGGGCCAAGATTTTGCGCCGCTCGCCGACGCGTTCCGGGGCAAGGTGCGGCACGTCGTGTTGATCGGGCAGGACGCGAAGTCGATTGCCGGCGTACTGACTGGCGTCAGCACGTTCGAGTTCGCGAACGATATGAAAGACGCTGTGCAACGCGCCGCGGCTGCCGCGACGTCCGGTGAGACCGTGCTGCTGTCGCCCGCATGCGCGAGCCTCGACATGTTTCGCGACTACGCTCACCGCGGCGATGAGTTCGCACGCGAAGTTCGGAGGCTGCAAGCATGACCGCCGCAGCGCTCGCCTTTGCTCGATCCAGTGCGCGACCGCGCCGCTTCTCGCTCGATCCCGTGCTGCTCGCGACGGTTGGCTTCATCCTGCTGCTCGGCCTCGTGATGATGACGTCCGCGTCGATCGCGATTGCCGATCGTGCCGCACAGGAGCCGCTCTATTACCTCGAGCGTCAGGCGATCGGTGTCGTACTCGGCCTTGTCGCCGCGATGCTCGCGATGCTGATCCCGACGCAGGTCTGGGAGCGATTGGCGATTCCGTTGCTGTTGCTGGGATTCGTGTTCCTGGTCATCGTGTTGTTGCCGGGCGTCGGTCACGAGGTAAACGGTAGCCGTCGGTGGCTGCGCTTCGGTGTCATGAACTTCCAAGCGTCCGAGCTCGCGCGCGTTCTGCTTCTTATATATCTCTCGAGCTATATCGTGCGCCGGCAGACGGAGCTCAAGGAGAACATTCAGGGCTTCTTGAAGCCGCTCGGCATTCTGATCGCCGCCGGTGGGCTCCTGTTGCTCGAGCCGGATTTTGGTGCGGCCACCGTGCTGATGGCGACCGGCCTCGGCGTGTTGTTCATCGCGGGCGTGAAGTTGCGTCACTTCATTGCGCTCGTGACGCTCGCGGCCAGTGGCCTGGCGCTCATCGCGGTGACGTCGGCATATCGCTTGAAGCGACTCACGGCCTTCCTCGATCCGTGGGCCGATCCGTTCAACTCGGGCTTTCAGTTGACGCAATCGCTCATCGCGATCGGTCGCGGTGAGTTGTTTGGCGTCGGGCTCGGTTCGAGCGTGCAGAAACTGTTCTATCTCCCCGAAGCACATACCGACTTCGTCTTCGCCGTGCTTGCCGAAGAGCTTGGCCTCGTCGGCGTGGTGCTGACGCTTTCGTTGTTCATCGTCCTCGCGTGGCGCGCGTTTCATATCTCTCAGCTCGCGGCCGAGGCGGGGCTCGCGTTCCAGGCATATTGCGCGGCCGGCTTCGGCATCTGGATCGGCCTTCAAACGTTCATCAACATCGGCGTCAATATGGGCATCCTGCCCACGAAGGGACTCACGCTGCCGCTCATGTCGTACGGCGGTTCGAGCATGCTCGTGACGTTGGGGTGGCTCGGTCTCTTGATGCGCATCTATCACGAGGCGAGCACGGCCGGTCGCTTGGCGGTCCCGCGCCGGGAGCGCACGGTATGAAGCGCGGCACCGTTCTCATCATGGCGGGCGGCACGGGTGGACATATCTTCCCCGCGCTCGCTGCTGCGCGTGTTCTGCGCGAGCGCGGCTTCGAGCCCGTATGGCTCGGTACGCAGCGCGGACTCGAAGCGAAGCTCGTCCCGCCGCAGCAGATCGAGATCGAATGGATCAGCATGAGCGGCTTACGCGGCAAAGGTATCGCGACATGGTTTGCTGCGCCGTTCAAGTTGGCGCTCGCAGTGTGGCAGAGCTTGAAGGTGATGCGGCGGCGCAAGCCGGCGGTCGTGCTCGGTGCTGGCGGGTTCGTCTCCGGACCGGGCGGCATTGCCGCCTGGCTGACGCGTCGCCCTCTCGTGATCCACGAACAGAACGCGATTGCGGGCATGACGAATCGCATGCTGTCGCGCTTTGCGCGTCGCGTGCTCGAGGCGTTTCCCTCGAGCTTTCCGGCGCGCGCTCATGCGGAACGCGTCGGCAATCCAGTACGGCGTGAGATCGCTGCACTTGCGCCGCCGGCGCAACGCTTCGCCGAACGCTCCGGTCCGCTGCGCGTGTTGATCTTTGGCGGCAGCCAAGGCGCAGCACGGCTCAACACCGTCGTGCCCGCCGCGTTCGCGATGATCGATGCGGCTCACCGGCCCAAGATCATTCATCAGGCGGGTGAACGTCACCTCGCTGCTGCGCGCGACATGTACGCGAAGCATGGCGTCGACGCCGATGTGCGCGCGTTCATCGATGACATGGCTGAAGTGTATGCGTGGGCGGATATCGTCATTTGCCGCTCAGGGGCGTTGACGGTCTCCGAGATTGCGGCAGCAGGGCTTGGTGCGGTGTTCATCCCGTTCGCGGCGGCGGTCGACGATCATCAGACGCGCAACGCACAGTTCCTCGTCGACGCGGAGGCGGCGGTGCTCATCCCCGAGTCGGAGCTTGCGCCTCTGCGCCTCTATGAAACATTGCGCGGCTTGTTTGCCGCCGGACGCGAGAAGCTCGCGGACATGGCCACGCGAGCGCGGGCGCTTGCGATCACGGACGCCGACGTGCGGTTGGCGGACGCGTGCATCGATGCAGCGGGAGGTGCGCGATGAGCGATCGCATGCGCCGCATCCACTGCATTCATTTCGTGGGCATCGGCGGCTCCGGGATGAGCGGAATCGCCGAAGTGCTGTTGAATCTCGGTTATCGAGTGCAGGGCAGTGATCTCAAGGCGAATGCTGTCACGCAGCGCCTCGAGCGGCTCGGTGCAAAGATCTCCTTCGGGCACACGGCCGAGAACATCGGTAACGCAGACGTCCTCGTCGTCTCGACGGCGGTGCGTTCCGACAATCCGGAGGTGCTCGAAGCGCAAGCGCGGCGTCTTCCGATTGTGCAGCGCGCACAGATGCTCGCGGAGCTGATGCGGTTCAGATATGCGATCGCGGTCGCGGGGACGCACGGTAAAACGACGACGACCAGCATGGTCGCCTCGGTGTTGGCGGAAGGCGGTCTCGATCCCACGTTCGTCATCGGCGGGCGGTTGAAGAGTGCGGATTGCAACGCGCGACTGGGGACGGGTAAGTACCTTGTCGCGGAAGCCGACGAGAGCGACGCCTCCTTCATGCATCTGCAGCCGATGATCGCGATCGTCACGAACGTCGACAACGATCACTTGGGCACGCACGAAGGCGACTTCGAGCGTCTGAAGCAAAGCTTCATCGATTTTCTGCACAACCTGCCGTTCTATGGCCTCGCGGTCATTTGCAACGACGACCCCGTGGCCGCGAGCCTCGTGCCGCAGGTTGCGCGTCCGATCGTGACTTACGGCATCGATCAGCCCGCGGACATTCGCGCGGTGAGCATCGTGCGCGACGGCATGCAGTCGCGCTTCGACGTCGAGCGTGCCGGCGCCACGACGCTTGCGGTTCGGCTGAATCTGCCCGGCACCCACAACGTCTTGAATGCGCTTGCGGCAATCGCGGTCGGGACCGAGCTCGCAGTCTCCGATGAGGCGATTCAGACTGCACTCGCTGGTTTCCACGGCGTCGATCGGCGGCTGCAACAGTATGGCGACGTACAGACGAGCGTCGGCCGCCTCACGCTGATCGATGACTACGGTCATCACCCAACGGAGATCGCTGCGACGCTCGATGCGATCCGCCAAGGCTGGGCGGGACGCCGAATCGTCCTCGCGTTCCAGCCGCACCGTTACACACGCACGCGCGATCTGCTCGATGACTTCGCGCGTGTGCTCGCGAGCGTCGATGCGCTCGTCGTCACGGAAGTCTACGCAGCAGGTGAGGCGCCGATCGCGGGCGCGGACGGCAAGGCGATCTGTCGTGCGATTCGCACGCACGGTCGTGTGGAGCCGTTGTATCTCGAACGCATCGACGAACTGCCGAGCGCGTTGTTGCGCATCGCGCGCGATGGCGACGTCATCGTGACGATGGGCGCGGGCAGCGTGGGTGCCATCGCGGCGGAGCTGCCGCGGACGTTGGTCGCAGCTGACGCACGGGGGCAGGCATGAACGCGCTTGCGCTGCCACCTGACTTCGAAGCGCGCGTGCGCAAGAACGAGCCCATGGCGCGCCACACGTCGTGGCACGTCGGCGGACCGGCGGACGTGTTCTTCACACCGAACGATGTGGAGGATCTCTCGCAGTTCATCCGCGGTCTCGAGACTGATACGCCAATTCTTTGGATCGGCCTTGGGAGCAATTTGCTCGTGCGCGACGGCGGGATTCGCGGCGTCGTGATCGATACCCATGGCGTATTCGATGACCTCGAGCGAATCGGTGATGAGGAGGTGCGCTGCGGCAGCGGAGTCGCGTGCGCGAAGCTCGCAAAACAATGCGTGAAGTGGGGCTTGGGGCCAGCGGAGTTCTTCGCGGGCATTCCCGGCACGCTCGGCGGCGCACTCGCGATGAATGCGGGCGCATTCGGCGGCGAAACCTGGAACCACGTGATTTCAGTCGAAACGCTCGATCGTGCGGGTGTGCGTCGTGTGCGGCCCGCGGCCGACTACACGATTGGCTATCGGCATGTGCAGGGCCCGGCGGACGAATGGTTTCTCGGTGCGCGATTGCGCTTCGAACCTCGCCCCGGTGTCAGCAACGAAGACATCCGCGTTCTGCTCGCGCGCCGCAAAGCAACGCAGCCGATCGGCGAGTGGTCGTGCGGCTCGGTGTTCACGAATCCGCCAGGCGATCACGCGGCGCGATTGATCGATTCGTGCGGGCTCAAGGGCTTTCGCATCGGCGGTGCGCGCGTCTCGGAGATGCATGCGAACTTCATCGTGAACGACGGCACCGCGAGCGCCGCCGACATCGAACAACTCATTGCGCACGTGATGCGCACGGTCAAAGAACGGCATGGGGTCGAGTTGAAGCCGGAAGTCAGAGTCGTGGGGGAAGAGAAGTGAAGGCTGGAGGCTGGAGGCTGGAGGCTGGAGCAAGAGGGCGCACGCGCAGTGACGTGTGTGTCGCGTCCTTGTTCGTTCGATGTACAGCTGACTACCGACGCCTGCGCCTTGTCGATTCCATTCTGGCCCCAGCCTCCAGCCTCCAGCCCCCAGCCCGCGGAGCACTGCAATGAGCCGCCGCATTACCGACCCCAAAGACTTCGGTCGTGTCGCCGTGCTGATGGGCGGCGCGTCGGCTGAGCGTGAAGTGTCGCTCGACTCCGGGCGCAATTGCCTCGAAGCGCTCGTTCGTCGGGGCGTGGATGCCTACGCCGTCGACGGTATCGGCGGCATCGTCCAAGAGATCGTGGCGAAACGGTGCGATCGCGTGTTCAACATCCTGCACGGTCATATCGGCGGCGGCGAAGACGGCGTGTTGCAAGGTCTGCTCGAAGCGTTCGATGTGCCTTACACGGGCTCCGACGTGCTCGGTTCGGCGCTTTCGATGGACAAGATCCGCACGAAGCAGGTGTGGCTGTCGCTCGGGTTGCCGACGCCGAAGTACGTTCGGCTCGCGCGTAACGACGACGTCGTCGCGGCCGCGCGTTCGCTCGGCCTACCGGTGATCGTGAAACCCGCTTGCGAAGGTTCGAGCGTCGGTGTGTCGCGTGTGTTCAGTGAATCGGATCTGTCCCACGCGGTCGAGCTCGCCGCTCGCTACCCAGGCGAGATGCTGATGGAGCAGTTGATCGAAGGCGATGAGTTTACGGTCGGCGTTCTCGAGAACGAGGCGCTGCCGTCCATCCGCATCGTGCCCGCGGGCGAGTACTACGACTATCACGCGAAGTACCTCGCCGAAGACACGCAATACATCTGCCCTGGCTTGAACGGCACGGCGGAAAGCGAAATGTGTGAGCTCGCCTACGAAGCGTTCCGCGCGGCCGGCTGCAGCGGTTGGGGGCGCGTGGATCTCATGCGCGATCGCAACGGCAAGAACTACTTGCTCGAGGTGAACACGGCGCCCGGGATGACGAGCCATTCGCTCGTGCCGAAGGCCGCGCGCGTGTCCGGCATCGAGTTTGACGAGCTCGTGTGGCGTGTGCTCGAGACGAGCTTTAGAGAAGACGCACGAGGAGCGGCATCCTGATGCTTCGCGGGCCAGCAAAACGCAATCGCCGTAAGCCGCGCCAGGAGGAGCGCCGCGAATGGTTCGCGTGGTTGAAGCCGCTGGTGGAAGGTGGCTTTCGCACTGCGCTCAGCATCGCGGGGTTCATCGCCGGCACGTCGATCATGTTGTGGGGCCTGATGCTCTCGCTCGATCAGCCAATCGGGCGCGTCGATGTCGTCGGGCAGTTTCAGCGCGTTGCACCGGTGCAGATCGAAGAGGTCGTTGCGCCGTTTCGCGGCAGCGGTTTTCTGTCGGTCGATCTCGATGCGATGCGTGTCGCACTCGAGTCGATTTCGTGGGTGGATCGCGTACGCGTCGAGCGGCGTTGGCCGAACGGCGTGCGTGTCTCGATTACCGAGCACGTTCCGGCGGCGCGTTGGGGCGAAGACGGCCTCATGAACACGCGTGGCGAATTGTTCATACGGAACGTTCGCCATGTTCCGCCCGAGCTGCCGCAATTGAACGGCCCGGAGGGAACGGAAGCGCAAGTCGCGAAGCTCTACCTCGAAACGTATCCACGCTTGCTCGCGGTCGGCTTGCGCTTGTCGAGCGTCGAGCTCGATCCGCGCGGCGCCTGGTCGCTCACGTTGTCGAACGGCGTCGAGGTGCGGCTCGGCCGTCAGGACGTCGATGCACGGCTCGAGCGCTTCCTTCAAGTCGCCTCTTCGCTCGTCGCAGCACGGAGCGGAGAAGTGCGGTACGTCGATCTGCGCTACAGCAACGGGTTTTCCGTGGGTTGGAACGCGCCCGCGCGAGTGGCTCAAGGAGCCGAGGATGTTACCCCCGATGCGTAAGCAGAAAGCAGCAAAGAGTGCATGTGAAATAGGCGGCGTACGCGCTTCCGGCTACAGCCTACAGCCTTCAGCCTACAGCCGAACGAAGTACACATCTAATGGCTAGAAAGAACGACCGCAATTTAATCGTCGGACTCGATATCGGCACCTCGAAGGTGGTCGCGATCGTCGGCGAGATGACGAGCGACGGACGCATCGAGGTGGTGGGCCTCGGTTCGCATCCTTCCCGCGGCTTGAAGCGCGGCGTCGTCGTCAACATCGAATCGACCGTGCAGTCGATTCAGCGCGCCGTCGAAGAAGCGGAGCTGA
>JBIQKP010000015.1:0-72704 GCA_044506405.1 Lysobacterales bacterium | reverse complement strand
CGACCCGGACGGTTGGCATTCTCATCGGCAAACTGCGCAAGCGGTCGACCCGGACGGTTGGCATTCTCATCGGCAAACTGCGCAAGCGGCCGACCCGGACGGTTGGCATTCTCATCAGCGAGTTGCTGGCTTTGCTCAACGCGCGCGCCGGACGGGGCAGGCGTTTGAACAGCTGCGGCAGTGAAGCCAACTGCGAGGCCAAGCGAAGTCAAAAAGAGCTTAAACATCGTCAATTCCCTCCCGAGGAATGCAAACCACACAGAGTGCGAAATCGGTTCACTGGCATAAGCGACGGCGTAGTGTGACTCCCGTCACACAGGCACTGGACATTCACAGCTTTTCGTCAACAATCAGTACTTTGCTCATCTCCCAACTCAGGGCATGCCGCACAACGGGGCGAGCGCGCGATTAGGGGTGCGCCGTAGGTAAATTCAGGCTCGAACCTGGACCGCAAAGATCTGCGTAATGGAACAATGGCGAGTGGGGCGTATGCGGCTTAATCTCTCGCCGCTCGCTCAATTCATGCTGGAGACCGCTCTGAGCAACACGATCGCAGCTTCGATTCCTCCGCCGGATCGCCAAGCGGTGACACGCCTCCTATCCGCGTGGCAGTCCGGCGATACGCGCGCGTTGGAAAGACTCACGCCGCTGATCTACGAGGAGCTCCGGAACCGCGCGCGCAAGTACATGCGGCAGGAGCGACCCGGTCACACGCTGCAGGCAACCGCGGTCGTGCATGAGGCCTTCGTCAAGCTCGTGGATATGGATGTGCCGTGGCAGGATCGCGCGCATTTCTTCAACGTCGCCGCGAGGCAGATGCGTCGAATCCTCGTCGACCACGCGAAGATGCGTTTCCGAGAAAAACGCGGGGGAAATACCACGACCGGATCCGTAGAAGAGCTGGAAGGCCTTGGTGTCGGCCCCCCGACCGCCGGCGATATCGATGTCATCGAGATCGACGAAGCGCTCGAGCGGCTTGCAAGTAGCAACGCTCGCCTTGCCGAGTTGGTGGAGCTCCACTACTTCGGCGGTCTGACATATCAAGAGTTGTCTGAGACGCTCAAGATTTCGGAAGCCACGGTTGATCGGGAGCTCCGCTTGGCGAAAGCGTGGATTCTCAGCCAAATTCGTCCGCATCGCAGAGCCGATCCGAACAGCGAAGGCTTATGAGTCCCACAGGCACAGGGAGGGAGCCCACCCATTGGGAACGGCTGCAAGAGTTGTTCTCCCGAGCGGCAGACCTCACGGACGAAGAGCAGAATGCCTTCATCGCGAGGGAAGTCGGTGACGACGAGCAACTTCGAGAAGAGCTCGCGAAGCTCCTCGAGGCCGATAGAGGATCATCTCGCGCACCACTGACAAATGCCGTCGGAGCGGCGATCGAGCGCACGACTCGCGACCGACGTAAGGCGTTACTAGGGCAAGTCGTCAATAACTATCGGCTGGTCTCGATCCTGGGCCATGGAGGTACCGGGACCGTCTATCTTGCCGAGCGCGCGGATCGGCAGTACTCCGCGCAAGTCGCCGTCAAGATCATCGATGGCGCCACGGTGCATGGCGACTTGGGTCAGCGATTCCGTGCTGAGCGGCAAATCCTGGCCAGCCTCAACCACGCGAACATTGCGCGCCTGGTCGACGCCGGCGAGACGGACGATGGGCAGCCCTATCTCATCATGGAATACGTCCATGGTGAGCCGCTCGACAAATACTGTGACGGGCGACGACTGGACGTTCGCGCCCGGCTGAATCTCTTTCTGCAGATATGCAGCGCCGTGCAGTACGCGCATCAGAACCTCATCGTTCATCGCGACTTGAAGCCGGCAAACATCCTGGTTACCGCGGAAGGCTCCCCGAAGCTTCTGGACTTCGGAATCGCCAAGCTGCTCGATGTCAGCGGAGACGCTGCCGCAGCGCTCGCGCTAACGCGAATGAACGATCGTTTGCTGACCCCTGAGTACGCAAGTCCGGAGCAAATCCTAGGACGGCCCGTTACGACAGCCAGCGACGTGTACGCGCTCGGCGTCGTGCTTTACGAGCTTCTGACGGGTCTGCGTCCGTACTCTGTACCGGCATCAGCCAGTCAGCTAGAACTTGAACGCACGATTTGCATTTCCGATCCGGAACGGCCAAGCACAGGCTTGAAGCGAGCAGCGACGGAGAGCACCGGCGACGTCGCCGCGATCGCAAACATCGCGACTGCTCGCGCTCTCTCGATCGACAAGCTCGTGCGCAAACTCGCGGGCGATCTGGATTCGATCGTGCTGCGCGCCTTAAGGAAGGAGCCGCAGCACCGATACGGCTCCGTCGAGCAACTCGCAGCGGATATCAGAAGATTCTTATCGCGGGAGCCGGTACTCGCGCGTCAGGGAAATTGGACGTATTACTCGTCGCGATTCATTCGGCGCCATGCCTATGCCGTGTCCGCAGGGGCAGCGTTCGCCGTCTTCCTTGCAGCGTTCGCGGTAGCGATGTCGATCCAAGCACAAAGAATCGCCACTGAGCGTGATCGCGCAACGGTCGAGAGCATGCGTGCAGAGAGTGTGTCCGATTTCATGCTTAGCATCTTCGAGGCGTCTGATCCTTTCGAAACGCAAGGACGCCAGGTAACCGCGAGGGAGTTGTTGGATCAAGCCGGACGCAATATCAGAGGCGACTTGAGCCAGCACCCTGAGGTGCGAGCACGACTCTTGGAAGCGATCGGGCGCGCTTACCGGCGTCAGAACGAATTCGAGCTTTCCGTCAGCTTCCTTGAAGACGCAGAGCACCTGCGGCGCCAGCTGCCGGATCCGGACGGCTCACGTCGAGCAACGATATTGACGGAGCTCGCGATGTCGTTACGGGAAGCAGGAGACCTGGAAGGCGCACAAACAGCCTTACAAGACGCCGTCGAGCTGACGAAGAGCAATCAGGCGTCCGGATCGGCCACGCAGGCGAAGCTTCTCATGAATCTCGGGAGGGTGGAGCTTTCCGCCGGTAACGTTACGGCAGCGAAATCATACTTGGAGCGCAGCTTAGCGTTACACCGAGAGTTGCTCGGACCGAACCATGCCGAAGTCGCGAGCGTGCTCCTCGATTTATCTTCAGTGCACCTTTGGGAAGACGACGCGCAACAAGCCGAGCGAAGAGCGCGCGAAGCGGTCCGCATCTATTCCGAGACGGTACCGGTGCTCTACCCCGATAGAGTTATAGCGAACGTCGCTTTGGGCGAGATTCTCGTGTGGCAAGGACGGATGGATGAGGCATCCCCTCTTCTCGAGTCATCTCTAGAGAACCAGATCAAGCTATATGGGGAAGTGAGTCGACAAGTGGCAGCCGCATACTCACTGCTCGCCAGAATACGCGGGAGCCAGAGGCTCTTCGTGGAAGCCGAGGATTTCGCGCGAAAGGCCTTGAGCATCTATGTCCAAACGCTTGGAGACAAGCATCAGGAGACTGGTTACGCTCGCGCCGCGCTCGCGAATCTCCTCATGAAACGAGGCAAGCTCCCCGAAGCAGAGCACGAACTGCGCCTCTCTCTCGCTGCCTATGAGCAAGCTCTGCCGCCCGACCACCCGTATGTTGCCTCCTCCGAACATCTACTTGGCGAAGTTCTACTCCGCAAGCGTGAGCTTCATGACGCGGAGGCTCTCCTCACAGCCGCCATGAACCGCTGGAAGCGAACAAACTCGCCCGCCTGGCGCGCCGCGCGGTCGCAGAGCGCATTGGGCGAGGTATTGCATCTAGAAGGCCGAATCGCAGAAGCGGAGCAGCACCTCACTGAAGGCTACAAGATCCTCGTCGCTGACGAAGGCGCCGATCGCGATGCACGCATTGCAGCGCGCGAGCGAGTGGAACGGTTCTACCTCGCGCGCGGCCAGCGCGAGCGCCTCGAAGAGTTGTTCATGGCAACGCGCGATAGCCAGCCGCTACGACGCTGATCCATTGCTCGATAACGAGTCACGGAACGATCCTCATCTGCTAAAGTCTCTTCAGTGCCTAGCACTTGAGGAGATCACATTCGATGCGAGCGCAAACTCTCTACGCGCGACTTGCCATCTCTCTACTCTGTTTCTTCAGCATCGTCGCAGTCGCGGGCGAGCGACAAGATGCACGCCTGCTCACATCCACAAAGGTGCTGGACGAATTGCTTCAGATGCCGGAGCAGAATATTCCCACTTGGCTGCTCGAGCGGGCTCATGCCGTCGCAGTCGTTCCCGACGTGATCAAAGTCGGCCTCGGAATCGGCGGTCGCCGCGGCAAGGGCGTGCTCGTCATTCGCAAAGATAATGGCGAGTGGAGCAACCCGATCTTCGTGAATCTCACCGGTGGCAGCTTCGGCTTCCAGGTCGGCGTTCAATCCGCCGATGTCGTTCTCGTGTTCACGTCGAGGCACAGCATCGAGGGCATCGTCGGAGGCAAAGTGACCTTGGGTGCGGACGCGGCCGTCGCCGCAGGGCCCGTTGGACGGCAAAGCTCGGCGGCGACAGACGTGGGCCTCAACGCACAGGTGTATTCGTACTCGCGTGCAAGCGGACTGTTTGCTGGCGTTGCGCTAGACGGCTCCGCGATCACGATCGACCATCGCTCGAACGAGCTTTTCTATCAGCGGCCGGGGGTGCTGGCCAGTGAGATCATTCGGAGCGACGCGCCCGCTGCGCCCGCACCGGCTCAACAGCTCATCGCTGCGATCGACCGCTCGGTTCACGGCACAAGAACAGCATCTACGTCGGAAACGCCCGCATCAACGGGCAGCACGCGTGAGGGCGCTTCGGAAACCGCGCCGACTCAGCCGAGAGAAACTGGCGGAGTGACAACGTATCCGATGGAAGACCAAAATCCTGGAGAAGAACCCCCACCCTGACGCGTAATCCGCGCGCGACATCAGCGCGCGCACACTGTCATTCGAATCACTTCACTGGCGGCCCCTCGGCCGTATGGACGAGGAGCCGCCTAGTCTCGGGCTCTCAAGCCTTTATCAAGCTTCCGCCATCGCGACGCCCATCGAGATGAGGGTATCCGTCGTGCGTCGGCATTCTCGCGGCGTCACGCCATGGAAACGGCGCATCGCTCGGAACAACGTGGAACGAGAGTCGAATCCGACCTGTTTCACGATTTCCTCGACCGCGAGTTGGCTGCCCCGCAGCAGCCTTGCCGCCACGCTCGTACGCTTGCGCTGCAAGTACTCGTGCGGCGTCACGTCGTGCACATGCTTGAAAAGGCGCAAGAAATGATGCCGCGACAGGTATGCAGCGCGCGCCATGTCGCTCAGCATCAATGGCTTCTCGTAATTCGAGTGAATGAAGTCTGTGGCGAGCGACACACGCCGGAAGATTTCCCGTCGCGTTGCCGCTCGGCGCACCGGTACCGAACGGAGCCGCGCGATCACTTGCCGATGGCGCGCCAACATGCGCTCGAGCAAGAACGCGAGCTGCTCTTCATACCAGAGAGCATCTTGCAGCCCTGACTCGTGGTGCCGGCTGATAAACATCAGGACAGGCGTCACGCTGCGATCGTGCATCTGCAAGTTCGGCAAGAACGGCAACGTCCCGTCGAACTCCATCTCCGCATCCTCGAGTAGACGATCTTCCGGCGTGATGAGCGAGCCCAACACTTCTTCCGGCATCCCACGGCGGAAGAGGATCGTGAGCGCCTGCATGCTCTCCGTCCCTCTGATTCGCACACTCGCTGCCCCGCTCGGGATCGCGAGCCAAGTGTCATCGTCTACGACGATGCGACGGCCGTCCAAACTCACCTCTTGGCGTCCGTTCCAAGCGCACAGGAGCGCCATGCGTTCGCCCGAGAGCACATAGTCCTCAACTTGGGCGCGACTGGTGTAGATGAGGTTACCGGACTCCTGATGGGTGAGGCCCAAGGAGCTACCGATTGATCCAGGAGTTCGAAGAATCATCTGACACCTCTTCCGTTCGTTGGTCCAGCCTGGCGCCGTCTCGCATCGCATGAAGTCATGCCTGCACCCTTCGCGCCGAAATGTTCACTCAGTTTCAGATGCAGTAAAGCTCAATTTGGTTACACGCTGGCACTGCATTTTGTTACGCATGTGTAAACGATGATCGTTGGATCCACGTCTACGTTCTTCGAGTTGGATATCGCGCATGCCAGTACCCCTACGCAAGCGGTTTACGTTCATCAGAGAGTGTCTTGCGGCGAAAGGTTCAGCGCGCGAGACGATCTTCGGTGCACGCGTCACACAAATGCGCAAGGGATGAGACGGCAAATCGGGCATGCAGTTCCGCGCTAGAATGCGGACACTTCGGACACACGAACGCTGCGCTAGCCTCTTCGAGACGCGCTGCGTATCCTATGTCTCAACTTTGCGCCACAGCTCCAATCCGTTTCCACGTCATGCCTATCTGTCACGAGCACAACCTCGCCCGCCCATTGCCCAAGCAACTGCCTTTCGGCATTCGCGTTAAATTGCGATCCACGGATCCGTTTCGGAACCTTGTAGGAAGCGAGTGGACGCGCGAGCACTGGTTCGCGACTCGCGATGAACGGGATCGCGCTCTCAAAGAGATGAGCGGTCGATATGTTTATTTTCGTCCCGGCGATCAACCCACGCTGGAGTTCGAGAAAGTCGATCGCTAGCGTTCGATAGAGGCGAGCACTGCGGCAGGTCGTTAGAGAAGAGCGCCCCGCTGTTCGAGGCGTTTTGCTGACGCCTAGTCCTCAGTCGCACTTAGAACGTGCGTCCTAGGAAAAGATAAAACGCCTTGTCTCCGTCCTCGTCGAAGCCGGTAGCCAAGTACAAAGGGCCAAGCGGCGTGTCCACGCCGAAGAAGAGGCTCCCGTTGGTCCGCAGATCGTCCAAGCTCATATCGCTGCGGTCGAGCCAAGTATTGCCCGCCTCGAGGGAAACGCCGGCATAGGCAGGGAGGTCTAGGACACCCGCGCCCCCTCGGCCGATGCGCCGATAGTACAAAAGACGCCCGATGCCATAGTGCGGCCCAGCAAGAAATCCGGGCGGCAACCCGGAGAGATTGAAAAAACCACCGAGCGAGAAAAAGCTCTCCGGAGTAAGCGGAGGATCGTCTGTCGTTCCCGCATCCGCCCAGAAGATCAGTGTATGGCGATCGAACGAACGTGCGACGAGCCAGGTCGTTTCGAACGTATCGAAGTTCTCATCCGCTCCGAAGCTGCTCCGCTCGCCGCGCCATTGGAACTCGAACTGCTGACCATGGCGGGGGAAAAAGATGCTGTCGAGCTTGTCATAGGAGAAGCGCGCGAACATGCCACCACGTTCGAAGTCATCCGTGGGCAGCGTTGGATCGCCAATCAAAATGCGAGATCGCTCGGTGCCTCGGCGCACGCCCACGCGAATCTCTCCCCAGTTCGAGAGCTCCCGTCCGACATCGAGCCCGCCATAGGCCGAGCGGACGCGATACTCCGCGATGCGATCGCGCTCTTGTAAGCTGAACACGCTGCGCTCTTCCAGGTTGAGCTGCGGCGCGATG
Organism: Lysobacterales bacterium; assembly: GCA_044506405.1. GTDB lineage: Bacteria > Pseudomonadota > Gammaproteobacteria > Steroidobacterales > Steroidobacteraceae > Steroidobacter. The sequence continues at coordinate 65,253 of JBIQKP010000015.1, read as the reverse complement.
AAGTAACGGCTCGCCAACGAAAGCGGCTGATAGAACTCGGTGAAGAAGCGTGGGTTCTCTCCGATCTGCAAGTCGGTCAACCACTCGCCGCCCAACCCATTCAACTCGGTCACGATGAAACGAGCAGCCGCGTTGTAGCGGCTGTTGCCTTCGAAATCGTCCTCCAGATTGAGCCCGACTCGGACATAGTTCGGCCCCCAACTCTTGCGGCGCAGGTCGAGCTCCAACCCACTCTTGCCATCCTCCTGCACGAGTGAATAGTCGATCGACTCGAAGCGATCGAGGGCATACAACGAGGACAGTCGCCGACCAATCACGTCTTTGTCGAAGGCTCTCCCGACGAGATCGCTCATGGTCGCCTGCACGAGCGCAGCGTACTCGCTCGAGCTCTCATCGACCCGAACGAAATCGATCGTTCGACGCTCGCCCGACCGCGGCTTGCGAGCAGCGACGTACTCGGCGTAGGCCGCCTCGCTCAGCGCGAGGCTCGCGAGTGCCGCCTGCGCGTCGCGGGTGCCTTTCTCGCCCGCACGAATCGCCTGGGGCACTCGGCTGAAGTCCGCCGATGCGAACCGCCCGAGCGGCGGGTCGATGATGATGTCCGAGGCCGCCAACGTCTTGCGCTGTTCGAGCGTCCGGCTTCGAATCAGAATCGCAAACGCCTGGTTCGTCACTTCGATCGGCGAGGTAAGCTGCTCGCGCGCATAGAGCGGGAAGCTCACGTCGACGACGATCAGGACATCGACGTTCATAGAGCGCGCGGCGTCGATCGGTAGATTCTCAACCAGACCACCGTCGACCAGGAGCCGGTTGTCGCGCTGGACCGGCGCGAACACGCCTGGCGCAGACATGCTGGCGCGCATTGCGGAAACGAGATCGCCCGACTGCATGAGGACCGGGTCGCCGGTTTCGAGATCCGTCGCAAGCGCGCGAAACGGAATCGGCAAATCATCGAAGTCTTGAATCTCTGCGACCCCGATCGTCGCCTTGCGCAGCACTTGCTCGAGCTTCTGTCCCTGGATCAAACCCCGCGGCAGTACGAATCCGTTATCGGTGACCCCAAGCGCATAGCGGACGAGAAAATTGCGATCGTCTTGTTTGCGACGAAATCCCAGCTCTTCGCGCGGAGGGCGATCCTGAAACGCATCCTGCCAGTTCAGCGAACGAATCAGCTGATCGATCTCCTCGCCCGAATGTCCCGCGGCGTAAAGTCCGCCCACGACCGCCCCCATGCTCGTGCCCGCGATGGCATCGACCGGCACGCGCATCTCATCCAGTACTTTGAGAACGCCGACGTGCGCAGCGCCCCGCGCGCCGCCACCGCTCAGCACGAGCCCCACGCGCGGTCGCGGCTCCTCCGCGCCCAGCGCCGTGGTAGTCACCACACTGAGCATGAGAAACCAGAGAGCGCGCGCGATACGTGCCATCGTCGGAACCGCCTCAACGCCCGGACGGCATGAAGAACTCAGCCTGCGACTGCTCTGAGCCCGGCCAACGCGCGGTGACGGTCTTGAGTCGCGTGAAGAAGCGCACCCCTTCCTCCCCGTGCATGTGCATATCTCCGAAGAGTGACCGCTTCCATCCCCCGAAGCTGTGATACGCAGGGGGCACTGGAATCGGGACGTTCACGCCGACCATGCCCGCCTGAACGCCTTCGCAGAACGTACGCGCGTGAGCACCGCTGTTCGTGAAGATCGACGCGCCGTTGCCGAACTCATGATCAGCGATGAGACGCATCGCCTCGTGCAAATCGTGAGCGCGCACGACGCCGAGCACGGGCCCAAATATCTCTTCTCGATAGATGCGCATGCTGGGCTCGACACGATCGAACAGGCAGGGCGGCAAGAAGAATCCTTCGGCAAACGAGCGCATCTTCTCTCGCCCGTCCACAGCAAGTACGGCTCCTTCTTCTACACCGAGCGCCACATATCCAAGCACGCGATTCAAATGCTCGCGACTGATCAGTGGGCCCATATCGACGTCTTCGCTCAGCCCAGGCCCGATGCGCATCGAATCAACCAGAGTGCGCAGTTCTTCGATCAAGCGGTCCGCTGTGTCGCCCACCGCAACCGCGATCGATATCGCCATACATCGCTCACCTGCAGACCCGAACGCCGCACCCATGAGCGCATGCGCTGCCTTGCGCATATCCGCATCCGGCATGACGACGAGGTGATTCTTTGCGCCACCGAGCGCTTGCACGCGCTTGCCGGCCTTTGAAGCTACATCGTGCACGCGCGCGGCCACCGGTGTTGACCCCACGAAACTCACCGCTGCGATATCAGGCTCATTGAGCAGAGCTTCGACTGTCGTCGCATCGCCGTTCACAACGTTGAGCACGCCTTTCGGTCCGCCGGCTTGCACGAACAACTCCGCGAGCCGCAGCGGACAGGACGGATCCTTCTCGGAAGGCTTCAGTATGAAGGTATTGCCGCACGCAAGCGCAATCGGAAACATCCAAAGCGGAACCATCGCTGGGAAATTGAAGGGTGTGATTCCCAGACACACGCCGAGCGGCTGGCGGAGCGACCAGCTATCGACCCCTCGGGAGACGTTGCTCGAGTAGTCCCCCTTCGAAAGCTGAGGAATGCCGCACGCGAACTCAACGACCTCGATGCCTCGCGCAACCTCTGCGCGCGCGTCGGAAAAGACTTTGCCGTGCTCGGACGTAATCGTTCTCGCCAATTCATCCGCGTGCTCTTCGAGCAGCATCTTGAAGCGAAACAAAACTCGTGCGCGTTGGAGCGCGGGCGTGCTCGCCCACGCCGGCCAGGCGGTCCGCGCAGAGGCGACTGCCTCGCGTACGGTTTCCGTCGAAGCGATTGCGACGTTCGCAGTTGCGATGCCGCGCGCAGGATCGAAGACCGGACAGCTACGCGACGGCGAGTCGGTTACGACGCGCCCGTCGATGAAATGACCGATGAGAGGGACCGCTGTATCGCTGCGCGGCTCAGCCTGTGGAGCGTTCATGGCTCAAGGATACGGAAGCAGCAGGCGCAGGTGAAAGCAGAGCTCAGCTGATTCGAGCTCACGAACCTGGCGCTGTGGCATACGCGTGTCCTCTAATCGAGACAGACTTGACGAGCACCCAAACGGGCGTGCCGGCGCGAAATCCGAGCTCCGCGGACGCCGCCCGAGTCACGCGCGCCAGCACGAGCGGGCCGCCGAGATCGACGTAAACGAGGTCTGTATCGGGATCGTCTGCCACGATGCGCGAGACCACGCCGTTCAACACATTGCGCACGCTCAACCCTTCCGGTCGCACCGTCGCCAGGATCACGTCGCGCGCGAGCAGCTGAATTCTGACTTGCGACCCAGGGCGTACACCACGCAAGGACACGTTCACGAGATTGCCGCCGATCCGGACAGCCGCAAGGCCAGTCCTGTCATCCGCCTTCTCAACCTGCCCGAGCAGCACCGCGCCGATCGCCTCCGCGCCGATGATAGCGCGCAAGGAGGGATGGACACTGACTTGATCCAACGCGCCTTGGGTGAGTGTTTTGCCGTCGCCCATGACGACGACGTGCGTTGCCAGACGCAACACCTCATCGAACTGATGACTGACGTAGATCATCGGAATCGCGAGCTCGTCTCGCAAACGCTCGAGATACGGCAGCACCTCTTCCCTCCGCGCCGCATCGAGCGACGCAAGCGGCTCATCGAGCAGGAGCACTCTCGGTTGCGCAAGCAGCGCGCGCCCGAGGGCCACGCGCTGACGCTCGCCGCCAGAGAGCTGATGCGGCCTTCGCCGCAATAGCGATTCAAGCCCGAGAAGCTGCACGACCGTGTCGAAGCGCATGCGTATCTCGACCGCGCGCGCGCGCCGATAGCCGTAGTTCAGGTTGCCGGTCACATCCAGGTGTGGAAACAAGCGCGCATCTTGGAATACATAGCCCACGCGGCGAGCTTCGCTCGGAACATAGACGTTCGCGGCACTATCTTCGAGGACGATGCCATCCACTTCGATGTAGGCAGTGTCTGCTGGTAGAAGCCCCGCCACGATACTCACGAGCGTCGTCTTGCCGCAGCCCGATCGTCCAAAGAGCGCGACGACGCCCGGCACGTCCTGCTGAATTTCGACGTCGAGCGCGAAGTTCTCGCGCGCGAAAGCGACACGGATCTTGAACATCAGCGGCCCAAGATCCGTCGCACGCGCCGGGCCACCCACTCCGCGGCGAGCAGACCGAGCAGGCCGAGCAGAATCGAGATCGTTGCAAGTCGCGCCGCCAGCGCATCGCCCCCCGGCGTCTGTAATGCCGTGTAGAGCGCCAATGGCAATGTTCGGGTCTCTCCGGGGATGTTCGATGCGAACGTGATGACCGCGCCGAATTCGCCGAGTCCCGCTGCAAAGGCGATGACCGATCCGGCGAGCACCCCCGGAAGCATGAGCGGGAACGTAATCGTGAAGAAGCGATCCCAAGGTCCTGCTCCAAGCGTACGTGCTGCATCTTCAAGGCCCGGATCGACACCCTCGAGCGACAGGCGAATCGCGCGCACCACCAGCGGGAAGGACATGACGGCCGTCGCGAGCGCGGCACCGCCGCTCGTGAAGACGAGTTGCACACCAAAATGCTCGTCGAGCCAGCTTCCAAGCGGCCCTCGCGCACCGAACAACACGAGCAACAGATAGCCGACGACGACGGGCGGCAGCACCAAGGGCAGATGCACGAACACATCCAGCAACATCTTGCCCCTGAGACGTGGCCGCGCGAGCACCCATGCCACGGCAATTGCGAACGGCAAGCTGAGAAGCACGCTCCGCAGCGCGACGGACAAGCTCAGGCGGATCGCATCGAATTCTGCTGCTGTCATATGAGATGGAAGTTGCTGCCGCTCGCGAGACTACAAAGGAGTTGCGCTCGCGTACAGCGCGGCATAGCCAAGGCAGCGGCACGGACTTAAGATGAGGCCTGACGTTGCCAGATCGAGCGGCCGGAGGTTCTACAGAAATGAATATGCGAGCGATCACTCTCCTCGTTGCAGGCGTTCTGCTGAACGCGACCGCAAGTGCCGACTGCGCTTATCCCAAAGCGCCCGGCAACGCCCCCGATGGCTTGACGGCGACCGAACAAGAAATGCTCGAGGGCATGAGGGCCGTGAAAGACTACAACCAGCGCGTGACCGCCTATCTCGAGTGCCTCGAGGCAGAAAAGAACGAGCGGATCGAAGCTGCTGGACCGGATGCCCCGCCCGACCAGATCGCACAGATCAAGACGATCCACAGCAAGCGCCACAATGCAGCCGTAGAAGAGCTCGAAGCCCATGCTGCGCGCTTCAACGAACAGGTGAAGGTGTACAAGGAGCGCGGCAAGAACTGATAAACGTCGAGCGTGCCTCAATTTGGCGCGCTCAGCGCCGGTTATGTGAACTTGCAGCGGAATCGACCTTAAGTCTCCCTCGCGAACGCCGATGAGAAAGCCAAGACCTCCTGCAAACGGAGGCTTGGCTTCTTTCGTTGCGAGACTTGGGTCATGAAAAGAAAAGCACTGCTCAGTACGGTTGCACTCCTCTCCTTCGGCTTCGGCATGTCCGCCCAGGCCGATTGTCCGTTTCCGAAAGCCCCGGCCGCGATTCCGGACGGCAACACCGCCGCCGAGGCCGAAATGATTGAGGCCATGAAGGCCTTCAAAGCCTATAACGAGGAAGTCAAGGCGTTCCAAGCGTGCCTCGACGAAGAGACGAAGTCGAGATCGGCTGCGGGCGCGGGCACGATGACGTTCAAGGCCATGCAAGCGAAGAAGCTCTCCGCTGCTGTAGACGAGCTCGAAACGAAGACTAAGAAGTTCAACGAGCAAGTCCGCATCTTCAAGGCCCGGACAAGCTGATCGCTAAAGCAGGAACGCCCGCACCTCGTGCGACCTCCGTCGCAGATGCGCGGGCTGACAGCAAAATCCTGATCAAGAGGCCGCGTCGCGCGCCGATCCGGGTAGCGCGCGCCGCGCTTGCGGCCACGTTTTACTGAACCCGGAGATGATGATGACTCGAACGTTCCTGCAGATCGCCGCTGCCCCGCTGTTGAGCCTGCTCGCGCTTGCCGCGCACGCGGATTGTCCGTACCCCAAAGCACCGGCGCAGATTCCGAGCGGGTCGACCGCGACCGAACAAGAAATGATCGCGGCGATGCATGCATTCAAGGCCTACAACGATGAGGTGACGGCCTTCCAGGCGTGCCTCGACGCCGAATCGAAGGAAAAGGCGACAGCGGGCGCACAGACGATGCAGTTCAAGGCCATGCAGGCGAAGAAGGCCGCCGCGGCCGCGGACGAGCTCGAACAGAAGGCGAAAGCGTTCAACGAGCAAGTTCGCATCTTCAAGGCCAAGGCCGGCTAACCCAAAGCCTTCAGGATCGTCGCAAGCGCCCGGCCCGATGTCGGGCGCTTTTTCGTTGCACGACGACGCGATTGCTGCGTGCGACGAATGCCGCGCGAAAAGCAGTATGCTGTTCGGCAGAGCCCTCTCTGACCGACAGCATGATCTCCCCCGCCGAAGCCAGCTCCGCGATCCGCTCACACGCTCCGCTTCTCCCCGCAGAGAAGCGCTCGCTCGAATCGAGCATCGGCGGCGTCCTGCGTGAAGCTGTCCATGCGACTCGCGATCAGCCCCCATTCGATCGCGTCACGATGGATGGTGTCGCCTTTTCGTTCGCGGCGCATGCCGCCGGGCGTCGGAGCTTCCGGATCTCTGGAACGCAGGCAGCCGGTGCGGCGCCAATCGCACTCGCAAGCTCGGACGCCTGCGTCGAAGTCATGACAGGCGCAATGGTCCCCCAGGGGTGCGACTGCGTGATCCCTATCGAGAAGATCTCCCTCAGCGACGGCTACGCGCACCTGGACGCGGAGGTGATTGCCTCGCCAGGTCTCAACATCCATGCCCGTGGAATCGATTGCCGAGCGGGGCGTTTGCTCCTTCAGAGCGGCACGCGCTTGGGACCGGCAGAAGCCGCGGTGCTGGCTTCGACTGGAATCGCGGAAATCAACGTGACTCGCGAACCGCGCGTCGTCGTGATTTCCACCGGCGATGAGCTCGTCGAACCAGGCCGTCCGATCGCCGACTGGCAAATCTATCGCTCGAATGCCTACGCGGTGCTCGCTGCGCTCAAGCGCCGCGGATTTCGCCACGTGCGAATGGACCACTTGCAAGATGACTTACCGACGTTGCGATCGCGCCTGCGAACGCACTTGGACGAGAACGATGTACTCATCTTGAGCGGCGGCGTCTCGATGGGCCGTTTCGACTACGTGCCTCAAGTGTTGGAAGAGCTCGGCGTCAAACGGGTCTTCCACAAAGTGGCTCAGCGTCCGGGCAAGCCGATGTGGTTCGGTGTTGGCCCGGAAGCTAAGGCGGTGTACGCATTGCCCGGAAATCCGGTATCGACACTGATCTGCTTAGCGCGGTACGTTTACTTGGGCTTGGATACCGCGCTGGGCGTCAGCAGCGCCCAGACGACGGGGCAAGCTGTGATGGATGAAGATTTCGAGGTGAAACCGGCGCTCGCGTTCTTTCTCCCCGTTGCGATGGACGGCACCGCGCGAGCCCAGCCGCGACCGACGCAGGGGTCGGGCGATTTCACATCGCTTCTCGGCACAGACGGATTCGTGGAACTTCCCGCCGGCCCTGCCCTCGTATCCAGCGATACGCGCGTTCCTTTCTATCCCTGGTGAGTACATGGACTCCGGACGCATCATCGAGCTGCAGGCAAAGGGACGACCTCGAGACACGCTCGGCCGTCCGTTGCACGATCTGCGCATCTCGGTCATGGATCGATGCAATTTCCGCTGCCCTTATTGCATGCCGCGAGAGACGTTTCACGAGCATTACCGCTTCCTCAAATCCACCGAGCGGTTATCGTTCGACGAGCTCACTCGGCTCACGAAGCTCTTCGTGCAGCTCGGCGTGCGCAAAGTGCGCCTGACAGGTGGAGAGCCCCTACTCCGTCCGAACGTCTCCGAGCTCGTAGGCGAGCTCACCGCGATCGAAGGTGTCGAAGACGTGGCCCTCACGACGAATGCCGTGCTCCTCGCGCAGCACGCCGCCGAGCTCAAAGCTAATGGGCTCCATCGAATTACCGTCAGTCTGGACTCGCTGGATCCTGCGATTTTCAAACAAATGAGCGGTGGCTTTGCGGAGCTCGAGCGAGTACTGGAAGGCATCGACGCCGCGCTCGCAGCTGGCTTGACTCCCATCAAGCTGAACACCGTCGTACAGCGCGGGCTCAACGATCACACCGCCCTTGATCTTGTCGCGCGCTTCCGCGGCACTGGAATCATCGTGCGCTTCATCGAGTACATGGATGTCGGCAACCGAAATCATTGGAGTCTCGACCGCGTCTTGCCCTCTCGCGAGCTCGTCGAGCGCATCAATGCACGCTGGCCGGTCCATGCAGTTCAAGAGAACTATCGCGGCGAGGTCGCTGAACGCTATGCGTTCGATGACGGCGCGGGAGAGATCGGCTTCATCTCGTCGGTGACGAATCCGTTCTGCGGCGATTGCACGCGCGCGCGCCTTTCCTCCGAAGGCGTGTTCTACACCTGCCTGTTCGCGACGGCGGGGGTCGATTTGCGTGCACCGCTCCGAGAGGGCGCGAGCGATGAAGCGTTGCTCGATCTCATACGGTCGACGTGGTCGGCCCGCAGCGATCGGTATAGCGAGCTACGCTCGTCCCTCGAGCCGCAAGATCATCCGATTCGAAAGATCGAGATGTATTACATTGGCGGCTAGATCGTTGACCGCTGACGGCGAGCGCAGGACGCTTCCCGGTCATCAAGTGAACACACGCAGACGATCGCCGATCGTCGATCAGTTTCGGCTCTAACGTTATCTCCAGCTCATGTCCGAGTTTTCTCACGTCGACGCCGACCGCGCGCCCTCCATGGTCGATGTCGGCGCTAAGAGCATCACGCATAGAGTCGCGACAGCGACAACGCGCGTGCGCTTTCCCGCGCAGGTTGCGCAGGCGCTGCGTGCAAACGGCTTCAACTCGGCCAAGGGCCCGGTATTTCACACGGCGATCATCGCCGGCACGATGGCCGCGAAACGTACGCACGAGCTCATTCCGTTTTGCCATCCGCTCGGCATCGAGAAGTGCAACGTGAGCATCGAAATGGAGCAAGACGACGCGGTCGTGACATGCACTGTCGCTGTCCATCACAAGACAGGCGTGGAGATGGAGGCGCTCACCGGAGTGAGCGTTGCCGCATTGACGATTTACGACATGTGCAAGGCGTTGTCGCACGATATCGTGATCACTGACACGCGGCTCATCGAGAAACGCGGCGGCAAGTCCGACGTGGGCACGAATACGGAGTAGCAGAATCGAGTCATGACGAATGTTCCGCCACTTTTCGGCTTGGTGCTCGCCGGCGGCGCGAGCAAGCGCATGCAGCAGGACAAGGCCTTGCTGCACTATCACGGGCGCTCGCAGCTCGAGTGGGCCTATGAGCTCATTGCGCCTCACTGCCTCGCAACGTTCGTGTCAGTGAGGACGGAACACCGGGCCGATCCCATTCGAGCGAAGTTCCCGCAGATCGTCGACCGTCAACCTGGCGGCGGCCCTCTCGCCGGCATCTCGGCCGCGTTGGTGGAGCATCCGAAAGTCGCCTGGTTGGTGGTCGCGTGCGATCTTCCTTTCGTCACTGAAACGACCCTCCGTCAACTGATCGACGCACGCGATCCGCAGCGAATCGCGACCGCATATCGCAGCAATCACGATGGATTGCCGGAGCCGCTGTGCGCCATCTGGGAGCCGGCGGCGCGCGAGCTGGCGCAAGCTCAGTTGGAATCCGGAAAGAACTGCCCGCGCAAGCTCCTCATCAATTCCGATTGCAAGCTCATCGAGCTTCCTGAGCCTCGCGCACTCGATAACGTGAATACACCGGATGAGCTGAACGAAGCGAACGCGCGCCTCGGCAAGCATACGAACAGCGCGTCGGGTCCTGCCTCTACCGACGTCGCGAAGAACAGCGTGTCGCTGCGCGTGCAGTACTTCGCCGTGCTGCGCGAGCAGGCGGGACGGAGCGAAGAAGTGCTGGATAGCGCAGCGCGCAATCCCGCCGAGCTCTACGCAGAGCTGCAGCAGCGACATCGTTTCGCGCTTTCGCCTGCGCAGCTGAAGGTCGCGATCAATTCCGAGTTCAGCGACTGGCAGGCCCCTTTGAAACGCGGCGATACAGTCGTATTCATTCCACCGGTGGCAGGCGGATGAAACCCTTCTCCTTCAGCCACGCTCCGCTCACGCCGGAGTCGTATCGCAATGATCTAACTGACCCGGCTGCAGGCGGTTATGCCGCTTTCGAAGGATGGGTACGCAATCACAATGAAGGATTGGCAGTGACTCGGCTCGAGTACGAAGGCTTCGAAGCACTCGCGCTCAAGGAAGGCGAGCGGATTGTGAACGAGGCGATGGAGCGATTCGGCATCCTCCGTGCAGCGTGCGTGCACCGTCTCGGCTCTCTGGAGATCGGCGATCTCGCGGTGTGGGTCGGCGTGAGCTCACGGCATCGAGCCGAAGCGTTCGCCGCCTGCCGCTACATCATCGATGAAGTGAAGCATCGCGTGCCGATCTGGAAGAAAGAGCACTACGTCAACGGCGATTCAGGTTGGGTCAACTGCGAGCGTTGTGCGGAGCACGCGCATCATTCGTGACTCGGAAGAGTCTGTCCGGTCCGCGAGCCACTATCCAGGGATCGCCGCTAGCGCATGCCGAGGTGAATGATGAGGTCGATGCGGCGGTTGCGCGCGCGACCCTCCGCGGTCTCGTTCGTCGATACCGGGCGCGCTTCCCCATAGCCGATTGAGGTCACTCGCTCAGGATTCACGCCGAAGTTCGTGACCAGATACTGCTTCACGGCATCCGCGCGATCCTGCGAAAGAATGAGATTCGCCGAGTCGCTGCCATGAGCGTCCGTGTGTCCTTCCACCGTGATCGAGGCATCGGGGAACAACGCGAGTGCCTGCTGTACTCTCGATAGGAGCTCTGAGCTGTTCGAGTCGATCGTGCTGCGCCCGGACGGAAACTTGATCCCAAGCAGCGACATGACGACGTCGTCTCCTTGTCGGTAAACGCGAGCTTCATCCGCGGTGAACGAGCTCTCGATCCGCGCCACATTCGCCCGCACTCTCTCCTGGGCATCGACGCGGCGTTGTAGCGCGATCCGCTCTTCCGACACGCCGCCCAGACGCGCCTCGAGCCGCTCGATCTCTCTCGTCAGGCTTGCGACTTCTTCAGTGCGATCCTGAAGTTCTTGGCGCAGCCTGCTCAGTTCCTGACGCTGACGCTGTACGTGCTCGCCGAGCTCCTTGACCGCGGGCTGCACACCTTCGTCGAAACGTGCCGCGAGATCGAGGCTCGATGCGACTCGCTTCAAAGGCTCTTCCCAAGACAAGATGAGCGCCTCCAGCCCAGCTTCATCGCCGCGCTGTTCCAGCGTCCGTGCGATCAGCGTCGCTAGATACGTTGCATGCCGAGCTTCGTAGCTCGCCTGCGCGGCCAAATTGCGCGGCAGAATGAGATCGTAGCGATTGCGTTGAATCTCCTGCTCGGCCTCCGCCAAATAGCGTTTGGCACTTTGGAGCGTTCGCGGCGCCCAACGCTCGACTCTCGCTTCGTCGGCTTGCGCAATCAGGGACCGCGCTTCGCCGAGCACCTGACCTTTTACGCCCGCGAGCTCGGCTTCGCGCAGCAGCACTTCGGCTTCCGCGGCCCGACGCTGCGCATTCTTTAGATCCCCTGTTTCATTCTCGATCATTGCATCGCGGAAGCGCTGATCCGCACGGCGCCAGATTTCGGCTGCAAACTGGGGGGCCTTTGCAGTCAGCGCATCTTCGCGCGCTTTGATGGTGGTGTTCAGGAGCTGACGGGCGCCCTCTGCGGCCCTCACGGCACGCTCCAGGCTTGCCTCGGCCTGCGTGACTTTCGCGGTCAGCCGCTCTCCGGTTCGGCCGCGCTCGAGATCCTTCCGCGCGGCTTCATACCCTTGGACAGCGGCGGCAAAGTTCCGCGGCGAGAGCACGTCGACGTGCTCGGCGCGACGCGCTTCGAGCGCGGCTCCGAATTGCTCCACCTGGGCGGATTGAGCGTGAGCGAGGCTCGCCCACCCGAGCGAGGCGATACAGAGATAGATGAAACGCCGAAAGAAGCGCAGATCCGAGTTTTGCATTCCGATACCGTACGCAACACGTGCCCGCAAGTATAAGCGGCACCCTCCTGCGCGAAACGCAGGCAAGTTCACAAAAGACGATCGCGGGGCTTGCTTATGGTCGCGTTTGGCCGGTACCGCGGACGACGTACTTATAGCTCGTCAGCTGCTCGACCCCTACCGGGCCGCGAGCATGGAATTTATCGGTCGAAATGCCGATTTCCGCGCCCATGCCAAACTCGCCGCCGTCCGCAAACTGAGTCGACGCGTTGTGGAGGACGATTGCGCTGTCGACACCGTTCAGGAACCGCTCGGCCGCGTCTGCATCCTCGGTGACGATCGAGTCCGTGTGCGCAGAGCCGTATTGCTCGATGTGGGCGATCGCGTCGTCGACACCGCGCACGGTCTTCGCGGCGATGATCGCATCGAGATACTCCGTAGACCAATCCGCGTCCGTTGCTGCGCTCACGCGAGGATCGAGCTTCTGAATCCGCTCGTCACCGCGCACGGCACAGCCCGCGTCCAAGAGCGTCTTCACGATCTCGCCGCTCTGTTCGAACGATTCATCCAAGAGCACGGTCTCCGCCGCGCCGCAAATACCCGTCCGACGCATCTTGGCGTTGAGCACGACCTGTTTCGCCATCTGCACGTTCGCCCGTGCATCGACATACACGTGGCAGTTGCCTTCCAAATGACCGATCACGGGAACACGTGCTTCACGCTGGACTCTCTCGACGAGGCTCTTGCCTCCGCGCGGGACCAACACATCGATGTAGTCAGTCATCCCGGACAACATGTGCCCCACGGCGGCACGATCTTTGGTCGGTACGATTTGGATCGCGCCCGCAGGCAAGCCCGCGGCCCGCAATCCCTCGACGAGGCACGCATGGATCGCAGCGCTCGAGCGACTGCTTTCCGAGCCGCCACGGAGGATGACTGCATTGCCTGACTTGAGGCACAACGCACCGGCATCCGCCGTCACGTTCGGTCGGCTCTCATAAATGATTCCGACGACTCCGAGCGGCACGCGTACGCGCTGGATACGCAGGCCATTCGGGCGCGTCCATTCGGCGATGACGGCCCCAATGGGATCGGTCAAGGTCACGATCTCCTCGATGCCTTTGGCCATCGCTTCGATACGTTTATCGTCGAGCATCAGCCGATCGATCAGGGCGCCCGAGAGATTGCGCTCTTTGGCCTCCTGCACATCGATTCGATTGGCATCGAGGATCGCGGCGCGATGCTGTCGAATCGCCGCCGCCGCCGCCTTCAGCGCATCGTTCTTCGACCGCGGCGACGCCTGCGCGAGCGCGCGAGCTGCGGCAACAGCTTCGCGTCCCAAAGAATTCATGGTTCCGGCGATATTCGCGATTTCGGTGCTGGCGGCGTTCATACAGAGGATTCTAGCAAGCAACCTGCCGGAGCGAGCACGCAAACGCGGGCAGACACGCAACCCTTCGGCATTGCAGCGCGTTATGTGACGAATTCTGGAGGAACTGCGTATGCGTGGATCGGAAGCGTTTGAACGTCGTTCGTACCCTAAAGTGCTTGGCGCGCTGGCCCTCGTGGGTGCAGTGGCGCTGGTCGCGGCGCCGGCCATTCTCAGAATGAGCCGCCGTTGGACGATCACACATCCCAAGGCGCAGAAGGAGCCGGCGATCGATAACTCCCTGAAGGACACTTTCCCCGCGAGCGACCCACCGGCTTCGCGCTACTTCGACATTCCGGTGAATCGCCGCTGAGCGACGCTCAGCGGAGCATTCGCTCGAGTTGGGCGATGAGTGCGTTCGGTAACACAGGCTTCGCGAGGCGCGGTGCGCTCCGCGCCGACTCGGGAAATAAGCGTTCATCATCGGCATAAGCTGTCGCGAACACGTACGGGACACGTCGTGCGCGCAGATCCTCGACGAGCGGGAAGACGAGCTCGCCATTCAAATTGACGTCGAGAACGGCGACCGTCGGCGAGGACGATGCAAGCAGGCTTCGCGCTTCGTCGAGCGATGCAGCGGGGCCGATGACGGTGGCGCCTTGTTCCTGCAGAATCGCCTGCATGTCGTAACCCACAATGAAGTCGTCCTCGACCAGGAGGACACGCGCTTGTTGCAGCCCGAAATCGCTCGCTCGAGATCCAGATGAACCCTCCCCCTCGCCGCGTTGTGCCCGCAGAGCGGGAAACAACAGCACGCGTGGATTTCGAACCGCGATCGGTCGCGTCTTCGGCGAAGCCGTCCAGGGATCGATGATCTCAGGCGTGGACTTGGAGCTTATCGAGGCGGACTTTGATACGCGTGCCGGGTCGTGCGCCATCGTTCCTGAACGGTGAGCGCTCGGGAGCGCTTCCGAACTGGCGCGCGACCATTTCGATGATGCGCGCCCCCAACCCCTGAGCTTCGCTTGTATGTTTTTCATGCCACCCTACCCCATTGTCGGACACTTCTAAGAACGGAGCCGCTCCTGAATCGCACCGAAACACGACGCTGACCTCGCCGCTCTCTCCGGCGGGGAACGCATGCTTGACCGCGTTCATCACGAGCTCGCTCGACAGCACACCGAGCGTCACCGCGTCTCGCGCCGCGATCGAGGCTGGCGAAAGCTCGCGCTGGATCCTGATCTGATCGCCCGGCGGAAGACCGGCGGCGATGTCGTCCAGCACAGCCGCGAGCACTTCGTGAGCTTTGACCGTCGCGAAGTCGGTGCCCAAACGGAGCTTCCTGTGGGCGGAAGCGATCGCTTGGACGCGCGCTCGCGCTGCGTTCAAAGCTCTTGCAGCTTCGGGGCTCTTCACGACCCGTTGCTGCATCGTCAAGAAGGAAGAGACGAGCGCCAAATTGTTGCCGACTCGATGGTTGACATCCGTGAGCAGCGTTTCCGCGCGCATCCGTTCGCGGTCCGCGAGCTGCGCGGCTTTCGCGAGCTCCTCCGTACGCTCCGCGACGCGGCGTTCGAGATCCTTGTTGTACATGGCGAGCCGCTCGCGACTCTGGTTGATCGCTTCGAGGTAGCGGCGCACGCTGATGAGCGCCAAAACCGCCAGCGCACCGCACGCGGCGAGCATCATAGTGACCGCGGCGATGAACTGATTTCTCACCGTGCCCGCATGGGACTGCCGCGCGAGCAGCAAGCTGTTCTCGGCTCGGTCGAACTCGAGAAAACGTTGCCTGAGATCGACCATGAGCGGCGCTCCGCGCTCGCGTACGACACGAGCGGCCTCCGCGCGACGCTGTTCGCGGGCAAAACTCAACGTCTGTTCGATTGCGCCGAGACGATCGACCAATACGGGCGTGAGATCGTCAACGCGCCGGGTCTGACCGGGGTTATCGCCCACGAGCTCGCGTAACGTTGAAAGCTGGCTCTCCAGCGAACCTCGGGCTGTCTCGTACGGGTCGAGCAGCCGTTCATCGCCAGTGAGGAGGTAACCGCGCTGCCCAGACTCGGCCGCTGAGACGAGATTCAGCAAATCCGCGGCGGCCTGCTTCACTTTCAGCGTGTGCACAACGGCTCGCTCCGCCTCTTCGGACTCGCGCGAGATCTCGAAGACGAGCAAGGCGGCGGCGACCAGCAGCACGAAGCTCATCGAAACGATGACGACGAGGACGCGATTGCCGCTCAGCGATGCGCGCAGCTCTTTCAGCGGACTTGCATTGGCCGACCCAAGCGCGTCTCTCGAATCCATGAGCGGCACCGTGCCTGTGTCGGAATGTTGCATGCGGTCACTCGCGTGCGGTTAGAACGAGATCGTCGCGGTGGATGAGCTCATCGCGGCCCCGATATCCGAGTACCGCCTCGATCTCTTGCGACTGGCGTCCCTTGAGTCGCTCGGCATCCGAGCTCGAGTAAGCGGACAGACCGCGGGCAATCTCATGGCCCTCCAGGTTGCGGACGATGAGTGCATCGCCGCGCTGAAACTGACCGTTGACCCCTTTGACGCCAGCGGGCAGCAGGCTCTTACCGGCGCGCAGCGCATTGACTGCCCCAGCGTCGACGATGACCTCGCCCGCTGGCTTCAGGGCACCGGCAATCCATTGCTTACGGACCGTAGTCGGATTCGCCGTCGGGTAGAACCAGCTGCACCGTGCCCCCTGCTCGATCCGGCGCACCGGATGCATCTCTCGCCCGAGCGCGACGCACATGTGGCAACCGGCACTCACCGCGATCTTCGCGGCTGCGATTTTCGTCGCCATGCCGCCAGAACCGACATCGGATGCTGACCCCGCGCCCATCCGCTCGATTTCCGCGGTGATGCTGTGGACCTCGGGAATGAACTTCGCATTCGAATCCAGCGTCGGATCCGCCGTGTAGAGGCCATCGACGTCCGAGAGCAAGACCAAGCAATCCGCGCTGGTCATTTGCGCGACTCGGGCCGCCAAGCGGTCGTTATCGCCATAGCGAATCTCGGCGGTCGCCACCGTGTCGTTTTCATTGATGACTGGGACGGCATGCAGCTTGAGCAGCGTATTGAGCGTGCTGCGGGCATTCAAGTATCGACGGCGTTCCTCGGTGTCCGCGAACGTGAGCAGGATTTGCGCCACATTCAACCGATGCTGCTCGAGCACTTCTTTCCATGCATGTGCCAACCGAATCTGGCCCACAGCCGCCGCTGCTTGGCTTTCCTCGAGCTTGAGCCGCCCCGCCGGCAGCCCGATCGATCGACGCCCGAGCGCAATTGCACCTGAAGAAACCAGCAGCACCTCAGCGCCGCGGGCATGCAAGGCGGCAATGTCGGCCGCAAGCGTCTCGAGCCAGGCCCGATTCAACTGCCCGGTGCGCGCGTCGACCAATAGCGCGGAGCCTACCTTGATCACGACGCGGCGCGCCCGGAGGAGCGGCGAGACCGAATGATTCTGATCGTTCGGCAACATGTTCTCGATCGTCAATGCCACATTCGTTACCAGTTCGGCGCACCGCGATGCCGATCTCGCGCTTCACCCGCGGCCGCATCGCCAGTGAGCTTGCCGCGCGTCGTTGATCGATCGAGAAGCGGGGGGACTGAATGCTGAGCTGCTGCGAGTAATGACCGGCGCATCGATCCATTGCGCCAACGCCCATGTAGCTTAAACAAGCAGCCGTAGCACGACTAGCCCAAGCTGGAAAGAATGCCGCTATTCGACGCACGCATCGCGATGATTGAGTTGCCTGGTGCGGTACGACACCCTAATATTCTTGCGCCGGTCGAGCACCGGCTTCCCGTCGTTGAGGTGTTGCGTGGGCAGAGACTACGATCCGGTGCAGGGCAAGTGGTACCAAGATCTCGAAGAGAACGAGATCTTCCAGGTGCTGTCCGTCGATCCGGACGAAGAAATCATCGAGCTGCAGTACGAGAATGGCGACATCGAGGAGATCGACCTCGACACTTGGCATGAGCTCGATCTAGAGCACGCCGAGGAGCCGGAAGGCTGGTCGAGCGACGATGATGATGAAGACGAGGACGATGACGAGGACGACCTCGACGACGAAGACGACGACGATTGGGACGAGGACGATGACGACTGGGACGACGACGAGGACGATGACGACCTCGACGACGATGATTACGGCGATCGGGATGACATGTAAACCCGTCCGGTAGCCGACCCTGAAGTCGCCTCAAGCGGCGGTCGCCCTGATGCGATCGCCGGTCGCGTTCCCGTCCGGCGAGCCGCGACGAATCCACCTTGAATCATGATCTCCTACCCCTAATTTGAGGACAATCCGCCCTGCGGGCGGCTTTCGACTCACGCGTCGCGAGTCTCGAAACAACGTTGGCTGAATCGATCTTAGGGCCTGGAATTCACATGAAACGTATTCTTCTGTTCGTTGCGACGAACGTCGCGGTACTCGCCGTACTGAGTGTCACCCTGCGTTTGCTCGGCGTCGATCGCATCCTCGACGAGCAAGGCACGGGGCTCGACTTGAATGCGCTGCTGATTTTCTCGGCGGTGCTCGGCTTTAGCGGATCGCTGATCTCCCTTGCGCTCTCCAAATGGACGGCCAAGCGCACGATGGGTGTGCGGGTGATCGAACAGCCGAGCAATGCCACGGAATCGTGGCTGGTCGAAACCGTTCGTCGTCAGGCGCAAGCCGCCGGCATCGGCATGCCGGAGGTCGGTGTGTTCGAGAGCGCGGACATGAACGCATTCGCAACCGGGCCTCGGCGCAACAATGCGCTTGTCGCGGTCAGCACGGGACTTCTCTCGGGCATGTCGAGACGAGAAGTGGAAGCGGTGCTTGGGCACGAGATCAGCCACGTCGCGAACGGCGACATGGTGACGCTCACGCTGATTCAAGGCGTCGTCAACACGTTCGTCATCTTTCTCTCTCGCGTCATCGGCCACACGGTCGATCGAGTCGTCTTCAAGACGGAACGCGGCCACGGTCCGGGATTCATCATCACCGTCATCGTTGCCCAACTCGTACTCGGCATCCTCGCGAGCATGATCGTGATGTGGTTCTCCCGCTACCGAGAGTTCCGCGCGGATGCGGGCGGCGCTCATCTCGAAGGTCGCGACGCCATGGTTGCGGCCCTCGAACGCTTGCGCCAACGGCATAGCGGGCCGTTACCCGATCGCATGGCCGCATTCGGCATCAACAACGACAAGGTGAAAGCAGGCATTCAACGCCTTTTCATGACGCATCCGCCGCTCGAAGAGCGCATCGCAGCGCTTCGAATGGCAAAATGACGAGGTGAGAACCCACCTGTCGCTTCACTCGGCGCGAGGATGATGTGTTAGGCCTTCGCCTCTTCATCTTCGCGTCGCTCGCCACGATTTGCTTATGGGGGCTTTTCTCCCTGCTCGACAACCTAGGCGAGCCGGAGCTCCTCCGCTCACCGAGAACGGCCGTCGTGAAAGGCTGCGATCCGATCGACACGCCGGAGGCAGCCCGGCTCTGTCCACAATTCTTCTGTCAGAAGGCGCTGCTCGATTCCGCGCTCGTTCCGCGTAGCGCACGATTCGACGTCACGATTCAGCGCAAGTCGAACGACATCGAGCTCATCGGCGGCGTGCTGACCCAGGGCACCGAACCGAACCAGAGCTTTGCGTGCGTCCTCAAGGGCGGCGCCGTCACCGACAAGAAAACTCTGAGCTCGGGCGATCTCGACACACTCGCAGCGGCACCCGAGTGGTCGCTCTGAGCGCGCTTTGAGATGATGTGGGCATGAGTATTGCCCCATCCGTTCTAGATGCACTCCGCCAGATCGTCGGTTCTGGTGGTTATTTCGATCAGCCCGCCGATCTCGAACCGTTCACGATCGATCACCGCAAGCTCTACCGCGGCGCTACGCCGCTCGTCCTGCGACCGAGCTCGACAGAACAGGTGTCGCAAATCCTGCGCACGTGCAACGAGGCAGGCGTTGGCGTCGTCCCCGTGGGCGGCAACACCGGCTATTGCGGTGCTGCGACGCCAAGTGCGGCGGGAGACCAAGTCGTCGTCTCACTCGCGCGAATGCGCAACATTCGCGCTGTCGATCCGGACAACTTCACCCTGATCGCGGAAGCCGGATGCGTGCTCGCGGAAGTGCAGAACGCCGCGGCGAGCGTCGATCGCCTCTTCCCGCTGAGCTTGGGATCCGAAGGGTCGTGTCAGCTCGGCGGAAATCTTTCGACGAATGCCGGCGGCACCGCCGTCCTGCGTTACGGGATGACGCGAGATCTCGTGTTGGGGCTCGAAGTCGTCCTCGCTGATGGCCGTGTATGGGATGGTCTGAAGCCGCTCCGCAAAGACAACACCGGTTACGATCTACGCGATTTGTTCATCGGCGCGGAAGGAACGCTAGGCATCATCACCGCAGCGGCATGCAAGCTCTTTTCGCGGCCGCGTGAGCTGGTCACGGCGATCGCGGCCGTGCGCGATCCCGCAGCGGCAGTCATGCTGCTCTCGAAGCTGCGCGATGCGAGCGGCGATGCCGTCACGACGTTCGAGCTCATCCCGCGCCTAGGGCTCGACCTCGTGACAAAGCATGTGGCCGGCACGAATGATCCTTTCGAGAAGCGCTACGAGTGGTATGTCCTGCTCGAGGTGAGCGCAGGGCGCAGCGAAAGCGGCATCGGCGACCTCATCGAAGGCGAACTGTTTGCGTTCGTGGAGCGAGGCGCGATATTCGATGCCGTCATTGCACAGAACGAAACGCAGCGCGAAGGCTTCTGGAAGCTGCGCGAAACCATTCCGGAAGGCCAACGCAAGGAAGGCGCCAGCATCAAGCACGATATCTCGGTGACGACGAGCGAGCTGCCTCGATTCATCGTGGAAGCGACCGAGATGCTCCGCGCCCTCGCGCCCAACAGCCGCATTCTGCCGTATGGGCATTTAGGCGATGGCAATTTGCACTTCAACTTGAGCGAGCCGGTTGCAGGCGACCCTGCGCAGTTCCTCGCGCTCGCGCCGCGCATCCATCGCGAAATGCACGACCTCGTCGCGCGCTACGGGGGCAGTTTCAGCGCCGAGCATGGGATCGGACAGCTGAAGCGCGAGGAGCTCGTTCGATACAAACATCCGGTCGCCCTCGAGATCATGCAATCCATCAAACAAGCACTCGACCCGAAGGGCATCATGAATCCCGGCAAGGTTCTGTGACGAGCACCTGAGCACGCGAGGAACCGCGCGCAGCGACGATACGTTTGTCGGTGTTCATTGGAGCAGAAGAATGCCAACTCGCGTATCGCTATGGGGTCGATTGCTTTGCCGCGCAGGCGCGCTCATCGCGCTTTCCTTCGCCGCGTCGTCGCAGGCGCAAGAAGTCATCACCGAACGTGTGCTCGATGAGGAGGGGCGGCCACGCATCGTCGAGCAGCAGTGGAGCCACGTGGGTCTCTTGCGAGCACGAGACCTCACGCCGTTTGGGCTCTTGCGGCTCGACATGTTGCCGGCGCACACGGCGGACGCGGAAGCCGGAACCTGGACATTCGAGATCCAGTACGCCTATCAGAACACGTTCATTCTGAGTAAGAACGTTCGCGATTATCTGCGCACGCGCGGCGTCGACCGCCAGCCACTCCGTCCGCAGGACGCAGAGGCCATTCTTGCCTTACCGGACGATGCCTATTACATCGACGGCGAAGTCGGTCTCGCCGATCTGATCGTGCAGCGACGATTGAACGAATACTGGAGCGCCTATCTCACGATCCCATACATTCATTACGGCAAGGGCACGTTGGACAGCACGATCGAGTCGTTCCACGACACCTTCGGCTTCAGTCAACAAGGCCGCGACCTCGTCGCTCGCAATCGCTTCCAGCTGCTCTACAAAATCGGCGATATCGAGCTCGCGCAGCTGGAACGAACGATCGATGGAGGCTTCGGCGACCCCGTGATTGGCGTGCGCTATTCGCTGCCGGAACCTCGCTTCGGGTGGGACGTCGTCGTCGAAGCGGCGGCGAAGCTCGCGGTCGATGGTCAGCGGTTCCTTTTATCGACCGGAGAGCACGACTTCGGCTTACAAGCCACGCTGCAGCGTCGCTTCGGCGACACCGGGCGGCACTCGATGTATCTAGCAGGCAGCGCCGTTTACTACGCGGGCGGCCCGGAAGTCCCCGCCGACGAAACGCAGATCATCCCGACGCTGATCATCGGCTACAGCTTCGGGCTCACTCAACGCACGAGTGTAATTCTGCAGGGATACGCAAGCCGCAGCGTCATCCAGAACACCGACATCGACGAGCTCACGGAAGAGAAATACCAGTTGAGCTTGGGACTGCAGTCGCGTCGGCGAAACGTGTTGTGGAGCTTCGCGGTGACGGAAAACATCTCGAACTTCGGCAACACACCCGATGTCGGCGTTCAGATCGGGATCGCGTATATGCCGACGGCCAAATGAGGCTGTAGGCTGTAGGCTGTAGCCAGAACTCCACGCGGGCCTCGAATTCGCAAAGATCGCCGGCCCGTGGGTAGCCAGAGCGGGAGCAGATTCTTCTCTACCTACAGCCTAGAGCCTACCAGCCTACAGCCTCAATCTCCCGTTCCGACGCGCCCACCGCCCTCTCTTCGAACTGCGATGACCGTCGCGCGCGGCTGCGTGCCGGGACCATCCGGCCAATGGCTCACCGGGTCCGTCACGCTGCCGCCACTGCCGGGGTGTTGAATGCTCAGGAACAACGTTTCGTCATCGGGCGTGAACTCGCAGCCACAAATCTCCGCACCGACCGGACCGCTCATGAAGCGCTGTAAACGACCGCGATAGGGGCCGGTCGTGGGACATACCCAGCAACCGTTATTCGAATCGTCCGGCTGCGGGCCATCGGTGACGATCCACAGATTGCCGTCGCGATCGAAGCCCAGGTTGTCTGGAGAGCCGATCGGGCTCAGGTCGTCTGCGTTCATATAGCCCGCGTAGTACGTGCTGTCCGCACGCACGTCATTGAGACTCGCGAGCAACGTGCCGCCCTTCGGATCGCCACCGAGCAAGAAGACCTCCCACGAGAAGCTCGTGGAAGTGTGATCGTCCTGTGCTTCTCGAATCTCGATGATATGTCCGTACTCGTTGAGCGCACGGGGATTCGCCGCGTTCGGACCCAGGTCGATCTCGCGGCCGCGATACTGCGCGATCTTGCTCTCGTCGGCCCGCCGATCGTTGTTCGTGCATGCGACGTAAATCCGGCCCGTTACAGGATTGACGTCGACGTCCTCCGGCCGATCCATCGGGGTCGCACCCAGAGCGGCCGCGGCCGCGCGCGCCTTGATCAAGACTTCCGCCTGGTTGCGGAAGCCTGCCGCCGCGTTCAAGGGCCCCTTCTCATCGTAGACGAGCGGCAGCCACTCACCGGATCCGCTTGCATCGAAGCGCGCGACGTACAGGGTCCCGGACTCGAGCACGTCGCGATTCGCGGCCGGATTCTTTGCATCGAATTTGCCCGCGCTCACGAACTTGTACACGTACTCGAACTTCGCATCGTCGCCCATGTACACCGCAACGTTCCCGCTCTGTGCGATGATCGAGCTCGCGCCTTCATGCGCGAATCGACCGAGCGCCGTTCGCTTGATCGGTGCACGGTTTGGATCGTGGGGATCGATCTCCACGATCCAGCCGAAACGGAACGGCTCGGTCGGATTGCGGATCAAATCGAAACGCTCATCCGCGGCTTCCCATCCATAGAGTGAGTGCGTGCTCCACATCGCGAACCGCGCGTGAGAAGCGACGATGTGATCGTCCGCACCGCGCTCGTTCTGCAAGATCGCGTGGTTGCCGAAGTAATCCTGGATGTTCTCTTCCGCCGTGAGGTACGTGCCCCAAGGCGTGCGCCCGCCCGCGCAATTCCCGAACGTACCGAGCGCGCGCACGCCGTTCGGATCGCTCCGCGTCTGCATGAGCGCTGCGCCGCGCGCGGGACCCCCGATATCGATCGGCGTGTTCGCGGTGATGCGTCTCGCATAGCGCGAGTCTTTCACCCGCTTCCACACGCCGCGTTCACGAACGACTTCGATGATCGACACGCCCTGGGCTGCCTGCGACACGCCGACAATTTGCGGGTGCTGTTCGACATAGGCCCTGCTCCCGCCGCGGCTCGCACCGGCGAACCCTTCGTGGCCCGGATACATGAGCGCGTCTTCCGTGAACTCGTTGTTCACGCACAAGATGCCGTGGTCGCTCCGCCCATTGAGCGAAAAAAAATGGATCGCATCGCAGTTCTGCCCGAACTGCTTGCTTTGCAGCTCGGCGGCTTCACGCTCCAAGAGTGCGCCGCCCGCGAGTCTCGACGCGTCTAGATCCGGCACGCCGGGGAACAGCGCCTCGCCCCATCGGACGACGATATCGTGCGTGTAGCCGGGCGGCAGAATCACGGCATCCGCCGCGCTGCCTTTGATCGGGGTGAACGTGAGCCCGCCGCTCGCACGCGAACCTTCTCGGACCAAATTCGTCGCACAGCCGCCGAGCGCAAGCGGCGTGAGGGCAACGCCTGCTTGTAGCAC
Organism: Lysobacterales bacterium; assembly: GCA_044506405.1. Lineage (GTDB taxonomy): Bacteria > Pseudomonadota > Gammaproteobacteria > Steroidobacterales > Steroidobacteraceae > Steroidobacter. The sequence continues at coordinate 41,239 of JBIQKP010000015.1, read as the reverse complement.
GCCGCGTCGCGTGAAGCGCGTGGAAAGAAGATTCTGGAACGAAGGTGAGCGGTTGTTCATGACTCAGGAGGATGTTGACGCTATGGAGATCCGCTGAGCGTTCGCGCGATCAGTTCGACCTCGCGTTAAGGTCCGAGGTAACGATGCGATCCGCTCGGCGCGGACTAGGAGCCGCGCTTACCCGACACGAGGATCCATTCGAAACGCGTCGGGGTATCGGCAGACTGGCGTGCGTATCGGTGAGAGGCAACCCACGCGGCTAGGGCATCGCGCGCGCACTCGGGACCCTGCGAGACTTCGATGTTCCCGGTTTCGCCGCTCTGAAGAACGGTGTACTCGACGAGCAATGCACCGCCGACCTCACAGCCGCTTTCGATTTGCAACGGCGCCGAGCTCAGCACTTCGAGGGGCGCCGGCGGTTCCGGAATGCGCGAAGGCGTGAGTTGGCAGCCGCCGAGCAGGGCCGCGGAGAGGACAATGCCGACGGAAAAGGTGTGTGTGTAGCGCTTCATGCGGCCGATCATAGCCGCATGAAGTCGCAGGTGACAGCTCGGAGAATCAGGCTGTAGCCGGAGGCGGCGGATGCGCCGCCACGTTCGAACTAACGGGAGCCCGCCACCTTACGTTCATCTCCATCTTCGCCCTGCTCCGGCGCGACGCCGAGGCGCTTGTGCATCAGCGGGCTCGTCGTCGTGTACTGCAGGTGCACCTTCTTGCCCGGCTCGAGATATTCCTTGATCGCGAACGCCGCTAGCGCCGCCTCGTGGAAGCCCGAAAGGATCAGCTTCTTCTTGCCCGGATAGGTGTTGATGTCGCCAACCGCATAGATACCCGGAACGTTCGTTTGGAACTTCTCGGTATCCACCGAGATCTGGCGCTTGTTGATGTCGAGACCCCATTCCGCGATCGGGCCGAGCTTCGGATGCAGGCCGAAGAACACGAGCAGCTGATCGACATCGACGCGACGCACGACGCTATCGCCGCCGAGCACACTGATCGACTTCAGCACGCCGTCGACAACGTTCACTTCTTTCACTTGCCCGATCATCACATCGGCGCGCAGCTCATCGCGCAATGCATAGAGCTTCGCGACCGACGCCGGTGCGCCGCGGAATTCGGGCCGACGATGGATGAGCACGACGCTGCGCGCGTGATCGACGAGCGTGAGCGCCCAGTCGAGGGCGGAGTCGCCGCCGCCAAGGATCACCACATCCTGGTCAGCATACGCGCGCGGATCCTTCACGCGATAGTGCAGATACTTGCCTTCGATCTCCGCAGCACCCGGCACATCGAGCTTGCGCGGCTGGAACGATCCGACGCCGCCAGCAATCACGACCGCGCCAGCGTCGAACACGGTCGCTGCGCTCGTCACGACACGGAAGCGGCCATTTTCTTGACGCTCGACCTGTGTGACTTCCTGGCCGAGGTTCATGCCGGCACCGAACGGCTTGATCTGCTCGAGCAAACGATCCGTGAGCTCCTGTCCCGTGCACACGGGCACGGCCGGAATGTCATAGATCGGCTTGTCCGGGTAGAGCTCGACGCACTGACCGCCCGGCGCCTTGAGTGAATCGACGAGCTGCGCTTTGAGCCCAAGCAGGCCTAGCTCGAAGACTTGGAACAAACCGCACGGACCCGCGCCGACGATCACGACGTCGGTTTGGATCGGATGGCGTTCGAACTTAAGCGCGGAGTCGTTGTGAGTAGCCGTCGACGACACGAGGTGTCTCCGTAATGGAAGCAGGTTGTACATGCTGAGCGAGACCGGCTGCTTCGAGCAGCCCCTTCTCACTCAGCCACTTTCGATTGAACAGACGCGACTGATACTTCGCGCCGTTGTCGCACAGGATCGTCACGATCGTGTGCCCGGGTCCGAGACGTTCGGCGAGCTTCACCGCCGCTGCGACATTCACCCCGCTCGTACTGCCGAGGAACAAGCCCTCATCGCGCAGGAGCTGGAAGACGGTCCGCACGCATTCGACATCGGTGATATGCAGCGCCTCGTCAATCGGCGACCCATCCAAGTTGGCGGTGACACGCCCAATTCCAATGCCTTCCGTAATCGAGCCGCTACCCGTCGGCTTCAGCTCACCGTGCTGCAGCCAATGATAAAGCGAGCTGCCCTGCGGATCCGCGAGCGCAATCAACACTTTCGGGTTTTCCCGTTTCAGATAGCGGGAAATCCCGCCTAGCGTGCCGCCCGTTCCGGTGGCCGCGACGAAGGCGTCGATACGTCCCGCCGTCTGCGTCCAAATTTCCGGACCCGTCGTCTGCTCATGCGCATCGCGATTCGCGGTGTTGTCGAACTGGTTCGCCCAAACCGCATCGGGCATCTCTTCCGCGAGACGGCGCGCGATCTTCTGATAATGGTTCGGGTCCGAATACGGCACCGTCTTCACGCGCAGCACTTCCGCACCGAGCGTTTCGATCATTTGATACTTCTCGCTCGACTGGTTGTCGGGCATGACGATCACGCAGCGATAGCCGCGCGCGTTGCAGACGTGCGCAAGCCCGATACCGGTGTTGCCCGCCGTGCCTTCGACGACCGTGCCGCCCTTCTTCAGGCGACCGCTACGCTCCGCCTCATCGATGATGGCGCGCGCTGCGCGATCCTTGACCGAGCCGCCCGGATTCATGAACTCGGCCTTGCCGAGGATTTCGCAGCCGGTGAGCTCACTGAAGCGATTGAGGCGGATGAGCGGCGTATTGCCGATCGCATCGGCGAAGCCGCGTCGAATCGATTGGCTCATGCGGAGAGCCTCCCTTCAGGGTGAGTGGCGTAGGCCCACGCGTCGGAACCGAGAAGCGTCGGACGTCGCGCGGCGGTGGAGTTGAACCAGCGCAAGGTGTCATGCAGCCGAGTGACCTCACCGACGATCAACAAGGCGGGCGACTTCACGTCGGCTGCTCGCACCTTCTCGAACAGGTCCGCTAGCGTGCCGGTCACGACGCGCTGCTCGGCGCGCGTGCCCTCTTCGATCACTGCAGCTGCACGATCGGCGGGCACGCCGTGTTCTTGCAGCTTGGCGACGATGTTCTCGAGGTGACCGAGGCCCATGTAGAAAACAGATGTCTGTCCCGGTCGCGCGAGCAGCGTCCAATCGACTCGATCGGTTTCGCCCTTACAGTGACCTGTCACGAACGTCAGCGCTTGTGCATGGTCGCGATGCGTGAGTGGGATGCCGGCATACGCTGCGCAACCTGCCGCAGCGGTGATCCCTGGAACGACTTCGAAACGAATGCCTGCAGCGGCAAGCGCTTCGAGCTCTTCGCCGCCACGACCGAAGATGAACGGATCGCCACCCTTCAGGCGGCAGACACGCTTGCCTTCCTTCGCAAGCTTCACGAGTAGATCGTTGATCTCTTCTTGAGAGACATGCGCAGTGCCGGCGGCTTTACCCACGTTGATCCGATGCGCATCGCGGCGCGCGAGATCCAACACCTCGCTCGAGACGAGCCGGTCGTAGAGCACGACATCCGCGTTCTGAAGCGCACGCAGCGCACGCAGCGTAAGCAAGCCAGGATCGCCCGGGCCCGCGCCGACGAGCACGACCTCACCCGCGCGCGTGCCGGTCTCGATTTCTTTCTCGAGCGCGCGTTCGATGCGTTCTTGCGTATCTTGGCCATCAGCGTCCGCGCGCCCGGAGAGCACATCCGCGGCGATCTCGCCGTCGAAGAAGTTCTCCCAGAACCGACGCCGATTGCTTGCGTTCTCGACGCGCTCTTTCACCGTCTTACGCAACGAGCCCGCGAGCTTCGCGAGGGCGCCAAGGCGCTGGGGCAGAAATGATTCGAGCTTCTCGCGGATCCTGCGCGTCAAGACCGGCGCATCGCCGCTACTCCCCACCGCAACGACGACCGGCGAACGGTCCACGATCGCAGGCACGATGAAGCGCGACAGCTCACGATCATCCACGACGTTGACCGGCACGTTTCGACGTTCGGCTTGATGCGCGACCCACGCGTTGACGGAATGCTTATCTGTCGCAGCGATCGCGAGGCGCATGCCGTCGAGCAGCTCTGGATGAAACTCGCCCGGAACGTGCTTGATCTCACCTGCGTTCGCTTTCGCCGCGAGCTCGCTGTTCAACTCAGGCGCGACGACAGTGACGATCGCTCCTGCGCGCAGCAATAGATCGATCTTGCGGGCCGCAACGTCGCCGCCGCCGACAACGAGGACGGGCTCTTTCGAAAGCCGCAAGAAGATGGGGAAGTAGTCCATTGCGTGCACATGCCGGTCCGGTAAGGGAGCGGCTTATTGACCTGCCGCGCGACGCGGCTCGACCTTCAACGGGATGACTCGACGGCGTGGTTGCAACCCGCATTCGCGCGAATCGGGATTTTCCCACCACCATCGACCGGAACGCGGATCCGCACCGGGCTCGACCGCACGCGTGCAAGGTGCGCAACCGATGCTCGGAAAGCCCTTGTCGTGCAGCGCGTTGTACGGGAGGTTGCGCGCCTTGATATACGCCCAGACATCCTGCTCCGTCCACTCGAGCAGCGGGCTGACCTTCCAAAGGCCATGGCGCTCGTCCCACGAAATCGCCTCGCCGAGCGCGCGTTCCGCCGACTGCTCGCGGCGTACGCCGGTCACCCAGGCTTTGCGTCCCGCAATCGCGCGCTTGAACGGCTCGACTTTGCGAATGTGGCAGCAGGACTGCCGCTCTTCGATTCCGAGATAGAATCCGTTGATGCCGTTTTCGCGAACGTACTTTTCGATCGCGTTCGCATCCGGGTAGAAGAGCTGAATGCGCCGCTGGTAGCGCCGCTCGATGCGATCCAACAACGCGAGCGTCTCATCGTGCAAACGGCCGGTGTCGAGCGTAAACATCTCGACTTCGGGCACGTGCGTGAAAATGATGTCCGTGAGCACCATCGCCTCGGCGCCCAAGCTGTTCGAGTACACGACATCCTTATACTCGTGGACCGCGTGCTCGAGCAGCGCGCGCGTGTCATGCACGAGAGTTTCCAATCGGGGCGATAATGGGTCTGCGCTCATGAGGGTTCTTGGATTGCGAGACGAACGGGGGCCTGAGACTGCGTGTGTGCGAGGGACTGTATCTAACCGGCTTATAACCAGGGAAAGACTCATTCGTTCTGTCATGATGCGGGGGCGTTATGACTTTTGGACCTGGCGAGGTCGATAGCTAAGTACATGAAATTACAGCAATTACGATACCTTGCCGCGATCGTCGAGAACGACTTGAACATCACGGCGGCCGCTGAGCGCCTTCATACCTCGCAACCGGGAGTGAGCAAGCAGCTCAAACAGCTCGAGGATGAGCTCGGTTTTCCGATCTTTTTGCGCCAAGGACGCACGCTCACGCGGGTGACGCCTGCCGGTAAGCGCGTGATCGAGCGCGCACTGCGGATCCTCAAAGAGGTCCAGAGCATCAAGCGCCTGGCCGAGGAGCAGCGCGGCGACGGACGCGGCCTCCTATCGATCGGCACGACGCATACGCAGGCGCGTTACGTACTGCCGCCAGTCATCCGCAAGTTCCGAGAGCGTTACCCTCAGGTCGAGCTTCATCTCCATCAAGGAACGTCGGAGCAGATCGCCGACTTCGCTGCGCGCGATCGCATCGACTTCGCAATCAATACGGGCTCGCAAGAGCTCTTCACGAATCTGGTGCTGTTGCCGTGCTATCGCTGGCATCGGCGCATCGTCGTGCCGCACGGCCATCCGCTCGCGAAAGAATCGAAAGTCACGATCGAGATGCTCGGCAAGTACCCAATTGTGACCTACGTGTTCGGCTTCTCCGGCCCCTCGTCGCTGCAGCAGATCTTCGCGCGCGCCGGACTGACGCCGCACGTCGCGCTGACCGCGCGCGATGCGGACGTCATCAAGACATACGTGCGCCTCGGCCTCGGCGTCGGCGTCGTCGCCAGCATGGCGATCGATCCGCGAGAAGATGCCGATCTCGTCTCGATCGATGCGTCACATCTGTTCCCCGCGCACCTCACGTGGGCGGGCTTCCATCAAGGCGCCCTGCTGCGCGGCTACATGTACGATTTCCTGCAGCTCGTCGCGCCTCATCTCACTAAACGACTCGTCGATCGCGCGGGGAATGCGTCGACACCCGCGGACGTGGATGCGCTGTTTTCCGATGTAGATCTGCCGATCTACAAGTAACGAAAGTGGTGAAGGTGATGTACGTGATGTAGGGCAGAATGAGCGCGCCGCGCTTCTAGCCTCCGTCACCTCCATTCTTTCAGCACGCCCGCCGATGTCAGCCGATCGTCCCAAAGCCAGCTCGATCAAGCCGCTGCGCTCGTTGTGGCCTTACCTGCGCAACTACAAGGGGACGTTGGCGCTCGCGCTCGGTGCGTTGTTGATCGCCTCCGGAGCGATGCTGCTGCTGCCGCTCGCGTTTCGCGACGTGATCGACCAGGGCATGGTCGTTGAAGATCGGGAGAGACTCGATCTGTACTTCGCCGCGTTCCTCACGGCGGCAATCGTCTTTGGCGTGTTCGCGGCGCTGCGTTTTTATCTCGTCACTTGGCTCGGCGAACGGGTCGTCGCTGACATTCGACGGGACGTCTACAGCCGCGTCATTCGCATGGATCCGACGTTTTTCGAAGTGACGCGCACGGGCGAAGTGCTCTCGCGGCTCACAACCGATACCACGCTCGTCCAGTCGATTGCGGGCGTGAACCTTTCGATCATCCTACGATCGTCGATTCAACTTGCTGGCGCGCTCGTTTTGCTCGTCGCGACGAGTCCCTCGCTCGCCGGCATGATCTTGATCATGATCCCCGTGATCATTGCGCCGCTGATCGTGGTCGGGCGCGCGTTGCGAAAGCTCTCGCGACAATCGCAGGACCGAATCGCGGAGACGAGCGGTCTTGCGGGCGAGACTCTGAACGCGATCCAAACGGTCCAGGCCTTCACGCTCGAAGGCTTGAACAGTAGCCGCTACGGCCGCGCGGTCGAGGACTCATTCTCGATTGCCGTGCGTCGCTCGCGCGTGCGCGCAGCGCTCACTGCGCTCGGCACGATGCTGATTTTCGGCGCCGTCACGTTCGTCCTCTGGCAGGGTGCTCATCGCGTGCTCGCGGACACGATGACCCCGGGCGAGCTGAGCCAATTTCTGATCTATGCCGTGTACGTCGGAATTTCCGCAGCGTCCCTGAGCGAAATGTGGGGCGAAGTACAACGCGCCGCGGGCGCGATGGAGCGTTTGATCGAGCTCAGGAACGCGACGCCCACGATCATCGCGCCGAAGGATCCCGAGCCGTTACCGCAACCGCCACAAGGCCGTATCGCGTTCGAGCACGTGAGCTTTCGCTATCCGTCCCGACCCGACGCGCCCGCGCTCGATGACTTCACGCTCACGATTCAACCTGGTGAGAACGTCGCGTTCGTCGGCCCTTCAGGCGCAGGCAAGAGCACGACGTTCCAACTCCTGCTTCGCTTCTACGATCCGTTTGCCGGGCGCGTGCTGGTCGATGGAACCGACATCGCCCGCACGGATCCTCAGCACGTTCGCGCTCGCATCGGACTCGTGCCTCAGGAAACCGTGCTGTTCGGCGCAAGTGCGCGCGAGAACATCCGGTACGGTCGTCCCGACGCGACCGACGCGGAAGTGGAAGCGGCAGCGAAGGCAGCGGGTGCGGATACATTCATTCGCGAGTTGCCGGAAGGCTACGACACCTTTCTCGGCGAACGCGGCACACGACTGTCTGGCGGTCAACGCCAGCGCATCGCGATCGCTCGCGCGCTGCTCAAGGATCCGCCGATTTTGCTATTGGATGAGGCCACGAGCTCGCTCGATGCCGAAAGCGAGCGCTACGTGCAGCAAGCGCTCGAACAGCTCATGCAGCACCGCACGACGATCGTCATCGCGCATCGCCTCGCAACGATCCTCAAAGCGAACAGAATCGTCGTACTCGACCGCGGCCGCATCGTCGCGATCGGCACGCATCAAGAACTACTCGAAAACAATTCGTTGTACGCGAGGCTGGCGGCACTGCAATTTGCAGATGTATAGCGCCCCGCGAGTAAAGCTTCGCTGCCGCTACGCTGGAAAGCTCCCGCTAGTCAGAGTGTGGCAGGAGGTGCGCTCCAGCGCTGCGCCTCTGTCTAGCGATAGCTCTGTAGCGACAGCTTGTCTAGCGTAGCGGGAGCGAAGCTTTCACGCGCACGGAGCGCGCGTTAACTGGCTCGGCGTAGCGGCGCGACTGCGCCGTCAACGGCGGGTTGGTAGGCGACACTGAAGTCGTTAAAGGCTTTGAGCGCGCCCTGGAGGTCGGCGCCTTCGGGCAGCTCGAACGTGTCGAAGCCGCAGCGAGCCATGTAGAACAGCTGGTCGCGCTGAATCTTGCCGACGGCGCGAAGCTCGCCCGTGAACTTGAAGCGCTTGCGAAGAAGCTGCGCCTGGCTATAGCCGCGTCCCTCGCCGATACCGCCGAACTCGATCGCGACGAGTCCGATGCGGAGGAAATCGTTCTGCAACGCTTCCACCGGATCCGTCGGTCCGAGTCGCACGCCGAGCCGTCCGTCCCAAAGCCACCATCGCTCGCGTTCTTCCTGCCAGCGCGCGAACGGCAGAATCAGCGCGCGCTCGCGCCCCTGCGGATCTTCATCCGCATAGCGCCATTCATCGACGACGATCTCACGCTGCTTGATGAGCTGGCGCATATACACGAGCCTTGAAAGGTTTGATGCCAATACGGCGGACCGTATCGATGAAGCGTTCGCCCTGCTCTCGCTCCGCGAGATAGACGCTCAAAATGCGATCGATCGTCTCAGCGACCTCGGCGTGAGGCACCGAAGGACCGATGACTTGACCGAGCGACGCGTCGGGACCGCTTGCGGAACCGCCGATCGTGATCTGATACCACTCCTCGCCGCCTTTATCGACGCCGAGAATGCCGATGTGCCCCACGTGGTGATGGCCGCACGCGTTCATGCAGCCCGACATCTTGAGCTCGATGTCGCCGAGATCGTAGAGGTAGTCGAGATCGTCGAAGCGCTCATTGATCTGCTTCGCGATCGGAATCGACGTCGCGTTCGCGAGCGAACAGAAGTCGAGGCCGGGGCAGCAGATCATGTCCGTTAGCGTGCCGATGTTGGGTGTCGCAAGATCGATCTCCTTGAGTGCCTTCCACACTTCGAAGAGATCGCGCTGCCGTACATCCGCGAACAGCAGGTTCTGGTCGTGCGTCGAGCGTACGAGCCCGAACGAATAGTGATCCGCCAAATCCGCCACGCGATCGAGCTCGGCATGCGTGATATCGCCCGGAGGCCGGGTCGGCGACTTGAGCGACACGAACACTGCGCGGTAACCGGCCACCTTGTGACGGCGCGTATTGCGCTGATACCAATTGCGGAACTCGGTCGGCTTGCCCGAGAGCACGTCCCCATCCGTCAGCGACTCGTAGCTCGGCGGCGTGAAGAACGCTTTGATGCGCTCGAACTCGGCCGCATCGAACCGCGGCGCGGTATCGCGCGAGGCCTGCCACTCAGCTTCCACCTTCTCACGGAATGCCTCAGGACCGATCGCTTTGACGAGGATCTTGATGCGCGCCTTGTGAATGTTGTCGCGCCGTCCCTCGAGGTTGTAGACCCGCAGGATCGCTTCGAGATAGCTGAGCAGATCTTCCTTCGGAAGGAACTCGCGAATGACGTGCCCGATCATCGGCGCACGACCCAAACCGCCGCCCACGAGGACTTCGAAGCCAACTTCGCCTTGTGCGTTCCGCACGAGATGCAGCCCGATATCGTGCACCTTGGAGGCGGCGCGATCTTGCGGCGAACCGGTGATCGCGATCTTGAACTTGCGCGGCAGGAACGAGAACTCCGGATGGAGCGTCGCCCATTGGCGCACGTACTCGCACCACGGGCGCGGGTCTTCGACCTCATCGGGCGCGACACCCGCCAGATGATCCGCAGTGACGTTGCGAATGCAGTTGCCGCTCGTCTGGATGGCATGCATCTGCACGGTCGCGAGCAGCTCGAGAATGTCCGGCACGCTCTCGAGCGTCGGCCAATTGAGCTGGATGTTCTGACGCGTCGTGAAATGGCCGTAGCCTTTGTCGAACTCGCGCGTGATGCGCGCAAGCATGCGCAGCTGCCGCGTGGACAGCAGGCCGTACGGCACGGAAATGCGCAACATCGGCGCATGCCGCTGAATATAGAGGCCGTTGCGCAATCTCAACGCGCGAAAATCGTCCTCCGAGAGCTGCCCCGCGAGGAAACGCTGCGTTTGGTCGCGAAACTGCGCGACTCGCTCGTCAACGAGCCGCTGATCGATCTGGTCGTAAATGTACATCCGGCGGACTCTAGCCCCGGCCTGAGAAGCCATGAAATAGCCTTTGGATATGTGGGTATGACCGGAAGTGAACGGCGGACGGCGGACGGCGGATGGTGACGGAACCCTATGATCCTGCTCGCCTTTGACCGAAACAGAGGAACGGCGTGCGGTTACGCCACATGGCTCAACCGTCGAAAATCCGCCGCTTCCCTGCTGATCCTTACCGTCCGCCGTCCGCCGTCCGCTGTTCACTCGCCTCGGCCACGCCGAGGCGCTTATGCATGATCGGGCTCGTGGTCGTGTACTGGAGCGCTACCTTCTTAGCGGGGTTCAGATGGGCTGCCACCGCGAAAGCGGCCAAAGCCGCTTCATGGAAGCCCGACAGGATGAGCTTCTTCTTCCCGGGATACGTATTGATGTCGCCCACCGCGAACACGCCTGGGATGTTCGTTTGGAACTTCTCCGTGTCCACTGCGATCGCCCGCTTGTCGATGTTGAGGCCCCACTCGGCAATCGGTCCCAGCTTGGGATGGAGGCCGAAGAACACGAGCGCTTGATCCGCCTCGAGCTCGACGAGCTCACCCTCGGTGGTCTTGACCCGGACGCCTTGGAAAGTGTCGCCGGTCGTCATCAAGGAATGCGCGATCGCTTCGACGTAGCGCATGCTGCCGCTCGCGACCAAATCCTTCATCTTTGCGACCGACGCCGGTGCGGCTCGAAACTCCGGCCGACGATGTACGAGTGTCAGACTCCGGGCCTTACCGGCGAACTCGAGCGTCCAATCGAGCGCCGAGTCTCCGCCGCCGAAGATGACGAGCCGCTTGCCCGTGAACTCGCCAGCGCTCTTGACCTTGTAGTGAATGTTGCGTCCGTCGAACGCATCGACGCCTTCGCATCCGAGCTTGCGGGGCTGAAAGGAACCGAGCCCGCCCGCGATGATGACCGTCTTGGAATGAAAGCGTGTGTCGAGTGAGGTCCGCACCAAGAACGTGCCGTCTTCGAGCTTTTTGAGCTCAGTGACTTCCTGGCCCAAATGGAACTGGGCATTGAACGGTTTGATCTGCTCGAGTAAGCGATCGATCAATTCTTGCGCACCGCAGACGGGCAGCGCGGGAATGTCATAGATGGGTTTCTCCGGATAGAGCTCGCTGCACTGGCCACCTGGATGCTTGAGCGAGTCCACGATATGCGCGTGAATACCCAACAGGCCCAGCTCGAAGATCTGAAACAGGCCGCACGGACCCGCGCCAACGATCACGACATCCGTCTGAATCGCGCCTTCAGTCAGCGCAGCTATTTGCGATTCGCTCAACGTTCTCTCCTCATGCGCGAGTCGGCCCAGGGTGGATTCTGCGAGGGCCGACTCGTGAGGAGCGCATTATACGAGGGCGCTGTCCGGCTTGTGGCTTACGCTGCGTTTCGGGACTGCCATGACTCTGCTCGCTGCGGGCGTTAGCTCGGTGCGTCCGTCGCGAATATCTTCCAGTATTTTCAGCACGCGTTCGCACCCGAGCGCAACCATCGCAACGACGGCGTAGATACCTGCGGCAATCACCGTTAACGCTCCGCCGCTTTCCGCGAAGATCCACAGCACTGCGAGCGCCCAGATCCACGCCAAGACGCCCACGCACGCGAAGAACATTCTCATAAACATTTCTCCACACGGAATGTTGTAAGAGAAATGCCGCGACGCTTCGCGCGGTTCCGATTCGGGATTGTGTGTGTCAAACCTGCGTGGAAGAATCGGGCCACCGTGATGTAAGTGATGCAGGTCAGCAGAGACGTGCTGCCTACTCACTTCTAATGTCAGCTCACCTACCCATTTCGTCACTCAAGAACCATGCGCCTCACCATCAACGGTAAAGAGCACGTCCTCAATGACGTAGACGAATCAACGCCGCTCCTCTGGGTCCTCCGCGACCACCTCGGATTAGTGGGAGCGAAGTATGGGTGCGGCATCGCGCAGTGCGGTGCGTGTACCGTGCACCTAAACGGCGCGCCGGTGCGTTCATGCTCGTTGCCGATCTCTGCCGTCGGAAGCCAACCCGTGACGACGATCGAAGGCCTCGCGAGCCCGCAGGGTGAGCTGCATGCATTGCAGAAGGCGTGGATCGAGCATGACGTTGCACAATGCGGCTACTGCCAAGCAGGACAGATCATGTCAGCTGCGGCGCTCTTGAAGTCGAATCCCACGCCGACGGATGCGGACATCGATACCGCAATGGCTGGCAACCTCTGTCGCTGCGGAACGTACGTTCGCATCCGCAAAGCAATCCATGCCGCGGCCAACGAGATCAATGCAGGAGCTTCGACATGAGCGCGGCGCAAACATCAATCATGTCCGCTGACGAGTACGTTCGCGGCATCTTGCGCGCAGCCGAAGCGCAAGTGACGCAAACCACGCTAAATCGCCGTACATTCCTCAAAGTCGCGGGGATTGCTGGCGGCGGGCTCGTGCTTGCGTTTTACGTCGGCAATCTGAATGCCGCCTCTGCGAACGGTACGAGCGCCTTTGCGCCGAACGCGTTTCTGCGCGTCTCGCCGGACGGCACGATCCTGATCTACTCGAAAGGACCGGAGATCGGCCAAGGCATCAAGACGGCATTCCCGCTCATCATCGCGGAAGAGCTCGATGCCGATTGGTCGCACGTACGAGTCGAGCAGGCGCCGATCAATCCTGCTGTTTTCGGCCGTCAAAGCGCAGGCGGATCGCGTTCGATTCCCATGAGCTGGGATCAGCTGCGCAGTGCGGGCGCGAGTGCACGCGCCATGTTGGTGGCAGCCGCGGCGAAGGAATGGAACGTCGATGCGAGCGAATGCCGGACCGCGAACAGCGTCGTGTATCACGACAGCTCGAGTCGCAAACTCACCTATGCATCGCTCGCGAACAAGGCCGCCGCATTGCCCGTTCCGGATGAGAAGGCGCTGAAGCTCAAAGAGCGCAAGGACTACAGGCTGCTCGGCACACGAGTCACCGGCGTCGACAACCATGCCATCGTGACTGGCCAACCGTTGTTCGGCATCGATCACGTCGTGCCGAATATGCGCTACGCGACATTCGAAAAATGCCCTGCCGTCGGCGGCAAAGTCATCGAAGCGAACCTCGATGAGATCAAGAAGATGCCTGGCGTCGTCGACGCCTTCGTGGTCGAAGGCACGGGCAAGGCCAATGAAGTGATGCCCGGCGTCGCGATCATCGCAAACTCGACCTGGTCTGCATTCACCGCCAAGCGCGCGCTCAAGGTGAAATGGGACGAGCGCGATGCGTCCAAGGACAGCTGGAGCAAAGCGGTCGCGCAAGCCCGCGAGCTTGCAAAGACAGAAGGTGTCGAAACACTCAAGACTGCGGGTGACTACGACAAGGCGCTCGCGGATGCGAAAGTCGTGGAAGGGTTTTACACATACCCCTTCATCTCGCATGCGCAGCTCGAACCTCAGAACTGCACGGCGTGGTTTCATGACGGCGGTATCGAGCTGTGGGCACCCACACAGACGCCGGAAGCGGGATTGAGCGCCGTTGCGGCGATTCTTGGCCTACCGGCCGAGAAAGTGACCGTGCATCAGATGCGCGCAGGCGGCGGATTCGGCCGGCGTCTCATCAACGATTTCATGTGCGAAGCCGCCGTGATCGCGAAGCACGCACAAGTTCCGGTCAAGCTCGTGTGGACGCGCGAAGACGACATGCAGCACGACTTCTATCGCGTCGGTGGTTTCCATTCGTTCAAAGGCGGCGTAGACAAATCCGGCAAGCTGGTTGCTTGGGGGAATCACTTCATTACGTTCACCGCAGACGGTGAGAGGCCAACGAGCGGCGGCGATCTGAGTCCTGATGAATTTCCGGCGCAATTGCTGCCGAACGTGCGGGTCACGCAGACGAAGCTCCCATTGAAGATCCCAACAGGCCCCTGGCGCGCACCACGCTCTTGCGCCATCGCATTCGCGATCCAAAGCTTCATCCATGAATGCGCGGCTGCGGCGAATCGCGATCATCTCGAGTTCCTGCTCGACATCATGGGCGAACCGCGCTGGCTGCAGGAAGGGAACGAGTACGCGCTCAACACCGCGCGTGCGGCCGCAGTCATCAAGCTCGCGGCAGAGAAGTCTGGCTGGGGCAAACCGCTATCGAAGGGCCGTGGTCTCGGCCTTGCGTTCCACTTCAGCCATGCAGGGCATTTCGCCGAGATCGCGGAAGTGAGTGTCGATGCGAACAAGAAGCTCACCGTGCACAAGGTCACCGTCGCCGGCGACATCGGACCCATCATCAATATGAGCGGTGCCGAGAATCAGGTCGAGGGCTGTGTGATCGATGGCCTCAGCACTGCGATGGGATTGGAGCTCGGCATCGAGAACGGTCGGATCGTCGAGACAAATTTTGATCGCTATCCATTGCTCCGGATCGCGAACGCACCTGAAGTGGCGGTGCATTTCATCCAAAGCGACTTCCGACCGACCGGTGTCGGCGAGCCCGCCTTCCCACCTGTCGCGCCTGCCATCTGCAACGCGATCTTCGCAGCGACAGGCTATCGCGTGCGCACGATGCCGCTCACGAAAGAGGGCTTCACGATCTGATCTACCCGCGGGGCGAAGGTAACGCGTTCAGCCCGCCCCACCGATAGATCCTCTCCTAGGCTCGTCTCGTGGACGGGCCCAATTGAGACTGATATCGCGTCTCGTGCATGAAGCGCGGAACCTTCGCCGTTCTGCGACACCTAACTCGATTGACAACCCAACAGGAACGATTTCGGAGTGTGACGGCACTCACGAAACGGTTCGCTGCGGCTCGTCGCAATCCATGCATCCAATCACCGGAGAACAAGCATGAGTACAACGACGATCAATTCATTTCCGCCACTTCACGCGTTCGATTCGCCCAAAGCTTGGTTCATGGCGATCATCGTGCTGCTGCACGTAGGCTTCGTGTGGGCCGTCAACAACGGCTTGTCGATTACGAAGTTGATCTTGCCGCCGCCGAAGACCGATGTGGTTTTCGTTCCAGACGAAATCAAGCCGATACCGCGCGAGCCCGTGATCGATGTGCAGCCGACGCCCGCCCACGTTTTCGCCCCGGATCCCACCCCACCGAAGGTGACCTACGCGCAAGACGAGACGCCGCGGCTGACCGGCTCAACGACACCGAATCGAGAATTGCCGCCGATCTCGCGAGGGGAAGCACCCCCGCAGCCAACGATCGTGGAGCCGGCGGTCCCCTCTCGCGGACTGACGGATCCTCTGTATCCTGCATCTGCCATTCGCGCGGGTCACACGGGTACCGTCGTGTTGTCGCTCGAAATCCTGGAGAACGGGCGCGTCGGCCAGATACAAGTGCTTCAATCGAGCGGTCATGAATCGCTCGATCAATCCGCACTGCGCGAGGCGCGCAAATGGCGCTTCGTCCCCGGCACGCGCGACGGCATCCCCGTCATACGCTGGAAACAGGTGCCCATCACGTTCGCGCTTCAGGACAAGAAGTAGCCAAACGACGATCTCGATCGCGTCAGCCAAAAAAAACGCCCAAGTGTGTGAGCACTTGGGCGTCTTCGCGAGCGAGAAGCGCTGGGCAGCGCTTGCGACGAATCGCTCTTAGTTCACTTTCGGATCGAGCTCGCCTTTGACATAGCGCGCGACCATCGCGTCAAAACCGATGGGCTTGATCTTCGATGCCTTGCCCGCCGTATTGAACTGCTCGTAGCGCGCTTTGCAGATTCCTTTCATCGCTTTCGTCGACACTGCGAGCCACTTGCGAGGATCGAATTCCTTGCGATCGTCATGGAAGAACTTGCGTACTGCACCCGTCGCAGCCATACGCAGATCCGTGTCGATGTTCACCTTGCGCACGCCGTGCTTGATGCCTTCCTGAATTTCCTCAACGGGCACGCCGTAGGTCTCGCCCATGTCGCCGCCGTAGGTATTGATGATCTTCAACCAATCCTGCGGCACCGAGCTCGAGCCGTGCATCACGAGGTGCGTGTTCGGGATGCGACGGTGAATTTCCTTGATGCGACCGATCGCGAGAATGTCGCCGGTCGGCGGACGCGTGAACTTGTATGCACCGTGCGAAGTGCCGATCGCGATCGCGAGCGCATCGACGCCGGTTTTGCGCACGAAATCCGCGGCTTCATCGGGATCCGTGAGCAGCTGCGAGTGATCGAGCTGACCTTCCGCGCCCACACCGTCTTCTTCGCCGGCCATGCCTGTTTCGAGCGAACCGAGACAGCCGAGCTCACCTTCCACCGAGACGCCGCACGCATGCGCCATCTCGACGACGCGACGCGTGACATCGACGTTGTACTCGTACGAAGCCGGCGTCTTGCCGTCGTCCTTCAAAGAACCGTCCATCATCACGGAGGAGAATCCAAGCTGGATCGAGCGCTGGCACACGGCCGGGCTCGTGCCGTGATCCTGGTGCATCACGATCGGGATGTGGGGCCACTCTTCGATCGCCGCCTGAATCAAATGGCGCAAGAAAGGCGCACCCGCATACTTACGCGCACCCGCCGACGCTTGCATGATCACCGGGCTGTCGGTCTCGCTCGCCGCCTCCATGATCGCGCGCACTTGTTCCATGTTGTTGACGTTGAAGGCCGGAAC
This sequence comes from Lysobacterales bacterium, assembly GCA_044506405.1. Classification (GTDB taxonomy): domain Bacteria; phylum Pseudomonadota; class Gammaproteobacteria; order Steroidobacterales; family Steroidobacteraceae; genus Steroidobacter. The sequence continues at coordinate 24,392 of JBIQKP010000015.1, read as the reverse complement.
GCCGTAGTCGTTCTCAGCGGCGTGGTCGAGTAATTGTCGGAGGGTGACGAGAGCCATTTACAGATCTCCTTGGGCGCGGGTGCTGCGCTGATAGTGATGTCGTCGGTATACAGGGCCGGCAATGATAATGCCGAGCGAGCGGCGGAGGGAATCGGCGACATCGAGGTCGCCCTCTGAAACTCCACGATGCGATTCTTATGAAGAAGGGCCATTCGTTCGAATGGCCCCTTTACATGGCGCGCCCGGAAGGATTCGAACCTCCGACCTCATGGTTCGTAGCCATGCGCTCTATCCAACTGAGCTACGGGCGCAAAAAACTCGTTCGTACAGTTCTCTCGGCCAGACTGGCGGAGAGAGAGGGATTCGAACCCTCGATGGGCTTTAGACCCATACACCCTTAGCAGGGGTGCGCCTTCGACCACTCGGCCATCTCTCCGGCGCTCTGACTCTGCCAATTCCCGCTTCGAAGCAGCGGCTCCGGAAGAGGGATCATTGCCACGTCCATGTGCTCCACCCCACGACGGGGCCGTTTTCCTGCTCGCGCTACCGAGCAAGTGCAACGCTTCGACTGCTTCCAAACAGTGGTTCGAGGTAGCCGAGCCGCGCTTAGTCGCGTTACCGATCGATCCGACTCGCAGGGAGCCTCTCGACCTGCCGCTGACCTGGCGGGCCCGCGAAAGGCCGGCAAGAATACTGGCGAAGGTCGAATACGTAAAGACTTGCGGACAGAAAAGAAGGATTCGCAACCGCGGGGAGGCGCTGACGCGTCACCCCGCGGTGCTAGATCGACGTGATCGGGTTGATCAGGAGCCAGAACCCGCCAGAGGACGCTTCACCGCGCCGCCGGCAGCTTGCTCTTCACGCTTGATGCGTTCGTAGATCTCTTCGCGATGGACGGCAACTTCCTTCGGTGCATTCACACCGACCCGGACTTGATTGCCTTTGACGCCTAGCACGGTCACTGTGATGTCGTTACCTATCATCACCGTTTCACCGACGCGCCTTGTCAGAATCAACATGGTTCGCTCCTTGCTTTGTCAGCCGAGAGGCTTGAAGCAGCTTGCCGGCAGTGGGAATCACTGCCCTCCCACAGCTCACCGCATCATCCACTCGTGATCGAGGTTAGGCCACACGACTACGTAGTGGGGATCGGGATTTCCCTGATAAATGGAAATCTCCCTCACACAGATGAACAAATTTTCGCGTTATGTTCTCACGATCGACTGATTGGAATCGGCGATCGATTCCGAACGAATTTCCTGCTGCTCCACCGCATGTCTTTGCGTATGCAAAAGAGCAAACGAATCGCACTGCCGTAAGTTCGGTGCGGGCGTCCTGGCTCACGCGGAACGCACTAAGCGTTTGGACTCGACCCAAGGGGCGACAGAAGCCAACGCCGCATCGAGCTTTGTAGGATCGTTCCCACCGGCTTGCGCTAAATCAGGCCGCCCGCCGCCACGACCACCGACCTGCTGAGCAACGACATTCACGAGCTCTCCGGCCTTGATCGTGGAAGTTTGGTCCGCTGTCACGCCGGCAATCAAAGTCACCTTCCCGTCCTGCACGGAGGCGAGAACGATTGCTGCGGACTTGAGCTTGTTCTTGAGCTGGTCGACGGCTTCGCGCAGCGCAGGCGCATCGGCGCCATCGATCCGCGTCGCGACGACTTTGACCCCACCGACATCGACCGCCGTGCTCGAAAGATCGCTTCCTTGGCCGCTCGCGAGCTTCGATTTGAGCGCAGCAATCTCTTTCTCGAGCTTGCGCTGACGATCAAGGACCTGCTTGACCTTGTCCTCGACGTCCTCGCGGCCTGCTCGGAGCATCTGAGCGACGTCACGCAAGACGCGTTCGGACTCCGAAACGTACTCGTATGCGCCCTCGCTGGTGACGGCTTCAATTCGCCGCACGCCCGCGGCCACGCCGCTTTCGCTCACGATCTTGAACAAGCCGATGTCGCCGACGCGAGCGACGTGCGTACCTCCGCACAGCTCGGTTGAAAAGTCACCGAACCGAAGGACGCGCACTTCGTCCGCATATTTCTCGCCGAACAACGCCATTGCGCCCGAGGCGACCGCATCGTCGTACTTCATCAGTTTCGTTTCGGCCGCAGCGTTCGAGCGGATGACGGCATTGACGAGTCGCTCGATCTCCTGGAGCTCAGCAGGCGTCACGGCCGCGAAATGCGAAAAGTCGAAGCGCAAGCGATCGGGCGCGACGAGCGAGCCCTTCTGCGTGACGTGCGTACCGAGCACTTGGCGCAAGGCTGCATGCAGCAAATGCGTCGCCGAGTGATTCGCCATGATCGCGACACGACGCGGCGCATCGACGCGCGCCTCGAGATGGTCGCCGACCTTGATCTCTCCGGACACGACACGACCGATGTGCGCATAGGCCTCGCCAATCTTCTGCGTGTCATCGACTTGGAATTCGATCGCGCTCGTGATCCCGACGAGCGTGCCCGCATCGCCGACCTGACCGCCGCTCTCGGCATAGAAAGGCGTGTGATCCAGCACGACTTGGCCGACCTCACCCGCATTCAGACTCTCGACGCGCTCCTTACCTTTGAACAATGCAACGACGGTGCCGCGGTCGGTGAGCTGCTCATAGCCGCTGAAGTTCGTCTTGCCCTCGACGGTGACATCGGCGCGGAGATCGACGCCAAACTTGCTCGCCGCACGCGCACGCTCGCGCTGCGCTTCCATGGCGACTTCGAAGCCCTGCTGATCGATCGTGAGACCGCGTTCACGCGCGATATCGGCTGTGAGGTCGACGGGGAAGCCGAATGTGTCATACAGCCGGAAAACGGTTTCGCCCGGTAGCTCCTTGCCGCTCAGCGATCCGATCGCCTGATCGAGCAAGGCCATGCCTTGAGACAGCGTTTCGGCGAAGCGCTCTTCTTCTTGCTTCAGCACGCGCTCGACGTACGCCCGCTGGTTCTTCAGCTCCGGGTACGCCGCGCCCATCTCCTGCTCGAGTGCACCGACGAGCGAATAGAAGAACGGTTGCGTCTGCCCAAGTTTGTAGCCGTGGCGGATTGCACGACGAATGATCCGGCGCAGCACGTAACCGCGACCTTCATTCGAAGGCAGAACCCCGTCCGCAATGAGGAACGAGCACGCGCGAATGTGGTCGGCGATCACGCGCAGCGAGCTCGCCGAGAGATCGCTCGTACGCGTCGCTTGGGCAGCGGCTTTGATCAAGTTGACGAACAGATCGATCTCGTAGTTCGAATGCACGCCTTGCATCACGGCAGCCGTGCGCTCGAGGCCCATGCCGGTGTCGACCGAAGGTTTCGGCAGTGGGGTCAGCACACCCTCAGCGGAGCGATCGAACTGCATGAAGACGAGATTCCATATTTCGATCCAGCGATCGCCGTCCGCGTCCGCAGATCCCGGCGGACCGCCTGGGATGTGCGCACCATGGTCATAGAAGATCTCGGTGCACGGACCGCAAGGCCCGGTCTCGCCCATCTGCCAGAAATTATCGGAACCGCCACTCGGCTTATCACCGATTCGTACGATGCGATCCGGCGCGAGCCCGACGTCTTTGTGCCAGACGTCGTAGGCCTCATCGTCGGTTTCGTACACAGTCACCATCAATCGTTGCGGATCGATGCCGAGCCACTCTCGACCGGTCACGAAATCCCAGGCGAACCGAATCGCATCTTTCTTGAAGTAATCGCCGAAACTGAAATTGCCCAGCATCTCGAAGAAGGTGTGATGTCGAGCCGTATAACCGACGTTCTCGAGGTCGTTGTGCTTTCCGCCCGCCCGAACGCACCGCTGCGAGCTCGTCGCGCGGGTGTAGTTGCGCTTGTCCTTACCGAGAAAGACATCCTTGAACTGCACCATGCCCGCGTTCGTGAACAACAACGTGGGATCGTTGCCCGGCACGAGCGAGCTCGACGGGACGATCTGGTGGCCGCGCTCATTGAAGAACTGCAGGTAAAGCGAACGAAGCTCGGCGCTAGAGAGGCGCTTGGTCATACGAAGCAGCGGTTACAGGTTAGGGTTGGCGGATAGTCAGAGGCGCGCTCGCGCCCAAAGCAGCACAAAATCACAATCGCGTCGATTAGTCCAAACGACGATCTCAATAGATCGCATCGGCGGATCAGATCCCCTGCGCTTCGGGAGGGTCAGGGAGGGGTGCCTCAATCCGGACAGTCCGGGTCGAAAGACTCCGTGTCGCCGTGAGCGTGTCCTCCAACGCCAATGCTAAAAGCGGCACGGATCTGATCGGCGGTAAACCCGCGATATTGAAGGAATCGAGACTGCTTTGCACGTTCGGCCATGGAACGAGGGGGGCTAGATCCGAATTTTCGCCGGCGGACGTCGCCCGCAAGCGCATTCCACTCCACCTCCGCCGACCGGAGCGCCTCCTCCACCGCCTCGGCCGCTATCCCCTGCTGGCGCAGCTCGGTGCGAATCCGGACGGGTCCCTGTCCCCGCTTGGCATGGTGGTGCACAAAGCTCGTGATGAACCGCTCGTCGGAAACCAGCCGCTTGGCGCCGAGCTTCTGTACGACTCGCTCGATGGCGTCCGCATCATGCCCCTTTGCGGCCAGCTTGCGTTTGAGCTCCTGGGTGCCGTGCTCCCGACGCGCGAGCAGGCGAACGGCCGCGATCTCGACCGGTTTATCGTCGGTTGCCATGGAGGGTTGGGCCGGAACGGAGACTTGGGGGCGGACGCGTCAGAGGCGTGCCGCCCGCACGCCTCTGACCTAGCCGCGTCTATTAGCTGTTAACCGCTTCCTCTTTGCCAGCGTCAGCACGCTTCGTCGGCAACAGCTTCTCGCGCAGCTTGGCTTCGATCTCCTGGGCGATTTCCGGATGCTGCGTCAGGAAGGTACGCGCATTCTCCTTACCCTGGCCGATACGCTCACCGTTGTAGCTGTACCACGAGCCCGACTTCTCGACGTAGCCGTGCAGCACACCTATGTCGATGATTTCACCCACGCGAGAGATGCCTTGGCCGTACATGATCTCGAACTCGGCCTCGCGGAACGGAGGCGCGACCTTGTTCTTGACCACCTTGACGCGCGTTTGGTTGCCGACGACTTCATCGCCGCTCTTGAGCGCACCGATGCGGCGGATGTCGAGCCGCACGGAGGCATAGAACTTCAGCGCGTTGCCGCCGGTCGTCGTTTCGGGGTTGCCGAACATGACGCCGATCTTCATACGGATCTGGTTGATGAAGATGACGATCGTGTTCGAGCGTTTGATGTTGCCGGTGAGCTTGCGCAGCGCTTGCGACATGAGGCGAGCCTGCAGGCCGACGTGAGCATCGCCCATTTCGCCTTCGATTTCCGCCTTCGGCGTGAGCGCCGCGACGGAGTCGACGACGACGATGTCGACCGCTCCCGAGCGCACGAGCATGTCCGTGATCTCGAGCGCTTGCTCTCCGGTGTCCGGTTGGGACACGAGCAGATCTTTCACGTTGACGCCGAGCTTCTCGGCATACACGGGATCGAGTGCGTGCTCCGCGTCCACGAACGCTGCGGTGCCGCCGACGCGCTGCGCTTCCGCAATCACTTGCAGCGTGAGCGTCGTTTTACCGGACGACTCAGGACCATAGATTTCGATGACGCGTCCGCGCGGCAGACCGCCGACGCCGAGCGCGATGTCGAGCCCGAGCGATCCAGTCGAGACGGCCTCGACATCGTACGTGGCGCTCGCGTCGCCGAGGCGCATGACCGAGCCCTTGCCGAATTGCTTTTCGATCTGCCCGAGCGCGGCGACGAGCGCCTTCTTGCGATTCTCTTCCATCGGTGTTCAGCCCCGGTGAGTGAGTTGGACGATGCCGACATTAGAGAAGTGCTCTGCACTCTCGAAGCGGCGCGAAGTGGCGACTATTGTACAAGCGAACATGACAGGGAATGTCATTATCTCAGCGTTTGCACGAATTTCTCTCGCACTAAAGCGGCCAGCGCTCGACGACGGAGTACTTCGACCCCGAACGTCCAGGGCGCGATTCGACGAGCGCGAAATCCTCCACGCTCCATCCGATCGGTGCAATCGCTTCGCGCATAGTGCGCCGCCCGACGTCGCGCGCGAGCGTCACGTGCGGGCGATACTCCTCTTGTCGAATGTCGAATTGTCCGCCCAAGAGATTGAATCGCAATTGCTCCTCGATCTCGATGAGCTGCGGTGGCGTCGAGCTGCTCGTGAGACACAGCACGCGCGAACGCGCCCACGCCTCGACCTGGTCGAACTCGAGGTCGAAAGGTGCGCCTCTCACCTGCGCCGCGGCGTGAATCACGCGCTCGAATCGCGATTCGGGCACGCTGCCAATGAACACGAGGGTGACGTGAAGGTTTTCGGCGGGAATCGGCCGGCCGCCACTCGCCTCCACGCGGATGCGCATGGCCGCGTCGATCTCACGCTGCCGAGATTCGGAGGGCCAAAGCGCAAAGAACAAGCGCCGGCGCGGCTCGCGCGTCCTACGATCACCGGACGCTGACGTCTCAGGCATTCAGGTTCAAGATTTCGCGCAGCGCGCGCGCGACGGACGCGCGCCGCACGGCTTCGCGATCGCCGCCCAATTGCTCGTGCGCAACTCGCGTCTCGATCTCTCCGTCTCGCGTGCGCCACGCCCACCCGAACCACACGGTGCCCACCGGTTTGCCCGGCTGGCCGCCATCGGGTCCCGCGATTCCGGTGATCGAGAGCGCAACGTTCCCGCCCAGGGTCTCGAGCGCACCGATCGCCATCTCGCGCGCGACTTCCTCGCTCACGGCACCGCGCGCCGCAAGCGTCGAAGGCAACACGCCGAGAAGCGATTGCTTGAGTGTGTTGCTGTACACGACGACACCGCCCAGATACCAGTCGGAGCTTCGCGGGATGTCGGTCACCGTCTTCCCGACCCATCCACCGGTGCACGACTCGGCGGTCACGAGTCGCCGCTCCGCTTCGCGCAAGCACGCGCCGACACGTGTCGCGAGCGCAGCGAGTTCGTCGTCTGTGATCATGCGACTCGTGTAGCCCTAGCGAGCGCGGGCGTCAAGACCACAAGGCCGGCTGGGGACTGGAGGCTGGGGGCTGGAGCCGAAGCAAATCGTTTCGGCTGGAGGCCGGGGGCTGGAGGCTGGAGCCAGAGGAAAGAAAGAAGACTCGCACCGGCGCCGAGTCCACACCCCAATCCGCATCCCGCTCAGGCACAATTCGGCGCTCCGATTTCTGACCTACAGCCTACAGCCTACAGCCTACAGCCTACAGCCATCTTCATGTCCGCCGCCCTCGAATCCCACACTCCGATGATGCAGCAGTATCTGCGCGTGAAAGCGCAGCATCCCGACGCGCTGCTCTTCTATCGCATGGGCGATTTCTACGAGCTCTTCTACGAGGATGCGAAGCGTGCCGCGCGCCTGCTCGACATTACGCTCACGGCGCGCGGACAGTCTGCCGGCCAACCGATTCCGATGGCGGGCGTGCCGTATCACAGCGCCGAGGGGTACATCGCGCGGCTCGTGCGCCGAGGCGAATCCGTTGCGATCTGCGAGCAGATCGGCGACCCCGCGAAGTCGAAAGGCCCTGTCGAACGGCAAGTCGTACGAATCGTCACGCCTGGCACTGTCACCGACGAAGCGTTCTTGGAAGCTCGGCGCGACACGTTGCTCGCGAGTCTGTGTTCGGAAGGCGATCGCTTCGGCCTCGCGTGGCTCGAGCTGTCGAGCGGGCGCTTCAACGTGCTCGAAGCTGCCAGCGAAGAAGCGCTCACGAGCGAGATCGAGCGACTCAAGCCCGCCGAAGTGCTCATTCCAGAGCAGACGAAGCCAAACGTCGTCGCGTACTTCCGCGAGCGGCCGGTCTGGCACTTCGATGAGGAAAGCTGCACGCGCCTGTTGTGCGAGCAGTTCGCGACGCGCGATCTCGCGGGCTTCGGCTGTGCCCATCTGTCCCTCGCGATTCGGGCCGCTGGATGTCTGCTTCAGTACGTTCGCGATACGCAAAAGGCCGCGCTACCTCACCTTCGGGGCATTCGAACCGAAGAGCGTAGCGACGCCGTGCTCCTCGATGCGGCAACCCGCCGGAATCTCGAGCTTGATGTGAGTCTCGCCGATCGACCCGAATGCACGGTCGCCGCGGTGCTCGATCAAACTGCAACGGCCATGGGCGCACGCGAGCTACGTCGCTGGCTTCATAGACCGCTGCGCGATCGACGTACGGTCGAACTGCGACTCGCGGCGATCACCGCGCTCATCGACCGGGGACTGTATGCGCCGCTGCACGATGTCTTGCGTCACGTCGGCGACATCGAGCGTGCGCTCGGCCGCGTGGCACTCAAGAGCGCGCGTCCGCGCGATCTTGCGCAGTTGCGCGAAGCGCTGTCGCGCTTACCGGAGCTGCAGAAGCTGCTTGCCAACGAAGACTCACCGCTACTCCGCGAGCTTGCGACGCAAGTCGGCACGTATCCCGACCTTCACGATTTGCTCACGCGCGCGATTATCGAGACGCCACCGCCAATCCTGCGCGACGGCGGCGTCATCGCAGCCGGCTACGATGCCGAGCTCGATGAGCTGAAGCGCATCAGCGAGCACAGCGACCAATATCTGATCGATCTGGAAGCGCGCGAACGCGAGCGCAGCGGCATCCCGAACCTCAGGCTCGGCTACAACCGCGTGCAAGGCTATTACATCGAGATCGCGCGCAGTTTGGCCGATCGCGTCCCCGCGGACTATCACCGCAGGCAAACCGTGAAGAACGCCGAGCGTTACATCACGCCCGAGCTCAAGGAATTCGAGGACAAGGTGCTTCGCGCGCGCGACCGCGCGCTCGCTCGCGAAAAGCAGCTCTACGACGAGCTGCTCGATGAGCTGATCGGACGGCTCGCACCCTTGCAGGCGACGGCCGCCGCGCTAGCGAGCCTCGACGTGCTGAGCAATCTTGCCGAGCGCGCGGTGAGCTTGCGCTACTCCGCGCCGATGCTCACCGACGATCCGATCGTATCGATCGAGGAAGGCCGGCATCCCGTCGTCGAGCGCTTCATCGACAGCCCGTTCGTGCCGAACAATCTTGCATTGGACGACTCGCGCCGCATGCTCGTGATCACCGGTCCGAATATGGGCGGCAAGTCGACGTTCATGCGTCAAACCGCGCTCATCGTGATCCTCGCGCGCATCGGGAGTTATGTTCCGGCCAAGAGCGCATGTGTCGGTCCGATCGATCGCGTGTTCACACGCATCGGCGCATCCGACGATCTCGCGGGCGGTCGTTCGACGTTCATGCTCGAGATGACTGAAGCGGCGAACATTCTCAACAACGCGACGGATCAAAGTCTCGTGCTGATGGATGAGATCGGCCGCGGCACGAGCACGTACGACGGACTCTCGCTCGCATGGGCGTGCGCAACTCACATCGCGAAGAACGTGCGCGCGTTCACGCTCTTCGCGACGCATTACTTTGAGCTCACCGCGCTCGCGAGCGAGCTCGAAGGCTGCGCGAACGTTCACCTCGATGCGACCGAGCACGGCGATCGCTTGATCTTCTTGCACACGGTGAAGGAAGGACCGGCGAACCAAAGCTACGGCTTGCAAGTCGCCGCGCTCGCTGGCGTCCCAACGAAAGTCATCTCCGCCGCTAAACGCTACTTACAAGAGCTCGAACGAAGATCGCGCGAGACACACGCAGCCCGCCCCCAACAAGAGTTGGCATTGGAGTTCGCGGCGGATGAGCCGCACCCAGCCATGACCGCGCTCGAACAACTGGATCCGGATGCGCTCAGCCCGCGAGAAGCGCTGGAGAAGCTCTACGCACTCAAGAAACTATTGAGCGGTTGACGCGCCGCTCGGTGGCATAACGCAAGATTCGGAAGAGATAACTCGCAGAGACGCAGTCACGCGCGGATAAGAAGTTTAGATTTCTTCGTTCTCCGATCTCTGCGTCACTGCGCCTCTGCGGGGCCATCTTCTTTCCGCTGAGAGATCACTGAGCCGTCATCCCTCGCGTTTGAAGCGTCCGTGCTTCAGGAAGTACGCCGTCTGTTCAGCGATCTCAGGCGAGAACAACATCCCCGTGTGCGACGTCGACATCACGATGTGATCCGTCGCGCCGGGCAATTTCGTTTCTTCAACGAGCACGGTGCCATCGTGATCCGTGTTTAGATTTGCAAATAGACGTCCGAGTCCTAACCCCATTGAGCCCGCGATGACGCCGACTTCGCGACTGCCATCCCATTCGCGCGGCGTGCAGTCGACGCACTCTTCTTGAACCGCAAGCCCGAGGATCGTTTTGCCGAACGGCAGTCGCGACACGCCTTGAGCGGCACGGCTACCTTGCAGCGGTGTTCCAAGCAACACGGCGCGTCCAGGCGGAAGATCGTTCGCGAGTTGCAAAGCGCGCAGGATGACGATGCCGCCCAGACTGTGACCGACGAAGTGCATGCGCTCGACCGACTGTGCACGTGCGAACTGAAGCAGGGATTCCGCATGGTCGCTCATACAACCGGTCAGCGACGGATAGGAGAACGCGAGCGCACGTAGCTCGCCTGTCGCTTCGAGCCTGTGCTTCAAGACGCCGAGCTCGAATCCCGACATCCACAACCCGTGCACGAGGATGACGCTCGCGGGCGTCTCGGATTGGTTGATCGTCATGGCCGGTTGCGGCTATCGTGCACTTCGGCTCGAAGCGCGCATCGACGTGCCGAAGAACAACGATTCGGAAAGGCTCATCGGGATACCCACAGCATGCACGTACTCGCATCGAAAAGAGCGCCGGATCCGAGTCCGCGCTACGCAAAACTGGCTGCGCAGCTTACCTGCGCGCTGTCGATTTGCGTACTCTCCTGTTCCCTCGTTACGATCGCATCCGCGGCCGGTACGGCCGATGAAGAGGAATGGATCCAGCTCTTCAACGGCCGCAACCTCGACGGGTGGACGCCCAAGATTACCGGCTACGAATACGGCGATAACTATGCCGATACGTTCCGCGTCGAGAACGGCGTGCTCAAAGTGAGTTACGACAAGTACGACGCTTTTGACGGCCGCTTCGGACATCTCTTCTACGAGCAACCGTTCTCCTACTATCGTCTGCGTGTCGAGTATCGCTTCGTTGGCGAACAGCTGAAGGGCCATCCGGGCACATGGGCCACGCGCAATAGCGGCGTGATGTTCCATGCGCAGAGTGGCCGCTCGATGTTGCGCGACCAAGATTTTCCCATTTCCGTCGAAGCACAATTCTTAGGCGGCTTACCCGATGGTCAAGACCGTCCGACGTTCAACATGTGCTCGCCCGGCACTGAAATCGTGTACGAGGGCAGCATCTATCAAGGCCATTGTCTCAACTCCAAATCGAAAACTTATCCGGGCGATCAGTGGGTGACGGGCGAGCTGCGCGTGCTCGGCGCCGGCCAGATCAGCCACTTTGTCGACGGCGAAGAAGTCCTCGAGTACGCTTTGCCGCAGATGGGCGGCGGCGCCGTCGACCCTTTCGATCCGAAGCAATTTCGTGCGGGCGAGCTCTTGGATGGCGGCTATCTCGCACTCCAATCGGAGTCGCACCCGATCGAGTTTCGCAAAGTGGAGCTATTGAACTTGGAGGGCTGCATGGACAGCAACGCCGCCAACTTCAAGCGCTACTATGTGAAGTCCAATCCGGCGGCGTGCCGGTATGAAAACGTATCGAAATAGAGCTCATGACATCTAAGAGTTGACGGTTGATGGTTGACAGTTGACGGCCAGAGAAGACGCTCTTCTTGCCGTCAACCGTCAACTGACAACGGTCAACCTGAGTCATCACGATCAACAGGTAGAACCATGTCAAAGCCACTCAACGTTGCAGTCATTGGAACCGGTTTCATCGGACGCGTGCACGTCAGCTGCGCGCGTCGTGCGGGCGCTAACGTCGTCGGCGTCGCAGCATCCACGAAGGAACGATCGGTCGCGGCAGCGGCCTCGATGAACGTTCCGAAAGGTTATGCGACGGGGCTCGACGCCACGCGCGATCCGGACGTCGATGTCATCCACATCTGCACGCCGAATGCGTATCACATGGAAGTCGCACAGGCGGCACTCGAAGCAGGCAAGCACGTGGTGTGCGAGAAGCCGCTCGCGACATCGCTAGGCGACGCGCGCGCGCTCACGAAGCTCGCACAATCGAAAGGCCTCGTTGGCACGGTTCCTTTCGTGAACCGCTTTCACCCGATGGTGCGCGAGGCGCGCGCGCGTGTGCAGAGCGACGAGACGGGACGCATCTTCCTCATTCAAGGTTCCTATCTTCAAGACTGGTTGCTGCAGCCCGGCGATACGAACTGGCGAGTGGACGCATCCGAAGGCGGTGCATCGCGAGCGTTCGCGGACATCGGCTCGCACTTGTGCGACCTACTCGAGTGGATCACCGGCGAGCGATTCGAATCGGTCGTTGCGGTGCTCGGTCGTCCGATTGCACAGCGCGCGTCGGCACAAGGCCGCGTGGCGTTCCAAGCGGGCGGCGACAGCCCAATCGATAAGGTCGTCGAAACGGAAGACTACGCGTGCTTGTTGGCGCGCACGGAGTCCGGCGTGTTCGCGTCGCTGACCGTGAGCCAAGTCTCCGCGGGCCGCAAGAACCGTCTGTCGTTCGAGATCGACGGCGCTCAGCAGAGCGTGATGTTCGATTCCGAGACCGCGGATCAGTTGTGGGTCGGTCGCCGCGACGGCACGACGATGTACATGCGCGACCCCGGTCAGTACTCGGAAGAGCAGAAGCGGTTGAACATTCTGCCCCCGGGGCACACGCAAGGCTGGGGCGATGCATTCGCAGCGTTCATCGCGGACAGCTACGCCGCGATTCGCGGCGAGAAGCACGTGGGATTGCCGACCTTCGAGGACGGCGCTCGCTCGATGAGCATCGTCGAAGCGGTCCTGCGCTCGGCGAAGTCGAACGCTTGGACGAAGATCGAATAACGGACTCTTCTCGCTTTCCTCCCCTGCCACGCAGGGGAGGAAACGGATCTGTGGCGCGTACGCGCCGCTGCCGGACCTTTCTACTTCTCGCCGTTATCGGCAGCCAAAAGCGGACGCCTAGTCCGCCTTCACCGGCAGCTTCACTCTGATGTGCAGTTCCTTGAGCTGATCCTCGCTCACAGGCGTCGGTGCATTCGTCAGCAAGTCGGCCGCGGTTTGCGTCTTCGGGAACGCGATCACGTCGCGAATGCTGTCGGTGCCCGCCATGAACATCGCGATGCGATCGAGGCCGAACGCGATGCCGCCATGCGGCGGCGTGCCGTACTTGAGCGCTTCGAGCAAGAAGCCGAACTTCTGCTGCGCCTCTTCGGCCGTGATGCCGAGCAGATCGAACACGGTCGACTGCAGTTCTTGACGATGAATACGCACCGAGCCGCCACCGATTTCGGAGCCGTTCAACACCATGTCGTACGCCTTCGAGATGGCGTTCGCCGGATCGGCGCGCAGCACGGCAGGATCTTCATCGCGCGGCGATGTAAACGGGTGGTGTAGCGCGACCCATCGCTTCGCATCGGGATCGAACTCGAACATCGGGAAGTCGACAACCCAGAGCGGGCGCCAACCCGTCTGCGTCATCTTCATGTCGTGGCCGACCTTGAGCCGCAGCGCACCGAGCGCGTCATTCACGACTTTCGCCGTATCGGCACCGAAGAAGATCAGATCGCCGTCTTCGGCGCCGGTGCGCTCGAGAATGCCCGCGACCGCATCGTCGCTCAGGAACTTGAGGATCGGCGATTGCAGACCATCGCGGCCCTTCGCCTTCTCGTTCACCTTGACGTAGGCAAGTCCCTTCGCACCGAAGCGGGCGACGTACGTCGTGTAATCGTCGATCTCTTTACGCGTGAGCGTCGTGCCGCCCTTCGGCACTCGCAGCGCCGCCACGCGGCCGTTCGGATTCGATGCAGGACCCGCGAACACCTTGAACTCGCAGCCGCGCACGAGATCAGCCACATCGACGAGCTCGAGCGCGATGCGCAGGTCAGGCTTATCCGAACCGTAGCGGCGCATCGCTTCCGCATAGCTGATCCGCGGGAACGGATTCGGCAACTCATCGCCGAGCACGGTCTTGAAGATGAATCGAATCAAATCCTCCATGAGCTGCATGATCTGCTCTTCGCTCATGAACGACGTTTCGATATCGAGCTGCGTGAACTCGGGCTGACGCTCCGCGCGCAGATCTTCGTCGCGGAAGCAGCGCACGATCTGATAGTAGCGATCGAAACCGCTCATCATGAGGAGCTGCTTGAAGAGCTGTGGCGATTGCGGCAGCGCGAAGAACTGACCGGGATGCGTGCGGCTCGGCACAAGGTAATCGCGCGCGCCTTCCGGCGTCGCCTTCGTGAGCATCGGCGTTTCGATGTCGACGAAGCCGTTGTCGTCCAGGAACGTGCGCATCGCGCGGGTCACTTCATGACGCAGCCGAATGCGCTTCTGCATCACGTCGCGACGCAGATCGAGATAGCGATACTTGAGCCGGAGCTCCTCGTTCGTCGCCTCATCGTGATGAAACGGCGGTGTCTCAGCGCGGCTCAAGATCTCGAGCTCGCGTGCCAACACCTCCACCTGGCCGGAGGGAAGCGCCGCGTTCGCCGTACCACTCGGACGCGCCCGCACCTTACCGGTGATCCGCACGCAGTACTCGCTGCGCAGTCGCTCCGCGTTCGTGAAGACGTCCTTCGCATCGGGATCGAACACGATCTGCAGCAAGCCCTCGCGATCGCGCAGGTCGACGAAAATCACGCCGCCATGATCGCGCCGGCGATGCACCCAGCCAGCAACACTGACTTCCTGACCGATGAGGGATTCGTTGACGTGACCGCAGTAGTGGGAGCGCATGGGAAACCTAGGCTGGAGGCTGGAGGCTGGAGGCTGGGGCAAGAACGGAACGCGCACGGGGTGCGCGGCGATCTGTGCGTGACGACTCGAAGTGGAAGACCCTAGCCAGCTCGCTCCATCGAGCGATCTCCTCTGGCTCCAGCCTCCAGCCTCCAGTCCCCAGCCTTTTCCGCAGGCGCGGGATGTTACGGAAGCGCCGGAGTGCCAGCAAGTTGAGCGCCTCGGCTCAGGGAGGAAATCTCCTGATGTGAGGGGCCTAGGGTAAGGTAGCCATCGACCGGAGGAGCGCCCGCCGCTCCCCCTGCCAGGCATCACTTCTTCTTTTTCGGCGCTGGCTTCGCTTTCGCCTTGCTCTTGGGTTTGCTCGCAGGCTTCGCCTTGGACTTCGACGCCTTTGCGGCTGGCTTCGTCGCCGCCGGCTTGGCGGCCTTCGCACCGGGTTTGGCCGCTTTCGATTCCTTCGGCTCTGATGCCGCCTTCTCGGGTTCACCCTTGGCGTCGCTCGCCTCTTCGCGATCGGCGAGGTTGCGCTTCTTCTCTTCGTCCGACTTGAAGTCGGTCTCGTACCAGCCGCTTCCCTTCAAGCGGAAGTTCGGGGCGGACACCAACTTCTTGAGCGTCTGCTTCTTGCAGCTCGGGCACTGCTTCAAAGGCTCATCGCTGATCTTCTGCAGGGCTTCGACGTAGAACTTGCAGTTCGAACATTCGTATTCGTAGAAGGGCATAGTTGTTCTCAGAAGGCGCCAGAAATGCGTTCGCCATCATAGGGGCGGCCATGGAATCTTCAAGGACAGAAAGCCGATCCCCAGTGCGAGCAGAGGAGCTCCCCTCCCCCGCCGCGCGGGGGAGGGTTGGGGTGGGCTACGCTCGCTCGAAATGGAGCGCGCCATCGCGCGCCGTCACCCGAACCTTCGCGCCGGGCCCGAACTCGCCCTTGAGAATTCGCTGGGCGAGCGGGTTCTCCACCTGCTGCTGAATGGCCCGCTTGAGCGGTCGCGCTCCGTACACCGGATCAAATCCGGCTTCCGCGAGCAGATCGCGCGCAGCCTCGTCCAGGGCGAGCTCGATATCCCGGTCCGCGAGGCGCTTCCTCAAGTAGCCGAGCTGAATCTCGACGATCGAACGCAACTGCTCCTTCGCCAGCGGATGGAAGACGACGATGTCATCGACACGGTTGATGAACTCCGGCCGGAAATGCTGCTGCACGATTTCTAGCACAGCCTCCTTCATCTTCGCGTAATTCGCCTCCCCAGCCAGCTCCTGAATGACGTGCGAACCCAAGTTCGACGTCATGATGATCACCGTGTTGCGGAAATCCACCGTGCGGCCCTGGCCGTCCGTTAGCCGACCGTCATCGAGCACTTGGAGCAACACGTTGAACACATCGGGATGCGCTTTCTCGACTTCGTCGAGCAGCAGCACGGAGTACGGGCGACGGCGCACCGCTTCGGTCAGGTAACCGCCTTCCTCATAGCCGACATAGCCCGGCGGCGCACCGATGAGGCGCGCGACCGAGTGCTTCTCCATGAACTCGGACATGTCGATGCGAACCATGGCTTCTTCGGTATCGAAGAGAAACTCCGCGAGCGCTTTGCACAGCTCCGTCTTGCCGACACCGGTCGGGCCCAAGAACAAGAAAGAACCATTCGGGCGATTGGGATCCGATAGACCTGCTCGCGAGCGACGAATGGCATCGGACACGGCGGTCACCGCCTCGGACTGACCGATCACTCGCTTGCCGATCGCCTCCTCCATGCGCAAGAGCTTTTCCTTCTCGCCCTCGAGCATCTTGGAGATCGGAATTCCGGTCCACTTGGAGACAACTTCAGCCACCTCCTCGTCCGTGACCTTGTTGCGCAAGAGTTTCGTCTCTTGCTTCTCCGCCGCGGTCGCATCGGCCAAGCGACGCTCGAGCTCCGGAATCTTGCCGTACGAGAGCTCCGACATTCGGGCGAGGTCTTGTGCTCGTCGTGCGGTCTCGAGCTCGAGACGAGCGCGCTCGAGCTCCTCCTTGATGTGAGCTGAGCTCTGCAACGAGGCCTTCTCCGCCTTCCAGATCTCTTCGAGATCGGAGTACTCCTTCTCGAGCGAGCGCAGTTGATCGTCGAGCGTGGCGAGCCGCTTCTTCGAAGCCTCGTCCGACTCTTTCTTCAGCGCTTCGCGTTCGATCTTGAGCTGGATGATGCGCCGTTCGAGACGGTCCATCTCTTCCGGTTTCGAGTCGATCTCCATCCGAATGCGTGAAGCCGCCTCGTCGATCAAATCGATCGCTTTGTCTGGAAGCTGACGGTCGCTGATGTATCGATGCGAAAGCGTCGCGGCCGCAACGATCGCGGGGTCCGTGATGTCGACACCGTGGTGGACTTCGTAGCGCTCCTTCAATCCGCGCAGGATCGCGATCGTGTCTTCGACCGACGGTTCGCCGACGAACACTTTCTGGAAGCGACGCTCGAGCGCGGCGTCCTTTTCGATGTACTTGCGATACTCATCGAGGGTGGTCGCGCCGACGCAATGCAGCTCGCCGCGCGCAAGCGCCGGCTTGAGCATGTTGCCGGCATCCATCGCGCCTTCGGCTTTGCCGGCGCCGACCATCGTGTGCAGCTCATCGATGAAGAGGATGATCTGTCCTTCTTGCTTCGCGAGATCGTTCAGCACGGCCTTGAGGCGTTCCTCGAACTCGCCGCGATACTTGGCACCCGCGATCAGAGCACCCATGTCGAGCGCCAGAATACGCTTGCCGCGCAGCCCTTCCGGGACCTCGCCGTTCACGATGCGCTGTGCAAGACCTTCGACGATCGCCGTTTTACCGACGCCGGGTTCGCCGATCAGCACGGGATTGTTCTTCGTGCGGCGCTGCAAGACTTGCACGGTGCGGCGGATCTCGTCGTCGCGTCCGATGACGGGGTCGAGCTTGCCCTGCTCCGCGCGCTCGGTCAGGTCGATCGTGTACTTCTCGAGCGCTTGCCTGCTCTCTTCCGCGTTCGGATCGTCGACCTTCTCGCCGCCGCGAACGTCTTCGATGGCCTTCTCGATCGCGCCCTTGATCGCGCCTGCGTTGCGCAGGATCGTGCCGAGCTGACCTTTATCCTCGAGCCCGGCGAGCACGAACAACTCGGACGAGATGTATTGGTCGCCGCGCTTCTGCGCGAGCTTGTCCGTAACGTTGAGAATGCGTCCGAGATCGTTGGAGACGTGAACCTCGCCGCTCGTACCTTCCACTTTCGGCAGGCGATCGAGCGCCTCGCCGAGCTGCGAGCGCAGCAAATTGACGTTCGTCCCAGCTTTGTCCAGGAGATGGCGCACCGAGCCGCCCTGCTGATCCAGCAGGGCCGTCATCACGTGTATCGGCTCGATGTACTGGTGATCGCGCCCGACCGCCAACGATTGGGCGTCTGCCAACGCCATCTGAAATTTACTGGTGAGTTTGTCCATTCGCATAGCAAGAACCTTGGGCTGGCGGTCAGCAGGCGGCTGGCAACGGGCCAGAAGCCGGACCCCTCAATGCCTGCCGATGTGGGGCGATGCAGGACAGAATTCAACCGGCAAGCACGCGGTTCCTGGCGCGTTCGTGCGCCCGCGCGCGCTTCAATGCGCGAGCCCGTGGCTCACGTAGATGACCGCGATCCCTAAGACGATAAAGACGAATTGTGCGACCCCGGCGCCCGGATCGACGCGGCGGTGGAGTCCCGGAATCAGATCGGCAACCGCGATATATAGGAAGCTCGACGCGGCAATCGTGAGCGCATAGGGCAGCAAGTGTTCGATCGATCCGAGCGCAAAATACGCGCCGATACCGCCGACGACGGAACTCACGCTCGTGAGCAGATTGAGCCCGAATGCACGAGCGCGGCTCATGCCGCCGTGGAGCAAGATCGCAAGATCACCGACTTCCTGCGGAATCTCGTGAGCGATAACGGCGAGTGCGGTCACGATGCCGAGATGCACGTCCGTCATGAACGCCGCGGCGATGAGCACGCCATCGAGAATGTTGTGGAATGCATCGCCGATCAGGATGAGCGAGGCGGAGGCTGCGTCGCGGTGATGATCGTGCGGAACGTGGCCTTCGCAGGCATCTTGATGGCAGTGCCGCCATAGCACCATCTTTTCGAGCACGAAGAAAATCAGGAGCCCCGCGAGCAGCGCCATCCCGATGTGATGCGTGCTGCCCTCGCCCGCCTCTTCGATCGCGTGCGGCAGCAACCCAAGCAATGCCGCACCCAGCAGCGCGCCGGTCGCAAAGCTCACGAGGTGCGGCAACACGCGTGCGCGCATTTGTTTCGATGCGATCAGGAATAGCGACGCCGCCAGCGCGCTGAGCGCCCCACCGAGCAAGGTGAAGAGGAGGATCCAGAGGAGAAGCGGCATGCGAGCGGAGGACGAGCTATGGAATACGGTCTACGGCAAGAATGGATCGCACAGACGAGTTCTTGTTCTCCCAGCGGAGCCTAGCACGCGTGTCAAGCGGGCTTCGGTAGCGAGGTTAGCCGAGCGACGATCGCTCGAGCCAGATGAGGGTTGCCATCCGCCCGGTCTGTGCGTCGCGCCGGTAGGAGAAGAATCGCTCGGCATCCGCATAGCAGCTAAATCCGCCGCCGTGGATACGCGAGACGCCGAGACGCCTCAGCTCGTTGCGAGCAAGCGCATACAAGTCTGCTTGCCATCGGTCGCGCTCGTTGCGGACGAAAGCGCGCGCGTTCGCCGGATCGCGGGCGAGGAACTGTTCGCGCACGTCGTCGCCCACTTCGAATGCCTCTTGCTCGATCGCCGGACCGAGCCAGGCAAGGAGCGATGCAGGATCGCGTTCAAGCGCCTTCACCGTGGATTCCAGAACGCCGCCGACGAGGCCGCGCCAGCCCGCGTGCGCGGCAGCGACCCTCGTGCCGAGCTCGTCGCAGAAGATCACAGGAAGACAATCCGCGGTGAGCACAGCGCACACGGCGCCGGGCGCCCGAGCAATCGATGCGTCGGCGGCGGGCGGCTGATCGTACGCACGCGCTTCGACGACGTTCGTGCCGTGAACTTGGTTCAACCACGCTGGCTCCGTGACCAAGTTCAGCTTGGCGCGTACTCGACGACGGTTCTCCGCGACTGCCACCGAGTCGTCGCCCACGTGAGTGCCGAGATTGAGGCTCGCGTAGGGCCCGACGCTTACGCCACCGTTGCGCGTCGTGACGGCGGCACGAACGCCTTCGGGGGCGGGCCAGTCGGGGATGATGAGGTGCATCGGTGGGATTCTATCGTCCGATGTGTCGGAATGAATTCCGACCTACACCCAACCTACGGCCGCGCGTCCGCGGCGAGCACATCGATGAGCCGCTGCATGTCCGCCGGCAGTGCCGCAGCCGATTCGATCGGCTTTCCCGTCTTCGGATGCTCGAAGGCGAGCCGCGCGGCGTGGAGCGCTTGGCGGCGGAACGCGCGCAGCGACTCGATGAGCTCTGGCGAGGCGCCTTTGGGCAGGAGCAGACGACCGCCGTAGACACGATCGCCGACGAGCGGATAGCCGATGTGCGTCATATGAACGCGGATCTGATGCGTGCGGCCGGTTTCGAGCTTGAGCCGCACATGCGTGTGCCCGCGGAAGCGCTGGATGACGCGGTAGTGCGTGACGGCGTCCCGACCGTCTTCGCGAATGGCCATGCGCACGCGATCAACGGGATGGCGGCCGATCGGCGCGTCCACCAGGCCGCCGCCCGTCATGACACCAAGGCAGACCGCCTCGTATTCGCGCTCGACCTCACGCGCCTCGATCGCGCGTACGAGCGCCGTGTGCGCTTCGAGCGTTCGGGCGACGACCATCAAGCCGCTCGTGTCTTTGTCGAGGCGATGGACGATGCCGGCTCTCGGAATTTGAGCAAGCTTTGCATCGAAATGGAGGAGCGCGTTCTGGAGCGTACCTGCGGCATTGCCCGCTCCCGGATGGACAACGAGTCCCGGAGGCTTGTTGATGACGAGGACGTGCTTGTCCTCGTGGACGATATCGAGCTCGATGTCCTCCGCCTCGACGCGATCCTCGGTCGGCAGCTCCGCGTCGATTTCCACTTTCTCCCCGCCGATGACCTTATCCTTGGGCCGAAGCTGTGCGCCATCGACGCGGACGTTTCCTGCATCGATCCACTCCTTGATGCGCGAGCGGGAGTACTCGCTCAGGAGGCTTGCGAGCACTTGATCCAGCCGCTGCCCGGCGTAATCGAGGGGAATCGTCAGGCTATGTCGGATGGGTGCGGACACTCGGGAACTTCCAGGGCGGACGGGGACCGAAGCTTAGAACCTTAATCTGCGGGAGGGCGGACTGCTCGGCTATACTCGCCGCCCAAACGTGAATACAGAGCGCTTTCCGAAGAATTTTCGCATGCGAATCATCACTTTGACCACGGCGATGGTACTACTGGCCATTGCCGGGTGCGGCAACAAGTCCCGCGAGCAACTGGGCGACGCCGACGTTCTCTACGAACGCGCCAAACGCGCCTCAGACAACGGCAACTACCGAGATGCGACGATTTACTACGAGCAGCTCGAAGCGCGCTTTCCGTTCACGAACGCCGCGCGTCAAGGACAGCTCGACTTGATGTACGCGTACTACAAGAACAAGGAACCGGAAGCGGCCATCGATCAGGCGGATCAATTCATTCGCGAGAACCCGGCCCACCCGCGTGTCGACTATGCGTATTACATCAAGGGTCTCGTTCATTTCGAGCGAACGCCGAACTTCCTCGAACGCTGGTTCAACGCCGACCTGACGCAGCGCCCGCCGGCTGACGCTCGCAGCTCGTTCCAATCTTTCCAAACACTCGTGCAGCGCTTCCCGAACAGCGAATACGCGCCGGATGCGCGGCAGAGAATGATCTTCCTGCGCAATCGCCTCGCGAGCTACGAGGTCTACGTCGCGGAGTACTACCTCGCGCGCGGCGCGTACGTAGGCGCGATCAATCGCGCGCGTTATGCGATCGAGACCTACGATGGCGCACCTCAGATCCGTCGTGCGCTCGAGATCATGGCGGACGCCTATCGGCACCTCGACATGAATCAGCTCGCCGCCGACACGGAAACCGTCCTGCGCGAGAACTTCGGCAACGTAGACGAGCAGCGCCAGCAGGAACAGCTCGCGGAAACAAAGAAGAGCTGGTGGAAGTTCTGGTGATCGCCTTCCAGCGATCACGACCCTGAGCACACCATGTCCACGCCTACGCTCCGACTTGCCCTCGCGCAGCTGAACCTGTTCGTCGGGGACGTAGCGGGGAACACGCAACGCGTGCTCGATACCGCGATCGATGCGCGTGACCGCCTCAAAGCCGACGTCGTGCTCTTTCCCGAGCTCACGCTCTGCGGCTACCCACCGGAAGACCTGCTGTTTCACACTGGTTTGCGCCGGCAGGTCGCCGCTGCACTCGATCAAGTACGCTCGGAAGCGCGTGGCATCTCGCTCGTCGTGGGATATCCCGAGTACGCGGCAGAAGGTATCTATAACGCGGCAGTCATGGTGCGCGACGGTCGCATACTCGCGAACTATCGTAAGCAAGAGCTTCCGAACTACTCGGTGTTCGATGAGAAGCGCTATTTCAAACACGGCGAGCGCACGTGCATCGTCGAGCTCAACGGCATCCGCGCGGCCATTTTGATCTGCGAAGACATCTGGGAGCCGAATCCCGCCCGAGCAGCAAAGGCCGCGGGTGCGCAGTTGCTCCTGGTCATCAACGGATCTCCGTACTCGCTCAACTATCAGGCGCGTCGCGAGAGCACAGTCAAAGATCGCGTTCGAGACGTGAAGCTGCCGGCGGTCTACCTCAATATGATTGGCGGTCAAGATGAGCTCGTCTTCGATGGCGGTTCATTCGTCATGAACGCGGACGGTGACGTCATTCAGCGGGCTCGGCATTTCGAAGAGGATGTCTTCGCCGTCGACATCGACCTCGTCGGCGATCAAGCCGTACCGCGCCCAGGACCGTTGGAGCCCCCGAAGTCGGAAGAAGCGAGTGTCTATGGCGCACTTGTGTTGGGCGTGCGGGACTATGTGCGAAAGCACGGCTTTCCGGGCATCGTCTTGGGCTTGTCAGGCGGCATCGACTCGGCACTGACGCTCGCCATCGCGGTCGACGCGTTGGGCGCAGAGCGCGTGCGGGCGGTGATGATGCCATCGCGATACACCTCGCAGATCAGCGTTGAAGATGCGGCGAAACAAGCCGAGCAACTCGGCGCGCGACACGACGTCATTCCGATCGAAGGCATGTTCGAGGCAGCGCTCAGCGCGCTCAAAGATGTGTTCGCCGGTCGCGAGCCCGATGCGACGGAAGAGAACATTCAGGCGCGCTGCCGCGGCCTGCTCTTGATGGCGATCTCGAACAAGACCGGCCGGATGGTGCTCACGACCGGCAATAAGAGCGAAATGGCCGTTGGCTATGCCACGCTCTACGGCGACATGGCGGGCGGATTCGCGCCAATCAAAGACTGCAGCAAACTGCTCGTCTATCGACTCGCGAAGTATCGCAATTCGATTTCCCCGGCGATCCCAGAGCGCGTCATCGTGAGACCGCCCTCCGCGGAGTTGAGGCCCGATCAAAAGGATTCGGATTCGCTGCCGCCCTATGAAGTGCTCGATCCGATCCTCGAGCTCTTCATCGAAGATGACTTATCGGTCGATGAGATCACCGCGCGTGGATTCGATCGCGCCACGGTCGGACGCGTGCTCGAGATGGTGAAGCGCAACGAGTACAAGCGGCGCCAAGCCCCACCGGGCGTGAGGATCAGCGATCGAGCGTTCGGCAGAGACTGGCGTTATCCGATTACCTCGGGCTATCGCGCGCGCTAGGAAACACTTCCCTCCCCGCCGCCGAGGGAGGAGAAGCCTCTTACCGCTTCTTGTTCTTCGCCTTCGCGGTCTTCTTGCGCTTCGCGGCCGGTGCGCTCTTCCGCGCGATCGACTTCTTCTTCGCCGCCGGCGCCTTGCTCTTTACGCTCTTGCGCTTCGCGCTCGCCTTGCTCTTTGCGACCACTTTGCTCTTCGAAACCTTCTTTGCAGCGGGCTTCTTCTTCGACGGCTTCGACGGCTTCGTCTGCTTGCCTGTCACGACGAACGTGCTCTTCTGCGTGCTTGCGGCCCGTGACTTGCGTCCGCCCGCCTTGGCCAATTGCTCGGCAATGGCGGACCCGAGGTCCGCGGGGCTCTTCACGGTGCGAACGCCCGCGCGCTCGAGCGCGGCGAACTTATCCGCAGCCGTGCCCTTTCCGCCCGACACGATCGCACCCGCATGGCCCATGCGCTTGCCCGGAGGCGCGGTCACACCGGCGATATAGGCAACAACAGGCTTCGTGACGTTTTCGCGAATGAACTCAGCGGCCGCTTCCTCGTCGCTGCCGCCGATCTCGCCGACCATGATGATCGCTTCCGTCTGCGGATCTTCTTCGAAGCGTGCGAGCACGTCGATGAAGTTCATGCCGCGCACCGGATCGCCACCGATACCGACGCAAGTGCTCTGTCCGAGCCCGACGTTCGTCGTTTGGAACACGGCTTCGTACGTCAGCGTGCCAGAGCGCGAGACGATGCCGACCTTGCCGGGCTTGTGAATGAAGCCGGGCATGATGCCGATCTTGCACTCGCCCGGCGTGATGATGCCGGGGC
>JBIQKP010000080.1:0-14377 GCA_044506405.1 Lysobacterales bacterium | reverse complement strand
ATTTTTGGCTCCACGCTTAAGGTCGGATGGATCCCCGCCTACGCGGGGACGACGGCAAGGGGGACGCAGCGTCTTCTCCGCCCGGGTGCTGCACGAGGACGACGCGTGTTTCTCAGGCCGGCTTGGCGGGGCGAAGCAGTCCGATCGCGAGCGGAACGAGCGACAGTACGATGATGACGATCGTAACGATGCCGAAGTTCTCTTTGATGATCGGCACATTGCCGAAAAGATAGCCGCCCCAAATGAATGTGGTCACCCAGATGAGTGCGCCGCTGACGTTGTACATCGTGAACTTCGCCCAACGCATGCTACCGACCCCTGCGACGAATGGCGCGAACGTGCGCACGATGGGAACGAAGCGCGCGAGCACGACCGTCTTGCCGCCATGACGCTCATAGAACGCTTGCGTTTTGAGTAGATAATCCTGCTTGAGCCAACGAATCGTGCCGCTGAACGCACGCGGTCCGATGTAGTTACCAATCTTGTAGTTCACGCCGTCGCCGAGCACGGCTGCGACGATGAGCATTGCCCACAGTGTGGTCGGCTCGAGCGTCCCGGTCTGGTCGACGGCGGCGAGCGCCCCGAGCGCGAACAGAAGCGAATCGCCGGGCAGAAACGGCGTCACGACCAATCCCGTCTCGCAGAAAATGATCGCGAACAGGATCGCGTAGACCCAAATGTGATACTCGGCGACGAGCTCCGTGAGATGCTGATCGAGGTGCAGAATGAAGTCGATGAAATAGGCAATGAGTTCCATTGGAATCTACGACGCTCGATTTGCGCTCAAGAGCTCACATTCGGACCCGCCCGCGCGGGCTCTTGGCTAGACGCTTGTTTGGACGATCACGCCGCGCGTTCGCGCAGCACTTGTTTGACGCGATTGTGCTCGTCGACGAGGACGATAACGGGTTTGTACGTCTCAAGTTCCGCATCCGTGTAGCTCGAGTACGCACAAATGATGAGGAGGTCGCCGACGGCCGCTTTGCGGGCGGCCGCGCCATTCAAAGAAATCTCGCCGGAACCCTTCGGCGCCTTGATGATGTAGGTCGTGAATCGCTCGCCATTCGTGACGTTGTAAAGCTCGATGTACTGATACTCGCGCAAGCCCGCGATCTCGAGCAGAGCGGCATCGATGCCGCAGGAGCCCTCATAGTCGAGATCCGCGTGGGTCACGCGGACCCGATGCAACTTGGCTTGTAGGAAGGTTCGTAACATGAGATTCAGATCCCGAATGACGTCTTGGGGGCCCCGCTAGCTGGCTGCGCCGCAGGCTGGGGCTTGCGATCCGGACTGTCAAGGGACCGAGAAGTGCGCCCCTACGCTACCGCGGCCGCCAGACGCTCCAACAGGGGATTGAGCTCTCGATCGACGAGCAAAGCGGCGCGATGCCTGGGCCGCAGGAATCCCGCCTCCACCGATCGATCGAGGAAGGCGACGAGCGAATCGTAGTAGCCGTTGAAGTTGAGGAGGCCGCACGGCTTGCGATGTAGATCGAGCTGGGTCCACGTCCACGCCTCGAACAACTCGTCCATCGTGCCGATTCCGCCCGGAAGCGCGATGAACGCATCCGACAGCTCGCCCATCTGCCACTTGCGCTCGGACATCGTCTGGACGACGCGCAGCTCGGTGAGCCCAGCGTGCCCTACCTCTTTGTCGAGCAACATCTGGGGAATGACGCCAATCACTTCACCGCCTGCGTCCAATGCGGCGTCGGCCAGCGCACCCATCAAACCGACCCGTCCGCCGCCGTAAACGATCTTGATGCCGCGAGATGCGAGGGTCGTGCCCAACTCGCGCGCGATCTTGCCGTACTCCGGTGTATCGCCGGAGCTCGAACCGCAGAACACACAAAGCGCCTTCATGACACCGATTCTACCGTCGCTGCATTACGTCAACAGAGGCGCGTCTCAGGGTTTTCCGCAGTCTGCGCTCATTTGAGGGCATATCTGGGTGTAAGCCGTTGCGTGCTCGCGCTCGAGCGGCGATGACGCAACCTCAACGGCAGCACCTCAGGGATTCACGCTGCGCCGTGAGAGCAAGCGCACAGTTTCGAGCGATAGGGATCGCAAGGAGTGCTCCTTGGAGCTTCTTCACTCAAGCTCACGGTGCAACGCCCGATACGCAGTAGACGTATCTCAGAACGCTCGTGGGCGACGCGCTGGCACTCGCCTATGTAGCAAGGATGTGACACGGAGGGACCGGGAACACCGAACACTCGAGACCCGAGCACAGGCGTTTGTGGGATCCGTAGTAGAACAACCGCGCTTCTCGGGGACGATGCTCGCGCATGCAAGGAACCTTTACATCGTGGATGGTATGTCTCTCGATCGCTCTGGCGATCGTGGTGTCGTACACATCGTTCAACCTCGCCTCTCGGATCTCTAGCACCGAAGGCCGAGCCGCACGAGCGTGGCTCGTCGGCGGAGCGCTGTCGATGGGCATCGGCATCTGGTCCGTTCATTTCATCGCGGTACTCGCGCTCGATCCGCCGATCGATCTCACCTATGACCTCGCAACGACGATCGCTTCGCTTGCGATCGCTGTGCTCACGTCCGGCTTCGCGCTCGCGCTCGTCGGGCGTGAGGAACCGAGCCAGGTCCGCTTGACGCTCGGCTCGCTCGTCATGGGGGTCGGTGTCGCCAGCGTCGCGTATCTCGCGCTGTCGGCCATTCGCGTCTCGCCGCAAATCGAGTACGAGACTCACTGGATCGGCGCAGCGATCGTCATCGCGATCGTTGCTTCCTACGCCGCTTCGCGGCTCGCAGTAAGCTTGAGACGCGGGCACTCGTGGCGTGTCGTGGCGAAGCGCGCGCTCGCAGCGCTCGTCGTCGGTAGCACGCTCGCCGCCGTTCAATACGTTGCCATTGCCTCCATCACGATCGCCCCTGGAGCGCACGCGCTCCCCGCCACATCACTCGACGACGGGTGGTTTGCGGTCGCCCTTAGCCTATTTGCATTCGGCATCCTAGGGCTCACGCTGGTCACGATCGTCTATGACGCTTATCTCGCGCGGCATCTGCGCGACAGCGCGCATCTGCGCCAGCAAGCGCATGCCAGCGCGCACTATGCGTCGCGTCACGATGTGCTCACGAATCTCCCAAATCGACTCGCGCTCGCCGAAACGGCCGAGGATGCCATTGCGAAAGCACGGCGCGACGGCGGCATGTTCGCGCTAATGGTCATGAACGTGGATCGCCTCAAGACGATCAATGACTCCCTTGGCCACGAAGCCGGCGATGAGTTGCTGCGCGAGCTTTCGCAGCGATTGCGCGCCGTGCTACGGCGAAGCGATACGCTCGCGCACTTGGCAGGCGATGAGTTTGCAGTCCTCGCATGCGATATCGATGGCGCGCAAGATGCAGAACGGATCGTGCACAAAATCACCGAATCGCTATCCGACCCGTTCATCACGCGCAAGCTCGAATGCCACGCCTCGCTCAGCATCGGCGTGAGCCTGTTCCCCAACGACGGCGCCACATTCGAGACGCTGCTCCGGCGTGCGGATGTGGCCATGCGCTCGGCGAAGGAAGGCGCGCTCGGCGGCTATCGCTTCTACTCCCCGGAAATGAGCAGCATTGCCGACAACCGACTCGCGCTCGAAACCGAGCTTCGCCGCGCGCTCGAGCTCGAACAGCTAGAGCTGCACTATCAGCCCAAGGTTGATATCAGCACTGGCCGGGTGCGCAGTGCCGAGGCGCTGATTCGCTGGCGTCATCCGACGCGCGGCCTCGTTGCCCCAGGAGTGTTCATTCCGCTCGCGGAAGAAACCGGCCTCATCGTTCCGATCGGCGAATGGGTGTTGCGAAGAGCGTGCCGCCAGTTGCGAGCCTGGATCGATGCGGGCATGCCGCCTGTGCGCGTCGCTGTGAATCTCTCGGCCAAGCAGTTCCGGCAAGCTGATCTCACCGCGGTCGTGAAATCGGCCTTGACCGATTCGGACCTGCAGCCCGGCTATCTCGAGCTCGAGCTCACCGAAAGCGCCGTCATGCACGATGCGGAAAAATCCGCGGAGACGTTGCAGGCGCTGAGCACGATGGGCGTGCACATCTCCATCGACGATTTCGGAACCGGCTATTCGAGCCTGAGCTACCTGCGTCGCTTTCCGCTCGATAAGCTCAAGATCGACCGCAGCTTCATTCGCGATCTCATGATGAACGCGGACGATGTCTCGATCGTGCGTGCAATTATCTCGCTCGCCCATAGCTTGCGGCTGCGCGTCGTTGCAGAAGGCGTCGAGACGGCGGAGCAACTCGAATTCCTCCGGAATCTGGGCTGCGATCAATACCAGGGCTTCCATTACAGCCCGGCAGTGCCGGCGGAAGAGTTCGCGGATCTGATTCGCCGCATCCGCAGCGAGCGACCTGAGTACACTGAAGCCGACATGCTGAAGACGCAGAGCCGATTGTCGGCGTACACGCCTACTTAGCGCGCTCCACGCTAGAACGCGCGCTCGAGCCGCACTCCAGCCGCGACATCTTCGTAGCTGAAAAGCGTCAAGCTCTCGAGCCGCTGATACTCGACGAACGCCGCGATCCCGTACTTGAACTGTGCCGCGAGCCCCGTCGCCAGGCGCCAATACGATCGATCCGGTGCTTCCGTACTCACGATGATGCGTGGTGTGTCATCGAACGGATCGTTCGCGAAGCGCACGCCGAACGACTCTTCGCCGCTCAAGAACTCGCGAATGAACTCGCCGCGGATCTGCGGCACGATCACCCCGATGGGTGTCTTCCAGGCGTAGGTCAAGCGGAGTGCAGCATTGCCTGTTGCCGACGAATACGTCTGCGCATCGAAGATCATGTCCAGACCTTCGCCCGTCACTTCGCGGAACGAATCGATCTCGGTATTGAGATAGTTGTAGCCGACGCTCGGACTGAGCGTGAACGCACCGAGTGTGAAGTCATAGCCGAGCGTTACAGCGGAACCGAACGTCGCACCATCGGCATCGGCGCGTGCATCCACGATGAGCTGCGAGCCGCCTTCGGTGAAGTCGATTCGTCGCGTCGAATCGTGAGATGAGCGGACGTAATTGGCGATCGCGTCGAGGTAGAAGCCGCCGCCTTCCGAGTACATCGTGGCGTACAGAGCGCCGGTGAGCGCATGTGAGGCGAGGCCGCCGGAATCGCGCGCGCCGAACGCGACGTCGGATCGACCGTAGCCCACTGCAGCACCGAGCACGTATCGTGGCGAGAAGCGAAAATCCGCGCCAGCCATCAGACCCCATTGGTCCGAGTCGAAGCCATGATCCGCATGCGTCGCTTCCTTCGTGCCGAAGCTGTAGTTGCCGCGCAGCCAGAGGCCGAGACGAGAATCGAGCAGCGAATCCGCATCCGAGCTCGCGCCACTGCCGAGCAGCTTTCCGACCCCCTCCGTGAGCTCCGCGACGGGCAAGGCATCGCCGTTCAAGCCTAGATTGAGCCCGACGAGACTGATGCCCTTCGCACCGGCGCGCAGTGCCAACAGTCGATCTGAAATGTTGGCCAGCTGAATGCGCGACAGATTGAGTGCTTGGGTGCGCGTTGCGTTCAGATCCTGCGGACTGATTTCATCGAGCGCGCGAACTTGTTCGTCTGTCGTGCTCCCATACGTAATCGCGTTACAGCGGCGCAGGAGTGCCGCTTCTCCTTCCGTCAATTCCTGCTGCGTTCCTCGCGTAGTCAACCGAGGGCACAAGCTGTCGAACGCCCTTGCAACGGAGAGCTGGTTAGGTGTCAGCCCGGGCAGCTCCGCAAGGCGCGGCACGATCGGCGCTGACGCGATCGTTACCAATACCGCATCAGAGCTTGTGTTACCCGTATCGTCCGTGACGATCAACGTGATGAAGCTCTCACCGTCCGGCAATCGAACGGACGGCGTTACACCGCTCGCGAGTGCCTGCCCATCCAGCAACCACTCGTAGCTCACGATCGTGCCGTCCGGATCGCTCGAAGCACTCGCATCGAGCATGACCGTTTCGCCTGGCAACGAATCCGAGTCGGCAATCACTTGATCGCTGCCCGCGTTTGCGACGGGGCCTTCGCTCGGTGCGGGCATTGCGACCGTAAGCGTGACATCGTCGATCGCGATGCCGCCTTCGTTGTCGGTCACTCGCAAGGTGATCTGCTGGGGGCCGTCGGGCACGCGCACATCCGCCGTTGGTCCCGTCGCAATGACGGTGGATTGACCGACCAACCACTCATAGAGCACGAGCGTCCCGTCAGGATCGCTCGACAACGTGCCATTCAGGGTGACCGTCTCGCCGGCTTGCCCATCGGTATCCGCGACGACACGATCGTCGCCCGCCACCGCAATCGGCAATTGATTACTCGAAGGCGCAGTGATGGTGATCGTGACCGTGTCGACGTCCGTGCCGCCATCGTCATCGGTCACGAGCAACGTCAACGTATGCTGACCGTCCGCCAAACGCACTGTCGGCGTGGAACCGGTGGCGATCTGTTGATTGCTCGCATCCAGCCATTGATACGAAACGATCGTGCCGTCCGGATCGAGCGACGCGCTGCCGTTCAGCATCACGCTCTCGCCAGGCTCTTGATCTGAATCCGCAATCCGCTGATCCGGTCCTGCGTTCGCAGACGGGGGCAGTACCGTCGCATCCGCGCACGCGAGTGCAGAAACGTCTTCGCCACCAAGACCGCTTCGAACCACGACGCGCCCGCTCACACCGTTCGGCGCATCCTCGTTGAAGGCAGTGACGTCGACTTCAACGCCGAGAAACGTGAGATCGAGCCCAAGAAGGTTCTGCACTTCCACGCAGACGGATGCTTGTGCGCCAGGATCGAGCACCGCGCGAACCACGGAGATCAACGGCGAGAGGATGCCGCCGACGCGCACGGCATTCACTTGAACATTGATTGGGGCCGTGCCGACGAGCGCACCCTGGCCACGCAAATTGACGAGCGATGAGCTGCCGGAGCTTCGAACCGGTTCTCCCGTGAAGGCCGGCGGATCTGCTTTGACCGAGGGTGCAAGCGCAAGCAGCGCGAACGCGCAGACGATGCGCACTGCGGCGACGAATGAGGAGCTCCGGGCGAAGCTCGTGCGCGAAACCATGTAGCCGATCCCCTCGCGCGACGGCGACCGCGTCGCTTTGTCCGTAGCGCACGTAGCCTCTGCGCGTGCGTGCTGTCCTACGTATCACACGAGTTTCATAGCGGCAAATGGTTGTCCGATGCCCTCGCTCGCACTTTAGCGCGCAAGCGGCTGAAAAGTCGGCAGATGGACCCGGAGGATTATTTGACGTCGTCGCTGCGGCGACCTGGGGACCGGCGGCGCTCGCCCGCCGACCACGTTGGCGGCAGAAGTCCGCGCTCCACGAGGCGACGCGGGCCTACGCGGCGATCGTTGTGGTGCTTAAACCGACACGCACAGTACTCCGCATCGCAGCTCGGCAGCGGCAGGCGCGGCGCACTCTTCGAGAGAAAGCGTATCCCAGACATTCGATACGCGGCCGGGCATGCAGCTTTACCAGGCAGGATCGACACCGCGTGATAGGGATTCACTTGGCGCGGTGCAGGTTTGGGCGGTGGCGGCTTCGGTCTGAACAAGTTACCGAGTGACCACCGCGTCGATTTTGGAGCCATCAGTCCTCGTCTGCCTTCTCGAATGACGATCTCCCGCGCGAGCGCGGTCGAGATCAACAAGAAATCAGACGCGAGCATTGTTCCGACACGCGGCCGGCACAATTGCCCGGAAGATACGAATCTGAAAGGTTTACGCTTGCGCGCGCAGCGAACGCAGGAATGCGCCTGGATCGTCGCCGCGCTCGAGCGCTTCGACGAGTGCGGAGCCCACGATCACACCATCGACGTGCGGACCGAGACGCTCCACTTGCTCGCGCGATCGGATGCCGAAGCCGGCACACACGGGATGCGGCGAGACTTCTTTCACGCGATCGAAGTACTCGAGCACTTGCGGCGGCACGGCGACGTTCTTGCCTGTCGTGCCCGTCATCGTCACCGCATACACGAAGCCTGTGGTGTTCTGCGTCAAGAGCTTCACGCGTTCGATCGGCGTCACGGGCGTCACGAATTGAACGAGCGCCAGCCCGCGGCGCTCGAGTGCCTCGCGGAGCTCATCGCATTCTTCGAACGGCAAGTCCGGCACGATAAAGCCTGCAACGCCTGCCTTCGCCGCCTCATCGGGGAGGCGATCGAGACCATAGGCCAGCAACGGATTCAGATAGCTCATCAAGAGTACGGGTGCTCGTGTGCTCGCGCTCGCGCAGAACGCGCTCAGCTCGGAGAGAATCCACTTGAGACTGACACCTTGTTCGAGCGCGGCGCGGCTCGAGCGTTGAATCGTCGTACCGTCGGCCATGGGGTCGGTGAACGGTACGCCGACTTCGATGAGGTCGACCGCGCCGGATACGGAGCTCAAGATGTCGCGGAATTGTTCGCGCTTCGGAAATCCCGCCGTGAGATACGCAACGAGCGCGGGTTCGCCTCGTTCGCGCGCTTGACGAATTGCCTTGCCGATCGAATCGCGTGCTGCCATCAGACTTGGCCCTTGAGTAGTGTTCTTTGTAGCGTCGGCATGTCTTTATCGCCGCGCCCCGACAGACCGATGAGCAATGTCGCACCCGGATTCGCGCGTGCGACCCGCTTCGCGCCCGCAAGCGCGTGCGACGATTCGATCGCGGGCAGGATGCCCTCTGCCGCACAACATTCGGCGAGCGTCGCAAGCGCGTCGTCGTCGTTGACGGCTTCATACTTCACGCGGCCGATGCTCATGAGCAGCGCGTGCTCCGGGCCTACGCCCGGATAATCGAGTCCCGCCGAGACAGAATGCGTTTCTTGGATCTGGCCGTCTTGGTCTTGTAGCAAGAGCGAATAGCTCCCCTGCAAAACGCCGGGACGTCCGTACGCGAGCGAAGCTGCGTTCTCTCCGAGTCCTGTGCCTGTCCCGCCTGCTTCGAGGCCCAGCATACGTACGTCGCGATCTTTGACGAACGGATGGAAGAGCCCGATCGCGTTCGAGCCGCCGCCGACGCACGCAATCACCCAATCGGGCAGTTTCCCCGTCGCTGCGATCACCTGTTCGCGCGCTTCGCGTCCGATGACGGACTGCAGCTCGCGCACGAGATAAGGATAAGGGTGCGGGCCAACCGCCGAGCCCAAGCAGTAGTACGTGCCATTCGGATCGGAGACCCAATCTCTGAGCGCCTCATCGACCGCGGCGCGCAATGTTTGGTCGCCGCTCGTGACGGGCACGACGGTCGCACCGAGCAACTTCATGCGACCGACGTTCGGCGCCTGGCGCTCCATATCGATGGCGCCCATGTACACCGTGCAGGGCATACCGAGCCGCGCGCACGCCGCCGCCGAGGCGACACCATGCTGACCCGCGCCCGTTTCTGCGATGACGCGCTTCGCGCCGAGCTTCTTCGCGAGCAGCACTTGGCCCACCGCGTTGTTGATCTTGTGCGCGCCCGTGTGAGCGAGGTCTTCGCGCTTCAACCAAATGTTCGCGCCCCATTGCTGCGAAAGCGCGCGCGCGTGTGTGAGTGCCGTGGGACGTCCCACCCATGACTTGAGCTCGGCCTGAAACGCTTGGATGAATTCCGGATCGCGCAGGTAACGATCGACGCCGCTTTGCAACCGGTCGAGCGCGGGAACGAGCGTCTCGGGAACGTAGCGTCCGCCGAACGGACCGAAGCGGCCGCGCGCGTCTGGATATGCGTCGCTCATGACGTTCGCGAGCAACGCCTGTGCTTCAGTCTGATCGATGCCTTGGTTCATCAGTCATTCCTCATGCGTGCGCTACGCAAGCTTCGATGCCTCGCGCGCAGCGCGGATAAACGCTTCAATCTTCGCGACGTCCTTCACGCCTGGGGCGCTCTCGACGCCGCTGCTCACATCGACGCCGAACGGTCGCACTGTCTCGATCGCCGCTCCGACATTCGCGGCATTCAATCCGCCCGCGAGCACGAGCTGCGCGCGCGCGGCGAGCTCACGTGCCGCGGCCCAATCCGCCGTCGTGCCGGAGCCGCTGACCCGACCTTCGTACAGAAGGCGCGAAGGAAGCGCATCGAGCAGCTCGCCATCGCGCACGACCGCGAGCACCGTCAGCTGCTTCGGCAGCCGCAACTGCGCTAGATCGCTCGCGTCGGTTTGCAGAACGTCCGGCCGAAATATCGAGCACACCTCGTCAACGAGCTGCTGCGAGGGATGCCGCATCACCGCGACGCGCGCAACCCGCGACGGCACCTCGCGCGACAGGGAGGCGGCTTGCGCAGCGTCCACTTGGCGCTTCGAGGGTGCGAACACGAAGCCGACCGCGTCCGCGTTCGCCGCGACCGCTGCCTCGACAGCATCGACGGTGCTCAGGCCACAGATCTTGATCCACATCGGCGACGTAACGTGTAGGGTGTCAAGTCAGCAGAGCGCGCAGTGCTATGCACCGCACACGTAACACTTCACACGCTACGCATCTCCTTCTGCCTTGAGCGCCATCGCGCGCTCGCGGCCGACCGCGAGCATCTCACCGAGCAACTGAGCGGGGGCTTCGCTGTGCATCAGCGTCGTACCGATCAGTGCAACGCTGTAGCCGAGCTCGACGACACGCTTCACGTCGCCCAGCGATTTCACGCCGCTCTCCGCAACACGCGGATAGAGCTCTGGGAGCTGATCCGCGAGCTCTTCGAGCCGTCCGAGCTCGATCGTGAGCTTCTGCAAGTCGCGGCAATTGAGTCCGACGAGCACTTGCTCCTCATGCCCTTCGCGCTGATTCAATACGTCGCGCGCGAGTGCAAGATCATCCGCATCGAACGCTTCGAGCAGCACGAACATCTTGAGCATCGCCGCGCAATCGAGCAGCGCCTTGATTCGGCTTTGATCCAGCATGCGGGCGATCACGAGCACGCCGCCCGCGCCTGCAGCGCGTGCTTCGATCACTTGATACGGGTCGACGAGGAAGTCTTTGCGCATCACGGGAATGTCGAACGGGCGCAGCGCTTCCGCGGCTTGCGTAAGGTGCTCGAGCTTGCCGCCGAAGCGCGACGGTTCGGTCAGAACGGAAACGGCGCACGCACCGCCTTGCGCGTAAGCCTTCACACGCGATTCGACGTCGCTCGTGTGCGCGGATAAATCCCCGGCCGAAGGCGAATACAGCTTGCACTCTGCAATGACATCGAACCCTTCAGGCGACAGCTTCAAGGCCGGCGGGGCGGAAAGATCGCACACGCGTGCCCACAGTGCTTCTTCCGATTCGCGAGCGCGCGCCTGCTCGAGTCTCGTGAGACTCGCTTGCGCCATTTCGGTGAGGAGACCGGACATAGCGTGATCCTGCTTACGCGGTTGCGCTTTCGGTGCGGCTCGAGCCAAAGGCGGCCAGTTTCTCGAGCATCTTGCGCGCGGCACCGGATTCGATCGCATCTTCCGCCATTCGCGCGGCATCGATCGGTGTTGGCGCCTTGCCGAGCATCTCGAGCACGAGTGCTGCCTGCAAAACGATCGCGTTTCGATGCGCGCCGCGTTCACGACCTTCGAGCACGGCACGCAAGTGCTCGGCATTGTAGGCCGCATCGCCGCCTTTCAAATCCTCCGCAGTGCAGCGAGGTAGCGAGAACTCCTCCGCACTCCGCAGCGTACGCGTGACCTGGCCCGGCCTCACGTCGAAGAGTGTGAACGGCCCCACGGGAGTCGCCTCGTCCCAACCCGGCTCGCCGTGCACGACGTAGGTACGTTCGATCGGCAACCCTGCGAGCGTGTGCGCCATGATCTCTGCGATCTCCACACTGTACGCACCGATCAAATGAAAGGGCGGCTCGGCCGGATTTGCGAGCGGACCGAGGATATTGAATACCGTGCGCACACCCATCGCCTGGCGAATGGGCATGATCGCCTTCATCGCAGGGTGATAGTGCGGCGCGAAGAAGAACGTGAATCCAGTGGCGTCGAGACATGCGCCGGCAGCACTTTCATCGAGCGGTAATTGCAAACCTAACGCGCGGATGACGTCGGCGCTGCCGCTTCGGCTGGAGATCGAGCTCGTGCCATGCTTGGCGACCCGAATGTTCATCGATGCGACGAGCAGCGCTGCACCCGAGGACAAATTGAAGCTGCCGGAGCCATCGCCGCCTGTGCCCACCATATCGACGAGCGGTGTTCCCTCGGAGAGCACGGGCCGACGTGCAAGCTTGCGCATGCTCTTCGCGAAGCCGCGCACTTCATCGGCGGTCTCGCCTTTGATGCGCAGCGCCGCGAGTAGCGCACCGCCCATCGCGGGCGCAATGGACCCGTCGGCGAGCGATAACATCAGCTCGGACGCTTGCGCCTCGCTCAGGTTCTTGCGTTGAAGCAATAGCTCGAGCGCTTCTTTGACGTGACTCATTGTGACCTCGTGCCCGCGCGCAGCTTGAGAAAGTCGCCCATGAGTTGCGGGCCTTGCGGCGTGAGCACGCTTTCCGGGTGGAACTGCACGCCTTCGATCGCATACGTCTTGTGTCGCACGCCCATGATCTCGCCTTCGCTCGTGCGCGCCGATACTTCAAGGCACTCCGGCAAGGAGTCTGGTTGCGCGATGAGAGAGTGATAGCGGCCGGCCTCGAACGGAGCCGGCATGTGCTCGAGAATCGACTTGCCGTCATGATGGACGAGCGAAGTCTTACCGTGCATGAGCCGCGGCGCACGCACGACTTTGCCGCCGAAAACTTCCACGAGCGATTGATGCCCGAGACAAACACCGAAGATCGGCAGCTCGCCCGTGAATGCTTCGATCATCTTCATCGAGATGCCGGCATCGCTCGGCGTACCCGGACCCGGCGAGATGCACAAGTGGGTCGGCGCGAGGGTCTTCGCCTCATCGACCGAGATCTGGTCGTTTCGATGCACGATCACATCGGCCCCGAGCACCATGAACGCCTGCACGAGGTTGTAGGTAAACGAATCGTAGTTATCGATCAGCAACAGGCGCGGCGCGCTCATAGCCCCTCCTGCGCCATGGCCAATGCACGGCGCACGATCTCGCTCTTCGCGAGCACTTCTTGATATTCGGTTTGCGGCACGCTGTCGGCGACGAGGCCTGCGCCCGCTTGATAGCTGTAAGTATCGCCGCTGAACACGATCGTCCGAATCGTGATCGCTTGATCCATGTCGCCGCCGTTCCCGAAGTAGCCGACCGTGCCGCCGTAGAAGCCTCGGCGCACGGGCTCGAGCTCGTCGATGATCTCCATCGCACGCACCTTCGGAGCGCCGACCAACGTGCCGGCGGGAAATGCGGCCGCGAACAGATCGAACGCGTCCTTACCCGGCGCGATATCGCCGTTCACGCCGCTCACGATATGCATGACATGGCTGTAGCGCTCGATCGAACGATAAGGGTTCACGTGGACGGAACCCGCCTTCGCGACACGGCCGAGATCGTTGCGCGCGAGATCGACGAGCATGACGTGCTCTGCGTTCTCTTTCGGATCGGCGAGCAGCTCATCGTGGAGGCGCGCATCGGCAGCCGCGTCTGCGCCGCGGGGGCGCGTGCCGGCGATCGGCCGCATCTGCGCACGACCGTTCGACAGCTTGACGAGCGCTTCGGGCGAAGAGCCAACGACGACGCGATCGCCGAGATCGCAGTAATACATATAAGGAGAGGGATTCAGCAGACGAAGCGCGCGATAGGTCTCGAACGGCTCCATTTCGCATTGACCGGAGAACCTGACCGAGAGCACGAGCTGATAGACGTCGCCCGCGGCGATGTATTCCTTCGTACGATGCACGCCGCGGATGAACTCAGCTTCGCTCAAGCTACCGATCGCGGGCGAGTAACGGATGCGCTTCGTCGTCGGCGGGATGCCTCCGCGTAACGCACGAATCACTTCGTGCCGAAGCGCGGCGCGCTCGGTTTCGCTGCCGGCGTGTAAGAGCGCTACGCCGCGCGTCAGATGATCGAACACGAGGAGCGAGCGCGGCGCGAGATAGTGCGCTTCAGGGGTCCCATCGAGTAGCGGCGTCCGAGCGGGCAATCGCTCGAACCGACGCACGAGATCGTAACCCGCGACGCCGACCAAGCCGCCTAGCAACGGCACGCCAGGAATGTGAGGCGTCGGTTGCGGCGCCCGCGCGAGCGCGCTTCGAAATGCGTCCAACAGCTCGCGCTGATTGTCGGGCGCGGGCGTGGTCTTCCCATCGATGGTCAGGCCGCGCTCGTCAAGCCGAACCTCCAAGCAATCCCCGAACCCGATAAAGGAATAGCGCGCTAACCGTTCGCCGCCCTCGACGCTCTCGAGCAGAAAGCGCGGGCGAAACGGCTTGAGCTTGAGATAGGCCGAGACCGGCGTATCCAAGTCAGCTGCAATGTCGAATGGTGGTTTCAATCGAAGCTCCTCGTCCTGGACCTTTCCCTTGCAGGCCGGCGAGAGGCGATAAAAAACCCATCCCCGGACTGC
>JBIQKP010000079.1:7820-14424 GCA_044506405.1 Lysobacterales bacterium | reverse complement strand
AAGCCGTTACGGTGATTCGTGAAGCCCTCAAACTTCGCCGCAAACGTCATCAGCCCTGGGACATATTCTCGTAAGGCCATGTCGAGCCCGCCCATGTCGAGCGCACTGACGGAGCCGCTCATCGTTCTCGTGGAGGACGACCTCAGGTTGTCCGAGCTCGTACGCACGTATCTCGAGTCGAACGGCTTTCGCGTGTCGGTCGAGCACCGAGGCGATCGAGTGCTCGAGCGCGTGGAGCGTGAGAAGCCGGAGCTCATCGTGCTCGACTTGGGATTACCCGGGAAAGATGGCTTTGCCGTTTGCAGAGAAGTGCGCGCGGCGCGACACGATGTCCCGATTCTCATGCTGACTGCGCGGGATACTGACATCGATCAGGTACTCGGCCTCGAGCTCGGCGCGGACGATTACGTCGTGAAGCCCGTCGAACCGCGGGTGCTCGTCGCCCGCATCAACGCGTTGCTCCGTCGTCAGCGGCAGCAAAGCACTCTGGAGCAGAAGGCGTTGCGCTTCGGCGCGTTGATGATCGATACGGCGGCGCGCGCGGTCACGTTGGACGGTGAGCTCATTGCGCTGACGAGCAACGAATTCGACCTGCTATACGCACTCGCCGCGAAAGCCGGTGAGATCCAGTCGCGCGAGTCGCTCTATCTGCAACTCTATAAACGCGAGTACGACGGCCTGGACCGCACGCTCGACGTGCGAATCTCGCATCTGCGGAAGAAGTTGGGCGATGCGCCGTCCGCCACGAAGATCCGCACGGTGTGGGGGCACGGTTATCTGTTCGTGGCGGATGCGTGGTGACCGAGACCAGGCTGTAGGCTGTAGGCTGTAGCCAGAACGGCAGGGGCTCGGGTTCTTATGCGAATCAGAAAGTCACCGTCCGCCGTCCGCCATCCGCCGTTCACGCGATAGCCGGCATGGCGCGACACTTCCTTCAAATCTATCTGCTCATCGTCATCACGCTGGCGGCAGTGAGCTGGGGACAAGAGCGGCTTTGGCAAGAGTACGGCCGCCGTGAAGAATGGAAGGTGGAGACCCAACCTCACGCGGCGAGCCTCGCGATCGTCGAGGACCAGCTACGCGGGGTGCCTTACGAAGCGCGCGCTGCATTCGTCGACGATCTCGCGACGAGAACCGGTATCGACCTCGAGTTGTTCGAGGCGCAAGACATCGCGGGCGAAGAAACGTTGAAGAGCCTCGACGGCGGAGAGATCGCGCTCCTGCAGTCCGGCAACGATCGCACGTGGGTTCTGAAGCGGATCGGTGACGACGGTCGTGTGCTCGCGTTTCGTTACGTCGCCTATGAGCCTCGACGCAGCATGCTCGATTGGATTCTCGCGTTCGTATTCTATGCCGCGATCGCGCTCGTGCTGATGATGTGGCTGTGGCCGCTCACGCGCGATCTGCGAGCGCTCGAACGTGCAACGACGCGCTTCGGCGATCGCAACTGGAAGTTCGACGCGAACATTCAACCGAGATCGCAAATCTACCCGCTCGCGGAAGCCTTCAAGCGCATGGCGGCGCGCATCGACGCACTCGTGAGCTCGCAGAAGGACATGACGAACGCGGTCTCGCACGAGATCAAGACGCCGCTCTCGCGCATGCGCTTCGAGGTCGAGATGGCTCGCAGCGCGAGCGATCCGCGCAAAGTCGCCGAGCACCTCGACAGCATCGAAACCGACATCACCGAGCTGAACACGTTCGTCAACGCGGCGCTCGAGTACGCGATTCTAGAACGCGCGGAGGTGAGTCTGAACGTCGCGGAACACGACTTCACGTTCATCTTGCCGGCGTTGGCCGAGTCGATTCGACAAAGCACACGGACAGCGCTCGCGATCGAGTGCGACGTCGATCCCGCCGCCAAAGCCGTGACGTGCGACGCGCACTTGATCGAAACGGTGCTGCGCAATCTTCTCTACAACGCACTACGTTACGCGCGACAGCAGGTCACGGTGCGATTCGAGATCGCACCGACCGCGTACCGTTTGATCGTCGAAGACGATGGACCGGGAATTCCCGAAGCGGACCGACAGCGCGTGTTCGGCTCGTTCGTCCAGTTGAGCGAGCCCGGAAGAGATCACAATGGTTTCGGACTGGGGCTCGCGATCGTAAGGCGCATTGTCGAATGGCACGGCGGCGAAGCGGCGGTCCGAGAGTCCGTGTCGGGCGGCGCCGCATTCATCATCGAGTGGCCAATTGCGGTCGGTGGCGAGCGCCGGAAAGCCGATCACCGGCGCTGAGCTGAATTCGCCAAGGCACGACGCGCCTGCTCATCCATTCCCTCTGTCGCCGTTCGGCGATAGGTGACGCCTACAACCCGGTTTAGGTAAAAACGCGACCGCGTGTAGGTCGGTCGGCCAAGTGTTCCCACAGGCCGGCCAAAAAGCGTCGGAATGAACTCCGACCTAATGGAGAGAACGTCTATGAATAAATCGATGGTGACAGGAATCGTCGTGGGTGCCGCGATTATCACCGCGGGTGGAGCCGTTGCGGGTTACCAGTTCTACAGTGAGCCGAAGTTTGCTGAAGTGCTCGCGGTAGAGCCGATCATCGAAACCGTGCGCACGCCGCGGGAGGAGTGCGAGGATGTTTCCGTGACGCACACCAAACAAGCGAAGGATCAGCACAAGGTCGCCGGTACCGTCGTCGGTGCCGTTGTCGGTGGCGTACTAGGCAGTCAGATCGGCAGCGGCGATGGCCGCAAAGTCGCGACCGCCGCGGGCGCAGCGGCCGGCGGCTATGCTGGCAATCGCATCCAGGATCGCATCCAGAAAGGCAACACGGTGACGACCACGGAGCGGCGCTGCCAAACCGTGTACGACACGCATGAGAAGCAGATCGGCTTCGATGTGCGTTATCGCCTCGGTGATACGGAAGCGTCGGTACAGATGGATCACGATCCCGGCGAGCGGATTCCGGTCGAGAACGGACAGCTCGTCCTTCAGCCGAAAGCGTAAAGCCCTGAAGGTTGGCCTGTAGGTCGGCCGGCCAGATGTTCCTAAGAAGGGTCGGATTGAAATCCGACCTACAAGGCGCGCGCGCCCTAACTTCCCTGTAGGTCGGAATTCATTCCGACCATTGAAGGTGGCGCGCGCCGCCTACCGGCGCGCGCCCAGCTCATCGATATGCTTCAACAGCTGCGCCGGATCTTCGAAGACGCGATACGCGCCGGCGCGTTCGAGCTCTTCCAATCCATAGCCCCCTGACAGCACGCCGACGCCGAGGCCGCGTGCGCGCTGGGCCGCAAGCATGTCCCAGACGCTGTCGCCGACGATGAAGCAGTTGGAGATGTCGACGCCGAGTTGTTCGGCCGCTGCAAGGAACAGATCCGGATCGGGTTTCGCATACTTCACGCGATCGCGCGTGATCACGGGCACGCGGCTCAGATCGACACCGAGTGTTTCCATCGCGGGACCTGCGGTTTCCATGCGGCCGCTCGTTGCGATTGCCCAGGGGATCTGGGCTTCGGTCAAGAACGTGAGGAGCGCCTTCGCGCCCGGCAGCGGCTGCACTTGCTTGATGCGTGCTCGATAGGCGGCCGCATGATGTTGCTGCAAACGCTCGATCCGTTCGGGTTCGATCTCGAGGCCGGTCTCGCGCAGCAACATGTTCGCGAACAAGCCGCCGCTCATGCCGATCTTGCGATGAATGCGCCACACGGCAAGCTCGATGCGTTCATTTGCGAGCGCTTCGTGCCACGCGAGCACATGCTGATAGACGCTATCGATGAGGGTACCGTCGAGATCGAACAGGAAGGCGGACTGCAGGCGAAGCATGGCTTTGCGCTCGGTGGGACTGACGACACCCATCGTAGTCGCTCATTGCGAATAACAGAAGCGTGTTAGGGATATCTATTTCTCTCGCCGCGAGAGAACTGTTCTGGAGCGTGGTCAATTGAGCAGCACATCCAGAAACAACATCAACACGACACCCGTCAGCAGCGAGAAGCTCGCCATGTCCTTGTGCTCGCCGCGATGGGTTTCCGGAATGATCTCGTCACTGATGATGAAGATCATCGCGCCGGCTGCGATGCCGAGGATGACTGGAATGGCCGGTTCCGCAAGCGACACAGCGGTCGCGCCCATCAAGCCGCCGATCGGTTCGACGAGTCCGGTCAACGAGGAGACCCAGAACGCGAGCCACTTGCGATAGCCGATTGCAACCATCGACACGGCGACGGCGAGCCCTTCCGGAATGTTCTGCAGCCCGATGCCGATGCCGAGGGAGACGCCGTTTGCAACATCGTTGCCCGCGAATCCGACGCCGACGGCCATGCCTTCCGGGAAGTTGTGCAGTGTAATCGCAATCACGAACAGCCAGAGTCGATTGAGGCGCCCGGTGTCCGGGCCTTCGCGGCCCATCTCGAAATGCTCGTGCGGACTGAATCGGTGGATGTAGAAGAGCATCGCGGCGCCGGCAAACACGCCCGCAATCACGGTGAGCACACCGTAGCCGATATGACTCGCCCGTGCTTCCGCGTGCTCGATCGCCGGTTGCAGCAGCGAGAAGAATGAAGCAGCGAGCATCACACCGGCGGCGCCGCTGATCAGCCCGTTCAACGTGCGTGCAGACGGTCGCCGCATGAGAAAGATCCCGAGCGCGCCGATCGTCGTGCCGAGTCCGGCGAGAAGGCTCGCGATTGTTCCGAGCCACAAGACGTCCGAGTCGCTTGGCAGTAGCACGGAAAACGATTCGACGAGAGACCGATCTGCGCTCAAGAGTGCTCCGAAGTAAACGCAACCGAATGAATCTGTATTATCGATGAGCTTCGGCCATGCTCCTAGCGCAGACTGACCTACAATCGTGTAACCCGCCACAGAAACGAGAGATCGAATGAAGCTGCATTCCTGGAACGTCAACGGTATTCGCGCGGTCATGAAGAAGGGCTTGTTCGTGCCGTACGTGAAGAAGCACAAGCCGGACATTCTCTGTTTGCAGGAGACGAAGGCTGAACAGGGGCAGATCGAGATCGACTTGCCGGATTATTGCGAGTACTGGAACTCTGCGACGAAGAAGGGGTACTCCGGCACCGCCATCTTCTCGAGACAAGAACCGATCTCCGTCGTCAAAGGATTCCCGAAGGCGTTCGCGCGCCGGTATACGTTCGCGGATGAGCTCGAGCGCGACAGCGCGGAGGAGGGACGGCTGATCACAGCGGAGTTCGAGAAGTTCTATGTCGTGACGGTGTATACGCCAAACGCGAAGGACGACTTGAGCCGCTTGAAGCTGCGGCACGAGCATTGGGATCCCGCGTTCCTTGCCTATTGCAGGAAGCTCGAGAAGAAAAAGCCGGTGATCT
Organism: Lysobacterales bacterium; assembly: GCA_044506405.1. Taxonomy (GTDB): domain Bacteria; phylum Pseudomonadota; class Gammaproteobacteria; order Steroidobacterales; family Steroidobacteraceae; genus Steroidobacter. Next base: position 9,125 of record JBIQKP010000079.1, on the reverse strand, counting down.
TCTGTGGCGACCTCAACGTCGCCCACACCGAGCTCGATCTCGCGAATCCGAAGTCGAATCGCGGCAAGAAAGGATTCACGGACGAGGAGCGCGAAGGATTTCAGAACTTCCTCGATGCGGGCTTCGTCGATACGTTTCGCCTCTTCAAGCAAGGCAACGGCTACTACACTTGGTGGCATCAGCTCACGAACGCACGCGCGCGTAACGTCGGATGGAGAATCGACTATGTGATGGTCTCCAAGGCGCTCGCGAAGAAAGTGAAGAAGGCCGAGATCCACGCGGATGTCATGGGCAGCGATCATTGCCCGGTGAGCATTACGCTTGATGTTTAGGCTGGGGGCTGGGGGCTGGGGGCTGGAGGCTGGAGCCAGAGACCAGCAATGTCGGCTCGTCGGCTTTTCCCTCGAACCAAACGCGAGAGGTCCGCGTTAGCAGACTGACATCGGTATCGAACAAGGGTGCTGCGCTCTGGCCCCAGCCCCCAGCCCCCAGCCAAGGAACCCGCCATGAATCAAGAAACCTTCAACTTGAGCATTCGCCGCTTCCTGAAGATGGTCGGTATCAATTCGCAGCGCGAGATCGAGCATGCGGTCGAGAAGGCGCTGGCGGACCGAGCGCTGAACGGTAATGAATCGTTGCCGGCGAAGATGACACTCGAGATTCCCGGTTTGAAGCTGAAGGTCGAGTTCGATGGCGCAATCGAGCTCGAGCGGCACGAATGATGCGATGCGACCTGTAAAGCCGTCCGACATCGTAGAAGGGCCAATCGCGATGCCGGAACTCTCGCCGGATTACTGACGTTTCGGAGGGGGTTTGACCACGGCGTGACTAGAACGCCTGTTGTGAACCGCGAGAACTAGAACGAGCGACTTGGGGTACTCCCTACGCACGTGATGCGACGGCAACGATTCGCCGCCGCAGTCCCTCGCGGGCGGTCCGCTTCCTGGCGCCGACGATGAATGCAATCCTGAAATCGGTTCTGCGAACCTTTGTTCGCGCTGCACGGCCCCACCTCAAGTTCACGGGACTCCTGCAGACCTCTGGCGTGCTCGCGAAATCCGCGGCGGTGTGGCGTCCGGGAGCAGAACGTGTGCTCGTGCTCGCACCTCACATGGACGATGAAACGATTGGCTGCGGCGGCACGATCGCCTTGCACGCTCGTGCAGGCGCCGCGGTAACGGTCGTGTTTCTGACCGACGGACGAAACGGCGGCGGATTGGGCGGGCTTTCGGGCAAAGCGCGCGAGCGCAAGCAAGCGGAGCTGATCGACATTCGCCAGCGCGAAGCGGAAGCGGCGTTGGCACT
>JBIQKP010000079.1:0-7720 GCA_044506405.1 Lysobacterales bacterium | reverse complement strand
ACTGCGTAATAGCAAGCGTAGGTGCGATCATGGTCGCAGTACCCGAACGATTGCCGACGCTGGACGAAGTGTCGAGCGCGCAAACCGCGAAGCCGCTTCGGATCGGGATCATGCTGCGTCACTGGGAGCAGCATGGCGGCGTCACCGTATTCGCGCGTCAGCTCGTCAAAGCGATGCTGCAGCTCGGATCGCCGCATACGTTTGTGTTGTTCCATCGCAAGCGCGACACCTGCGGCGCCTTCGCCGACATCCCGAATGTTCACGAGGTGGTGCTGCCTGCAAAAACGATTCTGCTGTGGGATCAGCTCGCAGTCAGGCGTGCGATCCACGACTATCGCATCGACGTGCTTTTCAATCCCAAGTACTCGATTCCGCTCAGAGCACCGTGCCCGACGGCGTGGGTCTGTCACGGTCTCGATTGGTACGTCATGCCGCAGGCCTCGCCGTTGCGTCATCGGCTGGCGCATCGATTTCTCGTGCCGCGCTATGCGCAAGAGGCGAGTGCCATCATCTCGGTCTCGAAGATCACGAGCGAGCACTTGGCGGAGTACCTCAACGTGTCCGGTGAGCGCGTTCACACGGTCTACCCGGGTGTGAGCCCGGTGTTCGCACGACAGTTCGCGCCCGATGAGCTCGACGCCATTCGCGCGCGTTGGCAGCTGCCGCGACGGTACGTTGTCTACAGCGGTGCCGTGTATCCGCCGAAGAATTTCCGTCGACTCGTTCAAGCCTATGCGCGCGTCGGTCCGCGTCTCGGCGTGTCGCTCGTAATCGCAGGCGGGGAGAATCGTTACTTGTCCGAAGACGAAGTGCACGAGCCCGAGCGGATCGGCTTGGGTCCGTGGGTGCGGCGCTTGGGATGGGTCGATCACGAGTCGCTGCCCGCAATCTACGCGATGGCGGATGCCCTGATGCTTCCGTCAACCTTCGAATCGGTCGGGTTCCCCGTGCTGGAGGCGATGTCCGCAGGCTGTCCGGTGCTAACTTCTAATCGGTGCGGCACAAAAGAGCTCGCCGAAGGCGCGGCGTGTCTCGTCGACCCCGATTCGGTGGACTCGATCGCGGCCGGGCTCGAGCATCTATTGACCGACGCGGACGAACGCTCACGGTTGATCGCTGCGGGTCGGGTGCGGGCTGCTCGCTTCACATGGGATGTCGCCGCGCGGAACGTTCTCGACGTGCTCGAACGCATCGCCAAGGCCTGATCACCCCTGTCCGCGACTGTCCGCAGTCTGTCCGCCGTCTCGAGCGGACAGCCCGATCTCCCGCGCGGAATGCCTCGGAACCCCCCGATTCTCGCGGACCTAACGCCCTTTTCGCGCGGCCGCGTCGCTGGCACAGCGCGTGCAATCTCTCTTGCCAACGGTAGTGCGGACACATGTGGCAGAAGGGCAATGACTCGTTCGATCCAATTTCAGATCCGAATGAAGGCTCGTGAGTTTCTGCGCCGCATTCATGCGTTTTCGCTCTCGGTTGGCTGCGAACTGCCGAGGGTGAGACTCGAGCGATCCCCGTGGTCGCTCGACCAAATCGAGTGCGCGCGACAGGCGTCGCGCGCACGGTCCTTCATCGCGGTGCGGAGCGTCTGACGTGGTCGCCGCAGTGCGCGACGACGGCAATCGACGGGTGACGCCGATTCGCGATACCGCCGCGCAGGATACGCCCGTCGACCCGCGCCCCGCGCGCTGGCGGAAGCGGTACAAGCTCATCGCGGGCGGCGTCGTAGCATTTGTGGTGCTCGTTGCGCTCGTGGTGCTCGTGCGCAGCTGGCTCTCGGCGGAAATCTCTGTGCCGCTCGAGCGTCTGCGGCTCGCCGAAGTCACTCGCGGAACGTTCGTGCGCGATGTCTCCGCTCAGGGAACCGTCGTTGCGGCCGTGAGCCCGACGTTGTTCGCGCCCGCCGCGGGCACCGTGCTCTTCAATGTGCAAGCGGGCGACGAAGTGAAGAAGGGGCAGGCGCTCGCAAGATTGGAAAGCCCCGAGCTGCGCAACGAGCTCGAGCGCGAACGCGCGACGCTCGCGAGCCTCGAGGTGGCCGTCCAGCGTCAATCGATCGACACGCGTCGCAAGCTGCTCGAGAATCAGCAAGCGAGCGATCTCGCGAAAGTGAGCATCCAGGCCGCCGAGCGCGAGCTTCGCCGCGCTGAGGATTCATGGCAGAAACATTTGATCAGCGAGCGCGACTACGAGAAGGCGCGCGACGATGCCGCGGCCGCGAGCGTCAATCACAAACATGCGATCGAGACGGCGTTGCTGCAGAAGGAGAGTCTCGAGTTCGAGTTGCGAGCGCGCAAGCTCGAGCACGACCGCCAGCGACTCGTCGTCGAGGATCTCGAGCGGCGCGTCGCAGACCTCGAGATCAAGTCGCCCGTGGATGGAGTCGTCGGTACGCTAGCCGTCGCCGAACGTACGTCGGTCGCCTTGAACGCGCCGCTGCTCACCGTCGTCGATTTGACTGCGTTCGAGATCGAGTTCCTCGTGCCGGAAACCTACGCAGACGATCTCGGGCTCGGCATGGATGCGCAAGTGACTTACACCGGGCAGAAGTACGTGGCGAAGGTGAGCGCTGTCTCCCCGGAAGTGCGTCAGGGTCAGGTCGCCGGTCGCCTGCGTTTCTCGGGTGAGGCGCCGAAAGGATTGCGGCAGAATCAGCGGGTGACGACACGCATCGTGCTCGAATCGCGTAACGATGTCCTGAAAGTCCCGCGCGGGCAATTCATCGAATCGGGCGGCGGGCGCATCGCGTATGTCGTACGCGGCGAGGTGGCGCACCGCATCCCCATTAGAACCGGGGCTTCGAGCGTCTCCGAGGTCGAGATACTCGAGGGTCTCGCCGAAGGCGATCGCCTCGTCGTGTCGAGTCTCGGCGACTTCAAGGGCGCCGCGACGGTACGAATAGCGGACTAGGCTCTTGAAGCGGTTAACGGTTGACGGTTAGCGGTTAGATTCGAAAGCGGAGGCGCAATGACATGCTCGATCTGCACGGCTTGAGTGATCTTTCATGGCAACACTGTGAATCGACATTCTCACCAACCGCCAACCGCTAACGGCTTCGAGGATCGACGAATGCTCTCCATGCATGACATCAGCAAGGTCTACCGCACGGATCTGATCGAGACGCACGCGTTGCGCAAGTTCAGTCTCGAGGTCAAGGAAGGCGAGTTCGTTGCGGTAACGGGTCCGTCCGGGTCGGGCAAGACGACCTTTCTCAACATCGCCGGGCTCCTCGAGACATTCGATACCGGGACATACGGATTGGACGGTGAGGATGTCAGCAAGCTCTCGGATGACGCGCGCTCGAGGATTCGCAATCGCAAGATCGGCTTCATTTTTCAGAGCTTCAATTTGATCCCGGACCTCGACGTGTTCGACAACGTGGATGTTCCGCTGCGCTATCGCGGCATGGATGCGCCGGAGCGCAAGCGGCGCATCATGGAGTCACTCGAGCTCGTCGGGTTGGCCTCGCGCATCAAGCACATCCCGGCGCAGCTCTCGGGCGGTCAGCAGCAGCGTGTCGCGATCGCGCGTGCGCTGGCCGGATCGCCGCGCATCCTGTTCGCGGACGAGCCCACCGGCAATCTCGATTCGTTGATGGCACGGCAAGTCGTCGATCTACTGGAAGACATCAATCGTCGCGGCACGACGATCGTCATGGTGACGCACGATCCGGAGCTCGCGCGTCGCGCGCACCGCAACGTCCACGTGATGGACGGCCAGGTCACCGACCTGCAGCCCTTCGCCGCCAAGCCGCTCGTGCGACCCAACGCACTCGCGAGCTGAGAAGGCGCGCGCACACCGACGGTTACAGCATGCTTAGCTATCATCTTCGTTTGGCGCTCAAGAGCTTGCGACGTACGCCGGTCGTGGCCGCGCTCATGATCGGCGCGATCGGGCTTGGGGTCGGTATCTGCATCACGAGCCTGACCGTCTTTCGACTGATGTCGGGGAACCCGATCCAGCATCGCAATGACGTGCTGTACTCGGTGACACTCGATTCTTGGGATGTGCAACGGCCCTGGGATGAGAATCGCCCGGAGCTGCCGCCGAACGAGCTCACGTATGCCGATGCGATGGCGCTGCTCGAGTCGGATATTCCGACGCGCAAAGTGGCGATGCACAAGAGCGGATTCGTCGTCGATCCGGTGCATCTCGAAGGCGCGAAGCCGTTCCTCGTCGAGTCCCGTATGACGACGAACGATTTCTTCCCGATGTTCGACGTACCTTTCTTGTACGGCGGGCCGTGGGACGATTCCGCGGATGAGAATCCGCAGATGGTTGTCGTGCTGTCGAAGGAAACGAACGAGAAGGCGTTCGGCGGCGAGAACAGCGTCGGCAGGACGATCGAGCTCGGCGGGCGCTTCGGTTCTCGCGACTTCACGGTCGTCGGCGTGCTGGACGATTGGCTGCCGACGCCGAAGTTCTACGACCTCAATAACGGTGCCTTCAATCCCACCGAGGAGGTCTTCGCGCCGCTCAGGCTCACGCGAGCGTTAGAGCTGGGAAGCCACGGCAACATCAACTGCTGGAAGGACGAGCCGATCGATTCGTTCCGCGACTTCATCGGCAGTGAGTGCGTGTGGATGCAGTTCTGGGCGGAGTTGCCGACGCGCGCGAGCGTCGCAGAGTTCCAGACATACATCGACAACTATGTGCGGGAGCAGAAGAAGCTCGGCCGCTTCGAGCGTCCATTGAATAACAAGCTTCGCCAGCCGGACGAATGGTTGGAGATCAATCAAGTGGTACGTGACGACAACCGTGTGCTCGTCGGTCTCGCCTTCATGTTTCTTGCCGTCTGCTTGTTGAACATGATCGGCTTATTGCTTGCGAAGTTTCTGGGAACGGCACCGGCCGTCGGGTTGCGCCGCGCGCTGGGCGCAAGCCGCCGCGCGATCTTTGAACAGCACATTGTCGAAGTCGGCGTCATCGGTCTTGCGGGTGGCGTGCTCGGCGTTGCGATCGCGGCGCTCGGGCTGCTCGGCGTGCGCCAGCTCTATGACAACTACGAAGCGCTGACACGTATGGACGTGACGATGGGGGTGGTCGCGCTCCTCATTGCGGTCGTGTCCGGTGTCCTCGCTGGGCTGTATCCCACCTGGCGGATCTGCAGCGTATCGCCCGCGGCACACCTGAAAACGCAGTGACCGCGACTGAGGCTAACTCGAGGTTCGATCGATGCATCTTCGTCCCATCCTAAGCGCAATGTTCCGCAACAAGACCGGAGCGATCTTGGTCGGTTTGCAGATCGCGCTCACGTTGGCGGTCGTCGCGAATGCGGTCTTCATCATCATGCAGCGCGTCGAGAAGATCGCTCGTCCTTCCGGCATCGATTCAGATAACCTGATTTTCGTACAGACCTACGGTTACGGCCCGAACTACAACCACCGCGAAGCCGTCAGGCATGATCTCGACCTGATGCGGTCGCTGCCGGGCGTCGTTGCAGCATCCGTTACGACAAGCGTCCCGCTTTCGGGCGGCGGCGGCGCGAACTCGTACAGAGCAACGCCGGAGATGAACGAGCTCGATGGCGTGACGGGGAACTACTACGAAGTCGATGAGCAGGGTGTCGCGGCGTTCGGCGTGAAGCTGAGCGCGGGGCGAGCGTTCAACGAAGATGAGATTCAGTACAGCGAAGATCAGAACAGTCAGTTCGGGCCGTCCGTGATCATCACGGAAGCGATGGGCAAGAAGTTGTTTGGCGATGAGCCCGCGGTGGGCAAGACGATCTACGACTCGCTTGGTCAGAGCGCCGTCGTCGTGGGCGTGATCGATCACATGCTCGCAGCCTGGGTCGACTGGGACTTTATCGAGAACGTGATCTTCTTGCCGAAGATTTCCGCTGGTCCGCAGGCCCGATTTGTGGTCCGCGCGGAGCCGGGACGCCGTGACGAGCTCGTCACGGAGATCGAGCGGAAGCTTACGGAAGCGGATGTCACGCGGGCGGTCACTTGGGTGCGGCCGCATAGCCACTTCACGGAACGCAGCTACCGCGCGGACAGCCGGATGATCGCGCTCTTGAGCGCCATTATCGTGTTGATGGTCGCGGTGACGGCACTTGGCATCGTCGGCCTCGCAAGCTTCTACGTGAACCTTCGCCGCAAGCAGATCGGCACGCGTCGCGCCGTCGGTGCGCGACGTGTCGATATCCTGCGTTACTTCATGCTGGAGAACTGGCTTCTGACGACTGGTGGTGTCCTGCTCGGTACTGTGCTCGCATTCGCGTTCGGGCAGTGGTTGAGCGCCGCGTATTCCCTGCCGCGGCTCGAGCCGCTTTATGTGATTGTCGGCGTTGTTCTACTCTGGATTCTCGGACAGCTCGCCGTCTATGTTCCGGCGCGTCGCGCGGCTGCGATTCCACCGGCGATCGCCACGAGAACCGTATGAGGAGGAGTGTAAAGTGTGATGTGTAGCGAGTAACGTCCGAGCGCACGCGTCTTTCCGACGTTACACCTTGCACCTCACACACCGCACGAATTTGCATGGCTTCCATCCTCATCATCGACGACAACGACGCGGTTCGCACTGCGCTCGACGTATTGCTGTCTCTGCAGGGTCATCGCGCGCTGACGGCCAGCGGACCTGATGAAGGTTTGCGCATTCTGGACCGCGAACCGATCGATCTCGTCATTCAGGACATGAATTTCCGCAAGGAGGCGACGTCGGGCGAGGAGGGCATCGCGCTCTTTCGCGACATCAGGAAACGACATCCTGCGGTACCGATCGTGCTGCTCACAGCCTGGACGCATCTGGAAACGGCCGTCGAGCTCGTCAAAGCCGGTGCGGCGGATTACTTGGCAAAGCCTTGGGACGATGCGCGGTTGCTCACGACGGTGCGCAACCTGCTCGAGTTACGGCGGCTCACGGTCGAGCAAGAGCGCGCCGCGCGGCGTCGCGCGGAATCGCGCGCGGCACTCGCCGCGAAGTTCGATCTGTGTGGGCTCGTATTCGAAAGCGATGCGATGCGCGATGTGGTGACGAAAGCGACTCACGTCGCGCGCGCGGACGTGCCCGTGCTCATCACCGGTCCGAACGGCTCCGGTAAAGAAGTGATCGCAGCGATCATTCAAGCGAACTCGAGCGTGCGCGAAGGCCCGTTCATCAAAGTGAACGTCGGCGCCTTACCGAAGGAATTGATGGAAGCGGAGCTGTTCGGCGCGGAAGCCGGCGCGTACACCGGTGCGACGAAAGTTCGTCAGGGCCGTTTCGAAGCCGCCGACGGGGGCACGCTGTTCCTGGATGAGATCGGCAACTTGTCGCTCGAGGGCCAAGCGAAACTCTTGCGCGTGTTGCAGACCGGAGAGTATGAGCGGCTCGGGAGCAGCACGACCCGTCGCGCGACCGTGCGGCTCATCAGCGCCACGAATGCGGATTTGCCGACAGCCATCGCGCAGGGGCGGTTCCGTGAAGACTTGTACTACCGGTTGAACGTGATCGAGCTTCGGGTGCCGCCGTTGGCGGAGCGGCGCGAGGACATCCTGCCACTCGCTCGACATTTCTTAGAGGCTGACCAACGCCTCAGCACCGCCGCGCAGCGCGCGCTGCTCGCCCACACGTGGCCAGGCAACGTGCGGGAGCTGATGAATACGATTCGGCGTGCCTCGCTCCTGTCCACATCGGTCGAGATTACGCCTGTCGATCTCGCGCTCACGCCGCAAGCCGGTGCCGAAATGCCGCCCGAACGCGAACCGGATCGCGCGGAGATCGAAAGCGCACTGGCCCGCGC
>JBIQKP010000078.1:9635-14793 GCA_044506405.1 Lysobacterales bacterium | reverse complement strand
GGCACTTCGCTATCTAGGTTTGTCCCGCGCATTGTGGAACGGTGAATTCGCCGAGGGAATCCGTCTTCTGGAGCATGCGTTGGTTGTGGATCGCGATGCGAACGACCCGGTCGCGCTCGAGCTGTATCTCGAGCTAGACGATCCTGACGCGGCTATTGCGTTACTCGATGAAGTTCCGCGACCGGATGACATCGTTCCTCGAGTACATCGGATCACAATAGCGCAATACCAGGGCGACACTCATCGAGCCGCACAGATGGCCCAAGGTGTACTGGGCGCATGGTTGGCCGAGCTCGCGAAGGCGGATGCAGTGAGGAACGACCAACGGACCTACGTCGTGAGTCAGGAGCTCATGGGTTTGTACTGGCACGAGGCCAATGCGCTTCGCGATGAGGCGATTGCCACAGGGGACTTCGCGGTCGCGCTTGATCTGCTCGGTCGATCCTATGAGCTCGCCTCCGGGGGCTTCCCCATGAGAAATCGTGGACTCGTGCTGACGTACGCTCACACGTTGCTGCTCGCGGGCGAAACGCGTCGCGGCCGGGCGCTCATCAACTCGCTACTCGAGCACCTCGATGCGGAGCAGATCGGCCGGCCAGCGCACTTCTATTCCTGGGAGAGAGCGGCGGCGTTCGCGATGCTGGGCGAAGATGATCGGGCACTGCAGGAGCTTGCCGCAAGTGTGGAGTTCGGGCGGTACACCGGCTGGTGGTACACCGCGGCACGCGATCCAGTGTATTCGTACATCCGCGACGATCCGCGCTTCCAGGCGCTCGTCGCCAAGACAACCGCACATCGCGCACATCAACGCACGCTGCTCGATGAAATGCGCCGTAAAGGCGAGGTGCCGAAGCGTGGGTGATGTCTGTTAAGCTCCTTCTCGATCTGACCCATCGCGTATGTCTTCTATCTTCCGAAAGTCGCATACACGACCAAAGTCAACTTGCATTTACCGCCGACCGCCACGCTCGTCGACATCCAGGTGCCCCCGATTAGAAAAACAAAAACGACGAACGTAGCGCTCTGTGTTCTTGGGGGCGTGCTCTACTTCTTGAGCTTCCTCTCGTTCGATCTGTTCCTGCTGACCTGGGTGTGTTTCGTCCCGGTGCTTTATGCAATCCGCGGTAGCACGGTGCGGCAAGCCCTGTTTCTCGGGTTGATCTTCGGTTTCGTGACGAACGCCGGTGGCTTTTACTGGGTCATTCACCTGATCTCCGTGTTTGGCGGGTTGCCGGTCTTCGTGTCGGTGCTCGGGTTTGCGTTGCTCTGTTTGTTCCAAGGCTTGCTCATGGCGTTGGTCGTGGCGCTCGTCCGGCACGGGCAAGCGCGGCTCAACATCGCTCCGGTGTGGAGCTTGCCGGTTGCACTGGTGGCGGTGGAGTTCGCCTATCCGTTGCTCTTTCCGAGTTACATCGGCAACTCTCAGCATCATTTCACCGCGCTTGCGCAGATCGCAGACATCACCGGTGTGCTCGGGCTGAGTGCCCTCATCGGCTTCGTGAACGGGGCGATCTACGAGCTCGTCGAGGCGAGGGGCGGCTCTCGCAGCGTCGTACTCACGCGCGTAGGAGTGCCTGCCGCGCTCCTGATTATCAGCATCATCTATGGGGTGATTCGACTCGCAGAGGTCGATGCGCTCACCGCCGATGCGGACACCCTCAAAGTCGGCATCGTTCAGACGAATCTTGGATCGCACGAAAAGAGCGCGAATCCAACCCGATTCATGAACGAACATCTGCGGATGTCGGCGGACCTCGTGAGAGCAGAGCGCGGTATCGAGTTGCTCGTGTGGCCGGAATCGGTTTATGACGGATTCATCGTCAAGGGAGCGTCGCAAACGAGCGAGGCGATCGCGGCGCTCGAAACGCCGACGATCATGGGCGCTCTGTCGATCGACGATGCGGACGGCGACGGTAGGGCGGAGTACTTCAACAGCATGGTGTTGATGTCCGATCGCGGTGAAGTGCTGAGTGCTTTCGACAAAGTGGAGCTGCTCGCGTTCGGAGAAACGCTGCCCCTCGCTCGCGTCATTCCCGCGATCGGACAACTCTTCGGCGGCAATTGGTTTACGCACGGCAGCTCGTTCGAGCATCTTCGGTTAGGAGACGTGAAGATACTGCCGACCGTCTGCTACGAGGACATCATTCCTTCGCTACCTCGGCGCATCTGGCGCAACGACGGCCCGGCCGACGTGCTCGTCAACGTCACGAATGACTCGTGGTACGGCGATACGCATGAGCCGATGATTCACCTCGTGCTCGCGAGCTTCCGCTCGATCGAGGCGCGCCGCGCGCTCATCCGTTCGACGAATACCGGTATCAGTGCGCTTGTCGATCCTGCGGGTCGCATCGTAGAGCGTACGGGGCAATGGACGCGAGAGACGCTCGTCGCCGACGTGCCGCTGATTCGAGACGGATCGTCGACGCTCTACATGCGGTTCGGCGATGTCATCGCGTGGATCGCGCTGGCGCTCACGATCGGCGGCCTGATCGTTGCTCGCCGAGCGCGGCCGCTCAGGCCGCGCCGCTGAACGTCCTCGCGTGAGGTGCTTGGAGCGCGAACGGCTTCAACCGGCGATCGCGACCACTTGGATCTCGACCTTGTACTCCGGCGCCGCCAACTTCGCTTCCACAGTCGCCCGCGCGGGCTTCGCATCGCTCGCCACCCACGCATCCCACGCGGAATTCATGTCGGCGAACGTGGACATATCGCTCAAATAGACATTCGCCGAGACGATTCGGCCCTTGTCGCTCCCCGCCGCGGCGAGCAGCCGGTCGATACTTGCGAGCACTTGGTTCGTTTGTTCGCGAACGCCGACGGAGGTGTCGTCCGCGACTTGTCCTGCGAGGAAAACAAAACCGTTGGCTACCACGGCCTGCGACATACGCGTGCCGGACTCGATGCGTCGAATCATGAAGGGTCTCCTATTGTGGGGTGGCGATCTTAGTGCTTTTTGCGTCGGAGGCCACGGGCCGGCTCATCGATCAATCCGGCGGCCGCGGCCCGCACGATGCGGCGGAAGCTCGGGCACTCCATATGGCTTGGGGCGCGGCACGCGGCTGCGTGCCGCAAGCCATCGCGCATCGCCGTGAGCTTGCGGATCGTTGTATCGAGCTCATCTGCTTTGGCGAGCAGCATCTGACGATCGATCTTCGGGGTTCCCTGCGCCGTGAACATTCGCGCGATCTCCTCGAGCGAAAAGCCCGCCGCGCGTCCGACGGCAATCAGTGCGAGCCGTTCCAGCACGCTGTGGTCGAAGAGGCGCCGCAGGCCATGCCGGCCGATGGAGCGAATCAGCCCCTTCTCTTCGTAGTAGCGCAGTGTCGAGGCAGGCACGCCGGAGCGCGTCGCAACCTCGCCGATATCCAAGTTCCGCACGGTCTTGACCTCAAGTCGACTTGAAGTGGCACAGTCGCACTCGAGATCAAAGAACGCAAGGTCATCGCCATGTTCGAAACGCTGCAGTATCTGTTGCCCGCCTCGTTGATTGGAGTCGGCGCGACGGCATTCATGGACGGTATCGGCGCGGTGCGCAAATCGCTGTTCGACGTGCCCATGGCCGATTATGGGCTCGTGGGGAGATGGATCGCACACCTCATGCGAGGACGCTTTCGCAACGATGCGATCGGAAAAGCGCCGCGCGTCCGCGGCGAGCAGCTCATTGGATGGACGGCGCACTACCTCATCGGAATTGCGTTCGCCGCGCTACTCCTCGTCGCATGGGGGCGCGACTGGGCGTGTCGCCCGACAATCAGCGCCGCGCTCGCCGTCGGGCTCGGCAGTGTGATCGCGCCGTTTCTCATCATGCAGCCGGGCATGGGCGCAGGCATCGCGGCGAGCCGCACGCCGAACCCGAGCGCCGCGCGGCAGCGGAGCCTCATCACGCACGCGACATTCGGGCTGGGTCTCTATCTCGCGGGCGTACTGGCAAGCTCACTCGGCATTTTTCAGTGCGGCGATCTCTGAGCGTCATCCTTGATCGCGATCGTTCGGTTCGACGTCGCGAACGACTCGCGTGATGACTTCTCCTTCTATGACGTTGGCGTTCGGATCTGCGGCGCGCATTCGTTTGCGCAGATCTCGCGTCTTCCACCAGAAATAGAGTCCGACGACGAGTACGGCCGCGACAATCACCGCGAATGCGATAATCGAGAGCGCGACTGCGCCGACGATCAGTACCGCCGCCGCGATGACGGCCAGCGCTTTGCTCACGAAGCTCTGAACGCCCCACTTGAGACGCGTACTGTCGTAGCCAATTCTTGCGGGTTCCCGGTCGTATGTCATCGATGCGTGCGGCTCAAGTGGGAATGTGGTGTGTTGGACGGATCATGGCCTTGCAAGTTCAGCGGAAGGCGATTTACGCACCTAACCCTTGAACACTCGACGGTGCGCCCGCATCCTGACAGGATCGGCGAACATCGGGGGCGTTCCATGGCGGCTCATCTCAAAATCGACTTCGTATCGGACGTCTCGTGCCCGTGGTGTGTCGTCGGGCTTCGATCGTTGGAACAAGCGCTCGAGCGCATCGGCGACGACGTGACGACGGATCTTCATTTCCAGCCGTTCGAGCTGAATCCGCAGATGCCGCCCGAAGGCCAGGACATCGCGGAGCATATCGGACAGAAGTATGGCTCGACGCCAGAAGAATTGCAGCGCAATCAGGAAGCGATCCGAGCGCGCGGCGAGGCGCTCGGCTTTACGTTCAACATGGACAAGCGCTCACGCATCTACAACACGTTCGACGCGCATCGGCTGCTCCATTGGGCCGCATTGGAGGGATTACAGCCTGACCTCAAGCGAGCGCTGTTTGCCGCGTACTTCACGGACGGACGCAACCCGAGTGATCGCGACGTCCTGATTGATATCGCGCAGCAAGTCGGCCTCGATCCGGCTCGCGCACGTGAAATTCTCGAGTCGGATCTTTATGCGGCGGAAGTCCGGCAGCGAGAACAGCTCTACCAGCAACATGGGATCCAAGCCGTGCCGTCAGTCATCATCAACGACACCTACCTGATCCAAGGCGGCCAACCTGTAGAGCTGTTCGAACAGGCGCTTCGCAAGATCGCAAGCGAGTCAAATAGCAGGTTGACGGTTGACAGTTGACAGTGAGAGATCCCGCGGGGCTGCGCTCTACCTACAGCCTACAGCCTACAGCCTA
>JBIQKP010000078.1:0-9535 GCA_044506405.1 Lysobacterales bacterium | reverse complement strand
CCTACAGCCTACAGCCTACAGCCTAGGAACAAGAACCATCTTCTCCAGCAGATGCTCGACCAGCGTGTTCGGATCGTCGCACTTGCCTGTGTGGACGGCCGACGTTTGGATGATCGTGCTGCGTGGCGCGACGATCCAGTGGAAGCGCTCGCGCTGCGAGAGTCGCGCGAACGGGCCTGCTCTTTCGCCGCCCGCGCAGATGGCACGAATGCTGTCCGTATGCGCGCGAATCGTTTCGATGTCGATGTTCGGGTCGAGCGCGCGCAAGCGCGCCTCGTCGATCGCGAAGCGGGCTTCGAGGAAGTTCAGCTTCGGGCATGAGACGATGACGCCCACATTGACGAACTCTTCACGCTCCACGCGCGGCACGACGCGAACGATCGCGTAATCGTAGGCTTCAGGATCGCGCACGGATCGCTTCCTCCACGAAGCCACGCGAAAGCTCGAGTCTTCGCGTGAGGTACTCGACGTAGGCGTCTCGATACTGCTGACCCGTCGGAAAGTGCGGGTCGTGCGTCAACCAACTCTCCGGCACCCAAGACACGACTCGTTCAATGTCCTCGGGGGTGATCTGATGGATCATATGGTTATGCGCGGCCTCGAGCTCGCTCGCAAAGGGCAGCAGCACGTGATCCTTGATCGGGCGGAACGGATCCGCGCTGCGCTGGCGGTAGTCGCCCCAATCGTGATGGAAGTAGAGCGCGGCGCCATGGTCGATGAGCTGCAGCTTTCGATGCCAGACGAGTAGATTCGTATTGCGAGCCGTGCGGTCGATGTTGGTGACGAAGGCATCGAACCAAACGATGCGCGAGGCGAGCGCGGCGTCGACCTTCTCTGCGATGGGATCGAACATGACGGCGCCGGGAAGGTAGTCGAGCCCGATATTGAGCCCGTCGCTCGCTTTGATGAGATCCTGAATCTCCGGATCCGGCTCGGTCCGCGCGAGATCCGCATCCAAATCGATGAGCACGATCTCGGGTACGGGAAGACCGGCGACTCGAGCCAGCTCGCCCGCAATCAATTCTGCGACGAGTACCTTCGGACCCTGGCCGGCGCCGCGAAACTTGAGCACATACATACCCGCATCGTCCGCTTCGACGATCGCCGGCAGCGAGCCGCCTTCGCGCAGCGGTGCGACATAGCGAGTGGCGGATACGGTTCTCAGCATGAGAACGATAGTAGCAGGGCGTGGGGTGCGTTTGCGCTCGTCCGTATCTCTAGGTGTTCGTCACACTCGCGAAGGCGAGTGCCCATCCGAGTCTCTACATCTTCGCCCCGTCGTCGCGTCTCCGCATAGCCAGTCCACATGAAGAGATACTCTCGCAGAGGCGCAGTGACGCAGAGATCGGAAGGTAATAGGTTTCTTCTGTCTTTTCTGCTTCCGCGTCTCCGCGCCTCTGCGTCCCTGCGCAAGAGTCCCTATGAAGACGTTCGTGAGGAGCCCTCTTCTCCGCGCGAACGCGCGTCTTGCACATAACCCAGCCGCGGATTCACTTTCTCACGCAGCGCATGAGCCGTTTAGGCACAATGGTCGTGCCTGGCCTGAATACCTATAAATCCACAGGGAGCACAATAATGAAACGCTTGACGATCGCTGCCGCTGCGCTTGCGCTCTGCGCCTCCGCGAATGCGGGGATCTATTCCGACGACATGGCGCGCTGCTTGGTCGCCTCGACCTCTCAGAAGGACAAGACGGATCTCGTACGTTGGATCTTCGCGAATGCCTCGCTGCACCCGGACGTCGCAAGCATCAGCAGCGTGACGCCGGAGGCGCGCGATGCGCTCGATCGCGATGTCGCGGCGCTGCTCGAGCGGCTGCTCACAGACTCGTGTCGCAAACAAGCCGCCGAAGCCTTCAAGTACGAAGGAGCGGTCGCGTTCCAGCAGAGCTTCGGCACGCTCGGACAAGTCGCCATGCAGGAGCTCATGACCGACTCGAACGTCGCCAATGGCTTTCAAACGTTCGCGAAATACCTAGACCAGTCGAAGCTCGAAAGCATCGGGTTCGGACAGTAGTCACGCCCGATCAGACCCCGCGGCGTCTGCAAGGTGGGTACGCGGGCGCTGCGGCGCCCGCGCTCTACGATTCGCCTTCCGCACGCAACTCGGCGGCTACGTTCGCTGCCGCCTTCTTCTGACCCATGAAGCGCCAGCACACGAACGATGCTGCAAGCGCAAGGAGGGCGCTCGCGAACGACGCGATGTGCATGCCTCGAGTGAATGCGTCGCTCGCCGCGCGCTCGAGAACGTCGCGCGCTTCGCCGTCGATCGATTGAGCGACCTCCATCGCGGCACCCAGCGTTTCGCGTGCGGCTCGGGCCATCTCTGCCGTGAGCTCAGGTAAGTGCACTTCGTTCATCTGTGTCCGATAGATCGCACCTACGATGCTTCCGAGTACCGCGATGCCGAGCGCCGCGCCGAACTCGAAGCTCGTCTCGGAAATGCCGGAGGCAGCACCCGCTCGTTCGGGCGGAACGTCGGACATGACCAAATCGGTTGTGAGGGCACCCATTGGCGCTAAGCCCGCGCAGAACAATAGGAACCCCAAGATCAAGATCCAGAGCGGTCCGCTTGGACCGATTTGTGTGAGCACGCCATAGCCAATCGCCGCGATGAAAAACCCACATCCGAGAATCGTGCTCGGCGGATAACGGCGGACGATGATAGGCGCGAGGACCGAGCCTGCGACGAAGACGAGCCCCGACGGCATGAGCCACAGGCCCGCTTCGAGCGGGCCCATGCCAAGCACGAGCTGGAGATACTGCACGATAAACAAGAACGCACCGAACGCCGCGAACACACCGATGATGTTCACGCACAAGGCGGCCGTGAAGATCGGGCGCTTGAACAATCGCAGATCGATCATCGGATCGGCCAGGCGACGTTGGCGTCGTACGAATAGCGTCCCAAGGATGAGACTGGCGACCACTGCCGCGAGCGCGGAAGGCTGCACGCCGTAGATCGCGATGTGCTTCATCCCGAAGATCATCGAAAGCACTGTCGTCGTCGCGAGCACGGCGCTTGCGAGGTCGAGGCGCGTGGCGTTTGGATCGCGGTACTCAGGCAGCAGCACCGGAGCGAGCACGAGCAGCAGCACCATCATCGGGACGGCGATCAAGAACACCGATCCCCACCAGAAATACTCGAGCAGGATGCCGCCGATGAGCGGGCCGACGACGCTGCCGGCAGCGAAGCAGCCGACCCACACACCGATGGCGGTCGTGCGCTCGCGCGCATCGAGGAACATGTTGCGGATGAGTGAGAGCGTCGAAGGCGCAAGCGTCGCGGCTGCAATGCCGAGCACCGCACGCGCAAGGATCAGCATCTCTGCCGTTGTCGCGAATGCCGCGAACACGGATGCGAGTCCGAACGCGCCCGCGCCGATCATCAGCAACCGTCGCCGCCCGATGCGATCCCCGAGCGTACCCATCGTGATGAGAAAGCCCGCGAGCAGGAACCCGTAAATATCGACGATCCACAGCAGCTGAGTCGAGGTGGGGCTGAGATCGGCCGTCAGATGCGGAATCGCGAGATTCAGGACGTTCAAGTCCATCGAGTACAACAGACACGGGACTGCGATGACCGCGAGGCCGATCCATTCTCTACGAGTTGCTTTCGGCGCTGAGGTGCTGTCAGCCGTCATCGACATTTATCTAGGCCTGGGGAATCAAAGTGCGCGAGTCTCGCATCTCACGTATGAGGCGCGCCAGGTGTCGGGCGTATCGGGCAACCGATGCACAGCCCTCTGGGCGGCTCATGTAGGCGCGCGTGGGACAAAGCCTGATGTGTGCCGGCGAGGAATGTCGCGAACTGTGGATTGACGCCGGGACACTCCCGAGGACGAGGAATGTCCCCGGCGAGGTCCCTTACGAATGGGTAGGCCAAAGCTGATTCGGCGCAACCTCGCTCAACTCCTCACGCACCACTCCGATAAGCGAGGGGAATCGTTCGTGAGATCAACTAATGCGCCGAGTGCTGCTCTTATTGAGCCTGTCGATACCGCCGAGCATTTGCCCGGCCGAAACCCGTGGCGTCGAAGCTGCGGACGACGGATTGTCGTACGACGGCTTCGTCTTCACCGGTGACGTTCGCTACCGCTATGAGGCCATCGATACGCTCGGAGCAGAGCACGACCGACAGCGAGTGCGCGCACGCCTGGGCGTGGCAGCGGACGTAAGTCCATCGACGCAAGCCGTATTCCGGCTCTCGACGGGTGAGGGCGATCCGCGTTCGGCGCACGTTACGTTTTCGGGCGGGTACTCCCGCAAAGCGGTCGGCGTCGATCTCGCCTATCTGGACTGGCATATGCCCGCGTCCCTCGGGGCGAAACTCGGCAAGATTCCGTTCCCGACTTGGCGACCGGCGCAAAGCTTTCTCACCGGAGGTGACTTCAATCCCGAAGGCATCGCACTCAGCTATTCGCCGAGCGCGGGATTCTTCGCGACGGTGTTCAACTTCTGGTTGGAGGATCGCAGCACCGCATCGGATTCGCGGCAGCAAGGGCTTCAACTCGGTTGGGCACATTCCGCGGACCGCTCCAATTGGACTGTCGCTCTAACGCTCAATGATTTCACGGATGTGGCAGGTCGCCGACCCTTCCTCGACGGTGAGAGCGCGTACGGCAATAGCGTGAACCTCGATGGCACGCTCGCGAGCGACTTCGAGATCGCTGATATCGCCGTGGAGTGGAGCGCCGAGTTCTACGTCGGCGAGCTCACTGCATTCGCCCATCTCGCGCGCAACTCCGCGGCCGAATCAGGCGATGAAGCATACGCGGCGGGTCTGAAAGTCAGGCCCGCTCAGCTCTCTCGCTGGAGTGCGGGTTACGAATACGCGCACATCGGCCGAGACGCGGTGTTTGGGCAACATTTCGACGGCGATTTCGGCGGCGGCGTCACCGGCAGCAGAGGGCATGTCCTGCGCGTCGCATTCGATTCCTCAGAACGAGTCGGCGCCCGCCTCTCGTACTTCTTCAACGACGTTACTCCGCAACAGGGCGAAGAACGTGGTTTTCGCATGTTGCAGCTTGATATCGATTGTTCATTTTGAGTTCGTAGGAGTCTTTCATGAGCCTGTCCAGGTTAACCATCAGCGCACGACTGAGCGCCGCATTCGGCCTCATCGTTGCGATCCTCATCGCTTTGATCACGACGGCCAAAGTCAGCCAAGACAAGCAGGTCGCCGCGCAAGAGATGAACATCCACACGTATAAAGTGTTGGACGAGGCGAGCACGATGCTCAGCTCGCTGATCAATATCGAAACCGGCGCGCGTGGCTACATGATTACCGGAACGGACGCGTTCCTGGAGCCGTACAACGCAGGGCGCGATGCATTTCAGGCCCATTGGAGCGAGATCAAAGAGCTCACTTCCGACAACCCGTCTCAACAGCGGCGGATCGACGAGCTCAAGAGCACGCTCGGATCCTGGCTCGCGCAGGCGATCGAGCCCGGTATTGCCCTTCGTCGCGAAGTCGAGGCCGGTTCGAAAGCGATGGACGCGATCGTCGCGTACGAGCGGGAAGCGCGCGGCAAGGCGGGAATGGATGCCATGCGTCGTCAGCTCTCGGAGATCAGCGAGACCGAATCGAAGCTCCTGGAGGAGCGTCTGAAGGAAGCGGAAGCGGCGCGTTCGACCGCCAACTTCGTGCTCATCGGCGGGGGCACCCTGGCCGTTCTCCTATCTGTGTTCCTCGCCGTGATGATCGCTCGCAGCATCGTGAATCCGCTGCGGCAAGTCCTGCGCGCCACTGAAGATCTCCGCGCTGGCGAAGGCGACCTCACGTACCGGCTGCCTTCGATGGGCGCGGAGTTCGGTGAGATCTCGGCCTCCATGAATGGCTTCATCGCGAAGCTGCAGGAAATCATTGCGCGTTCCAAGGAAACGACGAGCGGCATGTCGTCGGGCTCCGTGCAGATCGCGCGAGGCAATGACGATCTGAGTCAGCGAACTCAGGAACAAGCTGCCGCGCTCGAAGAGACCGCTTCGAGCATGGAGCAGATGACGGCGACCGTGAAGCAGAATGCGGACAACGCGCGTCAGGCGAACCAGCTATCGAGCAACGCCCGCTCGCACGCAGAGAAAGGCGGCGCGGTCGTTCAGCGCGTCGTCGCAGCGATGGAGGAAATCAATGCCTCCAGCCGCAAGATCGCGGACATCATTGGCGTCATCGACGAAATCGCGTTCCAGACGAACTTGCTGGCGCTGAATGCAGCCGTGGAAGCCGCACGCGCGGGCGAACAAGGTCGAGGCTTCGCTGTCGTCGCGACCGAAGTGCGCAGTCTTGCGCAGCGTAGCGCGACCGCCGCGAAAGAGATCAAAGAGCTGATTGGCGACTCGGTACAGAAGGTCAAAGCGGGCTCGGAGCTCGTTGACGAATCCGGCAAGACGCTCGATGACATCATGGATGCCGTGAAGAAGGTGACGGACATCGTCGCCGAGATTGCAGCGGCGAGCGAAGAGCAAGCTGCCGGCATCGAGCAGGTGAACAATGCCGTGACGCAGATGGATCAGACGACGCAGCAGAACGCCGCGCTCGTCGAGGAAGTCTCCGCTGCGAGCAAGACGCTCGAGCAGCGCGCGGAAGAGATGGTGAAGTTGATGTCTCAGTTCAAGACGGGTACGGAACGCGCCATTGCGCCAGTGGCGAGCACGTATCAAGCGCAGGTCACGCAGTTTCCCGCAAGAAAGCCTTCGGCTCCTTCGGCGAGCGCCGCCGCGCGTCCGAAAGCGTCGTCGGTCGCGAGAGCGAGCGGGCATGACGCTGTGTGGCAGGAGTTCTAATCATGACCGAGCCTACAACTGAGCCGATGGCGAGCAGCCACAAGCATGCGGGTCGTCAGGTGCTCTCGTTTACGCTGGAGAAGGAGACCTACGCGGTCGATATCTTGCGCGTCCAAGAGATCCGCGGATTCTCTCCAGTGACGCACATGCCGGATGCGCCTGCGCATCTACTCGGGGTTCTGAATCTGCGCGGCTCGATCGTGCCGATCATGGATATGCGCCGGCGGATCGGGATCGCTCCGATCGATCCCTCGCCGCTAACGGTCATCATCGTGCTTTCGGTGGAAAGCGCGCGCGGCCGGAAAGAGTTCGGATTGGTCGTCGACGGCGTCTCGGACGTCGTCGATCTCGCGCCGGAAGATCTCAAGGACGCGCCGGATCGAGACGAGACGCACAGCGAGCAGCTGATCAGCGCGATCGCCACGGTCGGCGATCGCATGATCCTCGTGCTCGATGTCGACCGCATGCTTGCGGGAGATCACGTGCAGTTGGCTGCGTGAGAGAGTGAACCCAAGGTGCGTCGTCCCCGCGGCGGCGCACAGCTTTCATGGAAGGAGGCGATAGGCGTCCTCACAATGATCGTCGTCCTCGCGGAGGCGGGGATCCATCTTCGGCTTGTCCTTCCGATAGGCCCCCGCCTCCGCGGGGGTGACGAACAACGTAAGAGGGTCGCGCGAAGGCGCAGAGTTCGGAAGGAAGAGCCTTCTTTCTCCTTTCCGATCTCTGCGTCAATGCGAGAGCATCCTTCTCAACGCGGACCAAAGCTCGCGTCGTCTACGACATCGGCTCCGGCGGCGGAGGCGGATCGCCAGGAAGCGGGATGAATTCGTCGTTGTCGAAGTCGGGCAGCTTCATTCGACCTGCTCGCCAATCCGCTTTCGCTTGTTCGATGCGCTCTTGAGAGGAAGAAACGAAATTCCACTCGATGAAGCGTGGACCGACCGACTCACCGCCGAGCGCCATGACGGTTGCTTCGCTCTCCGCGACGATCGTCACCGCGTGGCCCGGGCTGAGTACGATCATCTGTCCTGGCTCGCACCGTTGGCCGCTCACCTCGATCGTCCCCGAAGCAATATAGAGCGCTCGTTCCGAGTACTCATTCGGCAACGATGCTCGGGCGCCCGGTTGCAGCGTCCAATGAACATAGAACAAAGGAGAATGCGTGCGAACCTGCGACTTGAGCCCGAATGCCTCCCCGGCAATCAAACGCGCTGACACGCCGCCTTCGTTGAATGCAGGAAGCTGCTCGCTGCCGTAGTGTGTGAACGACGGATCCGTTTCCTCGCTTCCATTCGGCAAGGCGACCCATGCCTGGATGCCGTCGAGCGGGCCGCCTTCTCGGCGCGCACGTTCGAAGCGTTCGGAGTGCGTAATGCCGCGGCCCGCGGTCATCCAGTTCACCTCTCCAGGAAGAATCGCCTGCTCGGACGCGACGCTGTCCCGATGCATGATCTCGCCCTGAAACAGGTACGTAATCGTCGCGAGACCGATGTGAGGATGCGGCCGCACATCCACAGTGCGCGGAATCCCTGGCTGGAATTCGATCGGCCCCATGTGATCGAAGAAGATGAAGGGTCCGACCATCCTACGCTTCGCGAAGGGCAGCACCCGGCCCACTTCGAAGCCGCCGAGATCTCGCCGTCTTTGTGGAATCATCAGCTCGATCATGGTTCAGCGGCCTCCTCGGTACGTCGGACTCTGTCGCGCGATTATGCACGCTTGCGAGCGCGGACGGCGGCAGGTCGCGAGCCCATGTAGGTCCGGAATTTACTCCAACGCGTTTGACCGACCGCCCGCACCGCATCAGCAGAAACAAACCTGCGAGTCGAATGCGGACACATCGGTACAGTTCGGACACTTCGCTGTCCGAACCCTGTCCGACGCGCGCGGACAGAAGTATCGTTCGTTGCTAATCGTTGCGAAGGTGTTGTGAGTCCGTACTTGCCGCGCGTTGAAGTGACATTAGGATCGACACGTTCGGGGCCGCACGCGAGTTTCGAATGGGCATACCAAGCTTGATCTTCGAAGGAGAGCTTCGTGCGCGTGAGGTCGTGCATGCGCTTCATCCTGAGATCGTAAGGGAAGTGCCCTCTCCTCGGATGCCGACAGAGGCCGAGACCGAAGGGCGGAGCGTGCGCGCGAACGGCGACGTTCTCTTGGTCGGTGAGCGGAACCATCGCTTTCACTTTCTCGAAGCGTGCGCAATCGACTTCATGGAGGTCAGCGGCAACTACGTCACAATCCATGTCGGCGACGAGCGCTTCCTCGTGCGCGCCACGTTGAAGCGCCTGAGTGCGCAGCTCTCCGCGAGCGACTTCATCCGCATCGACCGCTCCTGTCTCGTCAACCTTCGCCGAGTCGAGTACGTGGAACGCTTGGATGGCGGACAGTTCGTGTTCGTCCTGCGGCGAGGACAACGCATCGTGTCGAGCCGCGAACGCGCGGGCGGGATATTGAAGCTGCTACGAAGCGCGATTCGCTAAACATTCTCCCTGTGGGGTGCAGACTACAGCGGGCCTCGCGTTCCGCACCGTAGGTCGTGTGTCGGTTCGCGATTCGCGCACTGCGCTCCGGGGATCCAGTCGAAGCACGGATTCATTTCTTGCCGTGGGCTTTCGTCCCTGCGCCGGCGGCATTCCTCACATTCCCCTGAAACGGTCGGTCACAACGCGCTAAGAGTTCGCGCTAGTCGTTCTTGATGGAACAAACCGTTGCTTCCGCGCCAATCGAGCTCGGCTGCAACTGCATGGGGG
>JBIQKP010000077.1:0-14828 GCA_044506405.1 Lysobacterales bacterium | reverse complement strand
ACGCGCGTCGATCTCGCGCGGCTCACTGGACTCACGACACCGGCCATCGCGAACATCACGAACCGTCTACTGCACGAGAATCTCATCGTAGAAGTTGGACGTCTGCATGGAAGGCGAGGGCAGCCGGCGATCCGTCTCGCGATCAATCCCGATGGGTGCTTTTCGATCGGTATCAATATCGACCGCGATCATGTCACGGTCGTCGCGCTCGATTTCACTGGGAGCGTGCGCGCGCGTGCGACTCAGGAGATCGATTTCGCATCACCGGATCAAGTCGTAGCATTCTCGCGCAGAGCGATCGGCGCAATGCTGGAGGGCAAACGCGTGCCGCCGGACCGGATCATCGGAATCGGCATCGCGCTTCCCGATGATCTTGGGCGTGTGACCTTGCCGAATCGACCTTCGAGCTATGGGGTGTGGAGTGCAGTCGATGTCACGCGCCTGTTCGCTGATGTGCTGCCTTTGCCGGTGTTCGTCGAGAATGATGCCACCGCGGCTGCGATCGGCGAGTTGCAGTTCGGTCACGGGCTGCGCAGTCCGAGCTTCTTTTATATTCTGATCAGCGCGGCGCTCGGCGGCGCGCTCGTCATCGAGGGCAACGTCTTTCGCGGCGCGGACGGACGAAGCGGAGAGATCGGATTCTTGCCGCTGCGCTCGCGGCGAACTGACGCGCGTTCGTTGCAGGAGGTGGTATCGCTGTCGGCGCTGTACGAGCGTTTGCTGGCGGTGGGTCACCAGATATCTCGACCTGAGCAGATCGAAGGTTCGAGCGAAAGCGCACAGGCAATCGTTTCCGAGTGGCTCGAGGCGTCGGCCGATTTCCTGACAGACCCGCTGATCGCGATCAGCTGTCTCGTGAATCCGAAGGCGGTATTCATCGGGGGGCGGCTCCCCGCGGAGCTCGTCGACCGCCTTGCGGAACGACTCAATCAGCGACTTCGAAAGCGCGCTGGCGACGTACCGGCAATCGCCCCCGTGCTGCGCGCGGCGATGGCGTCCGACGCAGCGGCCATCGGGGCGGCCATCTTGCCGCTCAACGATCGCCTGCTGCCATCACGATCGGCCCTCATGAAGACCGCCGTCTACTGACGGGGACATTCCTCGTCGTCGAGGAGTGTCCTCAACTGACGAGTCAGTGCTAGACGTGACGAGCGGGTCTGCCGCTCGGGACTTGTTTCGGGACCGGCCGTGAATACATCCGTGTAGGCCTGCAACGAAATCGTCCTGATTTCGATGCTCCCGAAACAAGTCCCGAGCGTCAGGCCCTCGGTGCCGACCGCAGCGTTAGGGTGGGAAAAGAGAAGAGAAGAGCAGCGGGGACATTCCTCGAGAAGAAGAATGTCCCCCAGCAATGCGCGATAGCAAGCAGTGTACTGAGGTGAGCGCGCTCTTCGAGCGGATGGGAGGGCGCGGGCAGGAACTTGTCGGATCCCGCTCGTGCTAGCACGCGCACCATTCAAGAGCCACGTCTTACGTTCGATGTGGCAGATCCGCGGCGCGGTACGAGTTGGTGTCGCGCTGGTGAAAAGCCAATAGTGCGGGCACCCGCCGTGCGATGTGGTAATCGATCACCGAAGGACCGACAAGTTCCTGCCCGCGGCCTAGACGTCCGCTCTGCCGCTAGGCGCGCGCGTGTACGAGGCACGATCGTTCAACATACCTCTCAACCAAAGAAATTTACTTCACCCACGATTGAACGTACCTTTGCGCGCAGCGCCTACAACGAATCTCATGGCTGCGATTGATAACGGCGGCAAGTGCTGTCGCGTTGCCTTTACCGCAACAGTGAATACGAACACGATTCAAATCGGTGTCGACTTCGGCGGGACGAAGATCGAAGCGGCTGCGCTCGATCGCGACGGCCAGTTCCTGACGCGCGTGCGTGCATCGAATCCCGGTCGCTACGATCCCGCGATCAAGGTCGTGTGCGACCTCGTGCAGCAGGTCGAGCAGCAGGTCGGCGGTCGAGGCACGATCGGCATCGGCACGCCCGGCTCGATCTCGCCGCGCACGGGTGTGATGCGTAACGCCAACTCGGTGTACTTGAACGGTCGCGATTTCCGCAGCGATTTGATCGCGGCACTCGGGCGCGAGATCAGGGTCGCAAACGACGCGAATTGCCTCGCGCTCTCGGAAGTCGTGGACGGCGCGGCGGCCGGATCAAAAGTCGCGTTCGCTGTGATCATCGGAACGGGCTGCGGCGGCGGTCTCGTCGTGAACCGTCAGTTGGTGGAAGGTGCGAATGGTGTGGGCGGCGAGTGGGGGCACACGCCTTTGCCGTGGCCGACGCACGAGGAGATCGGCACGCCGCCATGCTGGTGCGGTCAGCGCGGGTGTCTCGAGACCTGGGTGTCGGGGAGCGGCTTGCAGCGAGACTATGCGAGAGTCGCTGGCGAAACGCTGGATGGAGAAACGATTGTGCGCAACGCGCGCGCCGGCGAAGGGCAGGCGCGGGCCGCGCTCGAGCGCTATGTTCACCGGCTCGCGCGCGGACTTGCCGTGATCTGCAACATCGTCGATCCGGACACGATCGTGCTCGGCGGCGGGATGTCCAACGTTTCCGAGCTCTACGAACGGCTGCCCGATGCGATTCGTCGCTACGTGTTCTCGGACACATGGAGCGCCCGCATCGTGCCGGCGAAGTGGGGTGACTCGTCCGGCGTGCGCGGCGCCGCCCGTCTATGGGAGGGCTGAACGAGAGACAGTTTCAGCGCCGCCAGAAAAAAGTTTCAAGAAGACGCATCCGATCGCTGCCTTTCTGCGTTGTGACGTGGGCCTATGTGCCCTTAGTCGTCGCCTCTTGGTATCAACTTTCGATCCGTCAAAGCGTTAAGTTAGGATGCCTGGTGCGCAATCGCAGTGAATACCTCGCCCGTGCAGAATCTCGTCATTTCTGATTCCAATCCGATCGAAGCCGCGGCGCAAACGTGTCGAGCGCTGAAAGCTTGGTTGCTCGAGCACGCTTACACGCGGTGGTGGGCGCAGGGCGCGGACCGCGAGCGCGGCGGGTTCTTCGAACGTGTCGCGCAGGACGGGACCGGTCTCGTCGAGCCGCGGCGCGCGCGCGTCAATCCACGGCAGATCTATTGCTATAGCCATGCGGAAGCGCTCGGGTGGACCGGGCCGGCGCGGCAAGCCGTGCAGCACGGGCTCGACTATTTCCTTCAGCACTATCGCCGCGAAGACGGACTCTTTCGTGGGCTCGTGGAACCGGACGGGCGCGTCGTGACCGAACGCGCTGTGCTCTACGATCAAGCGTTCGCGCTGCTAGCGTTTGCATGCGCGTACCAGACGTTCTCGCGTGGCGACGATCGACAGAGGGCCCATGAGCTGCACGACGTGTTGCGAGCTCGACTCGGTCATCACATCGCGGGATTCGAAGAAAGCCAACCGCGGATCACGCCGCTCATTTCCAACTCCCACATGCACTTGCTCGAAGCGAGCCTCGAATGGATGGAGCTCGATCGAGCGCCGCAGTGGAGCGCGCTTGCGGACGAAATCGTCGAGCTGGCATTGACGTGCTTCATCGATCCGGGGACGGGCTTCGTGCTGGAGTTCTTCGATCGCGATTGGCGTCCCGCGCAAGGCGTGGACGGTCGTGTCGTCGAGCCCGGTCATCAATACGAGTGGGCGTGGCTGCTGTTACGCTGGTCCGCACGCCGCAAGGAGGCACGCTCGGCAAAGAAGGCGAGCGACGTTGCGTATCGGCTCGTCGCGTTGGCCGAGGCGCACGGTGTCGATCGCACGCGCGGTGTCGTGATGAACACGATGCTCACGGACACAGTCGTGCGCGATGCGCAAGCGCGCCTATGGCCGCAAACCGAGCGCATGAAGGCCGCATGCACGATGGCTGAGCTCACCGGCGATCCGATTTATTGGGCCGCGGCGGACGAAGCGGCGCGGGCGTTGCAGAAATACTTGAGCACGCCGCTGCCCGGCTTGTGGTACGACAAGATCACAGTCGAGGGCACGTTGATAGAAGAGCCGGCGCCGGCCAGCACGTTCTATCACATCGTGTGCGCAGTCGCGGAGATGGATCAGGCACTTCGGCGCGCAGTGGCGGCGCGGTCGTGAGGTTCGCACGCGCGAGGGAGTGACGAATCGTTATGACCCTCGTAGCGGAGCTTGCGGAGGTCTCGAAGCGCGTCGCGAGCACGGCCTCGCGCACCGGCAAGATTCGCGAACTCGCGGGCGCGTTGCGCGCGCTCGATGCGAGCGAGATAGACATCGCCGTGCTGTATTTATCCGGCGAGATCCCGCAAGGAAAAATCGGAATCCAGTACGCGGGTCTCCAAGCGGCAGCCGCTGTCGCGCCTGCGGAACACTCAACCCTCACCCTTCGAGATCTCGATGCGCGGCTGAGCGCGCTCGCCGCGCTTCGCGGCGCGGGCTCGACGAAAAAGCGTGCGGAGCAGTTGGGTGAGTTGATCGGGCTCAGCACGCCGGTCGAGCGCGATTTCATCTTTCGTCTACTGACCGGCGAGCTTCGTCAGGGCGCGCTTGCGGGCGTGATGATCGATGCAATCGCGAATGCCGCCGAGCTTCCCATCGCAACCGTTCGTCGGGCTGCGATGTTTGCCGAGCATCTCGGCGCGGTGGCGCTCGCGGCACTGACTGAAGGCGCAAGCGGCTTGGCGCGCTTTCAGCTTCAACTGCTTTCGCCGATCGCGCCCATGCTTGCCCAAACGGCCGCCGATGTCGCGGAGGCGTTGCAGCAACTTGGCGGAGAAGTCGCGTTCGAGTGGAAGATGGACGGCGCTCGGATACAGGTCCACAAGGTCGATGACGCCGTCCATATCTATACTCGAAGCGGTAACGATGTGACCGCGTCGGTGCCCGAGATCGTCGAGGCTGTGCGCAGCTTCTCGAACCGATCGTTCGTCCTCGACGGCGAAGCGATCGCGATGATGACGACGGGCCGGCCCCATCCGTTTCAAACGACGATGCGCCGCTTCGGCAGGAAGCTCGATGTCGCCGCAATGCAGGCCGAGCTGCCCATACACGCGTACTTCTTCGATTGCTTACTCATCGACGGTGAGGGCATCGCGGAGCGTTCGACTCGCGAGCGCATTGAAGCGCTGCTCCGGGTGGTACCGGAATCGATGCGGATCCCGCGGCTCGTGACAGCGTCGGTGGAGGCTGCGCAAGCGTTCTACGACGCTTCGATCGCAGCGGGCCACGAAGGCTTGATGGCGAAGTCGCTCGACGCGCCGTACGAAGCCGGCAATCGCGGTGCGAGCTGGCTCAAGATCAAACGCGCGCACACGTTGGATCTCGTCGTGCTTGCCGCGGAGTGGGGCAACGGGCGACGCACGGGCAAGTTGTCGAATCTGCACCTTGGCGCGCTCGATCCGGTCACGAGCGAGTACGTCATGCTCGGCAAGACCTTCAAGGGACTCACCGACGAGATGCTCGAATGGCAAACGCAGGCGTTCTTGAAGCGAGAGACGCGTCGCGACGCTTACACCGTGTACGTGCGCCCTGAGCTCGTCGTCGAGATCGCCTTCAGCGATCTGCAAGTGAGCCCGAGATATCCCGGCGGCCTCGCGCTGCGGCTCGCGCGCGTGAAACGCTATCGGCCAGACAAGCCTGCGAGTGAGGCGGATACGATGGAGGCGGTGAGGAAGCTGGCTCAGGGCTAGGCTGTAGGCTGTAGGCTGTAGGCTGTAGGTAAGAAGTGTTGGCTGGCAGGTGTGAGGAAGTGTCTCTGTTCTGGCTACGGCCTACGGCCTACAGCCTACAGCCTAAGGCAAGGGGCCTACGGCTTCGGCGCGCCGAAGCCGTAGGTGAGCTTGCGCCACACCCATTCCGCAGGGCCGAAAGGAAAGTACTTGAGCCACAGTGGGCTCCATACGAGCTGCGCGATCCAGATCGCGAACACGACATAGTAGAGCTCGTAGCGCTCGAGCTGACCATAGAGGGCAAGGCCCGCGCCGGTGAACACGAATAAACAAATCGCACTCTGCGAAAGGTAGTTCGTGAGCGCCATGCGACCCACTGCGCCGAGCACGCGCTGTGCTCTGAGGAATGCGCCGCGACGGTACAGAAGCATGATGAGGCCGACGTGACCGAGGGTCATGAACAGGCGACCCAAGTCGTACGTCACATACGACCGCATGAGGGCATCGACACTGAAGTGCGCGCGCTCGAAGCTCACCGTCTCGAAGCCGTTGACGATGAGCCCAAGCGTGTAACCCATGAGCGCCATCCAAGCGTACGTCCTTCGAGAGGCGACGCCCGTGAGCACGCCGAGCTTGAGCAGCGCCATCCCGAGCAGCATGAAGCTCAAGACATCGCCGATGCCGTGCCGGAGGAAGTACTTTGTTTGAATGTAGAACGTCCGCTGCGCCATGAACCAGAATGCGCTCGCATAGCTGCGGCGGATCTCGTCCATCGTGTCCTCGATCTGCGATTCCGAAGGCTTGAAGTTGCCCTGAAGATCGGCGTACTCGTTCAGTACGGCTTCGTCATCGAGCGTGAGATCGCCGCCGTCGTAGTAGTCCTTCTGCGCGACTTCCGCGGCTTCTTTCACGTCGCGGTACGTGACGTACTCGTGGATCGCGACGCCCCATTGCGCGAGGAAGGCGACGAGCGCGCAGGCGATGAGCACGCGCGGCGAGAGATTGCGGAAGAAGTAGAGGAGGAGTCCGGTGACGCCGTAGTAGAAGAGGATGTCTCCCTCCCACAGCAGCGCATAGCCATTGATGAGGCCGAACACGATCAGCAAGAACGTACGACGGTAGTACAGCTTCGCGATCGGGGCATCCG
Source organism: Lysobacterales bacterium (assembly GCA_044506405.1). Lineage (GTDB taxonomy): Bacteria > Pseudomonadota > Gammaproteobacteria > Steroidobacterales > Steroidobacteraceae > Steroidobacter. Next base: position 8,060 of record JBIQKP010000077.1, on the reverse strand, counting down.
GATTGCGCTCGCGATGACGCTGAACGAACAAGACTACGCCGGCGCCGAACAGCAGCGTGAACAGGCCGCGCATCGTGCCTTCGAAGAAGAGCGAGGCAACACGCCAGACGAGCAGGTTCTTGCCTTCGTCGCCGCCCCAGTTCGTCGGATCTTCGTACGCGTACGGCAAGCCGAATCCCGCGATGTTCAAGACCAGAATGCCGAGCACGGCGATACCGCGAGTCGTATCGAGAATATCGATGCGCTCCGACGCAGAGACGGGGGCGATCTCGGGCATGGTGCCCATTCTTCCTCAAGTGACGACGATCGCGCCACTGACCGTGTGCCGTGCTCGACCGGCGTCACCTGCCGCTGACCCTGTACAATGCCGCGCATGAAGACGATGAGCTTCGAATGATGTCCGACCAGCACGTCGATCCGGCGGTCGTCAGCACCTGGCGTTGGGAAGTCGCGCTGGTCACGGCCATCCTGGCGGTAGCCTGTGTCGTGCCCCTAGCACCTCTATCGGCGCTGGCGGCGCTCGCGAGCTTGCTCGCGGTGATCCTCCTCGGAGTACTGTACGGTTGGCATTGGACCAAGGCGCGTTACCGTCGGTTGACGTATCGCGTCGATGACGCCGGGCTCACCATTCGGGAAGGTGTCTGGTGGCGCACTCAGACATCGCTTCCACGCGTACGCATTCAGCACTCGGATGTCTCGCAGGGCCCCCTGCAACGGCGTTATGGCATCGCCACCTTGAAGCTCTACACCGCGGGTAGCCGTTACACGAAGGTCGAGCTCGAGGGCCTGCGGCACGAAGACGCGCTCGCGTTGCGAGACAGCTTGCTCGGGAGACATGCGGCCAGTGCATGAGCAGGCATTCGAACCGCGGCAACGATTGCATCCGATGTCGTGGCTCTTCGCGACCGTCGCGTTCGTTCGTCAGTTCATCGTGCCCATCATTGTGGCCGTGCTGTTCGGTACGAGAAACGATGGGCCGCCGTGGCTCGGGTATATCGCGGTCCCTCTGATCGCAGGGGCGATCTGGAAGCAGTGCTTCTATCGTTACGGTTTCGGTCCGACGGGTCTCGTCATCCGCGAAGGCCTATTCTTCAACAACGTCCGACAAATCGACTACGCGCGGATCGAGAACATCGATACAGAAAGGCGCCTCCTGCATCGACTGCTCGGCGTGGCGGAGGTGCGCGTCGAGACTTCGACCGGCGGAAGACCCGAGGCGCTCATTCAAGTGCTGGGCCTACAGGCAGCGGAAGAGTTGCGGCGGCAGGTGTTCGCATCGCGAGGGCATGAAGCGCGTCCGAGCGAAACCGCCAAAGAAGAAGTGCTCCTGCACATGCCCAGCTCGGAGCTCGTGAAGTTCGGCCTCATCGACAATCGCGGCATGCTCGTGGTCGCGGGTCTCTTCGGGTTGATCCACCAATCGGGTGCGTTCGACGTCCTGAGTGCCCTCATCAAATCGCAGTTGAGCGATGCTGTACTCAACGAGTTCGTCGCGAGTGGTCCCATCATTCAGGGCGCGCTCGCACTGGGCGTGCTTGTGTTCGGGCTCATTCTCGTGCGTGCTTTTTCAGTCGTGTTCGCGCTCGTGACGCTGCACGATTTCAAGCTCGTGCGCGTCGGTGCGGATCTGCGTGCACGCTATGGATTGTTCACGCGCATCGCACTCACGCTGCGTTTGCGGCGTATTCAGACCGCGCATGTCGTGGACACGGTGTTGCATCGCCTGTTTCGACGGGTCACGGTGCGCGTCGACCTCGCAGGCGACGGCGTCTCATCGCAAAACGGTGCCGAGGCGCACGGCAAAGTGCGGTGGCTCGCGCCGCTTGCGGAACCGAGATTCGCGCGCGAGCTGATCGCAAAGGCGCTGCCGAGCGTCGACTTCACTGCCGCTGTGGACTGGCAGCCGCTTGCGCCTCGTGCGCGGCGGCGCGTGTTTCGAAGAAGCCTCGTGATTTGGGTGCTCCTCACGATCGTCCTCGCGGCGACGCTTCGATCGTACTCGTCTTTGTTATTGCTGCTCGTGGGCGTTGCGGTGTCTGCTTGGTACGCGACGATGTACGTACGCTATACGCGTTGGGCTCTGCAGCCGGACGCATTGTTCTTTCGATACGGTTGGCTCACGCGCAAGCTCGTCATCGTCCCGCGCCACCGCGTGCAGGTCGTCCGCTTCAACGAGTCTCCGTTCGACCGTCGCCATCGTATGGCATCGGTCTCGGTCGATACGGCCGGTGCAGGCGTAAGCTCGGATGCGATTCGCGTGCCCTACTTGGATCGCGAGGTCGCGGGTTCGCTCGCCGCCGCGCTGAGCGAAACGGCAGCGATCACAGAACCCGAGCAGGATGACGAGCAGCCGGCTGCAATCGGAGCGGTTGCGACATGAAGCGGCCGCAACGCTACCTCTTCATCATCATGACGGTGCTCGTCGCCGTCTATTTGCTGCTGACGCGCCTGCCGCCGGCCGCAGCGCTTGGGCTCCTCGTCCTGCTGATCTTGTACGTCCTCGCGCTCGTCGTCTGGGGTCGCGATCATTTGCTCGCGCGCCGCCACGCGAAGCGTCGCGAATGGGCGAAAGCACAGGAGCGATTCGAGCGCTTCGAGAAGAAGCTCTTGCGTGCGCGGTGGCATCGCCTGACGCTCGTGCTCTATCCGAGTATCTACAGCATGGATGGCGTCGCAATCGCGCGGAACAACATCGCGCAAATGCTCATCAACGGGGGCGACCTCGATCGAGCGGTGCAGTGGCTGCGCTCAGCGCTGCAGCGTGATCCGCTCTATCCCGTGCCATACGTCAATCTGTCGTTGATCGCAGCGAAGCGCCGTGACGAAGCGAGCGCGCGGCGCGATATGACCCGCGCCGTACAGCTCGGGTTCGATCCGGCTGCCGCGCAGCGCATTCTTCATCGTGCGTTGACGGATGCCGAGACGCGTGCGGGCGACCGACACTGAAACAAGAACCGTGAACGCGCACGCATTGAGACTGTCTGGCTGGGTACGCGGCATTCTGATCGCGTACGGCGTCGCGGCGTTTAGCTTGTTCTTCTCGCGGACGATCGGATTCGAAGCCGGTTCTTCTGCGATCGCGATCGGTTTAGCCGTGCAGATCGGCCTGTTGATCGCGCGCTTTATCGTCAAGCGATATCAGCGCGAGCAAGGGTCGAGCGAGGAGATCGTCGACCAAGCGATGTATGTGGTCGAGCTGCTTGCCGACGCGGTCACGGTTCTACTCTTCGCGCTCGGCACGTATCGCGCGATTCTCGCGCCGCTTGCGACCCTCTGATGTCGGAATAAATTCCGACCCACGTGCTGCGCCCGACGCGTGATGCGTCGGGGGGATCGACCTACTCTTCGACGCCGAGCTCGCGCAGCACCGCTGCGCGCAGCTCCTGCGCTTCCGGGCTCGTAAGCCGGCGCGGATGCGGGATGCGCACATCGAACGTTGCTTGGATGCGCGTCGGGCGCGGCGAAAGCACCATGATGCGATCGGCCAAATGGATCGCTTCTTCGACGTCATGCGTAATGAGCATCACCGTGTGGCGTTCCTCCGCGAGAATGCGCAGCAGCTCGTTGCGAATGCGCAGGCTCATGAGCGCATCGAGCGCCGAGAACGGCTCGTCCATGTAGAGGATGTCGGGCTTGACGACCAGCGCGCGTGCGATCTCCGCACGCTTCAACATGCCGCCCGACAGCTCGTGCGGATAGCTCTCCTCGAAACCTTTCAGCCCCACGATCGACGCGTAGTGATCGGCGAGGCCATGCCTGTCGAGGTGCGCGTGTCCGTTGAGACCGAACATCAGGTTCTCGCGCACGGTGAGCCACGGAAAGACGGAGCCTTGCTGCGAGATCATGATGCCTTTCGGATTCGGCTTTTGACGCACGACGCCGTCGATGGCAATCGATCCTTCATCGGGAAGCGTGAAGCCAGCCACCATGTTCATCAGGGTGGACTTGCCGCAGCCGGACGGACCGACGATGGCGACGAACTCGCCATCGCCTACGGTCAAGTCGACGCCGTCGACGACGGGCAGGCGTGTGCCGTTCGCACCGAAGCTCTTCTTGATGTTCTTGATTTCGATCTTAGTGCGCATAGCGCCACCTTACCAACTTATGACCTTCCAACAGGCGCATGCCGCCATCGAGCATCAATCCAATCAAACCGATGATGATCATCCCCGAGATGACCAGGTCGTAACGATTGCCGGCGTTACGCGAATCCATGATGAGGAAGCCGAGGCCGGTGCGAAGCGCGATCATCTCTGCCGCGACGACGACGAGCCACGCAACACCGAGACCGATCCGCATGCCGATCAGGACCTGCGGTAGGACGGCGGGAATGACGACCTGACGAAACAGCGTCGCGCGCGACACGCCGAAGTTCTCCGCGGCGCGCAGGAACCGTCGCTCGATCGTGTGTACGCCGACAGTCGTTTGCACGATCATCGGAAACACGGACGAGATGAAGATCAAGAAGATCGGCGATGCGTTGCCGACACCGAACCACAAGATCGCGATGGGGATCCACGCGATCGGCGAGATCGGGCGCAAGATCTGAAAGAGCGGGTTGAGCGTGATATACGCGCCTTTCACCCAGCCCATCCACAGGCCGAGCGGTACTGCAACGATGACGGCGAGCAAGAATCCCGCTGCGACGCGCATCAAGGAGGCGCCGATGTGTACCCAGAGCGTGCCGTCACGGACGAGCTCGACAGTACCTGTCACGACTTTCCAAGGCGTGGGGAAAATGACGCTACGCGTTTGGACGACCGTGATCCACCACACCGCCAGCAGGACGGCGATCACGATGATCGACGGGAGAGTTTCGTTCAGCTTCTTCATTGATGAGGTGAGCTAGTGGGTTCTCATTTCGCCGTCTGTGCGAGACGCGAATCAGCGCCTTCTTCCGACGGGTTGTTATCGGCATGAATGACAGATCGCACGCGCCAAGCGAGCCTCGCCCAGGGGTTCGCGGGGAACGGATCGACGATGATTCGCATCTGTCCGCTCGCGTGCGCGGTGCACGCAAAATCGTATGTGGCAGCCTTCGCGAACGGTAAGCGAAAGCTTTGGCCCGGCATCATCAAGGTCGGGCCGAACATCTGCGGAACCTCGTCGAGGTTCTTGAGCAAGAGCACGTCGTTGAGCCCGAGTGTCAATCGAATGGTGTCGGGCAGAATCTCCACTTGATCACCCGCCATGCGTCGCGCCCACGTCCCTTTCGGAATCTCGAAGATCTCCTCGCGAGAGAGCGGCTCGATCGGAGCGAACGCAGCCCAGATCGCCGGTGCCAGCAGGCACGTCGCCGCGATGCCGCTGATCAGCCAACGTGTACGCGGTCGTGTAGTTTTGGCTTCCCCGTCGCGCGACTGCATCAATGCTCCGCCAACAGCACTTTGATGTCGTGCGCGAAATCGTCCGCGCTCTGTCCGTAGGGTGCGAGCGCGCGCAGCTTTCCTGAGCGGTCGATCAAGTACGTGTATGAGGAGTGCGCAAACGTGTAGTTCGAGCCGTACGTTTGCTTGTTCGCGAGAATCCCATACTGCTTGCGCACGGCCTCGAGCGCGGCCTCGCTCCCGGTGCCCCCGACGAACGTTGGGTCGAATGTGCCAAGATACTGACGCATCTGCGCCGGCGTATCTCGCTGCGGGTCGACCGTGATGTAGACGACTTGAACCTGATCCGCGAGGCCGCCGACTTTCTTGCGTGCCTGGGCGAGCACGGCGAGCGTCGTCGGACACACATCGGGGCACGAGGTGAAGCCGAATCCCAGCACCACGACCTTGCCGCGATAGTCCGCCAAGTGCAGTGCTTTGCCGTGGGTTCCTTGCAAGTCGATTTCCGGCGCTGCGCGCGGCGGATCGAACACGCCTGAGACGAGCCTGACCTCATCGGCCGCGTGGACCACCGGCGAGAGCAACCAAAGGCACGCAAGGATCAGCGCACGTTTCATCTTATGGCTCCACGGTCACAAAGGAATCGGAGCCGCTTTCGCATTTCGTGCGAAGCCTTCTTCCATATAGGTTTCGTACGGAATCGGATGCTTGATCGTGCCTGCTTGCAGAGACAGCTCCATCAACTCCTCGAACTCGGAGCGGATCATGCGCAAGTCGCCGTATGTGACGCGATCGGCGGGGTTCTCCATCACATATTTAATGATGCTCGGGTCTTGGTTGAAGAACTCGCGTCGCGCGGCAAGCTCAGCAGCCTTGTCGCGGTTCGCGTGCTCCTTGTCGAGCCACACGCCAGCCCCGAGGACTTGGTTCACGAGTTGCTGCACCATCTCGGGATTCGATTGAATGAGCTCTTCGCGGACCGTGAGCACACAGCAGATATATTTCGGCCATTCGTCGCGCGTCATCTTGAGAGGACGTGCGTAGCCGGCTTGCTCCGCCGCGGCGCCGAACGGTTCGCCCGTGCAATAGGCATCCACGGCGTTGGCGTAGAGCGCCGCTGGCATGTCGGGCGGCGGCATCTCGACGATCTCGATCTGATCGACGGTCATCTTCTCTTCGGCGAGCATCTTGCGCAGGAAGAGAAAGTCCACCGCGAAGCGGCTCGGGATCGCGATGCGCTTGCCCTTCAGTTGCTTGAAGCTCTCATACGGCGATTCCGTGCGCACCATGATGACCGCACCGGAGCGATGACCGAGCGAAACGATCTTCACGGGGATTTTCTTGTCAGCAAGATCCATCACGAGCGGGGCGAGCATGTACGCCGCCGACACGCGATTGGCCATCAAGGATTCCTTGATCTCCGGCCAGCCGCTGTACTTGCTGTATTGAAAGGAGAATCTCGGCGCATCCGGCGGCAATGCCTGATTGCTCACCTCCCGCGCGTGACATGCGACGGGCAGCGTGAGATTGCACGTCACCGGCAAGCCGCCGACGACGAGTGTGTTCGGGTCCGAGCTCCCCCCTGAGCACGACCAGGTGCCCCACGGCAACGCGCTCGCGATCGCGCCTTGCAGGAGGCGTCGGCGTGTCATCGAGAAAGCAAAGTTATCGTTGCGCGTTTGCAGCTGCTTACCCATGGCTTCGGCTCGCCGGCCTGGTTTTTAGTGGGCGCCTCGGCGGATGGCGCTGGCACCCCTATATAGAATGCGCCTATGATGGGGAAGGCGCGGCCTATAAGTCAATTTCGCCAAGCCGGATACTGTGAAATCGGCGCTCCAGCTTTGGTTTTTCGGTACTGTATCGCACGGCTCAATAGCCTGAAGCTATCACCCTGCCCATGAGCGAGATCGAGATTCGACATCTGCGGTACTTCTTGGCCGTCGCGGAGACCGAGAACTTCACCCGCGCGGCGGAGCGCCTGCGCATCTCGCAGCCGAGCGTGTCGCAACAGATCAACCAGCTCGAGGCGGCGTTGCGCACGCCGTTGTTCAAGCGTGTGGGCAAGCGCGTGTTTCTCACGCAAGCCGGCGCGACGTTCCGCAAGGGCGCCGAGGTCGTGCTTCGCAAGCTCGACGATGCGTGCAACGCGGTTGGCAACATTGCCGGGCTCACCGCAGGTCGCGTCGATGTGGGCGTGATCCCCGCGCTTCACTTCGCGTGGGTCCCTCCCGTACTAGGTCACATGGCCCACGCGCATCCGGGTGTGACGATCGGCGTTCAGGAGCTCGCATCGAGCGGCGTCGAGACGGAGATCGAGGCGGGTCGACTCGATCTTGGGTTCGGCCTCGTGACGCACAACTCGCCGAACATCCGCTACGAGCGAATCGTGTCGCAGCCGTTCTCGCTCATCGTGCCGAGCACGAGCGTCCATGCGAAACGCAAGAGCATCGAGCTGAAGGAGCTCGAAGGCGAGCGACTCGTGCTATTGCCGGAAAGTTTCGATATGCGTCGCGCCGCCGATGCCGTGCTCATGCACGCCAAAGTTCATCCGCGCGTCGCGTTCGAGATCGACAGCATCGATGCGGTGTTGTCGAGCGTCGTTGAGGCGGGCATGCCCACCTTGTTGCCGGCGATCGTGCTCCGTGGACGCGACATGCAGGACCTGCGCGCGATTCCGCTCGCGAGCAAAACGCGCGAGATGGAGTTCGGCATTCTCTGGCCCGCCTCGAACCA